>NZ_FNBC01000003.1 GCF_900102145.1 Thermus arciformis | reverse complement strand
ACCTGGACCGGGGGTACGAGAGCCATCTGTACGAGGACCTCCTCCGGGAGGCCCAGGAGGTTGTTCCCATGGTCATCCGCAGGAGGAACAGCCGGCGGTATCTCCCTTGGATGCAGTACCTGGCCATCGTGGGGCGGAGGGTGGTGGAGACGGTGGGGAGCATGCTCCATCACCTCTTCCCCAGGCGCATCCACGCCGTGACCCAGGAGGGTTTCGTCATCAAAGTTCTCACCTTCGTCCTGGCCCATAACATCAGTCTCCTGACCCAGAAGATGGCTGGGTAGCAACTTGGGTTATTCTAGCCCCGCCAGGGCCAGGGCCACCTGGGCCGCCAGGCGGGCGTTCTCCAGGAGGAGCCTCCGGTTGACCCGGTCCGTCTCCCCCGAGGAGAGCTCCGAGAGCTTCCTCAGGAGGTAGGGGGTGAGGGCCTTCCCGAAGACCCCCTCCCGGGCCGCCATCCGGCCCGCCTCCTCCACCCAGAGGGCCACCTGCTCGTAAGGGAGGCCTTGGGAGACCGGGTTCACCAGGAGCACCCCCCCAAGGCCCAAGGCCCGGGCCTGGAGGTAGACCCGGGCCGCCTCCAGAGGGGTGTCCACCCGGGCGGGGACGGGAAAGGGGGAGTCGGGGGAGAAGAAGGCGGGGAGACGGTCCGTGCGGTAGCCCACCACGCTCACCCCCAGGGTCTCCAGGCGCTCCAGGGTGGCCCCGAGGTCCAGGATGGCCTTGGGGCCGGAGGAGACCACCAGGATGGGGGTGCGGGAGAGGGCGATGAGGTCGGCGCTTTCGTCGTAGGGCTCGAGGTGCACCCCCCCGATCCCCCCGGTGGCGAAGACCTTCAGGCCGTGGAGGTGGGCGAGGTGGGCCGTGGCCGCCACGGTGGTCCCGGCGCTTTGGCCTTGGGCGAGGAGGGCGGCCAGGTTCCACAGGCTGGCCTTGTCCGCGCCCCCCTGGGCCAGGTGGGCCTTCTCCTCCGGGGTGAGGCCGAGGCGCACCTCCCCCCGCACCAGGGCGATGGTCTTGGGAATGGCCCCCTCGGCCCGCACCGCCTCCTCCAGGGCCTCGAGGGTCTCCAGGTTGAAGGGGTAGGGCAGGCCGTGGGTGAGGACCGCGGACTCCAGGGCCACCAGGGCTTCGGGCATGGGGCCACTATACCTCGGGCCAGACCAGGACCTCCTCCCCCACCTTGAAGCCGTGGAAGAGGAGGAGCTCAGGGGCAAGCCTCAGCTCCCCCCCAAGCCCTTCCGCCCCCTCCACGGGCAAGGAGGCCTCCCGCAGGCCCCGCACCCGCACCCGGGCGACCCCCCCGTAGTGGAGCCGCCAGGCGGAGAGGAGAAGCCCGTCCACCTGGGCCCCCCGCTTCCCCAGGGCCACCCGGAGCCTCGCGGCGTGGGGCACCCGGGGGACCACCTCCACCAGGCGAAGCCGGGCGAGCTGCCCCAGGCGCCGCAGCACCTCCCCCAGGGAAAGGCCCGTGGCGGGGAGGAGGTCTAAGGGGCTCTTGCCCCCTTCCAGGGCGAGGAGGAGGGAAAGCTCGGTGGGCTCCAGGCTGGCCTGGGCCCCTTGGCCCTTGGGGGTGGGCCGCACCAGGTCAAAGGGCCCCACCTCCACCCCCTCGTCCAGGGCGCGGAGGGCTTCCAGAAGGTACCCTTCCAAAGCCCCGCCCAAGGTGGTGCGGGGCGCCCGCTCCCCAAGGAGGAAGCGGAAGCTCCCCTCCTTGAGGGTGAGAAGAGCGAGCAGGGCCTCCTTCCCCTCCTTGCCCCGGTAGACGGCGTGCACGGGCCGGCCGCCCTCCAGGTAGACCTCCCCCCCCTCCACCCGGAAGGCCCCCGTCTTCCCCCCCTGGGCCAGAAGCTGGAGGAGGTCAATGGGCCCTAAGAGGCGGAAATCGCCCTCCATAACGCCCCCAGGTAGCCCTCCCCGAAGAAGTGCACGTGGGCCAGGAGGTAGTAGACCTGGTAGCGGGGAAGGGCCCTTTCCACCTCCTCGGGGATGGGGTAAAGCTCCCCGTAAACCTCCCAGAACCTCCGGGGAAACCCCCCGAAAAGCCGCATCATGGCCAGGTCCACCCCCCGCTCCCCCACGAAGAAGGAGGGGTCCAGGAGGGCCGGCCCCTCCCGGGCGAAGTGGACGTTCCCGCGCCAGAGGTCGCCGTGGAGGGGGGCAGGGCCCTCGGCGGGGAGGGGCCTTCGGTAGAGGGCCTCCACCTTGGGGCCTAAGCCCTCTAGCCGCTCCCAGGTGGCCTCGAGGAGGGGGAGGACGCACCGCTCGCAGAAGAAGGCGGTCCACTCCCCGCCCTCCCGCCCGGGAAGGGGGAAGGTGCCGAGGAAGCCGGGCTCGGCGCGGTAGGCCGCCTCCCGCCTCCGGTGGAGGGCGGCGAGGACGTGGGCCAGGTCCTCCCAGTCCTCGGGCCCCGGCTCCAGGTAGTCCAGGACGAGCCCCTCCTCCCCCACCCAGCGGACCCCGGGCACCCGCACCCCCCGCCCGGCCAGGGCCCGAAGCCCCCGGGCCTCGGCCGGGAAGAGGCCCGGGGGCGGGGCCTCGGCCGTCTTCACCACAAAAGGCCCCACCCGCCACACCCGGGAGATCTCCCCCCCGTGGAGGGGAACGGGGGGGCCCTTGGCCTCAAGCCCCGCTTTCTTCAGAAGGGAGAGGGGGTCCATGCCGTTCCAAGAAGGCCCTCGCCGCGGCCTCCACGGTCCAGTAGACCTCGCGGCAGTCCTGGAGGTCCCCGTAGTAGGGGTCCGGCACCTCTCCCCCGCCCAGGTCGTCCAGAAGGAGGCGGGCCTTTCCCTTGGCCTCGGGGAAGCGCCTAAGGACCTCCTCCAGGTTCTTTCGGTCCATGACCAGGATGTGGTCGTAGTAGCGGGCGTCCTCCGCGGTCATGGCCCGGGCCACGTGGGGGAAGTAGGCCCCTTCCTCCTCCAACACCCGCCTCGCCCGCGGGTCCATGGGCTCGCCCGCGTGCCAGGCCCCGGTCCCCGCGGAGTCCACCTCAAAGCGGGCCTCGAGGCCCCGCTCCTTCAAAAGCTTACGGAAGGCCCCCTCCGCCAGGGGGCTACGGCAGATGTTCCCGAGGCAGACGAAGAGCACCCGCACGGGGCGGTCCATGCCCCCATGATACCCAAGCGACCCATGCTTCTAAGTACCCCACCGCGGCTTTTGCCGCGGTGGGGGCCCCAAAAGGATCTTCCCAAGCCTTATTTCGGGCAACCCGTGTTGCGAAATCAACGTGCAGCCACTTGGCCTCCCGGCAAGCTTTTCAGGGGCCCCCGCTCTGGCAAAAGCCAAAGCGGGGTACTCAGTAGGGCACCTCCGCCACCACCTCCGTGCCCTTTCCCGGCTCGGAGCGCACGGCGAAACGCCCTCCCCGGGCCTCCACCCTCTCCCGCATCTGGGTGAGGCCGAACCCCCCAAGCCCCCCCGCCTCGGGGCTCTGGAAGCCCCGGCCGTTGTCCCTCACGGTAAGCCTCGCCCCCCGCTCCCCCAAAGGCTCCAAGACCACCTCCACCCGGGTGGGCCTGCCGTGCTTGGCCGCGTTGGTCAGGGCCTCCTGGAGCACCCGAAAGAGGACGAGCTCGCTCGCCTGGGAAAGGCCCACCCGATCGGGCAGGGCGAGGTGGACCCGGAAGCCCGCCTGCTCGGCGAAGGCCTGGGCGTAGCGCCTTAAGGACTCCAAAAAGCCGTAGCGCTCCAGGTCAATGGGCCGGAGGGCGAAGATGCTCCGCCGCACCTCCCGGATCTGGGCCCTCAGGGTGTCCTTGACCTCCTGGAGGGCCTTCAAGGCCGCCTCCTGGTCCTTGGAAAGGAGCCTTTCCGCCAGGTCCAGCTTCAGGGCCATGAAGGCCAGGCTTTGGGCGAGGCCATCGTGGATCTCCCGGGCGATGCGGGTGCGCTCCTCGTTGATGGCGAGCTCCTCCGCCCGCAAATAGGCCTGGGCGTTCCGCACCGCCAGGGCCACCTGGGAGGCCAAAAAGGAGAGGAAGGGGATGCGCCGGGAAAGCCCCCGGCCCCGGAGGACGAGCACCCCCACGGGCTCCCGGGCCTTGAGGGGGAGGGCCAGGGTGTCCTTCCCCACGAAGACCGGGCCCTGGAGGGCCCCCCGCCAGGGGCCCTCCGGGAGAAAGGGGTGGGCCGGGAGGTCCAGGCCCCGGACCACCCGGGGCACGAGGAAGCCCTCCTGGTCCAGGAGAAGAACCCCTCCCCCCTCCGCCTCGGCCCAGGCGCGGATGCGCTCCAGCAGGCCCTCCAAAAGGCGGTCCAGGTTGGCCTCGGCCTTCAGGGCCTGGTCCACCTCGTGAAGGGTGAGGAGGTCCCGGCTCCGGGCCACCACGGACTGCAAGGCCCCCGCCACCTCGTGGGCCAGCACCTCCAAGAAGGCCCGCTCGGGGGCCTGGGCGCAGGCCTCCAGAAAGCCCCTAAGCCCCGGAAGCTCCACCCTTAGCCCCCCGCACCCCTCCCCCGAGCGCACCCCCTCGGCCTCGAGGACCACGGGGTAGCCCAGGGCCTCCTCCAGGGCGCGGGCGATGCGGAGCACCGCCTCCTCCAGGTTCTGGCTCTCCAGGGCCTCCCGGAAGACCCTCCCCGAGGCCTGCAGGCGGCGGTTGGCCTCCTCCAGGGCCCGCTCGGCCCGCACCTTCTCCAGCACCTCCTGGGCGATCCACTCCAAGACGGCGTAGGTCACCAAGGGCCCCACCAGGCCATAAAAGCCGAGGCGGAGCCAGAGCACGCTTTCCACATGGCGGTAGGGCAGGAGGGCGAGCTCAAAGGCCACCACCACGGCGGCAATCAGGGGCGGCAGAAGCCTCTGGGCGAGGCGGACGAGGCGGTAAAGGTTATGACTGGCCATCCTTCTTTCCCATGGCGTACCGGCTTTGGTGCAGAAGCCCCCTCAAAAGCTGCACCTCTCCGGGAGAGAGCCTGGCCTTGTGGAGGATGCGCCTCAGGCGGCGCATGGCGTAGGGGAAGCGGTTCTCGTCGGTGAAGCCGATCTCCAGGATGTAGCGCCCGAGGTCCTGGAAGAGGCCCTCCAGGGCCGAGACCTCCGCCAGGGCCTCCTTGGGGCCCTCCTCCCCTCCCGAGGCCTTAAAGAGCTCGTAGGCGAAGACCACCACCGCCTGGGCCAGGTTCAGGGAGGGTTGCTCGGGGGCGGTGGGGATGGTGCCGATGAGGTGGGCCAGGTCCAGCTCCTCGTTGGTGAGGCCGAAGGTCTCCCGGCCGAAGACCAAGGCCACCTCCCCTTCCACGGAGAGGACGTGGCGGGGCACCTCCCAGGCGGGCACCACGGGAGCGGGGTAGAGCTCCCTGGGCCTCCCCGTGGTGGCCACCACCAGGCGCGTCCCCTCCAGGGCCTCGAGGAGCCCCCGGGCCACCACCGCCCGGTCCAGGACCTCCTCCGCGTGCACCGCAAGCCAGTAGGCCTCCTGGGCCCAGGGAGGGCCCACCCGGGGCCCGGGGTTGACCACGTAGAGCCGGGAAAGGCCGAAGTTGCGCATGGCCCGGGCCACCGCCCCCACGTTCATGGGCTCCTGGGGCTCCACCAGGACCACGCGGACGCGGGCGAGGGGGCTCATGGGGTTCCCTCCTGCGGCGGGGTCTCCTGGGGGGGCTGGGCCTCGGGGGGAGGAGGCGGCAGGGGCTCCTTGCCCTGGGGGAAGACCATCTCCACCCCTTGGGGGGAGGAATACCCCGAAAGGAGGTCCACCCGCGCCCGCACGAGGCCCGAGGGCATGGGAAAGTCCCCCCCCGGGCGGCCCCTCAAGGCCTCGGCCACGAAGTCCCGGAAGATGGGGGGGTTCACCACCGAGCTGGAAGGCTCCCGTCCCCCCATGCGCAAGGGGCGGTTGTCGTCCCGCCCCACCCAGACCACCACGGAAAGCCCCGGGGTGAGGCCGGCGAACCAGAGGTCCCGGGCCTCATTGGTGGTCCCGGTCTTCCCTCCCACCACCCGCCCCGGGACCCGGGCGCCCTTGGCCAGGCTCTTCTCCCCGAGGTCGTACACGTAGCCCTTGAGGAGGTCCCAGCCCTGGTAGGCCACCAGGGGGTCAAAGAGGCGGCGCCTTTCGGGAAGGGCCTGGTAGAGCACCCTCCCCTCCCCGTCCTCCACCTTCTGCACGTAGAGGGGGGCCACCCGGTACCCCCCGTTGGCGAAGGCGGCGTAGGCCGCGGCCAGGTCCACGGGGGTGATGGAGGCCCCCCCGATGGCGATGGCCAAGGCGGGGTACTTCACCACAAAGCCCGCCTGGGAAAGCTTCTCCGCCACCCGCTCCACGCCGATGGCCTTGGCGGTGTAGATGGCGGGCAGGTTCAAGGAGAGGTCCAGGGCGTAGCGCACGGTGATCTCCCGGTTGAGGAAGGTACCGGAGAAGTTCTTGGGCCGCCAGATCCCCCCGGGCTGGCTCGGGTCAGGGAACTCCAGGGGCCGGTCGGGCACCAAGGTGGCCTGGGTCCAGCCCGCCTCAAAAGCCGTGGCGTAGACGAAGGGCTTGACCGCGCTTCCCGGGTTCCTTAAGGCCCGGGTGGCCCGGTTGTACTCGTCCCCCTCCCGCCGCACCCCCCCCACCAGGGCCAAGACCTCGCCCGTCATGGGGTCCAGGGCCACCAGGGCAAGCTCCGCCCCCTCGGGCAGGCGGGCCCTCCGGGCCGCCCCTTCCGCCGCCCGCTGCATGGCGGGGTCCAGGGTGGTGTAGACCCTAAGCCCCCCTTCCCCGTAGACCTTCTCCTTGCCGAAGCGGGCCTCGAGGAAGCGCCGCACCTCGAGGACGAAGTGGGGGGCCATGCGGTAGTCCAGCGGCTTCAGGAGGCGGGCCTCGGGGTCCACCAGGCGGGCCTCCAGGAGGTTGCCCTCCCCGTCGTAGCGCGCCTCCCACCCCCGGGGGACGAGGGGCTCCTTCCAGGCCGCCTCCGCGAGCTCCCGGCTCACCCAGCCCTCCTCCACCATCTGGTCCAGGAGAAGGCGGATCCGCTCCCGCACCCCCTTCAGGTCCTGGTAGCGGGCGTTGGGCGCGGGGATGAGGGAGGCCAGATAGAGGCCCTCGGCGAGGGTGAGGGCCGCGGGGTCCTTGCCGAAGTAGGCCTCCGCCGCCCCCTTAATGCCCACGGCGTTTCCCCCCCAGGGGACCACGTTCAGGTACATCTCCAAAATCTCCTCCTTGGTGTAGCGCCGCTCCAGCTCCAGGGCCAAGGCCCACTCCTTGAACTTCCGCTCCAGGGAGCGGGCCTGGGCCAGCTCCTTGAGGAGGGTGTTCTTGATGACCTGGGTGGTGATGGTGCTCCCCCCCTGCAAATCCCCCCGGGCGATGGCGTAAAGCGCCCCCAGGATGCGGACGAAGTCCACCCCGTAGTGCTGGAAAAAGCGGCGGTCCTCGGAGAAGACCACCGCGGCCACCGCGGCGGGAGAAACTTCCTCAAGGCGCACCAGGCTCCGGTGGATGGCCCTACCCTCCTCCACGCTGGCGATCTGGGCCAGGGGGGTGCCGTCCCGGGCGTAGAGGGTGGAGGTGGCCGTGAGGCGCAGGCGCTCAAAGAGGGAGAGGTCCGGAAGGGCCCGGGTGTAGGCGTAGGCCAGGTAGCCCAAGGCGAGAAGCGCCCCGAAGAGGAGCCCCACCAGGGCGAGGAAAAGAAGGCGCAAAGCCCGCACGCCCTTAAGTTTACCCAAGGCTTCCCCGTAACCCGCGGAGGCCCTTAGGCCGAAAGCCCCAGGAACCGAAAGAGCTTCTCCCGGGTCAGGGGCTTCTCTATGGGGGTTACCCGCACCACCTCGGCGGTGGCGCGAAGCTTTTCCTGGGGGGAGATGAGGACCGCCAAGGGGACCTCCTTGAGCCGCCGCACGTGGCGGATGCGGGTGGCCACGGCGAAGGGGTCCACGTCCAGGTCCTCGTCCACGAGGATGTGGCGGGGGGTGTTGTCCAGAAGCCAGAAAAGACCTTCCCGGGCCAGGTCAAAGGCGCGAAGGGGGATCCCCTTCTCCGAAAGAACCAGCTCCACGTAGGCCCGCAAGGCCTCGTTGCGGCTTAATAGGAGTAGGCCCGGATAGTCGGCCGCCACGGGGGCAGTCTACCCGGACCCTGCGAAAAGGATGTGAAAATTTTGGCTGGGGCGCGTGGACTCGAACCACGACCGGCGGATCCAAAGTCCGCTGTCCTGCCATTAGACGACGCCCCAGCGGCCAAGCCCGATTGTAGAGCAAAAGCGGTGGGGCGTCAAACGCTGAAGAGGATGTAGAGGACATCCCCGTCCTGGACCTCGTAGTCCTTGCCCTCAAGGCGCACCCAGCCCCGCTCCTTGGCCCTCGCCCACCCCCCGGCCTCCACCAGCCTGTCCCAGGGGATGACCTCGGCCCGGATGAAGCCCCGCTCCATGTCGGAGTGGATCTCCCCGGCGGCCTTGGGGGCCTTGGTGCCCCGGGGCACGGTCCAGGCCCGCACCTCCTTCTCCCCGGCGGTGAAGAAGGTGAGGAGGCCTAGGGCGCGGTAGCCCGCCTGGGCGAGGCGCTGGAGGCCGCTTTCCCGGAGGCCGTAGGCCGAAAGGAGCTCCTTGGCCTCCTCCTGGGAAAGCTCGGCGAGCTCGGCCTCGAGCCTGGCCGAGACCACCACCACCTCGGCCCCCTCTTCCTCCGCCTTCCGCCGCACCGCCTCCACGTGAGGGTTTCCCCGGCCGTCGGGCAGGTCCTCCTCGGCCACGTTGGCCACGTAGATCACGGGCTTGGCGGTGAGGAGGGGGGTCTCCTTGAGGAAGCGGCCGAGGGCCTCGGAAGGGGGAAAGGTGCGGGCGGGCCTGCCTTCCTGGAGGTGGGCGTGGAGGCCTTCCGCCACCTCCAAGAGGGGAAGCTTCTCCCGGTCGGCCCTGGCCTCCTTTCTTAGGCGCTCAAGCCGCCTTTCCAGGGTGGCGAGGTCGGCGAGGAGGAGCTCCGTCTCCACCACCTCGGCGTCCTCCAAGGGGTCCACCCGGCCCATGACGTGGACCACGTCGGGGTCGGGGAAGCAGCGGAGGACGTGGGCGATGGCCGCCACCTCGCGGATGTGGGCCAGGAACTGGTTGCCAAGCCCCTCCCCCTTGTGGGCCCCCCTGACGAGGCCGGCGATGTCCACGAACTCCACGTGGGTGGGCACCACGGGCGGAACCCTCTCCCCCTTGGCGAAGGTCCTCTGGAGGGCGTAAAGCCTCTCGTCCTCCAGGGGCACCACCCCCACGTTCTTGTCTATGGTGGCGAAGGGGTAGTTGGCGGCGAGGGCGTTCGCCCGGGTGAGGGCGTTGAAGAGGGTGGACTTGCCCACGTTGGGTAGACCTACGATTCCTACGGCAAGCATCTTAGGACCTCAAAAAAAGCCCCAAGCGGGGCCTCTTTCCATCCTATCACGTGGGTCCCGTATGATGGCGGGGTATGGACCTGGCCGCCCACATTGACCACACCCTCCTCAAGCCCACCGCCACCCTCGAGGAGGTGGCGAAGGCGGCGGAGGAGGCGCTGGAGTACGGCTTCTATGGCCTCTGCATCCCCCCTTCCTACGTGGCCTGGGTGAGGGCCCGCTACCCCTATGCGCCCTTTCGCCTGGTGACGGTGGTGGGCTTCCCCCTGGGCTACCAGGAGAAGGAGGTGAAGGCCCAGGAGGCCGCCCTCGCCTTCGCCCGGGGGGCGGACGAGGTGGACATGGTCCTCCACCTGGGCCGGGCCAAGGCGGGGGACCTGGACTACCTGGAGGCCGAGGTGCGGGCCGTGCGGGAAGCCGTCCCCAAGGCGGTGCTCAAGGTGATCCTGGAAACGGGGTACTTCTCCCCGGAGGAGGTGGCGGGCCTGGCGGAGGCGGCCATCCGGGGCGGGGCGGACTTCCTCAAGACCTCCACGGGCTTCGGCCCCCGGGGGGCGAGCCTCGAGGACGTGGCCCTTTTGGTCCGGGTGGCCCAGGGCCGGGCCCAGGTGAAGGCGGCAGGGGGCATCCGGGACCGGGAGACCGCCTTGAGGATGCTGAGGGCCGGGGCGAGCCGCCTTGGCACCTCCAGTGGGGTGGCCCTGGTGCGGGGCGAGGAGGGGCATGGGTACTAAGCGCCGAAGGAAGGAGATCGCCGGGCTTCCCGGCTACCTCCTCCTCCTGGTCCTCCTCTTCCTTTGGCTCTTTCAGGAGCTCCGGCCGAGGCCTGCCCCGCCCGCCGAGGCGGGAGCGGCCGAGGTCTACTTCATGCCGGAGGAAGGGCCAAGGGCCAAGGCCCGCCTCCTCGCCCTCATGGACGGGGCCCGGGAAAGCCTGGAAGGGGCCTTCTACGAGTTCCGCGACCTGGAGATCGCCCAGGGCCTCCTCCGGGCCAAGGCGCGGGGGGTGAGGGTGCGGCTCTATGGGGAAAGCGACTACCGGGAGGACTTCCGCCGCTATTTGGTGGCGGCAAGCCTGGGCCAGACCCAAGAGCCCCCGAGGGTACCCCGGGCGGCCCTCCGGGAGAGGGTGCGCCCCACCTCCATAGACTGCGAGGAGGTGGCCGGCATCCCCGTCTGCTACGACGAGCGGGAGGGCTTCATGCACCACAAGTTCCTGGTGGTGGACGGGAAGGCCGTCTGGACGGGGAGCACCAACATGACCTGGAACGCCTTCGCCCGCAACAACGAGAACAGCCTCCTCCTCCCCTCCCCCACCCTGGCCCAGGGGTACGCCCGGGAGTTTGAGGCCCTCTTCAGGGGGGAGAAGGAAGGCCTGGGGGAGCCCGTGGCCTTCGCCCTGGAGGGGGTAGAGGGCGTGGCCTACTTCAGCCCCAAGGGCGGGGCCAAGGCGCGGGAAGCCCTCCTGGAGGCCGTGGCCCGCGCCCAAAAGGAGATCCTGGTGGCCGCCTTCGTCCTCACCGACCGAAAGCTGGTGGAGGCCCTAGAGCGGGCCCACCGCCGGGGCGTTTCGGTGCGGGTCCTCCTGGAACGCCGCAACCTCCAAGATAGCCTCGAGGAGGACCTCCTTAAGGCGGGCATCCCCGTGCGCCAGGACGGCAACCCCTATACCATGCACCACAAGGTCCTGGTCCTGGACGGCACCTACGTTGTCACCGGGAGCTACAACTTCACCGCCCGGGCCTACGGGGTGAACAACGAGAACCTCCTCGTGCTCCAAAGCCCGAGCCTGGCGGAGCGCTACCGGAAGGAGGTGTTGAGGCTTTGGGAAGCGGGAAGCCCCCTCTGATCCTGGCCTCGGGAAGCCCCAGGCGGAAAGCCCTCCTAAAGGCCCTCGGCTACCGGGTGCAGGTGGTGGTGCCGGGAGTGGAGGAAGAAAACCTCCCCCTCCCCCCCAAGGCCCTGGCCCAGGCCCTGGCCCGGCGCAAGGGGGAGGCCGTGGAGGGGGAATGGGTCCTGGCCGCGGACACCGTGGTGGACCTGGACGGGGAGGTCCTGGGCAAGCCCAAGGACCCGGAGGAAAACCGCCTCTTCCTAAGGCGCCTCTCAGGCAGGCCCCACCTGGTGCACACCGCCTTTTACCTCCGCACCCCCAAGGAGGTGGTGGAGGAGGTGCACACGGCCAAGGTCTTCTTCCGGCCCCTTTCCGAGGAGGAGATCGCCTGGTACGTGGGAAGCGGCGAGGGCCTGGACAAGGCGGGGGGCTACGGGGCCCAGGGGCTCGGTATGGCCCTCCTGGAGCGGGTGGAGGGGGACTTCTACACCGTGGTGGGCCTCCCCGTGGCCCGGGTCTTCACCCTCCTTTGGGAACGGGGGTTTCGGCCATGAGGGAAACCGCCCTCCGCCGGGGCCTTCTCCTCCTCCTCCTCTTCGCGGGCCTGGCCTTGGCCGCCCTCACCCGGCCCCTGGTCCCCAGGCTCAACCTCCTCCTCTCCCCCCTCACCGCCCCCTTGCCCGCCTGGGGCCACCGCCTGGGGCAGAACCTGAAGGCCGCCTGGAGCGCTTTGGCCAACCGCCAGGACCTCTACGGGGAGAACCGGGCCCTTAGGGCCAGGGTGGCCCTCTTGGAGGCGGAGAACAAGCGCCTCGCCCTCAAGGTGGGCCAGCTGGAGCGGGCCCTGAGGGTCCGCCAAAGCCAGGCCCCGGGGCTTTGGGCCGTGGCCCCCGTGGTGGGGGAGGACCTCTCGGGGCTTTACCGCCGCCTGGTCCTGGGCCTGGGCGAGCGGGACGGCCTCCGGGTGGGCATGCCCGTCACCGCCCCCGAGGGGCTCGTGGGCCTGGTGGTGGAGGTGGAGGAGCGCCGGGCCCTGGTGCGCACCCTTCTGGACCCGGAAAGCCAGGTGGGGGTGCGCCCCGAGAAGGCCCCGGGTAGAGGCATCGCCCGGGGAGCCCCCCCCGGCCGCCTCCTGGCGGAGTTCCCTCCAAGCGTCCGGCTGGCCCCGGGGGACCTCCTCCTCACGGGGGCCCCCTTGGGGCTTTTCCCGGACGGCATCCCCGTGGGCAAGGTGGAGCGGGTGGAAAGGGCCTCGGGGGGGCTGAAGCTACGGGCCTGGGTCCGCCCCCTGGTGGACCTCTCCTTGCTGGAAGAGGTCATGGTGCTGAAGCCCCTATGAAGCCTTTCCTCGCCCTCCTCCTCACCCTTCTCCTCTACGGGCTTCTTTCCGCCCTTTGGCCCCAAGGGGCCATGGCCCCCGACCTCTTCCTGGTCCTGGCCCTGGGGTACGCCGCCAGGAGGCCCTTTTACCTGGGCTTGCCCGTGGCCTTCGCCTTGGGCCTCCTCCAAGACCTCCTGGGCTACGGCCTTCTGGGGCTCCACGCCGTGGGCCTGGTGCTGGCCGCCTACGCCTTCTACGCCGCAAGCCGCCGCCTCGCCCCGGAGGGCTACCTCCCCCTTCTTTCCGCCTTCTTGTGGGCCTTTTTCGCCAAGTGGCTCGGGTACTTCCTGGTGGCCTACTGGCTCCGCCTGGACCTGCCTCCCCTTCTCCTCCGGGACATCTTCCTGGAAGGGCTTTTCACCCTGCCCTTCTACCTCCTCGCCCTGCGCCTAGGTAAGCCGGCATGAAAGGCCGCCTTTACAGCCTCATGGTGTTCTTCCTCCTGGCCTTCGGCCTCTTGGGGCTTAGGGCGTGGCAGCTCCAGGTGTGGGAGCACGAGCGCTACGCCCTGAAAAGCCGGGGCAACTACCTCAAGACCGAGGGCCTCCCCGCCCCCAGGGGGCGGATCCTGGACCGCAAGGGCCGGGTCATCGCCCAAGACCGCCTGGCGGTGGACCTGGTCTACGAAGGAGGCGAGGTCCTCTTTAAGGAAAGGCTCCTGCCCCTTTTAGGGCTTAAGGAGCTCCCCAAGGCCCAGGGCCCCGTGGTGCTCAAGGCGGGGGTCCCGGAGCACCTCCTCCCCACCCTAGCCGAGCTCACCGCGGGCCAGAAGAACCTGAAGCTCGTGGAGCGGGTGGAGCGCCACTACCCCAACCCCATATCCGGGCCGGTCTTGGGCTACGTCCTCCTGGCCAACGCGGAGCAGGTGAAGCAGGGCTACAGCCCCGAGGAGGAGGTGGGGCAGGCGGGCCTCGAGGCCGCCCTGGAGCCCTACCTGAGGGGCAAGCGAGGGGTGAAGGCCGTGGAGGTGAACGTCCGGGGGGAACGCCTCCGGGAAACCGTTCTGGAGGAGCCCGTACCCGGCCAGGACGTGGTCCTCACCCTGGACCTGGACCTGCAGCGGGCGGCGGAAAGGGCCCTGGAGGAGGCCCTGGCCGACATCAACGCGGGAAGGCGCCTCCAGGGCCTTCCCCCGGCCCGCAGGGCGAAGGGAGCCATCGTGGCCCTGAACCCCAGGACCGGGGAGGTCCTGGCCATGGCCTCCTCCCCCTCCTTTGACCCCAACCTCTTCGCCAAGCGCCCGGTGCCCAAGGAGGCGGCGGCCCTCTTCCAGGACCCCGACCTCCCCCTGCTCAACCGGGCGGTCCAGCCCTACACCCCGGGTTCCACCTTCAAGCTGGCCACGAGCTACGCCCTCCTGGAGGAGGGGTACGTGAGCCCTTCCACCACCTTCCGCTGCAGCCCCTACATCGTCTTCGGCGGCCAGGTGCGGCGCAACTGGGCGGCCAGGGACATGGGCCCCATGACCGTCAAGGAGGCCATCGCCTGGAGCTGCAACACCTGGTACTACCAGGCGGTGGCCCAGGACCCCCTGGGCGTGGTGGACCGTCTGGCGAAGCGGGCGCGTTTTTTGGGCCTGGGGGAGGCCACGGGGCTGGAGGTGGCCGAGAAGACGGGCCTCCTCCCCACCCGGGCCTGGAAGCAGGAGACCTTCAAGGAACCCTGGTACCCGGGGGAGACCCTCTCCGTGGCCATCGGCCAGGGGGCCATCCTCGCCACTCCCGCCCAGATCGCCCGGATGCTCGCCACCATCGCCAACAGCGGGTTCAAACCCCGGCTGCACCTGGTGAAGCGCCTGGGCCCCACCGAGGTGCGCCCGGAAGGGGAAAAGGTGCCCGGGCGCTTCTGGCAGGTCCTGCAGGAGGGCCTGCGCAAGACCGTGACCGAGGGCACGGCCCGGCACGTCCTGGGGGACTTCCCCGTGCCCACGGGGGGCAAGACCGGCACCGCGGAGACCCCGGGCAAACGGGCGGGGCTGGAACACGCCTGGTACATGGGCTACGGCCCCACCGACGGAAGCCCCTACCCGCCCTTGGTGGTGGTGGCCTTCTTTGAAAACGGCGGGGAGGGAAGCCGGGTGGCCCTGCCGGCGGTGAAGAAGGTGATGGCCGCCTACTGGGGGGTGGAGGCCCGGTAGAATGGCCTCATGCGGCTTCGCGCCACCCCCAAGGCCTTGGCCCTCCGGCTAGACGGCGGGGAAACCCCCGAGGCCATCCGGGCCCTGGACCTGCCCGAGGGCCTGCCTCTGGAGGTGGAGGTGGCGGGCCCCGTGGACCAGGAGGTCCTTAAGGCCCTCCTCGCCCTGGGGCGGCCCCTCACCCTAATCCCCCCAAGAGGCCGCCTTTCCGTGGGCACCCTGGTGGTGGCCAAGACCCTGCGCTCCGGGGAAAGGGTGGAGCACCCGGGCACCGTGGTGGTCCTGGGGGACGTGAACCCGGGGGCGGAGGTGGTGGCGGGGGGGGACGTGATCGTGGTGGGGAAGCTCCGGGGCCTGGCCCACGCCGGGGCAGGCGGGGACGAGGGGCGCTTCATCTTTGCCCTGGAGCTCGCCGCCAAGCAGGTGCGCATCGGCCCCCACCTGGCCCAGGCCCCCGAAGGGGATAAGGCCAAAGGCCCCGAGCGGGCCCGGGTGGAGGGAGGCCAGATCGTGGTGGAACCCTGGGCTAAAAGGTGAGGCCCTCTGTCTCCACCCCGTAACGCCTGAGCACCAGGTAGATGACCCAGCCCGAGAGGGCCACGTAGAGCCAGATGGGCACGAGAACCTTGGCCCAGCGCTTGTGGAAGGCGAACTCCCCCCGGAAGGCGCGCCAGATGACGTAGAGGGCCAAGGGGCCGTTCAGGGCGGCGAGGAGGGTGTGGGTGAGGAGGAGGAAGTAGTAGGCCCCCCGCCAGGCCTCGGGGCCCCCGTAGGCCGTGGCGCCGTAAAGCCCCCACTTGGCCAGGTAGAAGACCAGGAAGAGGGCGGCCAGGCCCGTGGCGGTGAGCATCACCCGGTGGTGCCCCACCCGGTTCCCCCTCCGGATGAGGACCAAACCCGCGAGCAAGGCCAGGCCCGAAAGGACGATGGACCAGACCGCCAAAAGCCCCAGGAGCTCCTTCATTCCCCCTCCGAAGTTTGGGCCATCCGCTCGGCCATGAGCCGCACCGCCTCCACCCGGGAGGTGCGGGCGTAGCTGTAGCCCCTTAGGTAGTCCTCCTCCTGCCCCAAGGCCTGGTAGAGGCGCAGGTAGGCCACCGCCAAAAGCCCGTCCCGCTCCCGCGAAGGCGGCAGGCGGTGCAGGAGCTTGGCGATCTCCCGAAGCCTGGAAGAGGCCTCCCGGCGCGGCGGGGTCTCCTTCAAGGCCCGGGCCAGGTGGGCCAAGGTCTCGCCGGACTCCCGCATACCGAGGGGCAGTGTACCACGGCCTTCAGGGAAGGCGGCGGGAAGAGCGGTTCCCCGCCGCGTCCACCGCCACCAGGACGGCCCCTCGAGGCGCCTCCACCACGAAGGGCACCCTCGGCCCTTTGGGCAGGGAAAGGGCGGTGAAGCGCCCCCCCACCTGGAGGCTCACCCGCTCCACCCCCACGTTGTCCTCCACCCACCCGTAGACCCGCACCTGGCCTCCCTCCCCTTCCACCCGCTCCGCCAGGATGCGGGGAGGCGAGGCGTCCAAGACCAGGGGCACCCGCCTTTCCCCCCGGTTGCCCCGGGCGTCCTCCGCCTCGAGGCGAAGCTCCACCTGGCCCGAGGCGGGCGCCCGTAGGCGGAAGCGGAAGCGGACAAGCTTCTTGCCCTTCTCCCCTTCCGGCAGGACCTCCTGCCCCCCCACCCGCACGCCCGCCACCCCGGAAGGGTCAAAGGCGTAGCCCTCCACCAGGAGGTCCCGCCCGGGGGCGATCCCGCCCCCCTGGGGCGCCACCAGGCCGAGCTCCGGGGGCGCCGTGTCGGGCCGGGCGCAGGCGGAGAGGAGGAAAAGGAAAAGGAGGGGACGCCAGCGCATCCCCTCCATCATAGCCTCCCCTTACCTGAGGATCACTCCCAGGCGGCCGGCGAAGTGGGGCAAAGGGACGGCGAAGTTGAGCAGGCTCACCCCGAGCTGGACCTCGAGGTAAGGGTTGATGGCGGGATCGGGAAGCCGGAGCTCCACCCCGGCAAGCCCATGGGGATACACAATGAACCCCCCGCCCCAATAAATCCCCGCCCCGAGACCCGCCCCATAGTACCAGCTTGCAGGGAGCCCGCCAGTCTGCAAGGGGCTTTTCTGGAGGATAAGGGCGGCGTCCCCGGCGAACCCGAAAGAGGAAAGGCCGACGCCAAAGCGCAGGGCATCATTCTGGAACTGAACTCCAAGGTAAGTGGGGTAGCCGCTGTAAACCCCCACGCCCGGGCTCTGCGCCAAACCGAAACCCAACCCCAGCACCAACAAGAATGCGCCCAAAATTCGCTTCATCGCCTCACCTCCACGTCCATTCTAACACAGCGCTGGATCAGGTGGTGTAAAGGGCGTTGATCCGCACGTACCCTTCGGTCAGGTCGCAGCCCCAGGCCACGCCCTCCCCCTGGCCCTCCCGGAGGTCCACCAGGACCTCCACCTCCTCGGCCCGCATGGCCCGGCTCGCCTCCTCCCGGTCAAAGGGAAGGACCCCGCCCTCGTAGAGGGGAATCCCCTGGAGGAGGATGCGCACCCGCATGGGGTCAAACCGGGCCCCCGAGTTGCCGAGGGCGGCCAGAATCCTTCCCCAGTTGGGGTCGTTGCCGTAGAGGGCGCTCTTCCAGAGGGCGCTTCCCGCAACGGTCCTCGCCGCCCGCCTCGCTTCCTCCTCCGTGGCCGCCCCCCTCACCCGCACCACCATGAGCTTGGTGGCCCCCTCCCCGTCCCGGGCGATCATGCGGGCGAGCGCCTGGGCCACGGCCTCCACCCCCTCAAAGAAGGCCCCAAGGGGCACCTCCCCATAGGCCCCGTTGGCCATCAGGAGGGCGAGGTCGTTGGTGGAGGTGTCCCCGTCCACGGTGACCTGGTTGAAGGTGCGCTCCACCACCCGCCGCCACCCGGCCCTAAGGGCCTCCTGGGGGACCAGGGCGTCCGTGACCAAGAAGGCGAGCATGGTGGCCATGTTGGGGTGGATCATGCCGCTTCCCTTGGCGAGGCCCACGATCCTGGCCCCCGCCACCTCGGCCTCGGCCACCTTGGGGCGGGTGTCCGTGGTGAGGATGGCCTCGGCGAAGGCCTCGGCGAAGGGGGTGAGGCCGATCTGGGGCAGGCCCTGCGCTATCTTTTCCACGGGCAAGGGCACCCCGATCACCCCGGTGGAGGCGGTGAGGACCTCCTCCGGGGAAAGCCCGAGGCGCAAGGCGGCGAGCTCGGCCATGCGCCGGTCGTCCTCATAGCCCCTTTCCCCGGTGGCGCAGTTGGCGTTCCCGGCGTTCACCACCACAGCCCTCAAGGGCTTCCCCGAGGCGTAAAGGGCCCTTCCCCGGTGGATGGAGGGCGCCGCCGCCCGGTTCTGCGTGGCGGCGTAGGCCCAGGCCGCGGGCAAGCCGGAAACCAAAAGGGCGAGGTCGGGCCTTCCCGAGGGCTTGATCCCCGCCCGGGTGGCCCCCGCCCTAAACCCCCTAGGAAGCCTCACGGCCATAGCCCCTCCTTGGGAAGCGCCGCCTCCTCGGAAAGGCCCAGCATCAGGTTGAGGTTCTGCACCGCCTGCCCCGCCATGCCCTTCACTAGGTTGTCCAGGGCAGCGAAGACAAAAACCCGCCCCGTCCTCTCCTCGTAGAGGGGCCTCACGTCCACCCGGTTGCTCCCCAGGGTGGCCTTGGTCTCGGGAAGCCCTTTGAGGACGCGCACGAAAGGCTCCCCGGCGTAGAAGTCCCGGTAAAGCGCCTCTAGGCTCTCCTGGCTCCAAGCGCCCTCCACCTCCGCCTCGGCGGTGACCAGAATCCCCCGGGTCATGGGCACCAGGTGGGGGGTGAAGGAAAGCCGCACCGGCCTCGCCTCCCCGTGGGTGCGGAGGCGCCTCCCTTGGGCCAAAATCCTCCCCAGGTTGTTCTCCATCTCAGGGATGTGCCGGTGGGTGCCCCCCGCCTTGTAGGGCTTGAGGTTCTCGTTCACCTCGGCGAAGGCGGTGCCCTCGGCCTCCCGCCCCGCCCCCGAGACCCCGCTTAGGCCCACCACGAAGGCCCCCTTTAGGGCCCCTTCCGCGGCCAAGGGCGCGAGGGCCAGGGTAGCGGCGGTCACGTAGCAGCCGGGGTTGGCCACGAGCCTCGCCCCCCTAAGCTCCTCCCGGTGGAGCTCGGGGAGGCCGTAGACCGCTTCCCGGTAGAGGTCAGGGCTCTTGTGGGGGATGCGGTACCAGGCCTCGTAGACCTCGGGGGGCAGGCGGAAGTCCCCGGAGAGGTCCACCACCCGCTTCCCCGCCTTAAGGGCCTCGGGGGCGATCTCCATGGCAAGCCCGTTGGGCAGGGCGAGGAAGACCACCTCCGCCCGCTCTAAGACCTCTTCTTGGGCGGCGAAGGGCCTCCCGTCCCAAAGCTGGGGCCAGGCGGCCTCCAGGGGCCTTCCCTCGTGCTTGCGGCTGGAAAACCCCACGAGCTCCACCTCGGGGTGGGCCTTGAGGAGCCGCAGAAGCTCCGCCCCCCCGTACCCCGAGGCCCCCAGGATCCCCACCCTTACCACGGGACCTCCAGGCTGGCCTCGGGGAAGGCCAGGGGCGCCACCTTCTCCCCGGGCTTCACCCAGATCTGCTCCCGGTAGTGGTCCCCCTCGGGGGTGCGGAAGAGGAGGAGCCTTCCCCCCAGGAGGTCCTGCACCCAGACCTCCGGCACCCCGGCCTTGGCGTAGAGGGGGACCTTCTTGCTGAGGTCGTAGTCCAAACTGCTTTCGGCCACCTCCAGAACCAAAAGGGCGTCCTCAGGCCCCGGGTAGCGGTGGCGGAAGTCCCCAAGGCGGTAAAGGAGCAGATCGGGTTCCAGATAAGTGTCGGGAGGAAGCACAAAGGGACCCTGGACCCTCACCCCCGCCTTTCCGTGAAAAGCCTTCACGAAAACCTGGACCCAAAGGTCTAAGATGTGGGCGTGCCTCGAGCCTATGGGCGCCATCTGGTAGACCTCTCCCTCTAGAAGCTCCACCCCCCGCTCGGGGAGGGGAAGCCTCAGGAACTCCTCCAGGCTAAAGCGGTAGGGCCGGACCATACCCCTACTTTAGCAGGGCGAGGAGCACGGCCTTGGCGGTGTGGAGGCGGTTTTCCGCCTGGTCAAAGACCCGGCTTTTGGGCCCGTGGACCGCCTCCTCCGTGGTCTCCTCCCCGTAGTGGGCGGGAAGGCAGTGGAGGAAGACGCCCTCCGGGTGGAGGAGCTTGAGCAACTCCCCGTTCACCTGGAAGCCCTGGAAGTCCCGGAGGCGCTTCTCCCTTTCCGCCTCCTGGCCCATGCTGGTCCAGACATCGGTGTAGAGGGCGTGGGCGCCCAGGGCGGCCTCCCTGGGGTCGTGGGTGAGGAAGGCGCCCGCCTTGCGCAGAAGGGCGGGGTCCGGCTCGTAGCCCTTGGGCGTGGCCACCCGCAGGCGGAGGCCCGCCAAGGGAGCCACCTCCAGGAGGGAGTTCAGGACGTTGTTCCCGTCCCCCACCCAGGCCACCTCGAGGCCCTCCAGCCCCCCGAAGGCCTCCTTCAGGGTGAGGAGGTCCGCCAGGGCCTGGAGGGGGTGGGCGCGGTCGGAGAGGGCGTTCACCACGGGGACCTTGGCGTGGCGGGCCAGGGCCTCCACCGTCTCGTGGCGAAAGACCCGGGCGGCGATCCCCTCCACGAAGCGCTCCAGGTTCTTGGCCACGTCCCTCACGGGCTCCCGCTCCCCGATGCCCACCTGCTTCTGGTCCAGGTAAACGGCATGCCCCCCAAGGTGGACCATGGCCACCTCGAGGGTCGTCCGGGTGCGCAAGGAGGGCTTCTCAAAGAGGAGGGCGAGGACCTTCCCTTTGAGGTCCTCCCCCCGGTAGCGCTCCCGCTTCAGGGCCTCCGCCAGGTCCAGAAGGGCCTGAAGCTCCCTGGGGCCGTAGCCGGAAAAGTCCAGAAGGTCCTTGGGCCGGGTGAGGGCGTCTCCCGCCATGAGGCTTACAGGATAGCGCAGGACTGCAAACTTATGCAAGAGGCCGCGGGGGGACGGGGTGGGATAAAATGCCCTTGCCTCCGAGCCCGGAAGGGCCCTCCGGGTCCTCTGGGCCGGGCCCAAGGCCCCGGGGTGGCGGGGGCAACCCCGCCGCCTGCCGCGGTGGCAAAGGAGGCCGCCATGCGTGGAGTTTTCGCCGTTTTGAGCATCCTGCTCGCCCTAAGCCTGGCCTCGGCCCAAGGCCGGGTGCGGGCGGTAGCGGCTTCGGACCTGCAGTACGCCCTGGCCGAGGTGGCCCAGGCCTTTGAGCGGAGAAACCCCGGGGTGAGGGTGGAGCTCCTCTTCGGCTCCTCGGGGAAGCTCTACACCCAGCTCACCCAAGGCCTCGAGGCCGACCTCTTCTTCTCGGCGGAAAGGCTCTACCCGGAACTCCTTGAGCAAAAGGGCCTCGCCGAACCCAAAACCCGGAGGCCCTACGCCCTCGGCCGGATGGCGATCTGGACCCACAAGGACCTCGGCCTGGAGCCCGGGCCCGCGGCCCTTAAAAACCCAAAGGTGACCCAGATCGCCCTCGCCAACCCCGTGCACGCCCCCTACGGCCGGGCCGCCGTCACCCTCCTGGAGCGCCTCGGGCTTCTCAAGCGCAAGGACCTCACCCTCCCCGGCTCCTCCAAGCCCTTCCCCCTCCTCTCCTGGGAGGAGATCCCCTGGGAAAGGCTCACGGGGGGGGTGGAGGCCTACTGGGACGCGGGCCCCTTGCGCCGGGGAAAGCCCCGCTTTGACTTCGTCTACGGGGAGAACATCTCCCAAACGGCCCAGCTCGCCCTCACCTCCACCCGGGTGGGCCTCCTCGCCCTATCCTTGGCGGTGCACGAAAGCCTTTCGGGGCCGGGCAGGTACTGGACGGCTCCTCTTGGGAGCCACATGGCCTTGGAGCAGGACTACGTCATCCTTAAGGGGAGGAAGCGCCCCGAGGTCCTGGCCTTCCACGCCTTCGTGGGAAGCCCTGAAGCCCGGGCCATCTTCCGGCGCTACGGCTTCCTCCTCCCGGGAGAGTGATGGACCCCCTCTTTTGGACCGCCCTTCGCCTGTCCCTGGAGGTGGCCCTCTGGGCCTCGGCCCTCCTCCTCCTCCTGGGCCTTCCCCTGGCCTGGGCCCTGGCCTTCCACCGCTTCCCGGGAAAGCCCCTGGTGGAGGCGGTCTTCCTCCTTCCCCTGGTCCTTCCGCCCACGGTCTTGGGCTTCTACCTCCTCCTCTTCCTGGGGCCCGAGGGGCCTTGGACCAGGCTCACGGGGGTTTCCTGGGCCTTCCGCTTTGAGGGCCTGGTCTTCGCCAGCATCCTCTTCAGCCTTCCCTTCGCCCTCACCGCCTACCGGGAGGCCTTCTTGGGCCTTGACCGGAACCTCCTGGAGGTGGCCCGCACCCTGGGGGTCCCCCGGTGGAAGGTCTGGGCCCGGGTGGTCCTCCCCCTGGTCTGGCCCGGCCTCCTCTCGGGCACCCTCCTCGCCTTCGCCCACACCCTGGGGGAGTTCGGGGTGGTGCTCATGGTGGGCGGGTCCATCCCCGGGAAGACCCAGATGGTGAGCATCTACCTCTACGACCTGGTACAGGCCCTGCGCTTCCGCGAGGCGGCGGAAGCGGCCTCCGTCCTCCTCCTCCTGAGCCTGGCCATCCTGGCGGCGGCGAGGGTCCTGGAAGCCAAGGGGCGGGCATGGAGGTCCACTACCGCATAAGGAGGCCCATCGCCCTGGAGGCCCGCTTCCACCTGAGGGGGTTCACCGTCCTCCTTGGGCAAAGCGGGGTGGGCAAGACCACCCTCCTCAAGGCCCTGGCCGGGCTCGTCCCCGCCCAGGGCACCCCCTTTGGCGGCCTCCCCCCGGAGAGGCGGCCCGTGGGCTACCTGCCCCAGGACCTGGCCCTCTTCCCCCACATGACCGCCTGGGAGAACGTGGCCTTCCCCTTAAGGGGCAAGGACCGGAGGGCCAGGGCCCTGGAGCTCCTGAGCCGGGTCGGGCTCCAGGACCACGCCCACAAGCGGCCGGGGGAGCTTTCCGGGGGGCAGCGGCAGCGGGTGGCCCTGGCCCGGGCCCTGGCCCGAAAGCCCGAACTCCTCCTCCTGGACGAGCCCACCAGCGCCCTGGACCCCCTGACCAAGGGGCAGGTGCTCTCGGAGCTTGTGGACCTCCTCCGCCGGGAGGGCCTTCCCGCCCTGGCGGTGAGCCACGACCCGGTCCTGGCGGGCATGGCCGACTGGCTGGTGGTGATGGGCCGGGGGGGCATCCTCCAGGAGGGCCCCCCCGAGGCCGTCTGGGCCGCCCCCGCCAAGGTGGAGGTGGCGAGGCTTCTCGGCTACGAGAACCTCTTCCCGGTGCGGGTGCGGGAGGACGGGGTGGAGGCGGGGGGCGTCCTCCTCCGCCTTCCCCTTCCCCCCTGGGCCCGCCCGGGGCAAAGGGCCTGGCTCGGGGTCAGGGCGGCGGAGGTCCTGGTGGTGCGCCAAGACCTGCCCCCGCCCCCGGAAAACGTCCTGGAAGGCCACCTAGAACGCCTCTACCCGGAAGGGCTCGCCTACCGGGGGCTTTTCCAGGGGCCCCTTGCCCTGGAAATCCTCCTGCCCCGGCACGTGCAGGAGAGGCTCCGCCTGCGGCCCGGCCAGCCCCTCCGGGTGGTCCTCAAGCCCCGCTACCTGCACCTGATGCCGGGCGAGGCGGAGGAGTAGCCCCAGGGGAAGCCCGAACTTGTTCCACACCCCCCGGAGGAAGAAGCGGGCCTGGCTCCGCTCTAGGCCCAAGGCCCTGGCCAGGGCGCGGGGCTCCGGAACGACCCCCCTTCCCAGGGCGCCGAGGACGAGGGCCTCCCCCGGGAGGAGCCTCTGGCCGAAGACCCCCCGAAGCCCCTCCGGGAGGGTCTTGGGGTCGTCCCTGCGGGTGAGGAAGGCGTAGCCCCGGAGGTCGTAGGCCCTGAGGCCCCTAGGGGTGGGCCAGAGGACCACCTGGCCCCGCTCCAAGAGGTCGGGGCCCGCCAAGGGAAAGCCCTCCCCTTCGTTCCAAACAAGGGCGATGCCCGAAGCCTGCAACGCTTTGTGCACGCGGGCGTAGAGCTCGAGGTCCTGGGTGTAGAGCACAACCTGCAAGGATCACCTCCTTTCGCCAAAAGCGCCTAAAGACCGAAAGCCCTCTAGGCCAGGGCGAAAGGAGGGGCCCGCGGGGCCAGGAAGTCCAGGGAGAGCGGGGCGTGGCCAGGCCGGGAAGCGGGGCGCGCCTTCAGGAGATGGAGGAGGGTGGGCGGGGCGGGCTCGGCCACCGGGGGGAGGCCCGGGGCCACCTGGAGGCCGCAAAGGGGAGAGTGCTCCAGGGGGCGGTCCTCCCCAGGGGCCTGGCAGAGGTCGGCCCCGAGGCCGGGGTTCTGCACCCGCATGAGGTACATCTGCAGGGCCACCCCGGTGGAGGCCGCCAGGGTGAGGAGGAGGTAAAGGGCCACCCAAAGCCCCCGCTGGCGCATGGCTCCACCATAGGGCAGGCCTCGCCCAAAGGCAAGGGGTTTTGTAGAGTGGAGGGGTATGGCTGTCCGGGGCACCAAGGACCTCTTCGGCCAGGAGCTCAGGCTTCACCAGCGCATCGTGGCCACGGCCCGCAAGGTGCTGGAGGCGGCGGGGGCCATGGAGCTCCTCACCCCCATCTTTGAGGAAACCCAGGTCTTTGAGAAGGGCGTGGGGGCCTCCACGGACATCGTGCGCAAGGAGATGTTCACCTTCCAGGACCGGGGGGGGCGCTCCCTCACCTTACGCCCCGAGGGCACGGCCGCCATGGTGCGGGCCTACCTGGAGCACGGGATGAAGGTCTGGCCCCAGCCCGTGAGGCTTTGGATGGCGGGGCCCATGTTCCGGGCCGAGCGCCCCCAAAAAGGGCGCTACCGCCAGTTCCACCAGGTGAACTACGAGGCCCTGGGCTCGGAAAGCCCCATCCTGGACGCCGAGGCCATCGTCCTCCTCTACGAGAGCCTGAAGGAAGTGGGGCTAAAGGGGCTTTCCGTAAAGCTCTCCTCCGTGGGCGACCCCGAGGACCGGGCCCGGTACAATGCCTACCTGAGGGAAGTTCTCACCCCCCACCGGGAGGCCCTCTCCGAGGACTCCAAGGAGCGCCTTTCCCTCAACCCCATGCGCATCCTGGACTCCAAGGACGAGAGGGACCAAGCCCTTCTCCGGGAGCTAAGGGTGAAGCCCATGCTGGACTTCTTGGGCGAGGAGGCCAGGGCCCACCTAAACCAGGTGGAGAAGCACCTTAGCCGCCTCCAGGTGCCCTACGAGCTGGAGCCCGCCCTCGTGCGGGGTCTGGACTACTACGTGCGCACCGCCTTTGAGGTGCACCACGCCGCCATCGGGGCCCAGTCCGCCTTAGGGGGCGGGGGGCGGTACGACGGGCTTTCCGAGCTCCTGGGGGGGCCCAGGGTCCCCGGGGTGGGGTTCGCCTTCGGGGTGGAGCGGGTGGCCCTGGCCCTGGAGGCGGAGGGCATCGCCCCCCCGGAGGAAAGGGGCCCGGACCTCTACGTGGTTCCCCTCCTGGAAGAGGCGGTGGCGGAGGCCTTCTACGTGGCCGAGACCCTGAGGCCAAGGCTCAGGGCGGAGTACGCCCTCTCCCCTAAAAAGCCCGGCAAGGGGGTGGAGGAGGCCCTAAAGCGGGGGGCGGCCTTCGTGGGCTTTTTGGGAGAGGAAGAGCTAAGGGCGAAGGAGCTCACCCTGAAGCGCCTGGCCACCGGGGAGCAGGTGCGCCTCCCCTACGCCGAGGTGGCGGGCTTCCTCCTTTCCGCCCTTTCGTGAGCATCCGGTAAGCTTTAGGGGATTATGCGCCGCACCCACTACGCCGGAAGCCTAAGAAGGGAACACGCGGGCCAGGAGGTGGTCCTCGAGGGCTGGGTGAACCGCCGCCGCGACCTCGGCGGCCTCATCTTCCTGGACCTCAGGGACCGGGAGGGCCTGGTCCAGCTGGTGGCCCACCCCAATCGCCCCGCCTACGCCGCCGCCGAACGGGTGCGCTCGGAGTGGGTGGTGCGGGCCAAGGGCCTCGTGCGCCTCCGCCCCGAGCCCAACCCCCGCCTCCCCACGGGGGAGGTGGAGGTGGAGCTTTTCTCCCTCGAGGTCCTCGCCGAGGCCAAGACCCCCCCTTTCCCCGTGGATGCGGGCTGGCGGGGGGAGGAGGAGAAGGAGGCGAACGAGGAGCTCCGCCTCAAGTACCGCTACCTGGACCTCCGCCGGAGGAGAATGCAGGAAAACCTCCGCCTGCGCCACCGGGTCATCAAGGCCATCTGGGACTTCCTGGACCGGGAGGGCTTCGTCCAGGTGGAAACCCCCTTTCTCACCAAAAGCACCCCGGAAGGGGCCCGGGACTTCCTGGTGCCCTACCGCCACGAGCCCGGCCTCTTCTACGCCCTGCCCCAGTCCCCCCAGCTCTTCAAGCAGATGCTGATGGTGGCGGGGCTAGACCGCTACTTCCAGATCGCCCGCTGCTTCCGGGACGAGGACCTCCGCGCCGACCGCCAGCCCGACTTCACCCAGCTGGACCTGGAGATGAGCTTCGTGGAGGTGGAAGACGTCCTGGAGCTCAACGAGCGCCTCATGGCCCACGTCTTCCGCGAGGCTTTGGGGGTGGAGCTTCCCCTCCCCTTCCCCAGGCTTTCCTACGGGGAAGCCATGGAGCGCTACGGCTCCGACAAGCCCGACACCCGCTTCGGGCTAGAGCTTGAGGAGGTGGGCCCCCTCTTCCGGGAAAGCGAGTTTGGGGTCTTCCGGGAGGCGGAAAGCGTGAAGGCCCTCGCGGCCCCCAAGGCCCTCTCCCGCAAGGAGGTGGCCGAGCTGGAGGAGCTCGCCAAGCGCCACGGGGCGAAGGGCCTCGCCTGGGCCCGGGTGGAGGAGGGAGGCTTCGCAGGGGGCGTGGCCAAGTTCTTGGAACCCGTGCGGGAAGCCCTCCTCAAGGCCACGGGGGCGGGCCCTGGGGACACCCTCCTCTTCGTGGCGGGGCCGAGGAGGGTGGCGGCCGAGGCGTTGGGCCAGGTGCGGCTCAGGCTGGCGGAGACGCTCGCCCTCAAGCGGGAGGGCTTCCGCTTCCTCTGGGTGGTGGACTTTCCCCTTCTGGAGTGGGACGAGGAGAGGGGGGGGTGGACCTACATGCACCACCCCTTCACGAGCCCCCACCCCGAGGACCTGCCCCTCCTGGAGGAAGACCCCGGGAGGGTGCGGGCCTTGGCCTACGACCTCGTCCTCAACGGGGTGGAGGTGGGCGGGGGGTCCATCCGCATCCACGACCCCAGGCTCCAGGCCCGGGTCTTCCGGCTTCTAGGCATCGGCGAGGAGGAGCAAAGGGAGAAGTTCGGGTTTTTCCTCGAGGCCCTGGAGTACGGGGCCCCGCCCCACGGGGGGATCGCTTGGGGATTGGACCGCCTCCTCGCCCTCATGACGGGAAGCCCCTCCATCCGCGAGGTCATCGCCTTCCCCAAGAACAAGGAGGGCAAAGACCCCCTCACCGGGGCGCCGAGCCCCGTCCCTGAGGAACAGCTTCGGGAACTTGGGCTCCAGGTGATCCGCCATGGCTAGGATTCCGTACCTCCTTGTGGACGCCTTCGCCCCCGCCCCGGGGGCGGGCAACCGGGTGGCCATCGTGCTGGACGCCCGGGGGATGGGCCTGGAGGAGATGCAGGCCATCGCCCGGCGCCTAGGGGAGGCGGAGACCGCCTTCGTCACGGAACGGAAGGAAACGGTCTTCGGGGTGCGCTTCTTCACCCCGCAGGAGGAGGTGGAGTTCTCCGGCCACGCGGCGGTGGCCCTGGGCCTCGCCCTGGTCCGGCTCGGCCTGGCCCCCGAGGGGATCGGGCGGCTCTACCTCCACACCCCCACGGAGGCCCTCCCCGTGGAGATCGTCTACGAAGGGGGGGCCCCGGTGAAGGCCCTGGTGCGGGGGCCCTCCCCCCGCTTCCGCGACCTCCCCCCCTTTGAGGAGCTGAGGGCGGCCCTCGAGGCCTTGGGCACCAACGAGCGCTACCTCCACCGGGGCCTGCCCTACGGCATCGCCTACACCGGGCTTTGGAGCCTCTTCGTGCCCCTCATCGCCCCTGGGGTGGTGGACGCCCTGGAGCCGGAGATGCCCACCCTCCTCCAGGTCTCCCGCAGGCTGGGGGTGGCCACGGTGCACGCCTACGCCCCCATGGGCCCCCGGAGCTTCTACGCCCGGGACTTCGCCCCCCTCCTCGGCATCCCCGAAGACCCGGTGACGGGCTCGGCCAACGCCGCCTTGGGGGCCCTCCTGGCCCGCTCCGGGGTGGTGCCCAAACGGGAGGGCAGGGTGCAGCTCACCATCTACCAGGGCCACCGCCTGGGCAACCCGGGGGTGGTGGAGGTGGTGGTGGAATACAGCCCCACGGGCCAGCCCTACGCCGTGCAGATCGGCGGGGAGGCGGCCATCGTGGCCTCGGGGGAGCTCTAAGGGGCATGCGCCTGGTCTTCGTGGACGTGGACGGCACCCTGGTGGGCAAGGAAGGGGTGCCTCCCTGCGTCTGGCCCAAGGTGGAGTCCCTCCGGAAAAAGGGGGTGCGCTTCGCCCTCGTCACCGGCCGCCCGGGCCGGGGGGAGACCCTGGGGTACGCCCGAAGGCTGGACCCCTGGGGGCTCCACGTCTTTGAGTCCGGGGCCGTGGTCCTCGCCCTCTCCCAAGACCCCCACACCCCCCCGGCCACCCCCCTTAAGGTGGAGGCCCTGCCGGAGGAGGCGGCCAAGGAGGCCATTCGCCTCGCCCGGAGGCTTGCCCTCCCCCTGGAGGGGTACACCGCCGAAGGGGGGTTTTACGTGGAGGGGGATAGCCCCCTCCTTCAGGCCCACCAGGAGCTTCTCGGCCTAAGGGCGGAAGCGGAAGACCTCCTCCGCCTCCCCTCCCCCCTGGTGCGCCTCCAGGTGCTGGCGGGGCCCGAGGCCCCTTTGGGGGCCTTCTTGGAAGGGCTTCCCCGGGAGCTTCAGGCCCACGTGGCGGAAAGCCCCAAGATGCCGGGGGTACGCTTCGTCTCCCTCACCCGGCGGGGCGTGGGCAAGCTCACCGCCGCCCGGTTCGTGGCCGAGGCCTACGGGCTTTCCCTAGAGGAAGCGGCCATGGTAGGGGACGGGGAGAACGACCTGGAGCTCCTCCGGGCCGTGGGGCTGGGCATCGCCATGGGAAACGCCCCCCCCTCGGTGAAGCAAGCGGCCAGGAAGGTGGTGGCCCCCGTGGAGGCCTGCGGCCTGGCCGAGGCCCTGGACCTCTTGGGGTAGACTACCCAGGGTATGCGGGTCTTCATTGAGGACATCGCCCGCCACGTGGGCCAGGAGGTGGAGCTCAGGGGCTGGGTCTACGGGAAGCGCTCCAAGGGCAAGATCCACTTCCTCATCCTCCGGGACGGCACCGGCTTCCTCCAGGCCACGGTGGTCCAGGGGGAGGTGCCGGAAGAGGTCTTCCGGGAAGCGGACCACCTCCCCCAGGAGACCGCCCTAAGGGTGTGGGGCCGGGTGCGGGAGGACAGGAGGGCCCCGGGGGGGTTTGAGCTCGCCGTGCGGGACCTTCAGGTGGTGAGCCGCCCCCAGGGGGAGTACCCCATCGGCCCCAAGGAGCACGGCATAGACTTCCTCATGGACCACCGCCACCTCTGGCTCCGCCACCGCCGCCCCTTCGCCGTGATGCGCATCCGGGACGAGGTGGAAAGGGGCATCCACGAGTTCTTCGGGGAAAGGGGCTTCCTCCGCTTTGACGCCCCCATCCTCACCCCGAGCGCCGTGGAGGGGACCACGGAGCTCTTTGAGGTGGAGCTTTTTGGCGGGGAGAAGGCCTACCTCTCCCAGTCGGGGCAGCTTTACGCCGAGGCCGGGGCCCTGGCCTTCGCCAAGGTCTACACCTTCGGCCCCACCTTCCGGGCGGAGCGCTCCAAGACGCGGCGCCACCTCCTGGAGTTCTGGATGGTGGAGCCCGAGGTGGCCTTCATGACCCACGAGGAGAACATGGCCCTCCAGGAGGAGCTCGTGCGCTTCCTCGTGGCCCGGGTGCTGGAAAGGCGCGCCAAGGAGCTTGAGATGCTCGGGCGGGACCCCAAGGCCCTGGAGCCCGCCGCGGAGGGCCGCTACCCCAGGCTCACCTACAAGGAGGCCGTGGCCCTGGTGAACCGCATCGCCGAAGAGGACCCCGAGGTCCCTCCCCTCCCCTACGGCGAGGACTTCGGGGCCCCCCACGAGGCCGCCCTAAGCCGCCGGTTTGACCGCCCCGTCTTCGTGGAGCGCTACCCCGCCCGCATCAAGGCCTTCTACATGGAGCCGGACCCCTCAGACCCCGAGCTTGTCCTCAACGACGACCTCCTCGCCCCCGAGGGCTACGGGGAGATCATCGGGGGAAGCCAGAGGATCCACAACCTGGAGCTCCTAAGGCGCAAGATCCGGGAGTTCGGCCTTCCCGAGGAGGTCTACGAGTGGTACCTGGACCTCCGCCGCTTCGGGAGCGTCCCCCACTCGGGGTTCGGCCTGGGCCTCGAGCGCACCGTGGCCTGGATCTCGGGCCTCGCCCACGTGCGGGAGGCCATCCCCTTCCCAAGGATGTACACGAGGATGCGCCCCTAAAGGCCGGCAAGCTCCAGGAAGTAGCGGTGAAGCCGGGTGTCGGGGGTAAGCTCGGGGTGGAAGCTGCTGGCGAGAACCTTCCCCTGCCGCACCAAGACGGGGAAGCTGGAAAGCTCGGCCAGCACCTCCACCCCCTCCCCCAGCCGGCGGAAGACCGGGGCGCGGATGAAGACCCCGTGGAAGGGCTCGGAAAAGCCCCGGATGAAGAGGTCCTCTTCAAAGCTCTCCACCTGGCGGCCAAAAGCGTTCCGCTCCACCGCCACGTCCAAGACACCCAGGCGGGGTTGCTCGGGGTAGCCTAGGATCTCCCGGGCAAGCCATATGGCCCCGGCGCAGGTGCCAAAAACCGCCAGGCTCCCCTCCGCCACCCGTTGCCGCACGGCCTCCTCGAGGCCATACTCCCGGGCCAGCTTGCCGATGGTGGTGGACTCCCCCCCAGGCACGATGAGGGCTTTTAGGCCCTCTAAGTGCTCGGGCTTGCGCACCTCCTTGGCCTCCACCCCAAGCCGCCTGAGGGCCTCCTTGTGCTCGCGGAAATCGCCTTGTAGGGCCAAAACGCCAACCACGCCCCTCATCCTGGCCCTAGGCGGTGGGCCTGTCAAGCGCCGTGCGCACCAGGAAGAAGCCCAGGACCCCGGCCACCAAGGAGGCCCCAAGGACCCCCACCTTGGCCTGGTCCAGCATCTCTCCAGAAAAGGCCAAGCCGGCGATAAAGAGGGCCATGGTGAAGCCAATGCCCGCCAGGAAACCCACCCCAAAAAGGCCCCGAAGCCCCACCCCCTCAGGCAGAACGCCTAAGCCCAGGCGCAGGGCCAGCCAAGAAAGGAGAAAGACCCCCAGGGGCTTCCCCAGCAAAAGGCCCAGGGCGATGCCCAGGCTCACCGAACCCATCTGTAGGCCTCCAAGAGCCACCCCCGCGTTGAAGAAGGCGAAGATCGGCAACACCCCATAGGCCACCCAGGGGTGGAGGGTGTGCTCTAGACGGTGCAGGGGGCTTTGGGCCTCCTCCACCGCCTCCTCCAGGGCCTCCAGCTCCCCCTCGAGGGCCTCGGGCTCCTCTGCCTCCGTGGCCCCCTGGAAGGGGTGCGCCCGGCGCAGGGGAATGGCCAGGGCCAGGAGCACCCCGGCCAGGGTGGCATGAAGCCCCGACTTCAGGACGAAGTACCAGAGGGGAAGCCCAAGGAGGAGGTAGGGCCAAAGCCAGCGCACCCCCAGGCGGTTGAGGAGGAAGGCCAGGCCCAGGGTAAGGCCAGCCAGGGCCAGGGGAAGGCCATCGAGGCCCCCCGTGTAGAAGAGGGCGATGACCAGGACCGCCCCCAGGTCGTCCACGATGGCCAAGGCGGTGAGGAACAGCTTGAGACCCAAAGGCACCCGGGGCACCAGAGCCAAAACCCCCAGGGCAAAGGCGATGTCCGTGGCCATGGGCACCCCCCAGCCCCGGGACTCCGGGGGGGAGGGGTTGAGCAGAAGGTAAAAAAGGGCGGGGAAGGCCATCCCCCCCAGGGCAGCGGCCACCGCCAACCCAGCCCGGCGGGGTTCCTTGAGCTCCCCCGCAAGCATCTCCCGCTTAAGCTCCAGCCCCACCAGGAGGAAGAAGAGGGCCATGAGGAGGTCGTTCACCCAAAGGAGGAGGGGCTTTTCCAGGGCAAAGGCCCCCACCTTGAGGCCCACCGGGACCTCCCGCAGGCCAAAGTAGGCCCCCACCAGGGGAGAGTTGGCCAAGAAAAAGGCCAGAAGCGCGGCAAAAAAGAGCAGAAACCCGCCCTTGGCCTCGCTCTCCAAAAACTGCTGCAAAACCCTTGGATAAGGCCTGCGGCGCATGGGCATATCATACCGCCCCCCCGAAAAAACCTGGTGGCAAAAGGTTCAGCCCTTAAGGGAATCGCCAAAAGAACGGGAGGGGGTCCACCCCCTCCCGCCCCCTTGGCCCCAGGCCAGATCGGGCCACCCCCTACACCCGTGCCCAGAGGAGCCTGAGGCTATTCAGGGTCACCAGGAACAGGGCCCCGTTGTCGGCCAAGACGGCGGGCCAAAGCCCCGTAAGCCCCAGGAGGGTGCTCAGGAGGAAAACCCCCTTAAGGCCCACCGCCAGGGCGATGTTTTGCCGCACCACGGCCAGGGTCATGCGGCTTAAGCGGAAGGCTCGAGGCAGGGCGGCCAGTCCCAACAGGCCCACATCCGCCGCCCGCAAGGCCGCCTCCGTCCCCTCCACCACCGCCAGGCCCACGGTGGCCCGGGCCAGGGCGGGGGCGTCGTTCACCCCATCCCCCACCATGGCCACCCCGCCTTCCTGGGCCAACGCCTCCACCGCCCGAAGCTTGTCCAAGGGGGAAAGCCCTGCCCTAATCTCTTCAGGCTTTAGCCCTAGGGCCTTGCCCAGGGCCAAAGCCGCCTCCTCCCGATCCCCCGTGAGGAGGTGAAGCCTTAGGCCCAGGGCGCGCAGCGCCCGTAAGGCCGCCTGGGCCTCTTCCTTAGGCGTGTCTTGGAAGGCAAAAACGGCCAAGGCCCTCGTCCCTTCCACCAGGAGGGAAAGGCTATGGCCTTCTTGGGCCAGCTCCCGCACCACCTCCGCCACCTCCTTGGGGAGGGGCACCGCCTCGGGGCGCACGAGCCCCACCTCCCTCCCCTCCACCCAGGCGAAGGCACCCAAGCCGGGCTCCGTCCGGTGTCCTTCGGCCAAGGGTGCCCCCACCTCCGGCGCGGCCTCCCGCACCGCCCGGGCCAGGGGATGGCCCGACCCCTCGGCCACCGCCTTGGCCAGGGCCAGGGCCTCCTCCTCACCTATCCCAAGGGGCACCACCCGCACCAGCCGGGGCCGGCCGAGGGTTAGGGTACCCGTCTTGTCCAGGGCCAGGTTCCGCACCCGCCCGAGGGCCTCCAGCGCCGCTCCGCTTTTGAAGAGCACCCCTGCCCGGGCACCCCGGGCCACCCCGGCGGCGATGGCCGCGGGCACCGACACCACCAGGGCGCAGGGGCAGGCGATGAGGAGGAGGGCCAAGGCCTTGTAGAGGTGGCCCAGGAAATCCCCCTGAAAAAGGGGAAGCACCAGGGCCACAAAGCCCGCCAAGAGGAGGACGGCGGGGGTGTAGCGGCGGCTGAAGGCGTCCACCACCCGCTCCGCCTGGCTTTTTTTAAGCAAGGCCTCCTCCGCCATGCGCTCCATCTCCGCCAGGAAGCCTGCCTTGGGGTGGCGCTCCACCTGGAGCACCAGGCTGCCCTCGGCCACCAGGCTACCCCCCAGGACCCGGTCCCCCGGGCCCTTGGCCTGGGGCAGAGGCTCCCCGGTGAAGGCGCTTTCCTCCACCAAGGCCTCCCCCTGGAGCACCCGGCCGTCGGCGGGTACCCGCTCCCCGGGGGGTACCCGCACCCGGTCCCCCACCCGAAGGGCCTCGAGGGGCACCTCCTCCACCCCCATCGCCCCCAGGCGGTAGACCCGCCGGGGCAAAAGCTCCCCCAGGGCGAAAAGCGCCCCCCGGGCCTGGGCCACAGCGTAGGCCTCCAACACCTCCCCCACCAGGAACAGGAAGACCACCACCGCCGCCTCCGCCTGGGCGCCGATGGCCAAAGCCCCCAGGGTGGCCACGCTCACCAGGGTCTGGATGCTAAAAGGGTTCTGCCGGAAAGAGCGGAGGGCCCGCCGGAAGAGCGGGAAGACCCCCACCAAGGCCGCCAGGGTGTAGGCCAAGGCCCCCAGCTGGGGCAGGAGCTGGGAGAACCCAAAGGCCCCCAGGAGAAGCCCACCGGAGGCCAAAGCCCAGCGCCAGGGCCCAGGTAACCCCCCTTTCTCCTTCCCTTCCGGACGGAGGCGGTACCCCAGAGCAGAAAGGGCCCGGGCGGCCTCCTCCTCCGCCTGGGGGACCTCCAGTTGGAGGTAGGCCTTGCCGCTTTGGAAGCTCACCTCCGCCTTGACCACCCCAGGGACCCGGTTCAGGGCATCTTCCACCTTCCGGGCGCAATCGGCGCAGTCCATGCCCTCCACCCGGAAAACGCGCACCTTAGGAGCCTCCATGCCCCTAGGGTAGCATCATTTGAGCTAATGGTCAAGTGTTTTCTTCTGCGTGCTCCAAGGCCAGCTCCAACAGGCGGGCCACATGGGCGTCGGCCAGGCGGTAGTAGACCTGCTTCCCCTCCCGGCGGAAGGCCACCAGCCGGGCCTGGCGCAAGCGCCTAAGCTGGTGGCTCACCGCAGAAACGGAAACCCGGGCCAAAAGGGCCAGGTCGCACACGCAAAGCTCCCCCGCCCCTTTCAGGGCTAGGAGGAGGCGCATGCGGGTGGGGTCGGAAAGGGCTTTGAGGAGGAGGGCGGCCTCCTTGACCACCCGCTCCTCGGGCAGGGCGGCGCGGGCCATCTCCACCCGCTCGGGGTGGACCTCGTAGACCCCGCAGACCGCCCGGGCCATGCCCTCACCAGCCCCGCTTGGCAAGCCGCTCCTCCTCCTTGAGCTGGTCCAGGTTGATCCCCACCATGGGCTCGCCCAGGTCCTCGCTCACCTCGGCCAGCACCTCGGGGTCGTTGTAGTGGGTGACCGCCCGCACGATGGCCCGGGCCCGCTTCTTGGGGTCCCCGGACTTGAAGATGCCCGAACCCACGAAGACCCCGTCCATGCCCAGGTGCATCATGAGGGCGGCGTCCGCGGGGGTGGCGATGCCGCCGGCGGCGAAGTTCACCACGGGAAGCCGGCCGTGCTCGTGGACCCACTTCACAAGCTCATAGGGAGCCCCGATCTCCTTGGCGTAGGCCATGAGCTCGTCCTCCCTGAGGGACTGGACATAGCGGATCTCCTTCCACATGGTGCGGGCGTGGCGCACCGCCTCCACCACGTTGCCCGTGCCCGCCTCCCCCTTGGTGCGGATCATGGCCGCCCCCTCGGCGATGCGCCTCAGGGCCTCCCCCAGGTTCCTCGCCCCGCAGACGAAGGGCACCTTGAACTTCCACTTGTCAATGTGGTGCTCCTCGTCGGCGGGGGTCAGCACCTCGGACTCGTCAATGAAGTCCACCCCGATGGCCTCGAGGATCATGGCCTCCACGAAGTGGCCGATCCGCACCTTGGCCATGACGGGGATGGACACCGCCGCCATGATCTCCTTGATGACCTTGGGGTCGGACATGCGGGCCACGCCCCCCTGGGCGCGGATGTCCGCGGGCACCCTTTCCAGGGCCATCACCGCCACCGCCCCCGCTTCCTCGGCGATGGCCGCCTGCTCCGGGGTGGTCACGTCCATGATCACCCCGCCCTTGAACATCTCCGCGAAGCCCGTCTTGATCTGGAAGGTTCCCTTCTCCATCCCGCCCTCCATCCTCCAGCTTACCCCCCGCCCGGTCAAGGCGCCCAAAGCACAAAGCCGGGGGGCCAAGCCCCCGGCGGAAGCGGCCCCGCCTCAGGGCAAGTAGGCCAGGGGGTTGCGGGCCACGCCCCCCACCCGCACCTCAAAGTGCAGGTGGGGCCCCGTGGACCACCCCGTGGAGCCCACGTAGCCGATGACCTGCCCCGCCTCCACCCACGCCCCGGGCCGAACCGCGATGCGGGACATGTGGGCGTAAAGGGTCTCCACCCCGCCCCCGTGGTCCAGGACCACGTGGAAGCCGTAGCCCCATGAGCTCCAGCCCGCCACCTCCACCTGGCCCGCCTTGGCGGCCACGATGGGGGTGCCGTAGGGGGCGGCCAGGTCTATCCCCGTGTGGTAGCGCTGGAAGGCCCCCCGCTGGCCGAAGTAGGTGGTGATGCGGAAGCCGGAGAGGGGCCAGCGCATCCCCCCCTCCTGGTAGCTCACCCGGCGCACCTGGGGACGGGAGGCCTGGGCCTGGCGCCTCTGGACCTGGGCCTGGCGCAGGGCCTCCTGCCGCCTCCTTTCCTCGGCGAGGCGCCTAAGCTCCTCCTGGCGGCGACGTTCGGCCTCGAGGCGGGCCCTTCGCTCCTCCTCCTGCTTGGCGAGAAGCCGCTCGTAGGTAGTCTTGGCCTGGACCCCGGGAAGGAGGACGAGGTCCCCCGGCCTAAGGGCCGTGGGGTCCTTCACCCCGTTGGCCTGGGCCACCCGAAGAGGGGAAAGGCCAAAGCGCTGGGCCAAGGAGACCAGGGTCTCCCCTTCCGGCAGGGACACAAGAAGCCCCTTGGCCCCTTTGGGGATGTAGATCACGCTCCCCGCCACCAGCCGGTCCAGGCTTTCCAGAGAGGGGTTCGCCGAGACGAGGTCCAAGGGGGAAAGGCCAAAGCGCTGGGCCAGGGAGGCCAGGGTGTCCCCCGGGCGCACCCGGTAGGCCTCCACCCCCGGGGGCACGCGGGGCTCCCGCTCCTCGGCCGCCACCAGGGGGATGCGAAGCTCCTGGCCCACCTGGAGGCGGTCGTCCTTAAGGCCACTGGACCACTGGATGTGCCTGGGGTCCACCCCGTAGCGGGCGGCGAGGCCCGCCAGGGTGTCCCCCGGCTTCACTCGGTAGAGCACCCAGCCCTTCTTAGGGGCCCGCCCCACCTCCACCGTGGCCTCGGGGAGGGGAATGGGGCTTAGGATCAGGGGGCTAGCCTGCGCCCACGCCAGGGCCGCCGCAAGGAAACACACCCTTCTGAATGCCCGCAACCATCACCTCCAAAGGGCCCGACCTAAACTCCGGGGGGATTATACCCATCCCCCCGGTCCCGGGGCAAGGGGCTACCGGGCCGCCAAGGAGGCCAGGAACTCCTTGTTGCTCTTGGTGCGGGCCAGGCGGGCGAGGAGCATCTCCATGGCCTCCGCGGGGTCCATGTCCGCCAGGACCTTGCGCAGAAGCCACATCTTGTGCACCACCTCTTCCCCGAGGAGGAGCTCTTCCCGCCGGGTGCCGGACTTCAGGATGTCTATGGCCGGGAAGATGCGCCGCTCCTCCAGGCGGCGGGAGAGGTGGAGCTCCATGTTGCCCGTCCCCTTGAACTCCTCAAAGATCACGTCGTCCATGCGGCTACCCGTCTCCACGAGGGCGGTGGCGAGGATGGTGAGGCTCCCGCCCCCACGGATGTTCCGGGCCGCCCCCAGGAAGCGCTTGGGGAAGTAGAGGGCGGCGGAGTCCAGGCCGCCCGAGAGGGTGCGCCCCGTGGGCGGGGTCACCAGGTTGTTCGCCCGGGCCAGGCGGGTGATGGAGTCCAGGAGGATCATCACGTGCCCCCCCTCCTCCACGATGCGCTTGGCCCTCTCGTGGACGAACTCGGCCACCCGGATGTGGTTCTGGGGCGGCTCGTCAAAGGTGCTGGCGATGACCTCGGCCCCCTGGACGCTTTCCCGGAAGTCCGTGACCTCCTCGGGGCGCTCGTCAATGAGGAGGACGATGACCTTGATGTCGGGCTCGTTCTTGAGGACGGCGTTGGCGATCTTCTTGAGGAGGGTGGTCTTCCCCGCCTTGGGAGGGGCCACGATGAGGCCGCGCTGGCCCCGGCCGATGGGGGCGAGGAGGTCAATGACCCGGGTGGAGAGCTCGTCCGGGGTGGTCTCCAGCTTGATCTGCCGGTCGGGGAACTGGGGGATGAGCTCGTCAAAGCGGGGGCGGTTCTTGGCGGTCTCGGGGTCCAGGTCGTTCACCGCCTCCACCTTGAGGAGGGTCCCGTAGCGCTCGTTCTCCCGGGGGGGCCGCGCCCGGCCCACGATGTAGTCCCCGCTCCTCAGGGCGTACTGGCGGATGAGCCCGGCGGAGACGATGGCCACCCGGGACTCGAGGTTGTAGAGGTTCTCCGTGAGGAACCCGTAGCCGTCGGGGCTGATCTCCAGGTAGCCCTTGACCAGCTGCAGGCCCTCCCCCTGGGTCTGCCGCTCCAGGAGGGCCATGATGAGCTGGTCCTTCTTCATGCGCTTGTAGCCTTCAATGCCGGCTTCCTGGGCCAGGAGGTGCAGCTCGGGCAGGATCTTGGCCGAAAGCTCCTGGTAGGAAAGGGGGGCTTCTTGGACTTCCGTTTTCCGCTTCATGGCTTGACCTTCTCCCAGTCTTCCATGAACCGCTTGAGGCCGAGGTCCGTGAGGGGGTGCTTGAGAAGCTGCTTAAAGACGGCGTGGGGCATGGTGGCGATGTCCGCCCCCAGAAGGGCGGCCTCGGTGACGTGGCGGGGGTGGCGGATGGAGGCGGCGATGACCTTGGCGGGGAGGTCCTGGACCTGGAAAAGCTCCACGATCTCCCTTAGGAGCTCCCCCCCGTCCCAAGAGATGTCGTCCACCCGCCCCAGGAAGGGGCTCACGTAGGCCGCCCCGGCCCGGGCGGCCAAAAGGGCCTGGTTGGCGGAGAAGATCAGGGTCATGTTGACCCGAATGCCCTCCGAGGAAAGGCGCTTGCAGGCCTTGAGGCCCTCCTCGGTGGTGGGGAGCTTGACCACGATATTGGGGTGGATGGCCGCAAGCCGCCTCCCCTCCTCCACCATGGCGGGAGCCTCGAGGGCCGTCACCTCCGCCGAGACCGGCCCCTGGGCCGCCTCGCAGATGGCCCGTAGGTGCTGGGCTAGCCCCTCGGAGGTGAGCCGCTCGCCCCGGGCGGAAAACTCCTTGGCCACCAGGGTGGGGTTGGTGGTCACTCCGGAGAGCACGCCCCAAGCGGCGATCTCCCGTATTTCCTCCAAGTTGGCCGTGTCCAAGTAAAGCTCCATGCTGGGCTCCTTTTAGCGGGAAAGGTGTCGGCTTAGCCTGAGTCTAGCAGACCCCGGGGCGTTGTCAAGGGAGGGGAACGCCTGCTAGCATGGCCTTAGCCGCCAAGGGGGGATTCTACCCCAGGGGGCACAGGTTGTAAAGGCGAGGATGGGGAGAGTACCCCTGTCCAAAAGCCCAAAGCGAGCCGGGGAGGGTGGGAGCCCGGCGGTGCGGACAGGCGGGAAGATCACCCCGGAGCCGCGGGAGGAAAGGGCAAGCCCCGAGTAATGCCCGCCGGGAGGCGCCCGTCATAGCGCCCTAACGAGGGCCTGGGGGCCACCCCAGGAAGCGCGGTGGTACCGCGGAAGCGCAAGCTTTCGTCCGCGCCTTCGGGCGCGGGCGTTTTGCTAGGAGGTGGGAGATGTTCAAGGAGGTCGGCGAGCCCAACTTTCCCAAGCTAGAGGAAGAGGTCTTGGCCTTCTGGAAGCGGGAGAGGATCTTTCAAAAGAGTGTGGAAAACCGCAAAGGGGGTCCCCGTTACGTCGTCTACGAAGGCCCCCCCACGGCCAACGGCCTCCCCCACGTGGGCCACGCCCAGGCCCGGAGCTACAAGGACCTCTTCCCCCGCTACAAGACCATGCGGGGCTACCACGTGCCGAGGCGGGCGGGCTGGGACACCCACGGGCTTCCCGTGGAGCTGGAGGTGGAGAAAAGGCTCGGCCTCAAGAGCAAGCGGGAGATTGAGGCCTACGGCATTGAGCGCTTCAACCAGGCCTGCCGCGAGTCCGTCTTCGCCTACGAGAAGGAGTGGGAGGCCTTCACCGAGCGCCTCGCCTACTGGGTGGACCTGGAAAACGCCTACGCCACCCTCGAGCCCTCCTACATTGAAAGCCTCTGGTGGAGCCTGAAAAACCTCTTTGACCGGGGCCTCCTCTACCGGGACCACAAGGTGGTGCCCTACTGCCCCCGCTGCGGTACGCCCCTTTCCTCCCACGAGCTCGCCCTGGGCTACAAGGAGATCACCGACCCCTCGGTCTACGTGCGCCTGCCCCTGAAAGAGCCAACGAAGCTCGGGCTAGAAAAGGCGAGCCTCCTCATCTGGACCACCACCCCCTGGACCCTGCCCGGGAACGTGGCGGCGGCGGTCCACCCCGAATACACCTACGCCGCCTTCGGCGTGGGGGAGGAGGCCCTCATCCTGGAAGAGGGCCTGGGGCGAAAGCTCCTTGGGGAGGAGACCCCCATCCTCAAGACCTTTCCCGGGAAGGCGCTTGAAGGCCTCGCCTACACTCCCCCCTACCCCCAGGCCCTGGAGAAGGGCTACTTCGTGGTCCTGGCGGACTACGTGAGCCGGGAGGACGGCACGGGCATCGTCCACCAGGCCCCCGCCTTCGGCGCCGAGGACCTGGAGACGGCGAGGGCCTATGGCCTTCCCCTCCTGAAGACCGTGGACGAGGAGGGGAAGGTCCTGGTGGAGCCGTTTAAGGGGCTCTTCTTCCGCGAGGCCAACCGGGCCATCCTCAAGGACCTTAAGGCGCGGGGCCTCCTCTTCAAGGAGGAAAGCTACCTCCACAGCTACCCCCACTGCTGGCGGTGCTCCACCCCCCTCATGTACTACGCCACGGAGACCTGGTTCATCAAAAACACCCTCTTCAAGGAAGAGCTCATCCGCAAGAACCAGGAGATCCACTGGGTGCCCCCCCACATCAAGGAGGGCCGCTACGGAGAGTGGCTGAGGAACCTGGTGGACTGGGCCCTAAGCCGCAACCGTTACTGGGGGACGCCCCTCCCCATCTGGGTCTGCGGGGTGTGCGGCAAGGAGGAGGCCATCGGGAGCTTCCAGGAGCTCAAGGCAAGGGCCACGAAGCCCCTCCCCGAGCCCTTTGACCCCCACCGCCCCTACGTGGACCAGGTGGAGCTCGCCTGTGAATGCGGCGGGACCATGCGCCGCGTCCCCTACGTCATTGACGTCTGGTACGACTCCGGGGCGATGCCCTTCGCCTCCTTGCACTACCCCTTTGAGAACCAAGAGGAGTTCCGGGAGAGCTTCCCCGCGGACTTCATCTCCGAGGGGATTGACCAGACCCGGGGCTGGTTCAACTCCCTCCACCAGCTCGGGGTGATGCTCTTCGGCTCCATCGCCTTCAAGAACGTGATCTGCCACGGGCTCATCCTGGACGAGAAGGGGCAGAAGATGTCCAAGTCCAAGGGGAACGTGGTGGACCCCTGGGACATCCTCCGGGAGTTCGGGGCGGACGCCCTGAGGTGGTACATCTACGTCTCCGCCCCCCCCGAGGCCGACCGACGCTTCGGGCCCAACCTGGTGCGGGAGACGGTGCGGGACTACTTCCTGACGCTCTGGAACGTCTACAGCTTCTTCGTGACCTACGCCAACCTGGACCGCCCCGACCTCAAGAACCCCCCGGCCCCCAAGGAGCGGCCCGAGCTGGACCGCTGGCTCCTTGCGAGGATGCAGGACCTGATCCGGCGGGTCACGGAGGCCCTCGAGGCCTACGACCCCACCACGAGCGCCCGCGCCCTGAGGGACTTCGTGGTGGAGGACCTCTCCCAGTGGTACGTGCGCCGGGGGAGGAGGCGGTACTGGAAGAACGAGGACGCCTTGGACCGGGAGGCGGCCTACGCCACCCTCTACGAGGCTTTGGTCCTGGTGGCCACCCTCTCCGCCCCCTTCACCCCCTTCCTCGCCGAGGTGCTCTGGCAGAACCTGGTGCGGAGCGTCCACGAGGGGGCCAAGGAGAGCGTCCACCTCGCCGACTGGCCGGAGGTGGACCCCGCCCTGGTGGACGAGGAGCTGGTGGCCAAGATGCGGGCGGTGCTCAAGGTGGTGGACCTGGCCCGCTCGGCCCGGGCGAAAAGCGGGGTGAAGACCCGCACCCCCCTCCCCCTCCTCCTCGTCACCGCCCCCACCCCCTTGGAGCGGGAGGGCCTGAGGCACTTCGCCCCGGAGATCGCCGAGGAGCTGAACGTGAAGGAGGTGCGGGTCCTGGAGCCGGGGGAGGAGGTCCTCTCCTACCGGGTCCTCCCCAACCTGAAGCGCCTCGGCCGGAAGTACGGGAAGCTCGTCCCCAAGATCCGGGAGGCCCTGGAGCGGGAGAGGGAGCGGGTGGCCGCCCTGGCGCTTAAAGGCGAGGCCATCCCCTTGGAGGTGGAGGGCGAGGCCCTCACCCTTCTGCCGGAGGAGGTCCTCCTCGAGGCCGAGGCCCCCCAGGGCTACCAGGCCCTGGAGAAGGACGGGTACGTGGCCGCCCTCAAGGTGGAGGTCACGGAGGAGCTCCGCTTGGAAGGCCTCGCCCGCGACCTCCTCCGCCTCCTGCAGCAGGCCCGCAAGGAGATGGGCCTCAAGGTCTCGGACCGGATCCGGGTGGGCTACGAGGCGGAAGGCCCCTACCTCAAGGCCCTAAAGCGCCACGGGGACTGGATCGCCCAGGAGGTGCTGGCGAAGGCCTTTGGGGAAGGGCTTTTCGGAGGGCACGAGGTGCGGGTGGAGGACGAGGAGGGGCGGGCGGTCTTCCACCTGGCCAAGGCGGAATAGCCCCCGGGTTGGCCAAGGGGTGGGGCCATGGGGTATAGTGCCCCCGTGCGGGAACCCCAAGCCCTTCTAGAACCCCTTGGGCTGGACGCCCTCTACGTGACTCGCCCGGAAAACGTCCGCTACCTCTCCGGCTTCCCCCACCCCGAGGACGCCCAGGTCCTCGTCACGGGGGAAGGGGCCTTCCTCCTCACCGACCCCCGCTACCCGGAGGCCGAAAGGGAAAGCCGCATCCCCGCCAAGGTCCTCAAGCGGGAGGAACGGGAGGCCCTTTTGCGGGGGCTTCGCGGCCGGGTGGGCTTTGAGGCCGAGCACCTCCCCTACGCCGCCCTGGAGCGCCTGAGGGAGCTTGCCCCGGCGGAGTGGGTGCCCACCAAGGGGGTGGTGGAAAGGCTCAGGCTCCGGAAGACCCCGGAGGAGGTGGAGAGGATCCGCAAGGCCCAGGCCCTGGCGGAGGAGGCCTTGGCCCACGTCCTCCCCCTCCTCCGGCCCGGGGTGGAGGAGCGGGAGATCGCCTTGGAGATTGAGTTCTTCCTCAAAAAGCGGGGGGCCGAGGGGGTGGCCTTCCCCCCCATCGTGGCCTCGGGGGAGCGGGGGGCCCTGCCCCACGCCCGGGCCTCGGAGAAGCGCCTAAAGGCAGGGGAGCTCGTCACCCTGGACCTCGGGGCGCGGCTTGAGGGGTACCACTCGGACATGACCCGCACCTTCGCCCTAGGCCCGGTGGAAGGGGAGCTGCGAAGGGCCTTCCACGCCGTTTTGGAGGCCCTCGAGGCCGCCCTTTCCGCCCTCGCCCCGGGAAAGGGCGCCAAGGAGGTGGACGCCGTGGCCCGGGAGGTCCTCAAGGGCCACGGCCTGGACCGCCACTTCGTCCACTCCCTGGGCCACGGGGTGGGCCTCGCCGTCCACGAGGGGCCTGGGCTTTCCCCCTACGGGGAAGAGGTCCTGGAGCCCGGCATGGTGGTCACCGTGGAGCCCGGGGTCTACCTGCCGGGGCTTGGCGGGGTGCGGATTGAGGAGCTGGTCCTCCTGACGGAAAGCGGCGTGGAACCCCTCTCCCGCTTTCCTCGAGGCTGGCAGGAGGTCTAGGTGCGCCTTCTCTTCCTCCTCCCCCTCCTCGGCCTCGCCCTGGCCCAGACCTACACCGTGCAAAAGGGCGACACCCTCTTCCGCATCGCCAAGGCCCACGGCCTGAGCGTGAGGGAACTCATGGAGCTGAACGGCCTCACCAAAGAGCGCATCTACCCGGGGCAGGTCCTGAAGGTGGGGAAGGGGGAAGCCCCCTCGAGGCCCGGCCGCTTCCTCCAGGAGGGCCTCGCCGTCTGGTACGGCCCGGGCTTCCACGGCAAGAGGACGGCGAGCGGGGAGGTCTACGACATGCACGCCCTCACCGCCGCCCACCCCTCCTTGCCCTTCGGCACCCGGGTGCGGGTGACCAACCTGAAGAACGGCAAGAGCGTGGTGGTGCGGATCAACGACCGGGGGCCCTTTGGGGGAAGGTACATCATAGACCTCTCCTACGCCGCGGCCAAGGCCATCGGGGCCCTCTCGGCCACCCGGGTGCGGCTTGAGCTGGAGGAGTAGCGTGGTGCGCTACGGCTTTCACCTTTCCATCGCCGGGAAGAAGGGGGTGGCGGGGGCGGTGGAGGAGGCCATGCGCCTGGGCCTTTCCGCCTTCCAGATCTTCGCCAAAAGCCCGAGGAGCTGGAAGACCCGCGCCCTCTCCCCCGGGGAAGTGGAGGCCTTCCGCGCCCTGAGGGAGGCCGCGGGGGAGCTCCCCGGGGTGGTCCACGCCTCCTACCTCGTGAACCTCGGGGCCGAGGGGGAGCTTTGGGAAAAGAGCGTCATGAGCCTCGCGGACGACCTGGAAAAGGCCCGCCTCCTGGGGCTTGAGTACGTGGTGGTCCACCCGGGCTCGGGAAGCCCCGAAAGGGTACGGGAAGGGGCCCTCAAGGCCCTCCGCCTCGCGGGGGTGAAGGAGAGGCCCCGCCTCCTCCTGGAGAACACCGCAGGCGGGGGGGAGAAGGTGGGGGCCCGCTTTGAGGAGCTGGCCTGGCTCATCGCCGACACCCCTTTAGGGGTCTGCCTGGACACCTGCCACGCCTTCGCCGCCGGGTACGACGTGAAGGAAGCCCCAGCCCAGGTCCTTTCCCAGCTGGACCGCGCCGTGGGCCTGGAGAGGGTCCCGGTGGTGCACCTAAACGACTCCGTGGGAGACCTGGGAAGCCGCGTGGACCACCACGCCCACCTCCTCCAGGGAAGGATCGGGGAGGGGCTTAAGGGGGTCCTCCTGGACCCCCGCCTGCGGGGCCGGGTCTTCATCCTGGAAACCCCAAGGAGCCCCGAGGAGGACGCCTGGAACCTCCGGGTCCTCCGGGGCTGGCTAGAGGAGACCGCCCCCCAGGAGTAGGCGCAAGGCGGCCACCCCAAGGACCAAAAGCCCGAGCTTCCAGGCCCTCTCCTCCCCAAAAAGCACCCCCAGACCCGCCCCCAGCAGGGCCAGGGGGATCACCAACCAGTTGAGCCAGCCCAGAAGGGGAAGGAGGGCAGGGAGGAGAAGCAAAAGGGCGAGGACCGAGAAAAGAAGGCTCAAAGAGCGCATGGAGCCATTCTAGCTGAAAAACACCCCGAAGAAGACGCGCCGGGCGAAGGCCAGCACCTCCTGGACGGGCCCACGGAGGAGGGTGAGGAGGAGCAGGAAGGAAAGCCAGGCGTACCCCTCCAGGCGCCAGAGGAAGGGCTGCCAGGAAAGGGGCAGGAGGCTTTGCAGGATCTTGAAGCCGTCCAAGGGGGGGATGGGCAGGAGGTTGAAGACCGCCAAGACCAGGTTGATGGAGCTGGCGAAGAAGAGGGCCAGGGCCAAGACCCCGGTGGCCGTATGGCCCTCCCCCCGGAAGGTCAGGGCCACCCCCAAAGGGTCCAGGGCATAAAGCCCCCGCACCAAGAGGGCAAAGAGCACCGCCAGGGCCAGGTTGAGGAGGATTCCGGCCACGGAGACCACGAAAAGCCCCAGGCGGTAGGGGCGGAAGGCCGCGGGGTTGATGGGCACGGGCTTGGCCCAGCCGAAGCCCAAGAGGAGAAGGAGGGCCGTGCCCAAGGGGTCCAGGTGCCGGAGGGGGTTCAGGGTGAGGCGGCCCAGGCGCTTGGGGGTGGGGTCCCCGAAGCGGAAGGCGGTGTAGGCGTGGCCCCACTCGTGGAGGCCCAGGCTGAGGAGGAGGGCCGCGAAGGCCAGGGCGAAGGCCAGGGGGTCCTGCTGGAGAAGGGCCAGCATCCCGCCCTCACAGGCCCAAGGCCCGGTACAAGGCCTCCAGAAGCCCCGCAAGCCCCTGGACCACGGAGCCCGTCACCCCGGTGTAAGAGAGGACGAGGAAGATGAGGAGGAAGCCCACGGGGCCGTAGGAGGAAAGCTGGTCCAGAAAACGCCGGGCCTCGTACCCCCCCACGGCGTAGAGGGCTTTGGCCCCGTCCAGAGGCGGCACGGGGAAGAGGTAGATGGCCGCGTGGAGGAGCATGAGCCTGTAGGCCGCAAGGAGGCCCTCGCCGAAGGGGTAGGGCAGGAAGCGGGCGAGGAGGCCGAAGAGGAAGGCGGCGGCGAAAAACCCCAAGGGCCCCATAAGGGCCACCAAGGCCCCCTTGGGCCCGGGAAGGCGGGTGGGCACGGGGCGGGGCCAGCCGAAGCCCAAAAGGAGGAGGAGCAATAGCCCAAAAGGCTCCAGGTGCACCCGGAGGTCCAGGGAGAGAAAGCCGTAGCGCCTGGGGGCCATCTCCCCGTAGCGGTCCGCGAGCCAGGCCTGGAAGAGGTTGTGGAGGACGAGGCCCAGGGTGGCCAAGGCGAAGGCCACCAGGAAGACCGGGGGATCATTGAGGAGAGGGAAGAGTCCCATCGCCCACCAGTTTACGGGCCAGGGCCAGCTCCTCCTCAAAGGTGCGCACCTCCCCCCGGGCCCGGGCCTCGGCCACCTTCCTCAGGACCTCCCCCACCTTGGGGCCCGGGGCGAGGCCCAGCTCCAAGAGGTCCCGCCCCCGGAGGACCCGCCGCCTTTCCTTAAGCCAAGCCTCCCGCTCGGGGAAAAGGGCCAAAAAGACGCTCCGCAAGGGCTCCTTGTCCAGGGGCTCCTTGGGCACCTCCTCTCCCCTTTGGGCCCGCAAAAGGAGGGCCAGGTCCTCCTGGAGGCGCTTGGGCAGGGCCAGGGCCTGGGCCCTGGCCAAGGGGTCTTCCTGGGAGAAGAGGAGCAGGAGGAGCCGGGCCTCCACCCTGGCCCGCTCGGGGGCGTCCTCGGGGAGGCGGAGGCGGGCGAAGGGGGTCTTGTCGGGGAGGGAGAGGCCGTAAAGGGGCCCCAAGGCCCCAAGCTCCTCCAAAAGGGCCAGGGCCTCGAGGAAGGTCTCCTCCTCCAGCGTGAGCAAAAGCTCGTCCCGGAGGCGGCTCTTGCTGGCCGTGCGGAGCACCTCGGGCAGGAGGGCGGGGGGGAGGATGCGCAAGGCCTCCTCGGCGAAGCGGAAGGCGAGCCTCGCCGCCAGGCGGGCCCCCCGGACGATGCGGCTCGGGTCCTCCACGAAGGCCAGGGGATGGAGGGGCCTGAGGAGGCGGGCCTCCAGGTCCCTTAACCCCCCGTAGGGGTCCAGAAGCTCCAGGGTGGCCAGGGAGAGGGCCATGGCGTTCACCGTGTAGTCCCGCCTCTCCAGGTCCTTGGCGATGGGGGCCGGGCGCACCTGGGGCAGGGCCCCGGGGTAGGGGTAGACCTCCTCCCGGCTTTCCGCCAGGTCCACGGAAAGGCCGAAGGGGAGGCGCACCCGCCCGGTGCCGAAGGCGTAGTGGAGGGCGTAGCTTCCCCCGAAGCGCTCCACCAGAAACCGGGCCACCTCCGCCACCCGCACCCCCGGCTCCAGCACCAGGTCCAGATCCGGCCCCGCCCGGGCCAAAAGGGCGTCCCGCACCGCCCCCCCCACGAGGTAGACCCCCTGGGGGAAGGCCTCCTTCAGGGCCAGGACCACCTGCCTCGTCCCCTCGGGCAAGGCCTCGAGGACGCGCTCCCCCAAGGCGGGCCTCGGGGCCGGGCGCCTGCGGTAGAGGTCCGTGCGGGTGAAGATGCCGAGAAGCCGCCACCCCTCCCCCGCCCGCTCCCCCACCAGGACCCGGCCCGCCCCCTCCTTGAGCCAGGCCTCGGCCTGGGAAAGGGGGGTGTCCGGGGGCAGGACCACCGCCCGAGCCAGGAACCCTTCCACAGGATGGTCCGCCAGGCCCAGGCGCTTGGCCTTCCTCAGGTCCCGCCGCCGGGCGAGCCCCAAAACCCGGACCCCCTCCCCCTCCAGGGGCACCACCACGGGCATGGCCCCATAGCCCCGCTCCTCCAGCCTGCTGAGGGCCTCCTCCACGGTGGTGGGGGAAAGGGTCTCCACCGGGGAGGTCATGACCTCCTTCAGGGTGGGCTCAGGCTCCAGGAAACGGGGAAGGCTCGCCAGAAGCCTTTGCAGGGCGCTTCCCACCCCCCTCACCCGGGCGAAGGCCGCCCGGGGATGCCCTCCACCCCCCACCTGGGCGAGCCAGCGGGCCACGTCCAGGCGCGCCTTGCTCCGGGCGATGAACAGGGTCTCCCGGCCAAGCCGCAGGACGAGGAGCACCCCATCCGCCTCGTGCAGGTCCAAAAGGGTGTGGGCCAGGGGGGCTAAGGCGGGCACGTACCCTTCCTCCTTGGCCCTGGCCAGGAGGGGGCGGAAGCCCTCCACCTCCACCACCCGGGCGGTCCTCAAGAGCTCCTTGAGGACCCCCCGGGCCTCCTCCCCCAGGCGGGGGCGCACCCAGGTTCGGACCCGGGGGATCTCCGCCCCCATGAGGGCCAGGTGGTGGGCGGCCTCGAGGTCCAAAGGGGTGGTGGAGGGGAAGCTAAAGCCCCCGGTGTCCTCCCAAACCCCGGCGTAGGCCAAGGTGGCCTCCAAAGGGGTCAGGGCGAGGCCCCGCTCCTTGAGGAGGGGCAAAAGGAGGCTCACCGTGGCCCCCACCTCCTGGACCCTCCCCCCCACGGCGGGCACGTCCCCGGGGGCCCTAGGGTGGTGGTCAAACACCCAGAAGGGTACCCGGCCCACCAAGGCCCGGAAGGGGCCGATGCGCTCAGGGCGGGCGTTGTCCACCAGGACCACCTCGGAGACCTTGTCCAGGGGGATCTCCGAGGCGGGAAGGAGGTCCAGGCGGTCTTCCAGGAGGGGGGCGATCTCTTTAAGGGGGCCCTCCAGGCCCCCCACCAGGGCGAGGACGCTCCCCGGGAAAAGCTTTCCGGCCAGGACCATGGAGCCCAGGGCGTCAAAGTCCAGGTTCTCGTGGGCCACCACCACCCGCACGGTTTTTAGCTTACTTGACGGAAGGAAACCCGCTTGCTAGACTCAGGCTTGGCACGTGGAGAGGTGCCCGAGTGGCTGAAGGGACACGACTGGAAATCGTGTAGGCGGGCTTAAACCTGCCTCGCGGGTTCGAATCCCGCCCTCTCCGCCAAAGGCCCCTTGCCCGCTAGGGCAAGGGGTTTTCCACGTGGACCACCTTCCCCTTCCTCCTGGCCTCCTCCGCCAGAAAGGTGAGCCGATGGGCCTGGACCGCCTCGGAGAAAGGCTCCAAAAGGCTTTCGTCCTCCCGGCGGAGGGCCTCCACAAAGGCCCGCACCAAGCCAAGGTCCCCGCCCCCGTGCCCGCTTCGGATGGAACCCTCCCCTTCCGTCCCCTGGTCGTAGACCCTCTCCCCCTCCCCAAACCGATAGAGCCTGAGGTGCCTCCCGTCTCCGAAAAGCTCCCCCCTCGTGCCGAAGATCCGGGTCTCCCGGAACCGCATCCGGCTTAAGCCCTCCACGTGCAGACTGGCCGTGCGCCCGTCCCGGTACTCCAGGGCCACCACCTGGTGGTCCGCCACGTCGTTTCGCCCCAGGTAGACGCACTCCCCGTAAGGGCCTTCCTCCAAGGCCCGCACCAGGTTCTCCCGGGTGAGGGGAAAGGCCACCACGTCCAGGGGCCATCCCCTCTCCCCCTTCTCGTAGGCCTCCAGGTAGATGCGCCTGGCGGAGAAGGGGCACCCCCTCTCCACCTCCTCCGGGCAGTCCAGGCACCGGAAGGCCGCCCCCTGGGGTCGGTTTTCGGGGCGGAAGTGGTAGAGCCCCCCGAAGGAGGCCACCCGGGCCACCTCCCCCGGCATCAGGAAAAGGAGCCAGTCCAGGTCGTGCACGCTCTTGGCCAAAAGGAAGGGGCTGGACTCCTCCGCCTTTCGCCAGTTTCCCCGCACGAAGCTATGGGCGTAGTGCCAGTGGCCCACCGGTTCCAGGTGCTGGACGGAAACCACCTCCCCCACCGCCCCCTCCTTCAAGAGCCCCCTCAGGGCCCGGGCGTAAGGGGTATAGCGGAGCACGTGGGCCACGGCCACCATGCGCCCCGTGCGCTCCTTGGCCTGGGCCACTTCTTCCACCTCCGGCCAGGTGGGGGCGATGGGCTTCTCTAGGAGAAGGTGGTAGCCCCTTTCCATAAGGGCCACCGCCGCCTCGGCGTGAAGCCGGTCGGGCAGGGCCACCACCGCAGCCTCCCCCAGAAGCGGGGCCTCCAAGAGCTCCCGCCAGTCGGCAAAGGCGCGCTCCACAGCAAAAGCCTGCTGGAAGGCCTGAAGCCGCTCGGGACGGGGTTCCGCCACCGCCGCGATGCGGGCACCTAGGGCGTGGGCGTAACGGGCGTAGGCGAAGCCCCGGTTCCCGGCTCCAAGAACCACCAAACGGGGCCTCATGGTTCTATCCTGCCATTCCCTCCCTTGCCCCAGGCCTCCGCTTTGGAAGGGGTCACCGTAAAACCGACCCCCCAGCCACGCCACCGGGGGGTAAGGCTTTGCCTCCTAAGTGCCCGCGCTTAGGAGGCTAGAGGTGGGGCTTGGGAAAGGCCCTTTTGGAGCCCCCGCCGCGGCTTTCGCCGCGGCGGGGTATTTAGAGCTGGTGGAGCGGCGGGGATTTGAACCCCGGACCTCCCGCTTGCAAGGCGGGTGCTCTCCCTCTGAGCTACCGCCCCAGGCCTTCGGCAGTATAGCCCAAGAGGGGGGCTTACGCAAAGGACCCCCGCCCCCTATAATCGGGAAGGTGTGCCGCACCAGCCCTCGGGCAGGGGAAGGTCCCGCGGGAAAGAGGACGGCGCACGGGAAACGCCAAGCCCAACCTTCCCCGATGGGAGGAGTATGCCTGTTAACATCAGCGTGAAGGAGCTACTGGAAGCCGGGGTGCACTTTGGCCACGAGCGCAAGCGCTGGAACCCCAAGTTCGCCCGCTACATCTACGCGGAGCGCAACGGCATCCACATCATTGACCTGCAGAAGACCATGGTGGAGCTGGAGCGCACCTTCCGCTTCCTCGAGGACCTGGCCATGCGCGGGGGCACGGTGCTCTTCGTGGGCACCAAGAAGCAGGCCCAGGACATCGTGCGCATGGAGGCGGACCGCGCGGGCATGCCCTACGTGAACCAGCGCTGGCTGGGCGGGATGCTCACCAACTTCAAGACCATCTCCCAGCGGGTGCACCGCCTGGAGGAGCTGGAGAACCTCTTCGCCTCCGAGGACATCCAGGACCGCCCCAAAAAGGAGCAGGTGCGCCTGAGGCACGAGCTGGAGCGCCTGCAGAAGTACCTCTCGGGCTTCCGGCGGCTCAAGCGGCTTCCCGACGCCGTCTTCGTGGTGGACCCCACCAAGGAGGCCATCGCCGTGCGGGAGGCCAGGAAGCTCTTCATCCCCGTGGTGGCCCTGGCGGACACCGACTCCGACCCCGACCTGGTGGACTACATCATCCCCGGCAACGACGACGCCATCCGCTCCATCCAGCTCATCCTCTCCCGGGCGGCGGACCTCATCATTGAGGCCCGGGGCGGGGTGGTGGAGCCCTCTCCCTCCTACGCCCTGGTAGAGGCGGCCGAGCGGGCCGAGGCCCAGGGGGGCTTGGACGAGGGCCTGGAAGGCGAGGACGAGGTGGAAGCATGAGCCAGATGGAACTCATCAAGAAGCTGCGCGAGGCCACGGGGGCCGGCATGATGGACGTGAAGAAGGCCCTCGAGGACGCCGGTTGGGACGAGGAAAAGGCCGTCCAGCTCCTAAGGGAGCGGGGGGCCATGAAGGCCGCCAAGAAGGCGGAGCGGGAGGCCCGGGAGGGCATCGTCGGCCACTACATCCACCACAACCAGCGGGTGGGGGTCATCCTGGAGCTCAACTGCGAGACGGACTTCGTGGCCAGGAACGAGGTCTTCCAGAACCTGGCCAGGGACCTCGCCATGCACATCGCCATGATGAACCCCCGCTACGTCTCCGCCGAGGAGATCCCCGCCGAGGAGCTTGAGCGGGAGCGGCAGATCTACATCCAGGCCGCCCTCAACGAGGGGAAGCCCCAGCAGATCGCCGAGAAGATCGCCGAGGGCCGCCTGAAGAAGTACCTGGAGGAGGTGGTCCTCCTGGAGCAGCCCTTCGTCAAGGACGACAAGGTGAAGGTGAAGGAGCTCATCCAGCAGGCCATCGCCAAGACCGGGGAAAACATCGTGGTGCGGCGCTTCTGCCGCCTGGAAGTGGGAGCGTAGACCGTGGAAGCCGCCGGGGCCCCTACCCAAGCGGGCCCCGGTTTTCCTTAAAGCCATGAAGTACAAGCGCGTCCTCCTGAAGCTTTCCGGCGAGTTCCTGACGCGAAACGGCTTCGGCATAGAGCCCGAGGCCACCCAGGCCCTGGCCCGGGAGATCAAGGCCGCCTACGAGACCGGGGTCCAGCTCGCCATCGTCATCGGGGCGGGGAACCTCTGGCGGGGCGCGCGTCAGGGGGTGGGGATGGACCGGGCCACCGCCGACTACATCGGCATGCTGGCCACCATCATGAACGCCCTGGCCCTCCAAGACGCCCTGGAATCCCTGGGCGTCCCCACCCGGGTCCAGACCGCCCTCACCATCCCCCAGGTGGCCGAGCCCTACATCCGCCGCAGGGCCCTCCGCCACTTGGAGAAGGAGCGCATCGTCATCTTCGGAGGGGGGACGGGCAACCCCTTCTTCTCCACGGACACCGCCGCCGCCCTCCGCGCCCTGGAGGTGGGGGCCGAGGTGGTCCTCATGGCCAAGAACAAGGTGGACGGGGTCTACTCCGACGACCCCCGGAAGAACCCCCAGGCGGTGCGCTTTGACGAGCTCACCTACCTGGAGGTCCTGAACCGGGGCCTGCAGGTGATGGACACCACCGCCATCACCCTCTGCATGGAGGCGGGGCTTCCCATCGTGGTCTTTGACATCTTTAAGCCCGGCGCCCTGGTGGGTATTATCCAGGGGGAAAAGGTGGGTACCCTGATCCACACCTGAAGGAGGGAAGCATGACCCTGAAAGACCTCTACGCGGAAACCCGAAGCCAGATGCAAAAGAGCCTCGAGGCCCTGGAGCACAACCTGGCGGGCCTCCGCACCGGACGGGCCAACCCCGCCCTCCTCCTCCACCTCAAGGTGGAGTACTACGGCGCCCACGTCCCGCTGAACCAGATCGCCACCGTCACCGCCCCCGACGCCCGGACCCTCGTGGTCCAGTCCTGGGACCAAAACGCCCTCAAGGCCATTGAGAAGGCCATCCGCGACTCGGACCTGGGCCTGAACCCCAGCAACAAGGGGGACGCCCTCTACATCAACATCCCTCCCCTCACGGAGGAAAGGCGTAAGGAGCTCGTCCGGACAGCCCGGCACCTGGCCGAGGAGGGGCGGGTCGCCATCCGCAACATCCGGCGGGAGGCCCTGGAAAAGCTCAAGAAGCTTTCCAAGGAACTCCACCTCTCCGAAGACGACACCAAGCGGGCCGAGGGGGAGATCCAGAAGATCACCGACGAGTTCATCGCCAAGGTGGACGAGATGCTGGAGAAGAAGGAAGGGGAGATCCTCCACTAACGCCCTTCCCGGAGACCCAGGTTGAAGGACGAGCTTCCCACCCGCGTCCTCTCCGCCCTCGTGGGAGCGGGGCTCCTCCTCCTGGTGCTCTGGGCGGGGACGCCCTTGATCCTCCCCACCCTGGTCCTCGTCCTCTGGCTGGGGGGCCTGGAGCTAAGGGACATGCTGGCCCGCCGAGGGGTGGCCCTCAACCTGCCCCTCTTCTTCCTGGGGGGGGTTCTCCTCTTCCTCTTCTCCCTCCCTCCCCTTTACTGGCACTTTCCCCAGGTGCCCTGGCGGGAGGTGGCCCTGGGCCTTTTTCTCATGGCGGCCTTCAGCTACGAGCTCCTGAGGGGGGCGGACCTCACCCGCCTCGCCTTCACCCTTCTCGCCTTCCTCTACCTGCCCTGGAGCCTGGGCTATGTCCTCCTCCTCCGGGAGACCCCCGATGGGGCCCTGGGGCTTTGGACCCTAAGCCTTCCCATCGTGGCCAGCTTCGCCACGGACATCGGGGCCTACTTCGCGGGCCGGGCCTGGGGCAGGAGGAAGCTCGCCCCCGAGATCAGCCCGGGGAAGACGGTGGAGGGGTCTTTTGGGGGGATCGCCTTCAGCTTCCTCGCCCTTTTGCTCTACACGGGGCTCGTGCGGGAGGTCTTCCCCTTCGGGCTTTTGGAGCTTTGGCTTTTTAGCCTCCTCCTCTCCCTGGCGGCCCAGCTTGGAGACCTCGCGGAGTCCATGCTCAAGCGCTACTGCGGGGTGAAGGACTCAGGGAGCTTCCTCCCCGGGCACGGCGGTCTTCTGGACCGGATAGACAGCCTCCTCTTCACCTTCCCCCTCACCTACTTTCTGGTGGTGCTCTTCACATGAAACGGGTCGTGGTCCTCGGCTCCACAGGCTCCATCGGCAAGCAGGCCCTGGAGGTCTGCCGCTGGCGGGGTTTTCGGGTGGTGGGCCTCGCCGCCGGGAAAAACCTCGAGGCCCTCGCCGAGCAGATCGCCTTCTGGAAGCCCCTCCTGGTGGCGGCGGAGGAGAGCCTCCACAAGGAGCTCAAGGCCCGCTTCCCCGGGCTTAGGCTCGCCACGGCCGAGGAGGTGGCGGCCCTGGAGGCGGAGGTGGCCGTGGCCGCCATCCCGGGCCTCGCCGGGCTTTCCCCCACCCGGGTGGCGGTGCAAACGGGAAAGCGGGTGGCCCTCGCCAACAAGGAGGCCATGGTGGCCGCGGGGCCTCTCCTCTGGCGGGAGGCGGAGGCCCACGGGGCCGAGATCCTCCCCGTGGACTCGGAGCACTCCGCCCTCTTCCAGGCCCTCCTGGGGGAGAGGCGGGAGGACGTGGCCGAGCTCATCCTCACGGCGAGCGGCGGGCCCTTCCTAAAGGAGCCCGAAGACCTCGCCCAGGTGACCCCGGAGATGGCCCTCCGCCACCCCCGCTGGCGCATGGGCCCCAAGGTCACCGTGGACTCGGCCACCCTCTTCAACAAGGGCCTCGAGGTCCTCGAGGCCAAGGAGCTCTTCCGCTTCCCCCTGGAGAGGATCAAGGTCCTCGTCCACCCCCAGGCCTACGTCCACGGCCTGGTGCGCTTCCTGGACGGGAGCCTCAAGGCCCAGCTCGGCCCCACGGACATGCGGCTTCCCATCCAGTACGCCCTCACCTACCCCGAGCGGGCGGAGACCCCCCTGAAGGACCTCCCCATCCCCGGGGTGCTAGAGTTCCTGGAACCCGACCTCAAGCGCTTCCCCGCCCTGGCCATCGCCTACGAGGCGGGAAGGCGGGGGGGCCTCCCCCAGGTGGCCGTCTCCGCCGCGGACGAGGTGGCGGTGGAGGCCTTCCTCCAGGGGAAAATCCCCTTCCCCCGCATCCCCGAGATCCTGGCCCGGGTGCTGGAAGCCACCCCCACAGAGCCCCTAACATGGGAGAGCCTCTTCGCCGTGGACGCCTGGGCCCGGGAGGAGGCCAAGAGGTGGGCATGAGCCTGTTCTGGTTTCTGGTGGTCATCGGCGTAAGCATATTCGTCCACGAGCTCGGCCACTACCTGGCGGCGAGGCTTCAGGGGGTGCGGGTGAAGGCCTTCAGCCTCGGCTTCGGCCCGGTCCTCTGGCGCAAGGAGGCCTGGGGCACGGAGTGGCGGCTTTCCGCCATCCCCTTGGGGGGCTATGCGGACATTGAGGGCCTCCTCCCCGAGGAAAAGGGGCGGGGGTACGACGCCCTCCCCTTCCTGGGGAAGCTCCTCGTCCTGGTGGCGGGGGTGGCCATGAACGTCCTCCTCGCCTGGGGGATTCTCGCCTACCTCTTCAGCGCCCAGGGGGTGCCCGAGGCCACGGGCCGGGCGGTGATCCTCGAGGTCCTGCCGGGGAGCGTGGCCGAGGAGGCGGGGCTTAGGCCTAAGGACATCCTCCTCGCCGTGGACGGGAAGCCCCTGGAGCGCCCCCAGGAAATAGAGCGGCTCAAGACCCCGGGGAGCCACACCCTCGTGGTGCTCCGCGAGGGGAAGGAGGTGGCCCTTTCCCTCACCTGGCGGGAGGGCCTGGAGCGGCTCGGGGTGGTCTATGGGCCCGAGGTGCGCTACCGGCGGGTGGGCTTCCTCGAGGGGTTCCTCCTTTCCGTGGAGCGCACCCTCTCCTTCGGGCCCCAGATGGTGCGGGCCCTGGTGGGGGGGCTTTTGGGGGTGCTTTCCGGCAACCCCAATAGCGGGGTGGTGGGGCCTTTGGGCCTCGTGGCGGAGACGGGCAAGGCTGCCCAGGAAGGGGTCTTCCGGCTCCTAGAGCTTGCGGCCTCCATCAACCTCTCCCTGGCCCTTTTCAACCTCCTCCCCATCCCCGCCCTGGACGGGGGAAGGATCCTCCTCCTCTTCCTCTCCCGCCTCCTCCGCCTCCCCCCGGAGCGGGAGGCCCTGGTGCACTACCTCGGCTTCCTCTTCCTCCTCCTCCTGGTGGTCCTGGTGACCTTCCAGGACCTAAGGAGGCTTCTCGGAGCCCCATGACGGCCACGGTCCTCATTCCCGCCTACAACGAGGAGGCCACCGTGGCCCAGGTGGTGCGGGTGGCCAAGGAGGCGGGCTTCCCCGTGGTGGTGGCGGACGACGGCTCCACGGACGAAACCGCCCGAAGGGCCCTGGAGGCCGGGGCCAGGGTGGTGCGCCTTCCGGAAAACCGGGGCAAGGGCGGGGCCATCGCCGAGGGGCTGAAGGCGGTGGCCACCCCCTTCGTCCTCCTCCTGGACGCGGACCTCCTAGGCCTAAAGCCCGAGCACCTCCACGCCCTCCTCCTCCCGGTGGCCCGGGGCGAGGCGGAGATGACCGTGGGGGTCTTCCAGGGGGGGCGGCTTTCCACGGACCTGGCCATGCGCCTCACCCCCTTCCTCTCCGGCCAGCGGGCCCTGGCCACGGAGGCCTTGAGGGGGGTGCCCGGCCTGGCGGGGGCCCGCTACGACCTGGAGCTCCTCCTCACCCGGCACGCCAAGCGCCGGGGCTGGCGGGTGCGCTACCTCCCCCTTCCCGGGGTGAGCCAGGTGATGAAGGAGGAGAAGCGGGGCCTCCTCAAGGGCCTCCTCCACCGCCTGCGCATGTACTGGGAGATCCTGCGTTACCGCCTCAGGGCGGGCTGAAGCGGAGGAGCTCCACCCAGGCCTCCCCCGCCCGGTAGGCCACCACCCCCAGGCCCGGCACCAGGTAGAGCTCCTTGAGGTCGGTGCCCCCCTTTTCCGTGGTGTAGGCCACCCGCACCCGGTGGGCGTTGAAGGTCCCCGCCTTCACCCTCACCCCCTCCAGGGCCTCCACCCGGGCGGAGAGGGCCACCCGCTGGCCGCGGAAAAGGGCGCTTCCCCCCCAGGCCGAGCCCAGCTCCAGGCGGGCCGGGTAGAGGAAGAGGGGCGGCGTAAAGGGAAAGTAGCCCTCCAAGAGCCCCACCCCCAAGAGGTAAAGCCCTTCCGGGAGGGCCTTCAGGCGGTCTTCCCGGAAGAGCCTGCCCCCCTTGGAATAGCGCAGGCGAAACCCCTCCGGGGTGAGCCTCAGCTCCTGGAGGGTGCCGTCGGAGTAGGCGTAGACCCCTCCCTCCTTGGGGAAGACCTGGGCCAGGGCCCAGGCGAGGAGGAGGGCCAGGACGAGGCCGCGCCTCATTCCGCCTCCCCCAGCTCGTGCCCCCGGCGGGTGGCGGCCTCCACCGCCTCGTAGAAGGCGGCCCGGAGGGCCCGGGCCTCGAGGGCGTGGAGGCCGTGGATGGTGGTGCCCCCGGGGCTCGCCACCTCGTCCTTGACCTGGGCGGGGTGCCTGCCCTTGAGAAGCTCCCCCGTGGCCGCCAAGGCGTCCGCGGCGAGGCGGAGGGCCAGGGCCCGGGGCATGCCCATCTTCACCCCGGCGTCGGCTAAGGCCTCGGCCACCAGGGCCAAGTAGGCGGGGGCCGAGGCGGACATGGCGGTGAAGGGGTCAAAGAGGTGCTCGGGGATCTCGTACACGTCCCCCACCGTGGCGAAGAGGGCCCGGGCGAAGTCCAGGTCCCCCGCCTCCTGGGCCTCCCGTAGGGCGGTGAGGGCGGTGGAGCTCTCCCCGATCACCGCCGCCAGGTTGGGCATGGCCCGCACCACCCGCCGGGTGTCCAGCCTTCTCGCCAGCACGGCCGTGGAAACCCCCGCCATGATGGAGATAAACCCCACCCCGGCCCGGGGGATCTCAGGGGCCAGCTGGGGGAAGTCCCGGGGCTGGACGGCGAGGAGCACCCGCTCGGCCTCGGCCAGGTCCTGGAGGGAGAGGGCCCGGACGCCAAAGGGCGCGGCCAGGGCCTGGCCCCGCTCCGGGGTGCGCCCCACCACCCCCACCTCCTCCGGGCGCAAAAAGCCCCGGTCCAAAGCCCCCTTGAGGATGCTCCGGCCCATCTTGCCAAGGCCCAGGAAGGCGAGCTTCATGCCCTTGAGTCTACCTTGCGGAGGCGGAGGTAATAAAACCCGTCCAGGCCCCCCTGGGGCGCCACATAGACCCCAAGCCCCTGCCGAAGGACGGGCAAGGGGCAAAAGAAAGGCTCCGGGCGGAACCCGGGGTGCCGCTCCAAAAAGGCCCGGGCCACCCCCTCCCCCTCCTCCTCCGTGAGGGAGCAGACCGCGTAGACCAGAAGCCCCCCCTCCTCCGTGGCCTGGGCGGCGGTCTCCAGAAGCTGAAGCTGCAGGAGGGCCATCTCCTTTGGGTCCTCTTTGGCCAGGCGGTAGCGGAGCTCGGGGTGGGCCCGGAAGGTGCCCGTCCCGGTGCAAGGGGCGTCAAGGAGCACCTTCTTGGCCTTTTCGGGAAGGGGCTCCCGCAGGTCCTGGGTACGGTAGGCCACCCGGAGGCCGAGGCGCCTCGCCGTCTTGGCCCCCGCCTCCTGGCGCTTCGCGTTCAGGTCGTAGGAGACCACCTCCGCCCCCTTGGCCGCCAGGTAAAAGGCCTTGAGCCCGGCCCCGCCGCAGAGGTCCAGCACCTTCTCCCCGGGCTTAGGCTCCAAGAGGGCCGCGGCGAAGAGGGAAGCGGGGTTTTGCGGCTGGAGGCCGAGGGCGGGAAAATCGGTCTTGGGCCTTTCCCAGACGTAGCTGTCCGGGATGGGACCCGGCTTCAGGTCCACCTCCCGGTAGGCGGTGACGAAGAGGGGGGCGGGCTCGTTGAAGCCCTCGGCGAAGGCCACGTCCCCGAAGAAGCCCCGCCAGGCCTCGCAGAGCCAGTCCGGTAGGGAAAGGCGCACGCACTCCGGGGCCTCCCGGGGGCGCAGGCGGCGGAGCACGGCGTTCACCAGGCCCGCGAACCCCGGGTGGCGGCCCTTGACCTCTTCCACCCAGGGGCTCACCCGGGCGTGGTCGGGCTTGCCGAGAAGCCACTCCAAAGCCCCCAGGCGCAGGGCCCAGCGCACCTCCTTGGGGAGCTTCCCGGGGGCCTTAAGGTAAGGCTCCAGGAGGAAGTCCAGAAGCCTCAGGCGGCGCAAGGCCCCGTAGACCAGGTGGGTGACGTAGGCCTTGTCCCGCTCGGGCCAGTCCAGGCGGTCCAGGGCCCGGTCCAAAAGGTGCTGGGCCCGCCCCCCCATCTCCACCCGTAGGAGAAGGGCGAGGGCCAGGCCCCGGGGCGTGGGGGCCTTCAAGACTCCAGGGGGTGGGCCTTGATGCTGAACTTCAGGGCGGTCCGCTCCTCGTTCTCCAGGTCCAGCTTGACGAAGGCGGGCTTCACCACCAGGTCCAGGTTGTCGGGGGCGATGTAGCCGCGGGCGATGGCGATGGCCTTCACCGCCTGGTTCACCGCCTGGGGCCCGATGGCCTGCACCTCCACCTCTCCCTTGGTGCGGAGAAGCGCCGCGATGGCGCCGGCCACGGAGTTGGGGCGGGACTTGGAAGAGACGCGCAACGTTTCCACTTTGACCTCCTGAAAACCCTTGGGCCACCCGCTTGGCAAAGGCGTGGGCGGCTCAAGGCCCATGCTAGAGCAAGCGGGCCCCTTTGGCAACTAGCCCGCGAGGACCCGCTCCTCCAGGCCCTTCAAAAGGCTTTCCACGTTCTCCTGCATGAGCTTTTGTACGAGCTTTTGCAAGAGCCCTCCGAAGATGGGGATGGTGAGCTCGTAGGTCAGGGAGAGGACCACCCGCGTCCCCTCCCCCTCGGGCAGGAAGACCCAGGTGCCCTCGTAGCGGTCAAAATCCCCTTCCGGGGAGAAGAAGCGGTTCCTGAGGTGGGCGTCGTCCCACTCCTCCTCCTCCAGCCAGCGCACCTTCTTGCCCATGGCCACCGCCACCCACTCCGTGCGGGTGCGGTGGCCCTCCTGGGCCAGCACCTTGAGGCTTTCCACCTCCTTGAGGTAGGGCTTCAGGCCCTCCAGGTCCTTGGCCAGGGCGTAGACCCTCTCCGGGGGGGCTTGGATGTAACGTTCGGCGCGCACCTCGGGCATGGGCCCTTTTTACCCCTTTTCCTCCTCCTTGGCAAGCTCGTAGGCCTGGAGGGCCACGGCGAGGGGGAAGCCCCGCCCCAGCAAAAACCGCACCGCCTTGGCCTTGTCCTGGCGCCGGGGGTAGCGGCGAAGGGCCCGTAGGGCGGCCTCGAGGACCTCCTCCTCCCCCACCTCCCTAAGGACCGCCTCCACCACCTCCTCCCCCACCCCTTGGGCCCTGAGGAGGTGGCGGAGCTTCCGGGGCCCGTACTTGCGCCGAAGGGCCACGAAGGTCTCCGCGAAGGCCCGGTCGTCCAGGTAGCCCAGGGCCGAAAGGCGCTCCAGGGCCTGGTCCACCTCGGCCTCGGGGAAACGCTCCAGGAGCTTTTCCTTAAGGCGGGCCCGGCTCATGGCCCGCCGGGAGAGGAGGCGAAGGGCGTAGGCGAAGGCCTCGGCCTTGTCCATGGGTTTAGGGTACGCTATGGCCCATGCGGGTCTTCGCCATCGCCGACCCCCACCTCTCCCGCGCCCACCCCAAGCCCATGACCATCTTCGGCCCCGGCTGGCAGGGCCACCCCGAGGCCTTCTTCCGCGGCTGGCGGGAGGTGGTGGGGCCCTCGGACCTGGTGATCGTGGCCGGGGACATCTCCTGGGCCATGCGCCTTTCCGAGGCCCTCCCCGACCTCCTGGACCTAGGGGCCCTCCCCGGGAAGAAGGTGCTCCTTAAGGGGAACCACGACTACTGGTGGCCCTCCATCTCCAGGCTTCGCGCCGTCCTTCCCGAGGGCATGTACGCCCTGCAGAACGACGCCTTGGTCCTGGAGGGGGTGGCGGTGGCGGGGACCCGGGGCTGGCAGTACCCCCCGGAGACCCTCGAGGACGAAAGGATCCTGGCCCGGGAAGTGGAGCGGCTAAAGCTCTCCCTGAAGTCTCTGGAGGGAAAGCCCCACCGCCACCTGGTGGTGGCCTTCCACTTTCCCCCCTTTGGGCCAAGCGGAGAGGCCTCGCCCCTTTTGGAGCTCGCCGCCGGGGCCCACCCCCAGGCCATCGTCTACGGCCACCTCCACGGGGCCGACCCTGCCAAACTGCCGCAAAGCTACCAGGGCATCCCCCTCCACCTGGTGGCGGCGGACGCCCTCCGCTTCCGGCCCAAGCTGGTTCTGGAAGCGGACTGAGGTTATACTCGGTACATGCCTTGGCGGCCCGTGGGGCACGGGATGGAGGCCCTTTATCTGGCCTCCGGCGGGGAGATGAGCCGCCTCGCCTTCGTGGAGGCCCTTATGATGGAGCCATGATCACCGCCTTTGTCCTCATCCGGGCCCGGGGAAGCCGCGTCCAGGCCCTGGGGGAGGCCATCGCCGAGCTGCCCCAGGTGGCGGAGGTCTACTCCGTCACCGGGCCCTACGACCTCGTGGCCCTCCTGCGCCTGAGGGACCTCGAGGAGCTGGACGAGGCCGTGACCCAGGGGATCCTGGCCCTGGAAGGGGTGGAGCGCACGGAAACCCTCCTCGCCTTCCGCGCCTACCCCAAGCGGCTTTTGGACCAGGGCTTCTCCCTGGGGCAGGGGTAGTGCCGGGGCCCTTCCGCTTTCTCCTCCTCCTGCAGGGGGGGCTTCTCCTCCTGGGAGGCGGGGGGATGTTCCTTTGGGGCTTTCCCATGGTGGGGAAACACCCCTTCGGGGAAACCCTCCTGGGGCTTTTCCTCTTCCTCGCCCTGGCGGGCCTGGAGCTCCTTTTCCAGCGCCTTTTCCCCGGGTCCTTCCGGGAAGCGGAGCGCCTCCACCGGGAGCTGGGCCTGGCCCTGCGGCAGGCGGGGGCGGGCCCCCCTATCCTCCTCTTCCTGGCCTTCCTCTCGGGGCTGGCCGAGGAGGTCTTCTTCCGGGGCTTCGCCCAAAGCCTCCTCGCCTTAAGGACGGGGCCTTGGGCAGTGGTCCTCCAGGCCCTCCTCTTCGCCCTCCTCCACCCCGCCCCCAGGAAGGCCCTGGCCTACACCCTCTACGCCGGGGCGGCGGGCCTCCTCCTGGGCCTCGCCTACCTCCTCACGGGAAGCCTCCTGCCTGGGGTCTTGGCCCACTTCCTCCACAACGCCCGCGGGTTTTACGAGCTTGCCCGCGAAAGCCAGCCCTGACCCCTCAAGCCCCCCTTTCCCCGCCCCCTCGGCCGAGGCCGAGGCCACATTTTCCCTCCCGGGCCTGCTATAATGGGTTTATACCTATCCAAAACGGCGCCTGGCCCTATGGAGGAGGGTCTTTCATGAACGAACTGGAGCGCATCCGCCGCCTTCAGGACCTCGAGGCCTACCGGGCCCTCAGCTGGGAGGGCTCCTTCGCCGACTACCTCCGCCTCCTCAAGGAGGACCCGAGGCCCCTGAGGACCAGCTTCCAGAGGGTCCACGACATGATCCTGGCCCACGGGGTGGAGGAGTACACCCTCTTCAGGGAGAAGCTCCTCCACTACCGCTTCTTTGACGACCCCTTTGAGGGGGGGAAGGACGCCGTCTTCGGCCTGGACAAGCCCCTCATGCGCCTGGTGGCCACCCTCAAGGCGGCCGCCCACCGCTTAGGCCCCGAGAGGCGCATCCTCCTCCTCCACGGCCCCGTGGGCTCGGCCAAGAGCACCATCGCCCGCCTCCTGAAGAAGGGCCTCGAGGCCTACAGCCGCACGGAGGAAGGGAGGCTTTTCACCTTTTACTGGAAGACCCCCGAGGGCCCCCTCCCCTGCCCCATGCACGAGGAGCCCCTCCACCTTCTCCCCCCGGAGATCCGGCAGGACTTCCTGGAGGAGCTTAAGGCCCTCCACCCCGACTACCCCTACCCCCTGGAGGTGGAAGGGGACCTCTGCCCCGTCTGCCGCTTCCAGATGCGGGAGGCCCTGGCCCGGCACGGGGGGGACCTCGCCGCCGTCTTGGAGGAGGAGGTGGGGGTGAGGCGCCTGGTCCTCTCGGAAAAGGACCGCGTGGGCATCGGCACCTTCCAGCCCAAGGACGAGAAGAACCAGGACGCCACCGAGCTCACCGGGGACATCAACTACCGCAAGGTGGCCCTCTACGGCTCGGACTCCGACCCCCGGGCCTTCAACTTTGACGGGGAGCTCAACATCGCCAACCGGGGGATCGTGGAGTTCATTGAGATCCTGAAGCTGGACGTGGCCTTCCTCTACGACCTCCTCACCGCAAGCCAGGAACACAAGATCAAGTCCAAGAAGTTCGCCCAGACGGACATAGACGAAATTGTGCTGGGACACACAAACGAGCCTGAATATAGAAAACTCCAGGCCAACGAGTACATGGAGGCCCTGCGGGACCGGACCATCAAGATTGACGTCCCCTACATCCTCCGGGTCTCCGACGAGGTGAAGATCTACCAGAGGGACTTCGCCAAGGTGCGGGGCAAGCACATCGCCCCCCACACCCTGGAGATGGCCGCCACCTGGGCCGTGCTCACCCGGCTGGAGCCCCCCAAGCGGGCGGGCCTCACCCTCATGCAGAAGCTCAAGCTCTATGACGGCAAGCTCCTCCCCGGCTGGACGGAGGAGGCGGTCAGGGAGCTCATGGGGGAGGCCAAGCGGGAAGGCCTCGAGGGCATCAGCCCCCGCTACATCCAGGACAAGATCTCTAACGTCCTCGTCACCAGCGAGGAGCCCTGCGTCAACCCCTTCATGGTGATGAACGAGCTGGAAGAAGGCCTCAAGCACCACTCCCTCATCTCCGACGAGAAGACGAGGGAGCGCTACCGGGCCCTCCTGCAGGAGGTGAAGGCGGAGTACGCCGAGATCGTCAAGAACGAGGTGCAACGGGCCATCGCCGCGGACGAGGAAGCCTTAAACCGCCTCTTCCACAACTACATTGACCACGTGAAGGCCTACGTCCTCGGAGAAAAGGTGAAAAACCCCTACACCGGCGCCCCCGAACCCCCCAACGAGCGCCTCATGCGCTCCATTGAGGAGCGGATAGAGATCCCCGAGTCCCGCAAGGACGACTTCCGCCGGGAGATCATGAACTACATCGGGGCTTTGGCCCTGGAGGGGAGGCCCTTCACCTACAAGGACAACGACCGCCTGCGCCGCGCCCTGGAGCTCAAGCTCTTTGAGGACCAGAAGGACACCATAAGGCTCTCCGCCCTGGTCTCGGGGGTGGTGGACCCGGAGACCCAGGCCAAGATTGACGTGGTGAAGGCCAGGCTCATCCGCGACCACGGCTACTGCGAGCACTGCGCCAGCGGCGTCTTGGAGTTCGCCGCCTCCCTCTTCGCCCGGAGCGAGCGATGAGGCCCATAGAGCGCGACCTCCTCCGCTTCAAGGAGATCGTCCGGGGGGAGGTGAAGAAGCGGGCCCGGGAGTTCCTCACCCGGGAGGAGCTCTTCGGCCAGGTGGAAGGCCGCCTCGTCTCCATCCCCCTGCCCCAGCTGGAGATCCCCAAGATCGTCCACGGGGAGCCCTTGGGGGAGGGCCTGGGCCTCGGGGGGCCCGGGGAGGAGGCCTTGGGCCCCGGGGGGCACATCCCGGTGGCCGAGCTGGAGCTGGAGGAGTTTTTGGACCTCGTGGGGGAGGCCCTGAGGCTTCCCCGCCTGAGGCCCAAGGGGGAGGGGGAGGTCACGGAGGAGGCCTTCCGCCACACCACCATCGCCCGCAAGGGGCCAAGGGGCCTCCGCCACGTGCGCCGCACCCTCAAGGAGAGCCTGAAGAGGGCCCTGCAAAGCGGGGAGTACCGCCCCGAAGACCCCCTTCTCGTCCCCGAGCGGGAGGACCTGCGCTACAAGGCCCCGAGGCGAAAGCCCATCCCCCACGCCCAGGCGGTGGTCCTCTTCGCCCTGGACGTCTCCGGGAGCATGCGGGAGGAGGAGCTTAGGCTCGTCAAGACCCTCTCCTTCTGGATCACCCTCTGGATCAAACGGCACTTTCCCAGGCTGGAAAGGCGCTACCTCCTCCACGACGCCGAGGCCTGGGAGGTCCCCGAGGAGGAGTTCTTCAAGGCCCGGGAGGGCGGGGGAACGCGGATCTCCAGCGCCCTCCTCCTGGCGGAGGAGATCCTCAAGGCCTACCCCGAGGCCTTCTACAACCGCTACCTCTACCACTTCTCCGACGGGGAAAACTGGCAGGGGGACACGCCCTTGGCCCTCGAGGCCCTGAAGCGCCTCCTCCCCACCCTGGCCCTCTACGGCTACGCCCAGGTCCAGGGGCCCTATGGCCGGGGGCATTTCCTGGACGATCTTCAGGAGAACCTGGGCGGGCAGGAGGGCCTCGCCACCGCGGAAGTCCGGGGCAGAGAGGACCTGCCCGCGGCCCTCAGGCGACTGCTGGGAGGCTAGGCCGTGCGGAAGGAGCTGCGCTTGTGGGCAGAAAGGCTGGCGGAAAGGGCCCGGGAAGCCAGGCTCACCTTCCCCCCCGTGCTCTTTGAGGAGGTGGGGCCGGAGGAGATGGCCATGCTGGCCGCCTACGGGGGCTTTCCCCGCCGCTACCCCCACTGGCGGTGGGGAAGCGAGTACCTGCGCTACCGGGAGACCTACCGCTACGGCCTCGGGCGCATCTACGAGCTCGTGGTGAACACCCTCCCCGTGCAGGCCTACCTCCTCAGGGGCAACACCCTCCTGGCCCAGAAGGTGGTCATGGCCCACGTCTACGCCCACGCCGACTTCTTCCAGAACAACTTGGCCTTCAAGCCCATCCCCAAGGACATGCTCTCGGAGATGGCCCACCACGCCGCCTACGTGGAAAGGGCCATGGAACGCCACGGGGCGAGGAGCGTGGAGGAGTTTCTGGACATGGCCCTCTCCCTGGAAAACCTCATTGACCCCCACGCCCCCTATGTCCAAAGGCCCCTGGGGGAAGAGGAGAAAGAGGCCCCCAAGCGCCTCCCCGTGCGCCCCTACCTGGACCCCTACGTGAACCCGCCCCCCGAGCCCCCAAAAGAGGCGGAGGAGGGGGCAAGCCCCAAGCCCCTCCCCCCGAGGCCCACCCGGGACATCCTGGGCTTTCTGGCCCAGCACGCCCCCCTCGCCCCCTGGCAGAAGGGGATCCTGGAGATCCTCCGGGAGGAAAGCCTCTACTTCGCCCCCCAGGCGGCCACCAAGATCCTGAACGAGGGTTGGGCCACCTACTGGCACACCAAGCTCCTCCTCCCCCTCCTCGCCCCGGAGGAGGCGGTGGAGTTCGCCGAAATGCAGGCGAACCTCCTCGCCCCCCACGGCCTGAACCCCTACCGCCTGGGCTACCACCTCCTTAAGGAGGTGGAGGAGCGCTGGGACAAGGGGCGCTTCGGCCCCGAGTACGAGGCCCTTCCCCTGGGGGAGAGGCTCCGCTACGAGCGGCCCACGGGGGAAGGGCGGAAGAAGCTCTTCCAGGTGCGCACCGTCTACACCGACCTGAACTTCCTGGAAGAGTTCCTGACCCCGGAGTTCGCCTTAAGGCGCGGCCTCGTCTCCCCGGAAGACCTCCCCCGCTTCGCGGAGGCCAAGAAGGCCCTCCTCTTCCGCCTCACCAACCTGGGCTACCCCATCGTGGAGCTTCTGGACGCCAACCACCAAAACCGCGGGGAGCTCCTCCTCGCCCACGCCTACGAGGGGGTGGAGCTGGACCTGAGGAAGACCAAGGCGGTGCTGGAAAACCTCCACCGCCTCTGGGGAAGGCCCGTCCACCTGAAGACGGTGGTGGGGGGGAAGGAAACCCTCCTTTCCGCCCCCTAGCGGAGGGCCCGGAGGTAGCCAAGAAGGAGGGCCTCGGAGAGCTCCCCCAGGTGCCGGGCCACGAGCCGCCCCTCCCGGTCAAAGAAGAAGGTGGTGGGAAGGCCCTGGACGCCCAAGGCCTGGGCAAGCTGGGTCTCGGGGTCCAGAAGAACCCACTCGGGAGAAAGGCCCCTTTCCTCCAAAAAGTTCTTCACCACCAGGGGGCCTTCCCCCTGGCTTACAAAGGCGAAGCGCACCTCCGGGTTCTCCTGGGCGAGGCGCACCATCATGGGAAGCTCCCTGCGGCAGGGGGGGCACCAGGTGGCCCAGGCGTTGAGGACCACCGGCTTCCCGCGGAAGCTTTCCAGGTTCACCTGCGTCCCGCCCAGGGTGGTGAGGGTGATGGCGGGAAGCCGGACCTCCCCCGCCCTTCCCTGACGGGTGAAGAGGACCCCCGCCACAAGCCCCGCCACCAGGGCCGCCCCCAAGGCGTAGCGCCAAAGGTGCTTGGGTAAGGTCATGAGCGTGTACCCTCCTCCGGCCAGAATACCCCACCAGGGATCAAACCCCCCTTGCCAGACGTAAAGGACCGAAAGGGGGTCCCTGGCGTAGACGGAAGCGTTCTCCAGCACAAAGCCGAGCCTGGCCCCCAAAAGCCCCACCAGGATGGCCCCCTGGGCCCAGGGGGAAAGCCTCCGGTCCACCTTACGGGCCAGGACCTCCGCCACCCCCAGCAGGGCCAGAAGGGCCAGGGCCACCTGCACCCTGGCCCAAGGCAGGGCGAAGGGCCCCACCTGAAGGGCGTCCATCACCGGACCAAGGAAAACCCCACCCGCGCTATGGCCAGAACCCCGCCCTCCACGTTGTAGAGGTTCGTGTAGCCCTTCTTCGCCAGGTACTCCGCCGCCTTTCGGCTCCGGTTGCCGCTACGGCAGTAGAGGTAGACGGGCCGGTCCTTGGGGATCTGGTCCGCCCACCGGGCCACCTCCTCCACGGGGAGGTTGATGGCCCCGGGCACGTGCCCTTGGGCGAACTCCCCCGGGGTCCTCACGTCCACCACCACCGCCCCGGACTCGAGGGCCCGGTAAAGCTCCTCCGGGCCCACGTTCTGGTAGCTCCCCTTGGGGCCGCAGGCGGCGAGGAGCAAAGGCAGGGCGAGGAGGCCGAGGAAGGCGCGGCGGGTCATGCTAGGCCTTCACCCCCACGGCCTTGCGGATGGCCTGGAGGAACTGGGAGAGGGGCTGGGCCCCGAGGACGCGCTCCTTGCCGTGGTTGATGATGGTGTCCGGTACCCCGTGGATGTGGTAGCGGTTGGAAAGCTCGGGGAACTCGTTGGCCTCAATCATCTCGCCCCACACCTTGGGGGAGGCGTAGGCCATGCGGTGGGCGGTGCGCACCGCCTGCGGGCAGTAGGGGCAGGTGGGGGTGACGAAGACCTGGAGCACCACCTCCTCGGGGAGGTTGTTGAGCTCCTGGACCACGTTCTCGGGGAGGCCGTGCCCGTCCCGGCCCAGCATCTCAATGTCCTCCAGGAGGCTTGCGAACTCGTAGCCCGCGGGGATACCCCGGTAGCGGAGGTTGATGGCCTCCGAGCCCTTCTCCCGCAGGATGAGGGTGGGGGCGGCCTCCACGTTGTAGACCTTGGCCTTCTCCTTCCCCTCGGGAGTGGCCAGGTCGTAGACCACGAGGTGAAGCTTGTCGGAGAGGGCGGAAAGCTCCTCCAGAAGCTGCTTGGTCTCCTTGCAGTAGAGGCAGGGCTCCTTGCCCGGGGCGATCAGGGTGGAGGAGTCGGTGAAAAGCACCATCTCCACGTCCCGGGTGAGGTTGGCAAGCCTCTCGCGCACGATCTCCTGTTCCTTGGGTCCCAAAAGCGCCATGGTTCCTCCTAGATACCCCCGTAGGGGTAATTCCATGGTCCACTATACCGGATGAAGCTGAGAATGTATAGAGGCCCAGGCCGTGGCCCCGGGGATTGACACCCACTACCCCCATGGGGTATATTGCCGCCGTACGGGACAAAGGTCCCATCCCGGAGGTGAAGCTATGGTCTTTCGCCAGATTTACGAAGAAGGGCTCGCCCAGATGAGCTACCTCCTGGGCTGCGCCGCCACCGGGGAGGCCTTGGTGGTGGACCCCAGGCGGGACGTGGACGTCTACCTGGAGCTCGCCCAGTCCCTGGGCCTTCGCATCACGGCCATCGCCGAGACCCACATCCACGCCGACTACCTCTCGGGGGCCAGGGAGCTCGCCCAGGCCACGGGGGCCACCCTGTACCTCTCCGACGAGGGGGACGAGAACTGGAAGTATGGGGGCCTGGAGGGCTTTCCCCACGTCCTCCTGAAGGACGGGGACGAGTTTAGGGTGGGGAACATCCGCGTCCGGGCGGTGCACACCCCGGGCCACACCCCCGAGCACCTCTCCTTCCTGGTGGCGGACGGGGCGGTGACGGACGAGCCCCTCCTCTTCCTCACCGGGGACTTCGTCTTCGTGGGGGACGTGGGCCGGCCGGACCTTTTGGAAGAGGCGGCGGGGATCAAGGGCACGGCCATCCCCGGGGCCAGGCGGATGTTCCGTAGCCTCAAGGAGAAGTTCCTCACCCTCCCCGACCACGTCCAGGTCTGGCCCGGCCACGGGGCGGGCTCGGCCTGCGGCAAGGCCCTTGGGGCCCTCCCCGCCACCACCGTGGGGTACGAGCGCCGCCACGCCTGGTGGGCAGAGTACCTGGAGCGGGACGACGAGGAGGGCTTCGTGCGGGCCCTCCTCCAAGGCCAGCCCGAGGCCCCCACCTACTTCAAGGAGATGAAGCGGCTGAACCGGGACGGGATGGCCATCCTGGGCGGCATCCCCCACCCGGGCCGCCTCACCCCGGCCCAGTTTGGGCGCTGGCTGAGGGAGGGGGCCATCCTCGTGGACACCCGGGACAAGTTCGCCTTCGCCGGGGGGCACCTCCCGGGGAGCATCAACATCCCCGCGGGGAAGAACTTCTCCACCTGGGCGGGCTGGCTCCTCCCCTACGACCGCCCCCTCGTCCTCCTCGCCCACCCCGCGGAGGTGGAAGCCCTCACCCGGGCCCTCATCCGCATCGGCCTGGACGAGGTGGTGGGGTACATCCCCGGCCTGGAAGGCTACGCCCAAGGGGAGCTGGAAACCGTTCCCCAGATCTCCGTCAAGGAGGCCAAGGCGCTTTGGGAGAAGGGGGGCGCGGTCATCCTGGATGTCCGGGGCCGGGACGAGTACCTCGCCGGGCACATCCCCGGGGCCCTGAACATCCACGCGGGCCGCATCCTCGCCCACCTGGACCGGCTTCCCAAGGACAAGCCCCTCATCGTCCACTGCGTAGGCGGGGACCGCTCCAGCACCGCCATCAGCGCCCTCCTGGCCCACGGCTTCAGGAACGCCCTGAACCTCACCGGGGGGATCAGGGCCTGGCAGGAGGCGGGCTACCCGGTGGGGAAGGGCGAGGAGCTGGTGGAGGCCTAAGGCCAAAAGGGAGCAGCCATGTACGAGACCCAGGTCAAGGACCTCACCCCAGAAGAGGCCAAGAAGCTCCACGAAGAGGGCGTGCCCTTCATTGACGTGCGGGAGGTGGAGGAGTACGCCCAGGCCCGGATCCCCGGGGCCGGGCTCCTCCCCCTTTCCGAGTTCATGGCCCGCTACGGGGAGATCCCCAAGGACACCCCGGTGGTCCTCTACTGCCGCACGGGCAACCGCTCCTGGCAGGCGGCGGCTTGGCTTGGCGCCCAGGGGTGGACGAACGTCTACAACCTCGAGGGCGGCATCGTCCGCTGGTACCGCGCGGGGCTTCCCGTGGACACCACCCCGGTGGAGGTGGGCTACGCCGCCACCCCCTTCCAGGAGGTGGGCCCCCACGAGGCGGCCAGGCTCCTGGAGGAGGCCTTGGTGGTGGACGTGCGGGAGGCGTGGGAGTACCGGGAAGGCCACGTGCCGGGGGCGGTGAACATCCCCCTCTCCACCCTGCCCCAAAGGCTTGGCGAGCTCCCCAAGGACCGGCCCATCCTCCTCGTGTGCAACTCGGGGAACCGCTCAGGGGTAGCGGCGGACTTCCTGGTGCAGCAGGGCTTCCCCGGGGATAAGGTCTACAACCTGGAAGGCGGCACCTACGCCTGGATGGGGGCGGGGCTCCCGGTGGAGCGATGACCCTAGCCCTCCTCGGCGCCCTCCTCATCGGGCTCTCCCTGGGCCTTTTGGGCTCAGGGGGGTCCATCCTCACCGTGCCCGTTTTGGTCTACCTCCTGGGGGAGGCCCCCAAGCAGGCCATCGCCGAAAGCCTCCTCATCGTGGGGGGGATCGCCCTCCTGGGGGCGATCCCCTACGCCTTAAGGGACCTCGTGGACTTCCGCAACGTCCTCTTCTTCGGCCTGCCGGGCATGGCGGGGACCTATCTTGGGGCCTGGCTTTCCCAGTTCGTCTCCGGGCAGGTGCAGCTCCTCACCTTCGCCCTGGTGATGCTCCTCGCCGCCTACTTCATGGCGAGGCCCCCCTCCTTGAAGCGCCATGAGGGCGGGCGCAAGCCCTGGAAGATCGTCCTGGACGGCCTCGCCGTGGGGGCCCTCACGGGATTCGTGGGGGTGGGGGGCGGGTTTTTGATCGTCCCCGCCTTGGTCCTCCTGGGAGGGCTTCCCATGCACCTCGCCGTGGGCACGAGCCTCCTCATCATCGCCCTGAAGTCCTTCGTTGGGTTCTACAAGTACCTCCACCTCCTCCCCGCCTTAGGCCTCTCGGTGGACTACCGGGTGGTGGGGCTCTTCGTCCTCGTGGGCTTCCTCGGGAGCCTCCTCGGGGGAAGGGTGGCGGTGCGCCTGCCCCAGGAGAGCCTCAGGCGGGGCTTCGCCCTCTTCCTGGTGGTCATGGGGGCCTACATCGTGGCCCAAAGCCTCTAGACTGAAGGGGTGCCCTTCCGCACCCTTTTGGCGGTCCAGGCGGAGGTCCGGCCCGAGGCCTACCGCACGGAGGAGGCCTTCCGGGAGCGGGTCTTCGCCCTCCTGGAGCCCTTGGCGGGCACCCCCGCCCCGAGGCTCGCCGCCTTCCCCGAGCTCTTCGGCCTCCCCCTCCTCCTCCACCTGGAGGGGGGGAACTCCCTCCTTCCCTGGCGGCGGGCGCGGCGGGCCTACGGGGTCTTCCACCGGGTCATGGCCGAGGCGGCCCGGGCCTTTGGCGCCTACCTCCTCGCGGGGTCCATCCTCTCCCCCCCCTACGAGGAGGAGCTCGCCCGGGGGCGCTTCGCCCGCACCTTCCTCTTCCAGAACCTGGCCCTCTTCTTCAACCCAGAGGGCCGCCTCCTGGCCCAGGTGCCCAAGATGGAGCTCACCCCGCCCGAGCGCTGGCTCAAGCGGGGGGCCTTCGGGCCCCACCTGGTGGAGACCCGGGCCGGACGGGTGGGGGTCCTCATCTGCCTGGACGGGTTCTTTGAGGGGCACCTGGCCCGGCTGGACGCCCTGGGGGCCGAGGTCCTCCTCCAGCCCTCGGCCAACCCCGCCCCCTGGGAGAGGCCCTGGCCCTGGGACCGGACGAGGAAGGAGGGGGAGGTGTGGCTCGCCTCGGCGAAGGAAAGGCTTCTGGGCCGGGAGCACCTAAGGCTCCTCCTGAACCCCATGCTCAATGGGAGGGTCCTGGGCCTCGCCTTTGAGGGGCGGAGCGGGATCTACGCCCCGGGAAAGGCCCTCCTCCTGGCCCAGAGGCCCACGGGGGACGAGGCCCTGCTCCTTGGGCTATAGCCTTTCGGGGAAAAGCCGGATGGGCACCCCGCGGATCAGGGCCCTGGCGAGCTTCTCCCAGGCCCGCCCCTTCACCTGGTCCTCCAGGTCCTGGCGCACCTCCTCCAGGGGGTAGCGGCCCGGGGGGACCACCCTCTCCAGGAGGATGAGGTGGAAGCCGTACTCCGTGCCCACCGGGGAAGAGACCTCCCCGGGCCTCAGGGCGAGGAGGGCCCGCTCAAAGGCGGGAATGTAGGTGCCCTCGGGGGCGCACCCCAGATCCCCCCCGGCCTCCTTGGAGCCCGGGTCCTGGGAGAGGGCCTGGGCCACCTCGGAGAAGGCCTCCCCCCGCTCCAGGCGGGCCAGGGCCTCCTTGGCCGCCTCCAGGGTGGGCAGGAGGATGTGCCGGGCGCAATAGAGGGTAGGGTGGCGGTACTCCGGGGAGAGGAGCCAGAGGGCCTTTAGGGCTGCCGGGGAGACGGCAAGCCGCTCCCGGTAGTGGGCCTCGAGGGCCTCCAGGGCCATGGCCTCGGCGAGGAGGACGCGGTAGGCCGCAAGGTCCGGCACCCCGGCCTCCCGCAGGGCCTCTTCCAGGGCCTTCTCCTCGGGGAAGGCCCCTTTTAGGCCCTCCACCCGGGCCTCCACGCTGTCCGGCAGGGGAAAGAAGCCTTTAGCCCGAGCCACCTGCAAAAGCGCCCGCTCCTCCGCCAGGGCCTCGAGGTAGGGGGCGCGGTAGGTGGCGAGGAGGGCCCGGGTCTCCTCCGTGTCGGGGAGGCCGAGCTGCCTCAGGGCGCTTTTGGCGAAGAGGCCGAAGCGGAGCTCAAACTGGCCCTTGGTGAGGGCCTCCTCCCCCACCTGGGCCACCACGGGGTCTTCCTGGGCCAGGGCCAAGGGGAGAAGGCCTAGGGCCAGGGCGAGAAAAAAGGCGCGCATGCCCCATGCTAGCATGAAGGGCGTGAACGACCTCATCCTGAAGGCGGCCCGGGGAGAGCCCACCCCCAGGCCCCCCGTCTGGTTCATGCGCCAGGCGGGGCGCTACCAGAGGGAGTACCGGGAGATCCGCGAACGCTACACCCTTCCCGAGATCGTGCGCACCCCCGAGGTCTGCGCCGAAGTCACCCTTCTGCCCGTGCGGCAGCTGGGGGTGGACGCCGCCATCCTCTTCGCCGACATCACCACCCCCCTCTACGGCATGGGGGTGGACCTGGACCTGGTGGAGGGCAAGGGGCCCGTGATCCACCGCCCCATCCGGGACGCAAGGGGCGTGGAGGCCTTAAGGCCCCTAAAGCCCGAGGAGGCGGTGCCCTTCGTGCTGGAGACCATCCGCCTCCTGAAACGGGAGCTTGAGGTCCCCCTCATCGGCTTCGCCGGGGCCCCCTTCACCCTGGCGAGCTACCTCGTGGAGGGGGGGCCGAGCCGCCACTTCCTGGAGGTGAAGGCCTTCATGTACCGGGAGGAAGCCCTCTGGCACCGCCTCATGGAGAAGCTCACCGAGGCCATGGCCCGCTACCTGAAGGCCCAGGCGGAGGCGGGGGCCGACCTCCTCCAGGTCTTTGACTCCTGGGTGGGGGCCCTCTCCCCCGCCGACTACCGCCGCTACGTGAAGCCCCACATGGAAAGGCTCTTCCGGGCCCTCAAGCCCCTGGGCGTCCCGGTGATCCACTTCGGCGTGGGGACCATGGGGCTTCTTTCGGACATGCGGGAGGCCGGGGGGGACGTCCTGGGCCTGGACCACCACACCCCCCTCCCCTGGGCCCGGGAACTCCTGGGGAAGACCCCCGTCCAGGGGAACCTGGACCCCGTGGTCCTCTTCGCCCCCAAGGAGGTGATCCGGCGGGAGGTGCGGCGCATCCTGGAGGAAAACGCCGGGAGGCCCGGGCACATCTTCAACCTGGGCCACGGGATCCTGCCCAAGACCCCGGTGGAAAACGTGCGGTATGTGGTAGAACTCGTGAGGGAGGCGAGCGCATGAACGTCCTCTTGATGGCCTACGGCACCCCCTACGCCCCAGAGGAGATAGAGCCCTACTACACGGACATCCGCCGGGGCAAGAAGCCCCCTGAGGAGCTCCTTCACGAGCTTTCCGGCCGCTACGAGGCCATCGGCAAAAGCCCCCTCAACGAGATCACCCTGGCCCAGGCCATCCGGCTCCAGGCCCTCCTGAACCTCGAGGCCCCCGTCTACCCCAAGCGCCTCCAGGGCCCCTTCCCGCCCCGCACCCCCCAGGGCCCGGCCCGGGTCTACGTGGGCACCAAGCACTGGCACCCCACCATCGGGGAGGCCGTGGCCGCCATGCACGAGGACGGGGTCAGGCGGGCGGTGGCCCTGGTGGCCGCCCCCCACTACTCCTTAAGGAGCGTGGCCGAGTACCAAGAGAAGGTGGAAGCGGCCCTAAAGGCCCTCCCCGAGCCCATAACCTTCGTCTGGGTGGAAAGCTACGAGGCCCACCCCGGCCTCATCGCCGCCTACGCCAGGAGGCTGGAGGAGGCCATCTGGCGCCTTAGGGACCCCAAGCGGGCGGCCTACGTCTTCACCGCCCACTCCATCCCCCTCTCCGCGGTGGAGCGGGGAGACCCCTACCCGAGGCAGGTGGAGAAGACGGCGGAGCTCATCGCCAAAAGGCTCGCCCTCCCCCGCTACCACGTGGCCTACCAGTCGGCCGGGCGCACCCCCGAGCCCTGGCTCGGCCCCGACATCAACGAGCTCCTGCGCAGGCTTAAGGAAGAGGGCCACGAGGAGGCGGTGGTCCAGGCGGTGGGCTTCCCCGCGGACCACCTGGAGGTCTTCTACGACCTGGACCTCGAGGCCCAGGCCACCGCCCAGGAAGTGGGCCTGAGGCTCCTTCGGGCCCGGAGCCTGAACGCCGATCTGGACTACATCCAGGTCCTAAAGGACCTGGTGGAGGCGGCGTGGCAGAGGTAGCGGTGGTGGGCGGGGGGTGGGCGGGGCTGGCCGCCGCCTTGGCCCTGAAGGAAGCGGGGGTGGACTTCCTCCTCCTGGAGGGAAGCCCCCGCCTCGGGGGCAAGGTGCGGACCCTGAAGCAAGAAGGCTTCCTGGTGGAAGGAGGCCCCGACGCCAGCGTGCGCTACAAAAAGGAGGTGCTGGAGCTCGCCCAGGCCCTGGGCCTAGAGCCCGTGGGGACGCTCCCCGCCAAGCCTTCCGCCTACATCCTCCGCCGGGGGAAGGCCCACCCCTTGCCCGAGGGGCTTTTCCAGGTGGTCCCGGGGGACCTCCGCGCCCTGGCCAAGACCCCCCTCCTCTCCTTTCCCGGGAAGCTCCGCGCCCTTTGGGACCTCTTCCTCCCCCGGGGGGCCACGGAGGACGAGGGCCTGAAGGCCTTCGTGGAGCGGCGGCTTGGCCTCGAGGTCTACCAGGCCCTGGTGGCCCCCCTGGCCGGGGGGATCTACGGGGGGGAGCCCGACGAGCTTTCCATGAAAGCCGCCTTCCCCCAGCTCTTGGAGCTGGAAAAGAAGCACCGAAGCCTCCTTTTGGGGGCCCTCAAGGCCCGCAAGGGGCGGGGAAGCCGGGAGGGGGGAAGCCTCTTCTTCTCCTTCCCGGAGGGCCTGGGAAGCCTCACCAAGAGATTGGCCGAGGCCTTGGGGGAAAGGGTCTTGCTGGCCACCCCGGTCCTGGGGCTGGAGCCTGCGGGAAGCCGCTTCCGCCTCCACACCCCAAGGGGAAGCCTCGAGGCCGAGGCCCTCATCCTGGCCACCCCCGCCCCCCAGGCGGCCGCCCTCCTCAGACCCTTCCTCCCCGAGGCCACGGCCCTCCTCAAGGGCATCCCCCACAGCCCCGCGGCCACGGTGAGCCTGGCCTTCCCCGAGGCGCTTCCCGTCTCGGGCCACGGCCTCCTCCCGGCCCAGGGGGAAGGGTACCGGGTGCGGGGCTTCACCTGGGTCCACAACAAGTGGCCGGGCCGGGCCCCCGAGGGGTGGAGCCTGGTCCGGGCCTACTTCTCGGGGGAGGTGGCCCGGCGCTCGGAGATGGACCTGGCCCGCCTGGCCCTGGAGGACCTGAGGCGCTTCCTGGGCCGGGAGGTGCGCCCAAGCCACACCTTCGCCTTCCGTTTCCCCGAGGGGATGCCCGCCTACCGGGTGGGCCACCTGGAGCGGGTGGAGCGCCTGGAGATGGCCCTCCTCAAGGCCCCCGGCCTCTTCCTGGCGGGGAACTACCTGGAAGGGGTGGGGCTTCCCGAGGTGGTGCGCTCCGGGAGGAAGGCGGCGGGGCGGGCCCTGGCCTACCTGGCCCTGGCCCCCACCCCTTGAGGCCCTTTTTTCCGGCTTCCTCCGCCTGACTGGAGCTCTCCAAGAGCCCGCGCACGGATTTTGCCTCAAGCGGCCCCTGGCTTTAAGGCCTTTTGGGGCCTCCATACTGGCCCGCCGGCACAAACTCCCCCATCCCCACCCGGGCGCAACCCGGCACGGGGTGGTATAACAGAAGCCAAGCATGCCCCCGCTTTCCCTTTGGACGTGGATCGCCCTGGGCTCCTTCCTGATGGGCCTCCTCGCGGGGCTTCTGGGGTACAGCAATCCTTACGTCCTCCCCTGGTTCATGATCGCCGTGGCCGTGGTGGCGAGCGCCTACGGCCTCCCCTGGGGCCTCCTGGCCGCGGGCCTCGCCGCCTTGGGCCTGCTCCTCTTCCCCGGCTTCCAGCTCATGGCCGTGGGGATTCTCCTCCTCTCGGCCTTCCTCGCCCACCGGCTTGGGGAAAGCCTCCGGCAGGCCCACCGACGGGCCAAGGCCCTGGCCCGGGCGCAAAGGCTCCTCGCCCAGGCCCTGGAGGTCATCCCCCAGGAGGAAACCCCCGAGGCGCTCCTGAAAGGCCTCCCCGATCGCCTCGCCGCCTTGGGGGAGGGGGGGCACGTGGGGGTCTGGGTGCCCGAGGGAAAGGGCCTCCGCCTCCTCGCCTCCCGGCCGCCCCTCTCCGTGGAGGTCATCCCCTACGGAGGCGTGGTGGGCCGGGCCTTCCGGGAGGGGAGGCCCGTGCACGGGCCTGACGTGCGCCGGGACCCAGACTACATCGCCCCCCCGGACCACAAGGCCCTCGCCGAGCTCGCCCTGCCCCTCCTGGAGCGGGGGGAGGTGGTGGCCGTCCTCAACCTGGAGCGGGACCGGCCCTTCCCCGAGGAACTCCGGGAGGGCCTGGAGCGCTTCGCCCAGGCGGTGAGCCTCCACCTGGACCGCCTGGCCGACCTGCGGGAAAGGAGGCTGCAGGCCGAGCTGGCGGAGAGGCTGCAAAGCGCCCCCACCCTGGCCCAAGCGGCGGAGAAGGCCCTGGCCCTCCTGGTGGAGGGGCTAGGCCTCGAGGCCGGCGCCTTCTGGGAGGTCCGGGGCGCCCGCATGGTGAGCCTCGCGGCCTACGGGGTGAAGGAGCCCTTCCTCCTAAAGGTTCTGGAGGAAGGCCTCCCTTACGGCGTGGGCCTCGCCTGGCAGGTTTACGAGACCCTAAGCCCGGTCTTCACCGCCCGCTACGCCGAGGAGGCCCGGGTGGTGCCCGCCCTCAAGGCCCTGGGCTGGCGCACCTTCGCCGCCCTTCCCGTCCCCACCCCGGGGGCACCCCGGGCGAGGCGGGTCTTAGTGGTGGGCCAGAGGGGGGAGAAGCTTTGGCGAAGGAGCGAGGTGGAGCTCCTCCTCCTGGCCGCCCGCACCCTGGGCCTGGGCCTGGAGCGTCTCCAGGAAACGGAGCGGCACCAGGGGGTGAACCGCCTCTTCCTGGAACTTCTGGAAAAACCCCTGGAGGAGCTTTACCAGGAGGTCCTTGAAGAGGCCATCCGCCAGGTGCCCGGGTCCGAGGCGGGAAGCCTCCTGGTGCTGGAGGAGGGGGCCTACCGCTACCGGGCGGCGGTGGGGTACGACCTGGAGGGGCTTAGGGCCATCTCCTTCACCCCCGAGGGCATGCTCCTCTGGTACGGCCGCCCCGAGGAGGGGGCCAAGCGGGGGGAGCCCCGCCTCATGAGCCTGGCGGAGCGCCCCATCGCCAAGATCAGCCATGAAACCGCTCCCCCCGAGGTCATAGACCGGGCGGGGAAGGCCCAGGAGATCCAGGCCAACCTCTGCCTCCCCGTCCCTTACAAGGGCGAGGTCCTGGCCTACCTAAACCTGGACAACCTCCACGACCCCCTGGCCTTCGGGGAGGACTCCTTGGGCGTGGCCCGCTTCTTCGCCGCCCCCCTCGCCACCCTGCTCCACGAAAGCCGCACCCGGAAGCTCCTGGAGGAGGCCGCCCTCACCGACCCCCTCACGGGCCTGCCCAACCGCCGGGCCTTTGACCGCTTCCTGCTGGAAGAGCTCAAGCGGGCGGAGCGCTACGGCTACCCCCTCGCCCTCGCGGTCATGGACCTGAGGGGCTTCAAGCAGGTGAACGATCGCCTGGGCCACGCGGTGGGCGACCTCGCCCTCACGAAGGTGGCGGAGGCCCTGGAGGGGCAAAGGCGGAACGGGGACCGGATCTTCCGCTGGGGCGGGGACGAGTTCGCGGCCCTCTTCCCCCACACCGGGAAGGAAGGGGCCCTAAGGGCCGCCTTCCGCTACGCCCGGGCCATAGAAGCCCTCTGCTTTAACGGGCTTTGCCTCGGGGTCAACATCGGCCTCGCCGCCTTCCCCGAGGACGGCAGGACCCCCGACGAGCTCCTCTCCGCCGCCGACACCCGCATGTACCAGGCCAAGGCCCAGGGGCTTTCCGTCCTCGCCTGACCCAGGCCCGGTGTAGACTATAGGCGGTCCGGTTATGGACGGGTTACAAGCCCACCGCTTAGCGGAAGCCCTCCTTCCCCTCCTCCGAGAAGGGCTTTCCGGGCTTCCCGAGGCGCTAAGGGCCCTTGGGGAAGGGCTTCGGGCCCACCGGGCCTACCTCTTCCGCCTGGAGGAGCGGGAGGGCCGATGGTACGCCTCCCAGCTCGCCGAGTGGGCGGGGGTGGGGGCCACACCACAGATCCAAAACCCCGCCCTGCAGGACCTGCCCATGGAAGAGGCGGGGTATGGCCGTTGGCTTCGGCTTTTCCGAGAGGACCGGGCGGTGGCCGGCCCCGTACGCGCCTTCCCCGAGTCCGAGCGGCCCCTCCTCGAGGCCCAGGAGATCCAAAGCCTCCTGGTGGTGCCCGTGCGGGTGGACGGGGCCCTTTGGGGCTTCCTGGGGGTGGACGACTGCCAGAGGGAGCGGAGTTTCGGCCCGGAAGAGGAGGCCTTCTTGAGGACGGTGGCCGAGGCCCTGGCCCGGGTCCTGGACCTCTTCGCCCGCCACCACTCCCTGGAAAGGCTCCTCGCCCAGACGTCCTTCCACCTGGCCCGCTTTGACCCCAGGGGCAGGCTCCTCTGGGCCAACGCCCCCTTTCGGGAAGCCTTCTCCCAACCCCCACCCCTCCCCCTGGCCCAGGCCCTGGCCCACCCCGGCCAGCCCCAGTCGGCCACCCTCCAGGGGTGGGAATGGACCCTCCTGGCCATCCCCGGGCCCGGGGGGGAGGTCCTCGAGGTCTTCGCCCTCGGCGTGGACGTGCGGGAGCGCCTCGAGGCCCAGGCGAGGGAGGCCCGCTGGAACGCCTTCCGCAAAAACCTCCTGCGGATCTACGAGACCCTCATGGCCGAGGGGCTTTCCGACTCCATCTTTGGGCTCATCCTCGAGGCCGCCCTGGACACCATCCCAAGCGCCCAGGCGGGGAGCGTCACCGTGCTCATGGAGGACGGCTACTACCACTTCGTGGCCGCCAAAGGGTACGACCTGGAGGCCCTGCGCCAGGTGCGCCTCCACCCCCTAGAACCCCTCTCCCTCACCGGCCACAAGGAGGCCCAGGTCTTCACCTGGAAGGAGCTGGAGCGCTTCAACCAGAGGCTAGACCCCAAGCGCCGGGAGGTGATGGAAAGGGCAGGCAGGACGCGGGAGATCCGGGCCATCCTCTCCGTGCCCGTCTACCTCGCCGGGGAGCGGAAGGCCTTCTTGTACCTGGACAACTTTGAACGGGAAGACGCCTTCGCCCCCCTGGACCTGGAGCTGGCCCAGGCCTTCGCCAGCCAGCTCGGCCTTCTCTTAAGGCGGCTTGAGCTGGAGGGCAGGCTCCACCACTTGGCCTACCACGACCCCCTCACGGGCCTGCCCAACCGCGTCTTCTTCCTGGAGAGGCTGGCCCAGGCCCTGAAGGAGAAGGCCTCCCAGCTGGCCGTCCTCTACCTGGACCTGGACGGCCTCAAGCTGGTGAACGACCTAGACGGCCACGCCGTTGGGGACGAGGCCATCCGGGTGGTGGCCGCGCGGCTCCAAGCCGCCCTCCGCCCCCGGGACCTGGTGGCCCGTCAAGGAGGGGACGAGTTTTTGGTGCTCCTCACCCACCTCAAAGGCCCCGAGGAGGCCACCGCCGTGGCGGAGCGGCTCCTGGAGGTGATGCGCCTCCCCCTTCCCGTGGGGGAGCGGGTCTACCACCTCACCACCTCCATCGGCCTGGCCCTGGGGGAAGAAGGGCTTCCCCCGGGGGAACTCCTGAAGCGGGCCGACCTCGCCCTCTACCGGGCCAAGGCCGAGGGGAAGAACCGCCTGGCCTTCTACGAGGCCCACCTTCAGGAGGGCCTGCGCCAGGAGATGGCCCTCCTAGAGGCCCTCCAGCAAGACCTGGAGCGGGGGGAAAACCTCTACCTAGCCTACCAGCCCATCGTGGACCTGAAGACGGGAGAGGAAGTGGCCAAAGAAGCCCTCCTCCGCTGGCCCCTGGCCCCCCCATCCACCTTCATCCCCCTGGCGGAGCGCCACCGCCTGATGCCCGCCCTTGGGGCCTTTGTCCTCCGCCAAGCCTGCCTCGCACGAAGCCGCCACGGCCTACCCGTGCACGTGAACGTGAGCCCCCAGGAACTCCTGGACCCGGGCTACCCCGCCCGGGTGGCGGCCATCCTGGAGGAGACGGGCTGCCCCCCGGAGGGCCTGGTCCTGGAGGTCACGGAAAGTGCCCTCATCCCCGACGAACGGGGGCGGGAGGCCAGCGAAAGCCTCCGCATCCTCCGAGGCCTGGGGGTGCGCATCTACCTGGACGACTTCGGCACGGGCTACTCCAGCCTGGAACGCCTGGCCTCCCTCCCCGTGAACGGGCTCAAGCTGGGCCAGGGCTTCACCCGGGCCCTGGGGAACCCCCCCAGACCCGACACCCCTCCTGCCCGGCTGGTGGCGGCCCTCTTGGCCTTGGCCCAGACCCTGGGCCTGGAGGCCATCGCGGAGGGCATTGAGGACGAGGCCACCTTGGCCTACCTGAGGGATCTGGGCTTCCGCCTAGGCCAAGGGTACCTCCTGGGCCGCCCCGTCCCCTAGAATGAGGGAGGCCCATGGGGCTAAACGGCGCCTGGAAAATCGCCCTCGTCTACGCCCTCTTCTCCCTCGCCTGGATCCTGGGAAGCGACCGGCTCTTCCTCCTCCTCTTCCCCGAACCCCAGGAGCTCACCCGCTGGCAGACGGGGAAGGGGCTTACCTTCGTCTTCCTCTCCAGCCTCCTGATCTACCTCCTCAGCCGGAGGGAAGCGCTGGCCGAAAGCGCGCGAAGAAAGGCCTTGGAGGCCTCGCAAAGGCGCCTCCACGCTCTGGTGGAAAACGGCCGCGAGCTCATCTACCTGATCAGCCCCCAGGGCCAGATCCTTTACGCCTCCCCCAACGTGGCCCAGGTGCTGGGGTACGACCCCCTGGGCTACACCCGCGAAACCTTGTTCATCCTGGACTTCGTCCACCCCGAGGACCGCCCCTACGCCGAGGCCGCCCTGGAGGGCCTCCTCCGCCACCCCGGGGAAACCCGGGAGTACCGCCTGCGCCTCCTGGACGCCTGGGGACGGGTGCGGGCGGTGCGGGTCTGGGGGAAGAACCTCCTGGAAGACCCTGCGGTCAGAGGGATCGTCATCAATGTTCACGACGAAACCGAGCTGGAAGAAGAGCGCGCCCGGCTAAAAGGTGTGCTGGAAGCCCTTCCGGGGGCAGTCTACCAGGTCCGGGTGGAGGAAGGCCAGGACCCCGCTTACGCCCCCTTGGTCTACGCCACCCCCAGGCAGGCATGGGAGGTTTTGGGCCACCCGGCGGAAGCCCTCCTAGAAGACCCCGCCTTTTTCTTCGCCAAGGTCCACCCGGAGGACCGGGCCAAGGTGGAGGAGGCTGTGCGCCGGGCCGTGGCCCACCCGGGAGAGGTCCAGATCGCCACCTACCGCTTCCTCCACGGGCAGAAGGGAACCTACGTCTGGCTCCGGGACACCCTGATCTACGACCCCGAAACCCGGCTCCTCACGGGCTACACCTACGATGTGAACCAGGAGGTAGCCTGGGAACGGACCCTAAGGGAGTCTGAGGCCCTCTTCCGCACCCTGGCGGAGACCGCCCCCGCCCTCATCCTGCTCTGGCAGCTGGAAGACCCCGAGGACCCCGCAAGCGCCCGCCTCACCTTCGCCAACCAGGAAGCCCTGCGCCTCACGGGCTACAGCCTGGAGGAGCTTCAGGCGAGGCCCATATGGGAGTTCGTCCACCCGGCGGACCGCGAGGCGGTGCGCGCCCGGGGCCTCGCCCGCCTAAGGGGGGAAACCCCTCCCACCCGCTACCCCTTCCGCATCCTCACCAAGGAGGGGGAGGTGCGCTGGCTGGACTACTCCGCCGCCCGGGTGGAGCTTGGAGGAAGGCCCGCCGTCCTCGGCGTGGGGCTGGACGTCACCGAGGCCAAGGAGCGGGAGAGGACCCTCGAGGCCTTCGCCCGGGTTTCCGTGGCCCTGCGGCAAAGCGAGGACCTCCAGGAGATGATGGAGCACGGCCTTCAGGCTACCCTCGCCGCCCTGGAGGCGGAGGCCGGAGCCATCCTCCTCTACGAGGGCACCCCTCCCCGGCTGGTGGCCCGCGCGGAGCGGGGCTGGATCCGGAATATCCCCCACGCCCCCACCCTTAAGGAGCCCAGCCTGGTGGCCCTGGCCCTGAAGGGAGAGGTGGTGGTGAGCCCAGACCTCAAAGGGGACCCCCGGGTCCGGGAAGCGGCCAGGCCCTATATCCCTGAGGGGTATAGCGGCCTTGCCCTTCCCGTCCTCGCCGGACGGTAAACCGTAGGAGCCCTCCTCCTGGCCTGGCCCCACCCCCGCCTCCCCACCCCAAAGGAGGTGGAGCGGGCCCAGGTCGTGGCCGAGGCCCTGGGCAACGCCGTGCGCCGGGCAAGCCTCCGGCACAAGCTCGCCCGCCGGGTGGAGCACCTGGAGGCCTTGCGGCAGGTGGACCAGGCCATCCTCGCCTCCTTGGACCTGGGCCCGAGCCTGGAAGTCCTCCTGGACAAGCTCTTCCTCCTTCCCCTGGACACCGCCGCCTTCTTCCTCTACGAGCCCCGGGAGAAGGCGCTCCGCCTCGCCGCCCACCGGGGCTTCCACACCCCAAGCCCAAGCCTCCCCCGAAGCCTCCTCCTCGGGCAAGGGCATGTGGGCCAAGCCGCCCTCACCGGGGAAAAAGTGGCGGTGGACGACCTTAGCCGGGAGCCGGGAAGCCACCCGGAGTTCACCCGCGAGGAGGGCCTGCTAGCGGAAAGGGCTTATCCCCTGCTTGCCCGAGGAAGGCTTCTCGGGGTGCTCGCCGCTTTCACCCGCAGGCCCTGGGACCTCACGGAGGAAGACGAGGCCTTCCTGGAGACCCTGGTGGGGCAGAGCACCCTGGCCCTGGACAGCCTGAAGGTCCTTCAAGACCTCCAGAAGAGCCAGCGGGAACTGGAGGCCGCCTACGAGCTCACCCTCTGGGGCTGGGCCAAGGCGGTGGAGCTCCGCGACCAGGAGACGGCGGGGCACACGGAGCGGGTCACCGCCCTCTCCTTGCGCCTGGCTGAGGTCCTGGGGGTGCCCGAAGAGGACCTGGACGACCTGAGGCGCGGGGCCATCCTCCACGACGTGGGCAAGATCGCCATCCCCGACAGCATCCTCTTAAAGCCCGGGCCCCTCACGGAGGAGGAGTGGGCGGTGATGAAAAAGCATCCCGTCTACGCCTACGAGTGGCTCTCCGGGATCCCCTTCCTCAAGAAGGCCCTGGAGATCCCCTACGCCCACCACGAACGCTGGGACGGCTCCGGCTACCCGAGGGGGCTAAGGGGCCTGGAGATCCCCCTCTCCGCCCGCATCTTCGCCGTGGTGGACGTGTACGACGCCCTCACCTCGGACCGGCCCTACCGCAAGGCCTGGCCCAAGGCGAAGGCCCTAGCCTACCTCCAGGAGCAGGCGGGCAGGCAGTTTGACCCCGAGGTGGTGGCGGCGTTTCTCAGGCTCATGGAAGAAGAGGAGAAGGCCTAGGCCTCCCAGGACCTGAGCCAACGCAAACGCTTCTCATTATCAAATCGCAAAATCCGACCGGAATACTTGACTTTATCTCCCCGGGGGGTTACCCTCCCTTTAGGTGATGCCTATGCCTTCCCTGGCCCATCTTCCCCCTGGCGCCCGCGCCCGCGTCCTGCGGGTTCCCCCCGAGCGCAGGCGGCTTCTGGCCCTGGGCCTTAGGCCCGGGGTCCTGGTGGAGGTCCTCCTCCAGGCCCCCCTGGGGGACCCCCTGGAGGTGCGGGCCGGGGACACCTTCTTGCTCCTGCGGCGGAGCGAGGCCAGCCAGGTTCTGGTGGAGGCCCTGGAGGAGGCGTGAGCTGCCCCCGTTGCGACCCTCCCGCAGCGGTCCTTAAGGCCGAGGAGCGCTGGGCCTTGGTGGGCAACCCCAACACGGGAAAAAGCTCCCTCGTCAACGCCCTGGCGGGGGCAAGCCTGGAGGTGGGCAACTGGCCCGGCACCACCCTGGAAAGGCTCTCGGCCCACCTCCGCCTGGGCGAGGCGCGGGTGGAGCTGGTGGACCTCCCCGGCACCTACAGCCTCCTTCCCACCTCCCCCGAGGAGGGCGTGGTGCTGAAAGAGCTCCTTCAGCACCCGCCGGACCGGCTCCTTTTGGTCCTGGACGGGAGCAACCTGGAGCGGAGCCTGGTCCTGGCCCTGGAGGCCATGGAGCTCGGTCTCCCCATGGCCTTGGTGGTGAACCTCCTGGACGAGGCTGAAGCCAAGGGCCTGGAGGTGGACCTGAAGGCCTTGGAAGAGGCCCTGGGCCTCCCCGTGGCGGGCGCCGTGGCCAGCCGGGGCCGGGTGGAAGGCGTCCTGGAAAAGGCCCTTCAGGCCCGCGTGCCCGAAGCCCCGGTGCGCTACCCCCCTCCCCTGGAGGAGGCCCTGGGCCGCCTCGAGCCCCTCATTCCCCGGGCCCTGGGCCTTTTGGCCCTCCTGGGGGAAGGGGTGCCCCTGCCGCCCGAGGCGCAAAAGCGGGCCGCCGAGGAGCGGGAAAGGCTTTTGGCGGAGGGGCCTGACCCCTACCTCCTGGCCCTCGAGGCCCGCTACCAAAAGGCCCAGGAGGTCTACCGGAAGGCCGTGCGCCGCAAAGAGGCCCCGCCCCCCCTCACGGAAAGGCTGGACCGCCTGGTCCTGCACCCCCTTTTGGGCCTTCCCCTCTTCCTCTTGGCCATGTTCCTGGCCTTCCGCTTCACCTTCGCCCTCTCCGCCCCCTGGGTGGACCTCATCGGCCGGGCCCAGGAGGTGCTTGCGGGCTGGAGCCTGGCCCTTCCCCTCCCCGCCCTCCTCCGCTCCTTTCTGGCGGAAGGGGTGGTAGCGGGGGTGGGCACGGTCCTCTCCTTCACCCCGGTCCTCTTCCTCCTCTACCTGGCCCTGGCCTTTCTGGAGACCTCCGGCTTCCTGGCCCGCATGGCCTTCGTGGCCGACCGCCTCATGCAGTGGGCGGGGCTTCCCGGCAAGGCCTTCATCCCCCTCGTCTTGGGCTTTGGCTGCAACGTGCCCGCCATCTACGCCACCCGCGCCCTCTCCCACCCCCTGGACCGCCTGCGGGTGGCCCTGGCCATCCCCTTCCTGGCCTGCGGGGCCAGGCTTCCCGTCTTCACCCTCTTCGCCTTCGCCTTCTTCCCCAAGCAGGCCCCCTTGGTGGTCTTCGGCCTCTACCTTCTGGGGCTAGGGATGGGCTTCCTCACCGCTTTCCTCCTGGGGAAGGCCCTTAGGGCCGGGACGGGGGAGGGCGCCATGGAACTTCCCCCATACCGCTTCCCTCCCCTAAGGCTCCTCCTCCGCCTCTCCCTAGCCCGCACCGGGAGCTTCGTGCGGGGGGCCGGGGGGCCCATCCTCCTGGCGGTCCTCCTCATCTGGGCCCTGCTCCACGTGCCCCTGGCCGGGTCCACCCCCTACGCCCTCCTGGCCCAGGCCCTCACCCCCCTCTTCCGGCCCCTCGGGCTGGAGGACTGGCGCCTGGTAGGGGCCCTCATCCCGGGCTTCGTGGCCAAGGAGGTGGTGGTGGGGGCTTTGGGGGTGAGCTTCCTCGGGGCCGAGGCCCTAAGCCCCCTGGGGCTTCTGGAAGGGCTTAGGCACCTCGGGGAAGGGCTTTTGCAGGCGGTGTGGGGCACGCTGCAGGGCCTCGCCGCCCTCTTTGCCCCCTTTAGCCTCCCCCTGGCCCACGAGCCCACCCCCCTGCAGGCGGCCCTGACCAAGGCCGTGACCCCCGCCGGGGCCTTGGCCTACCTGGTCTTCGTCCTCCTCTATACCCCTTGCGTGGCCACCCTCGCCGCCCTCCGGCAGGTGGTGGGGGGGCGGGTGGCCGCCCTTTCCGTGGGGTACCAGCTCCTCCTGGCCTACCTCCTGGCCTTGGCCGCATCCAGGGTTCTGCCGTGATCCAGGAAGCCCTCGCCCTCCTCGCCACCCCCAAGACCCCCTCCGAGCTGGCCCGGGCCTTGGGCCTTCGGCCGGAGACCGCCGAGCTCCTCCTGCGCCACCTCGAGGCCAAGGGCTACGCCCGCCCCCTAAACTGCGGGACCGCTTGCGGCCGCTGCGCCTTCAAGGAGCTCTGCGGGGACCCAGCCAAAGTCCACTGGGTGCGGGCCCCCTGAGGGTGGCCTTGGCCACCCTGGCCGGGAGGCGGACCGGGGAGAATGGGCCTATGCGCCCCCTGAAGGCCTTGTTCCCCCTTTTGCCCCTGGGCCTCGCCCTTTACGCCCTCCTCACCCGGGGCTCCCCCGTCCTCTGGGCCGAGCCCGTCCAGGCGGGGCCCGGGGCCCTGCAGGAGGCCTACACCCGGGCCCATCCCGCGGTCTTGGGCGTCGCGGACGGGGAGGGGACCCGGGGCACCGGGTTCTTCTACCGGGAAGGCCTCGTCCTCACCGCCTACCACGTGGTGGCGGAGGGGGGGCCCTTCCGGTTGGTCCTGGCGGACCGCACCCAGGCCGAGGCCCGGGTGGTGGGGTTCGCCGAGCCTCTGGACCTGGCCGTGCTCGCCACCCCGGCCAAGGCCCCCGCCCTCTTGCCCCTGGAGACGGCGAGGAGGCCCAAAACTGGGGAGCCCGTCCTCCACATCGGGAACGGCCGGGGCCAGTTCCTCGCCCCCCGGTACGGGCGGGTCACCGGCCTCGAGGCGAACCCCTCGGCCTTCCTGCCCCAAGGCCTGGTGGAGACCTCCCTACCCCTCGCCCCCGGGGACTCGGGGGGGCCGGTGCTGGACGCGGAAGGGCGGGTGCTGGGGGTGGCGGTGGCCATCGGCCAGACGGAGGAGGGCTTCCGCAGCTTCTTCACCCCCCTCTTCGGCCGGGGGGAGGCCCTCGCCGCCTTGGAGAGGGGGGAAAGGCGCTACTGGCCCTACCTGGGCCTCCGGGGCCCAAGGGCCCTCACGGCGGAGCTCGCCCGGGAGCTGGGCCTGCCCCCGGGCGGGGTGGTGGTGGGGGAGGTGGTGCCGGGGGGAAGCGCCCACCGGGCGGGGCTTAGGGGAGTGGAGTCGGGCGGGGTGCCGGACGTGATCCTCGAGGTGGACGGGGTGCCGGTGAACAGCTTTGAGGACCTCCTCCGCGAAGTGCGCAGGCACCAGGTGGGAGAAAGAATCCGTCTCACGGTGCGCCGGGAAAGCCGGGTCTTCCAGGTGGAAGCGGTCCTCGCCCCCTTCCCAGGACGCTAAAGGAAAAACCTCCCCCAGGCGCTTCCCAGGGGAGGCAGAAACCCCTGACCTAGGGACGCTGGAGCCAGAACTCGTACATCCCCGAGCCGCTATAGGCGTAGATGCGCCAGACGTAGTAGCCAGCGGTTCCGCTATAGCTGATGCTTTCCTCCGAAGTAGGTCCCGTAGAGCTGGCCACGGTCACCCAACGGGAGCCGTTCCAACGCCAGAGGTAGAGGTCAAAGTCCGCTCCGGCGGGGCCCCTAAGCCAGGCCCTATGGGTACCTGCAGGGCTGTAGTAGGAGGTACCGTTGGGTTGGAAGTCATAGTCGCCAGGACCGGAAAGGCTGCCCGTGTAGTAGCTGCAGTCGGTACATGGGGCTGTGGAACCACCCCCCGAGGAGAGCAGGGAGTAAAGGAGGCGGTTAGGGGACCCCGAACCGATCCCCGAAAGCCGCCCCGTAGTGGCCCCGTTGAGGATAGCGCCAGCAACGGCGGCCGGCGTGGCCGAAGGGTTTTGTTCTAGATACAAGGCAGCCACCCCGGCCACATGGGGGGTGGCCATGGAGGTGCCGCTGAGGGTCTGGGTGGCCGTGTCCGAGGTGTACCAGGCCGAGGGGATGGAAGCTCCAGGGGCGAAGAGGTCCACGCAACTACCGTAGTTGGAGAAGCTGGCACGGGCATCGGAAGATGTGGTGGCGCCCACGGTAAGGGCCTCGGCCACCCGGGCTGGGGAGTAGTTGCAGGCGTTGGCATTGTCGTTCCCCGCGGCCACAGCGTAGACCACCCCCGCGGCGATGGAGTTCTTCACGGCGTTGTCTAAGGCCGTGGAGGCTCCGCCTCCCAGGCTCATGTTGGCGACGGCCGGCTTGCGGTGGTTCTGGGTAACCCAGTCCACCCCGGCGATGACCCCAGAAGTGGAACCGGAACCGTTGCAGTCCAGGACGCGCACAGCATAGAGGTTGGCCGCCTTGGCTACTCCATAGGTCACCCCACCGATCGTCCCCGCCACGTGGGTGCCGTGGCCGTTACAGTCCTGGCCGTTTCCCCCTAGGGCGTCATAGCCCACCCGGGCTCGGCCGCCGAACTCCTGGTGGGCCGTGCGAATTCCGGTGTCAATCACATAGACGTTAACCCCCCTTCCCGTAGCGGTGTAGGTGTAGCTGTTGGAAAGGGGGAGGTCCCGTTGGTCAATCCGGTCCAGGCCCCAAGGAGCAGGGCTCTGGGTAGACCAAGCCCGCACCACCTTGTCCGCCTCTATGAACTCCACGTCGGGATTCTGCCTTAAGGTCTCTAAGGCCTGGGGCGCCATCACCGCCGCAAATCCCCGGAGAGCGCCCGTGTAGGCCTGGGTCACCGCCACCCCCTGAGGAGCCAGCCGTGCCTGCAGGGTTGTCAATCCACCTTGGAGCAGAGACTGACCCTTTCCCTTCTTAAAGACGACAATGTACTGGCCTGGGATAGCCTCAGGGTCATCCAGGCCATAGACGGGGGCCTCCTTGGGCCAGAAGGCCTCAGCTAAGGTAGGGGTTGGATCGGGCTTGGAAGCCATCTGGCAACCGCCCAAAAGGAAGGCCGCGAAAAGCCCTACCAGCCAGTAAGTCTTCCTCATACGCTCCTCCGCGGTTTTAACGAGGGCAATCTATCCCAAGAATGCCCAGGCGTCAAGGAAACTTTTATTCGGTCATCCTCCATTCTTATGCACAAGCTCCCGGTAGGCGGGCACCCCAGGCATCCCCTCCGCCAGGAGCACCCCCCGGGCGATGGCCCGGGAAAGCGCATCGGCGGCGTAGGCCCCGAGGCGGAGGAGGAGGGGAAACCCCACCCCCCCTCCCTCGCCCAGGGCCAGGGCGAAGACCAGGTCCCCGTCCAAAGGGGTGTGGGCGGGGCGGAGGGCCCGGGCGAGGCCGTCTTGGGCCATGACGGCGAGCCTCTTGGCCTGGGCCTTGGTGAGGGGGGCGTCCGTGGCCACCACCGCCAGGGTGGTGTGCTGGCCGAGGAGGAAGGGATAGCGGTAGTCCTCGAGGCTTCCCCGGTAGCGGGAGAGGTCGGGAAGAAGCGCCCGCTCCTCCGGGGCGAGGAGGCCCTCGGCGTAGAGCCTCCCCGTGAGGGGGTCAAAGGGGCGGCCGAGGCTGTTCACCGCGGCGAGGGCCACCACCCTAAACCCCTCCTCCAGGAGGTAGCCCGCAAGGCCAAACCCCCCCTTCACCCCGCCCGCCACGGCCCCCGTGCCCGCCCCCACGCTCCCCTCGGCCACCCCGCCCCCTGCGGCCAAGCAGGCCCCATACCCCGCCTCCGCCCCCGGGGGGCGGAAGACCTCCCCCCGCCCCAGGTCGTAAAGCACCGCGGCGGGCACGATGGGCACCAGACCTGCGGGCGTGGGGAAGCCCTTTCCCCGCTCCCGGAGGTAGCGCACCACCCCGTCCGCGGCGGCGAGGCCCAAGGCGCTTCCCCCGGTGAGGAGGACCGCCTGGACCCGCTCCACGGTGTTCTCGGGGGCGAGGAGGTCCGTCTCCCGGGTCCCCGGGGCCGCCCCCCGCACGTCCACCGCCGCCACCGCCCCCTCTTCCACCAGGACCACGGTGCACCCGGTGCGGGCCTCCCGGTCCGTGAAGTGGCCCACCCGAAGCCCGGGAAGGAGGGCCCTTTCCCCCCAAAGCGCTTCCGCCATGCGCCCAGTATGGGGTAGGCTAAGGGCCAGAGCAAGGAGGCGCCATGTGGGAATACCTCATCCACGGCGAACCCACGCCCAGGCTCAGGCCTTTTTTGGAGGGCGTCGGCAAGGCCCTCGAGGCCCAGGGCTTCCGCCATAACCCCGAGTCCGAAGCCCCGAACCTCGTCCTCAACGCCATCACCCCGGAAAACCCCAAACCCTACCGCCGCAGGGCCCAGGCCACCTTCGTGGCCTCGGTCCTGGAGCTTCCCGAGTTCCCCCAAGACCCCTTGCGGGAGCTTTACCCCTACCTCGTCCGGGCGCTTTCCAACGTCCTTTTGGCCTACGTGCCGGGCCAGGGCGTCAAGTTCCTCACCCTGGAGCTCGGCCACTACGGGGAGCCCGAGGGGGAGGGGTTCTACGAGCGGGTGGCGGCCCGCCTAAGGCCCATCGCCTGCAGCCGACTCGTCATCAACAACGTCTTTGAGCCGGACCTCGAGCCCGAGCTCTGGCAGGGGGACGAGCTCACGGAGAGCATGTACCGGGCGGGGAAGAAGCTGAAGGAGTGGGACCTCCTCCCCGCCCCCTTCCCCATTGAGGAGATCCTCTCCCCCGAGGACCTGAGGCACGTGAAGAGGCTTTATGGCATCGGGGGGCTCTCCTACGGCAACCTCTCCGTGCGCAAGGACGAGAAGCGCTTCTGGATGTCGGCAAGCGGGGTGGACAAGGCGAACCTCCGGGAGATCGGCCGGGACATCCTCATGGTCAAAGACTACGACCCCAAGAGGAACGCCATCCTCCTCTCCGTCCCCCCCCACGTGGAGCCGAGGCGGGTGAGCGTGGACGCCATTGAGCACTGGATGATCTACCGGGAGCACCCCGAGGTGGGGGCCATCCTCCACGTGCACGCCTGGATGGAGGGCGTGCCCGCCACCGCCTTCAACTACCCCTGCGGCACGTATGAACTCGCCCAGGCGGTGGCGGAGAAGGTGCGCCAAGCCCCCGACCCCGCCCGGGCCGTGGTGGGCCTTAAGAACCACGGCCTCACCATCACCGGAAGAAGCCTGGACGAGATCCTGGAGCGCATAGAGGGCAAGCTCATCCGCACCGTGCCCATGGCATGAAGGCCCTCCTCTACACCCCCTCCCTCCCCCGCTTCTTCGGGGCAAGGCTTCTCGGCAAACGCTTTCCCAAGGGGCTCCTCCCCCTCAGGCTCGCCGAGGTCCACCTCCCCGAACGGGAAGGCTTCCTGCGGGTCCGGGTGCGCCTAAGCGGCGTCTGCGGCTCGGACCTCGCCCTCCTCTACGGGAAAAGCCCCCCCTCCCTAAGCCCCTTCTTCTCCTTCCCCGCGGTGCTGGGCCACGAGATCCTGGGGGAGGTGGAGGGGGCGCTGGTGGCGGTGAACCCCCTCCTCGCCTGCGCCGACCGGGGGCTTCCCCCCTGCCCCAGGTGCCAGGAGGGGGAGGAGGGGCTTTGCCAGAACGTGGCCGAGGGCCCCTTGGCCCCCGGGATGCTGGGCTACAACCGGGACCTCCCCGGGGGATGGGGGGAGTGGGTCCTGGCCCGGCCCGAAAGGCTCTACCCCATCCCCCCAGGCGTCCCCGAGGAAAGGGCCGTCTTCGCCGAGCCCCTGGCGGTGGTCCTAAGGGGCCTGAAGAAGCTCAGGCCCTGGCCCGAGGAGGTCCTGGTCCTGGGGATGGGCACCATCGGCCTCCTCGCGGTGAGGCTCCTCAGGGCCTTGGGCTACGGGGGAAGGCTTCTCGCCGTGGCCAAGTACCCCCACCAGGCGGAAAGGGCCAAGGCCTTCGGGGCGGACGGGGTCTACGGGAGCGCGAAGGAGGCCCTTTGGGCGCGGGCCCGGCGCTACCGCTACCTCCTCTTTGAGGGCCATAGGGGCGGGTACGAGGCGGTGGTGGAGGCCTCGGGAAGCGGCCGGGGCTTCCGGGAGGCCCTCGCCCTCGCCCGGGAAGGGGGGAAGGTGCTCCTCCTGGGGGCGCCGGGGCTTGAGCTGGTGGACCTCTCCCCCTTCTGGTTCAAGGAGGTGGCCCTTTGGGGAAGCTACACCTACACCCGGGAGGAGTTCCGGGAGGCGGTGGGGCTTCTCCCGGAGCTCGAGGGCCTGGAAAGCCTGGTGGGGGGCGTCTTCCCCCTGGAGGCCTGGCCCGAGGCCCTGGGGGCGAAGGGCAAGGCCCTCTTCCGGCCAAATGTGCCCTAGGAGGGTGTGCCCCCCGGGCCAGGGGGGGTATACTCCCGGGAAACCCCGGGAGGCGGCATGGCTTGGGACGAGGCACCCTTTTTGGAGGCGGGGGAGAAGCTCAGGGGGCTCCTCAAGGAGGTCAAGCGGGTCATCGTGGGCCAGGACCAGCTTCTGGAGCGGATGCTGGTGGCCCTCCTGGCCCGGGGCCACCTCCTCATTGAGGGGGTTCCGGGCCTCGCCAAGACCCTGGCGGTGAAGACCCTGGCCGAGGCCCTGGGGGGAAGCTTCAAGCGCATCCAGTTCACCCCCGACCTGGTGCCCGCAGACCTCCTCGGCACCCGGGTCTACAACCCCAAGGACGGGGAGTTCCGCACCGAGCTCGGCCCCATCTTCGCCCACCTCCTCCTGGCGGACGAGATCAACCGCGCCCCCGCCAAGGTGCAGTCGGCCCTCCTCGAGGCCATGCAGGAGCGGCAGGTGACCCTGGGCAAGGAGACCTACCCCCTGCCCCGGCCCTTCCTCGTCCTCGCCACGCAGAACCCCATTGAGAGCGAGGGCACCTACCCCCTTCCCGAGGCCCAGCTGGACCGCTTCCTCCTCAAGGTGGTGGTGGACTACCCCGCCTTTCACGAGGAGCTGGAGATCGTGCGCCGCATGACCACGGGGGAGGAGATCCGGGTAGCAAAGGCCCTCTCCCTGGAGGAGCTTCTGGAGCTTTCCCGCCTCGCCGACCGGGTCTACGTCCACCCCAAGGTGGCGGAGCACGCCGTGGCCCTGGTGCAGGCCACCCGGGACCTGGAAAAGGTAGGCCTGAAGGAGCTCAGGCCCTACGTGGCCTTCGGGGCAAGCCCTAGGGCCTCCTTAGCCCTGGTCCAGGGGGCCAAGGCCTTGGCCCTGGTGCGGGGACGGGCCCACGCCCTCCCCGAGGACGTGCGGGACCTCTTTTTGGACGCCCTCCGCCACCGCCTCGTCCTCTCCTACCAAGCCCTGGCGGAGGGCGTGGACCAGGAGGCCATCCTCAAGGCCGTCCTGGACCGCTTCCCCCCGCCCTTCGTGCCCCTGCATGACCCCTATGGAGACGCCCGAAGCCCTCTTGGCCCGCCTGGAGCTTGAGGTGGTGCGTCCCCTGGACGGGTTCCTCTTCGGGGACTACCGGGGGGTGTTCTACGGCAAGAGCCTGGAGCTGGCGGAGATTTCCCCCTACGCCCCCGGGGACGAGGCGGAGCGCATAGACTGGCCCGCCACCGCCCGCACGGGGGAGCTCCACGTGCGCCGCTTCCGGGAGGAGCGGGAGCTCACCCTGTGGCTCTACCTTGACGGAAGCCCCTCCATGCGCTTTGGCAGCAGGCGGCGGGAGAAGTACGCCCTGGCCCTGGAGCTCGCCCTCTCTGCGGCCTACATCGCCCTAAGGCACGGGAACCGGGTGGGGGCCCTCCTCCCCACGGGCCTCCTCCCCCCCCGGGGCGGGAAGGCCCAGGCCCTGCTCCTCGCCCGGGAGGGGCTGAGGCCGGGGACGGGCCTCCCCTTGGGGGAGGGGCTTGGCCTCCTCGGGCGCCTGGCCCGGAAGCGGAGCCTGGTCCTGGTCCTCTCGGACTTCCTGGACCCCTTTTACGCCCCCCTTTCCCGCCTCGCCGCCCGCCACGACGTGGTGGCGGTGCTGGTGGAAGACCCCTGGGAGCGGGCCCTGCCCGAGGTGGGGGTGATGGCCTTCTTTGACCCGGAAACGGGCGAGGCCCTGGAGGTGAACGCCCTGGACGGGAGGGTGCGGGAGGCCTACGCCAGGCGGGCCGAGGCCCTGAGGCGGGCCCGGATGGGGGAAATCCGCCGGGCGGGGGCCGACCCCCTCCTGGCCTCCACGGAGATGGACCTCGTGCCCCTGCTCTTGGAGCTTGTAAGGAGGCGAAGGTGGCCTTCAAGAGCCCGGAAGGCCTTCTCCTAGGGGCCGCCCTCTTGGGGCTTGGCCTCCTCGCCCTTCTCCTCGGGGAGAGGCGGGGGCAAAGGAGGCTCCAAGGGGCCCTGGACCGGGCCTTCCTCCCCAAGAAGGGCCCCCTTCCCCTCCCCTACCTCCTGGCCCTCCCCCTCCTCCTCCTGGCGGCGGGCCAACCCGAGGCGAGCCTCCCCTGGCGGGAGAACCTGACCCGGGCGGTGCTGGTGGTGGACACCAGCCACTCCATGGCCGCAGACGACGAGGCCCCAAGCCGCCTGGAGAAGGCCAAGGCCCTGGCCCAAGCCTTCCTGAAGGGCCTGGACCCCTCGGTGGGGGTGGGGCTCGTGAGCTTCGGGCCCCAGGCGGTGCTGGTCCTCGCCCCCACCACGGACCGGAAGGCCCTCCTCGAGGCCCTGGAAGGCCTGAGGCCCGGGGGCGTCTCCCCCTTGGGGAACGGCCTCCTCCAGGCCAAGCGCCTCCTGAGGCCCGAGGGCGCGGAGCGCGACCTCCCCGAAAGCCCTCCCCCCGCCCTCCTCCTCCTCCTCTCCGACGGGGCCGCCAACGCCGGGCAAGACCCCCTGGAGGCGGCCGCCGAGCTCGCCCGGGCGGGGCTTCCCGTCTTCGTCCGCCCCCTGGGGGACCCAAGGGGGGCGGTGAGCCGCATCGGGGAAGGCCTCTTCTTCGTGCCCACGGACCCCTTGCGCCTCCTGCGCCTGGCCCAGGCCACGGGAGGGGAGGTGTTACAGGAGGACTTCCGCCCCCTGTACCGGGCCCTTAGGCCCCACTACGTCTGGCGGCAAAGCCCCAGGGACCTCGCCCAAGGCCTGGTGGTGGGGGGCTTCCTCCTCCTCGCCTTCGGGGCCTACCTCAACCTCGCCCGGGAAGGGAGGTGGCCGTGAGCCTAATGGCCCCCGAAGCCCTAAGCCTCCTCCTTCTCCTGGCCTTCCTGCTCCTTGGCCTCTACCGGAGGCGCCCCAAGGCCCGCCTGCCCCACCCCCTCCTCGCCCTCCTGAAGGAGGCGGCCAGGGAGGCCCGGGGGCCCCTCCCCTGGCTTCCCACGGCCCTCTTCGCCCTGGGGCTTCTCCTCCTGGCCCTGGCCGCCACCCGTCCCCTCCTCCCCCTCCCCGGGCGGACCAGCGAAAACGTGGCCGTGCTGGTCCTGGACGTGAGCCGGAGCATGATGGCCACGGACCTCAAGCCCAACCGCCTCGAGGCCGCCAAGGAGGCCGCCCGCGCCTTCCTCCGAAGGGCCCCGAGGGGCCTAAGGGTGGGCCTCGTGGCCTTCAGCGGCCACGCCCAAACCGTCCACCCTCCCACCACCGACCGCAAGCGGCTTCTGGAGAGCCTGGAGAGCCTGGAGTTCGGCCGCTCCACGGCCATCGGGGAGGGGATCTTCGAGGCCTTGCGCCACATCCGGGAGGCCGGGGGCAAGGGGGAAATCCTCCTCCTCACCGACGGCCGCAACCGCACCGGCGCCGACCCCCTGGAGGCCGCGGGGGAGGCCCAAAGGATGGGGGTGCGGGTGCACACCGTGGGGGTGGGGGTGCCGGGCTGGACCCCCGGCCCCGAGGACCCCTTGAGCGCCTTTGGGTTCTTCGCCGGGGCCTACGAGGTGGACGAGGAGCTCCTTTGGGCCATCGCCGAGCTCACCGGGGGGAAGAGTTTCCTGGTGCGCTCCGAGGAGGAGCTTTCCCGGGTCTACCTGGAGCTCGCCGAGGGGATGGGCCTCGAGGTCCGCCCCCAGGAGGCCACGGGGCTTCTGGGGGCCCTGGGCGGGGCTTTGGCCCTATTGGGGGTCGCCTTAAGGCGCTACCTGAGCCCCCTCTAGGAGCCTCCAAAGGGGTTGGGCGCGGGCTCCACCGGGAAAAGCTCCTGGGGCTCCCCGCCGGGCACGGGGAGCATGCGGAAGAACTGCCCGTTCAGGAAGAGGTAGACCTGGGGCTCGCAAGCCTCGCCCCCTTGGGGCGGGAGCTGGGCGGGCACCGCCAAGGCGGCCACCTCCCCGCCCCCAGGGCCCTGGGCCACCCAGGCCACCCCCATTCCCAGAAGCCCCCCCAGGGCCAGGCCCAAGAGGAAGGGTTTCATGCCCTCAGGGTAGCAGGCGGCCCCTCGGGAAGAAGGGGCCAGGCCACCTTTGGAGCCCCGGCCACACCCGGACCACCCCCGCCCTCCTGAGTACCCCGCTCTGGCTTGCGCCAGAGCGGGGGCCCCAAAAGAGCCTTCGCAAAGCCCTACCCCCGGCGTCCCATGTGGCGAAATCAAGGTGCGGGCACTTAGGCTAAGGGTATGCGCGCCCTCCCCCTTCTCCTAGGCCTCTTCCGGGCCCAGGCCCTCGCCCCCGGGGACAAGGCCCCCCTCCTCGAGGCCCAGGACAGCTACGGCCGCCCCGTGAACCTGAGGGGAAGCTACGTGGTCCTCTGGTTCTACCCCAAGGCCAAAAGCCCCGGGTGTACCGCCCAGGCCAAGCGGTACTCCGAGCTCTACCCCGAGTTCCAAAGGCTCGGGGCCCGGGTCTACGGGGTGAGCCACGACCCCGCCCGGGAGCAGTGCGACTTCGTGGAGAAGCTTGCCCTAAGGGGCGGCATGATTCCCGATCCCCAGGGCCGCCTCGCCCGGGCCTACGGGGTGCGAAGCTTCTTCGGCTTCTACAGCCGGGACACCTTCCTCCTCAGCCCCGAGGGGAGGATTGAGCGCATCTGGCGAGGGGTGAACCCCTTCAAGGACGCCGACACGGTCCTCGCCTACCTCAAGGAGCTCAGGGAAAAGGGCCGATGAGCCCCTTTCCCCTCCCAAGAAGGGCCGTAAGATGTAGGGCGTGTACGTCCTCCGCGAGGCCCTCCGCCAGATCCTCAGGCACCCCACGGCCAGCCTCGCCACCTTCTTCACCGCCCTCGTGTCCTTCGCCCTCCTCTACTTCCTGGGCCTCCTCCTCTGGAACCTGGAAAAGGTGGTGCAAAGCCTGGAGAAGGAGCTGGAGGTGGCCGCCTTCCTCCAGGACAAGGCCGACGTGGAGGCCCTGCTCACGGAGATCCAGGCCTGGCCGGAGGTGGGGGAGGTGCGCCTCATCCCCAAGGAAGAGGCCCTGGCCCAGCTGGTCCTGGACTACCCCTACCTGGCCGAGGCCAAGGACCTGGTGGAAAACCCCCTCCCCGACACCCTGCGCCTAAAGCTCCGAACCCCCGAGGCGGTGCGCCAGGTGGCCGAGCGCCTGCGGAGGCTTCCCGGGGTGGAAGGGGTGGAGTACGGGGGAGAGCTCACGGAGCGCCTTTTGGGGGTGCTTTCGGGAAGCCGCCTGGCCATGGGGGTGCTGGTGGGGCTCCTCCTCCTCAACACCTTCTTCAGCGTGATGGGGTCCATCCGCCTCTCGGTGGAAAGCCGCAAGGAGGCCCTTTCGGTCATGCTCCTGGTGGGGGCCACGCGGCGCTTCATCCAGGGGCCCTTCATCGCGGAAGGCCTCCTCCTCACCCTGGCGGCCGGGCTTTTGGCGGTGCTCGCGGGGGGAAGCCTCTACCTGGGGCTTTCCCGGGCGGCCCAGGGCCTCCTCCCCTTCCTCCCGGTCCTGGCCCAGGAGGACCTCCTGCGCACCGCCCTTGGGGTCCTCCTCCTGGCCTTGGTGCTGGGGGCCGGAGGGGCCTACATGGCCAGCCGGGCCTACCTCAAGGAGGTCTGACGGTGCGGCTTGGGGTTTGGCTTGGCCTCCTCCTCGCCCTCCTCGCCTTGGGGCAGGACGTGGCCACCCAGAAGGAGAAGGTGCGGTCCCTGGAGGCCGAGGCCGCCCGGGCCCGCGCCCTGGAGGAGAAGGCCCAGGCCCAGATCCGGCGGCTTAACCAGGAGCTTGCCCGCCTCTCCCAAAGGGTGCAAAACCTCCTCGCGGAAAAGGCCCGCCTCGAGGCGGCGATCCGCCGCCTGGAAGGGGAAAGGCAGGCCCTGCGCCGGGAGATCGCCGGGCTCAAGGAGTCCATCCGGGAAACGGAAGCCCGCATCGCCAAGCTGGAGGACGACCTGGCCGCCCTGAAGGGGAGGCTCAAGGCCCTCATGCGAAGCCTGTACCGGGAGCGCTCCGGCCGCTACCTGCCCCTGCTTCGCGCCCAGTCCTTCACGGATTTGGGGGTGCGGGCCCGCTGGGTGGGCTACATCTCCCGGCAGGACGCCGAGCTGGTGCGCCGCTTCCAGGCCACCCTCAAGGCCCTCAAGGAAGAGCGGGAGCGCCTCGCCCTCCTCCTCGCCGACCTCACCGCCAAGGAAGCCGCCCTGGCGGAGAACCAAAGGCAGCTGGAATCCGAGCGGAAAAGCCTCGAGGCCACCCTGAAGAGCCTCCGCCAGGAGGAGGAAGGGAAAAAGGCCCTCCTCCGGGACGCCCTCGCCGAGCGGGGGCGCCTGCAGAGGGCCCTGGCCGAGCTCCAGGCCAAGGTCCTGGAGGAGCGGAGGCGGCTTTTGGCCCTCCAGGAGGAGGAAAGGAGGCGCCAGGAGGAGCAGAGGCGCCGCCAAAGCGCCCAGGCTCCGCCCCCCCAGGTGGTGGTGCCCCCGCCCCCCCTCCCCGCCGCCGTGGGCCGCCTGGCCTTCCCCGTGCCCGGGGGGCGGGTCCTAGTCCCCTACGGGCAGGAGGGGCCTTTCCAGGTCCTCCAGGGCCCCGCGCCCGGAAGCCCGGTGCAGGCGGCGGCGGACGGGTACGTGGCGGGCATCCTCTACCTGCCCAACCTGGGCTACACGGTGATGCTGGTGCACACGGAAGCCCTCTCCACCGTCTACACCAACCTCCAGGAGCCCCTGGTGCAGGAGGGCCAAAGGGTGCGCCAGGGCCAGGTGCTGGGCTACACCGGCGGGGGCCTCCTCATCCCCCCGGACGAGCTGGAGTTCCGGGTGGCCGTGCGGGTGGGCGAGGAGACCCGCTTCGTGGACCCCGCGGCCTACTACTGACCCGCCCCATGCTGGCCCAAGCCAGCATGGGGGCCCCGGCAGAAGGCGGGGCTAAGCGGGCTCAATGAGGCCGTAGTTGCCGTCTTTGCGGCGGTAGATGACGTTGATCTCGTCGGTCTGGGCGTTCCTGAAGACGAAGAAGTCGTGCCCCAAGGCCTCCATCTGGAAGGCGGCCTCCTCGGGGTCCATGGGCTTCATCTCAAAGCGCTTCACCCGCACGATCCTGGGGCCTTCCTCCTCCTCGGGCTTGCGCAGGGCCTCGAGGTCCCGCACCTCGGGGGGCGGGGGGCCCTGGTAGGTGTGGCGCTTGCCCACGTAGCGGCGCTCCTTGAAGCGCTTGAGCTGGGCCTCGAGGCGGTCCACCATCCGGTCAATGGCGGCGTAGAGGTCCTGGTCCTCCTCCTCCACCCGCACGAGCCCCCCGGGGAGGTCCACCTGCACCTCGGCCTTGGCCTTCCTCTCCACGTGAGGGCTCCCCGCCAGGGAGAGGACCACCTTGGCCATGAGTTCGCCGTTCTGGTAGCGGTCCAGGCGGGAGAGCTTCTTCTCCACGTACTCCCGGATGGCGTCGGTGATCTCCAGGTTGCGGCCGATGAGCTTGTAGATGTTCATGCGCCCTCCTTTCCGCCCCGGTCAGGGCCTTCCCTTACCCTTATGCTACCACCCTCCCCGGGACGCTCGTCCCGCACCACCTGGCCCGCCTTCAGGGCCACGACCCGGGCGGGGTAGGCCTCCAGGAGCTCGCGGCTGTGGGTGGCCACCACCACCGTGGCCCCCCGCTGGTGGGCCGCCTTGAGGATGTCCAGGACCTGGAGGGCGTTTTCCGGGTCCAGGTTGCCCGTGGGCTCGTCGGCGAGGATCACGGGGGGGTCCAGAAGGAGGGCGCGGGCCAGGGCCACCCGCTGGGCCTCCCCCACGGAAAGCTCCTCGGGGAAGGCCCGCTTCTTGTGGGCAAGCCCCACCCGGCGGAGAGCGGTAGCGATGCGCTCGGGCCACTCCTTCCGCGGCACTCCCTGCACCTGGAGGACGAAGGCCAGGTTCTCCTCCACGGTCATGTCGGCAAGGAGCCGGTGGTCCTGGAAGACCATGCCGATGCGGCGGCGGTGGTAGGCCACCTGGTCGCCCCGGAGGGCCTTCAGGTTCTGCCCGGCGAAGTAGACCGCTCCCTGGGTGGGAATAAGCCGCCTGTGGACCAGGGCGAGGAGGGTGGACTTCCCCGCCCCCGAGTGGCCCACCACGAAGACAAACTCTCCTTTTTTGACCTCGAGGCTCACGTTGTAAAGCGCCTTGGTCCCGGTGCGGGGGTACTCCAGGCTCACCCGGTGAAAGGCGATCATGCCCCCACTATATGGGGAGTGGGCCACCCTTTCTTCTCATGGAGAGGCGCTATAGTGAAGGCGAGTGAGGGAGAAGATGAAGCGAAGCGCATGGGTCATCGCGGGGCTTGGGGTGCTTCTGGCCTTGGTCTACGCCCAGCTCCCCCGCCCTCAGGCGGAAAGCTTCCTGCAAAACCCGAACGGCCAGGCCCTCCTGGAGGTCTACCAGAGGATCCAGCAGGACTACCTGGAGTCCCTTCCCCGGGAAAAACTGAACAAGCTCCTGGAAGGGGCCATCGGGGGGATGGTCCAGGCCCTCGAGGACCCCTTCACCAGCTACTCCCCGCCCCAGCGGGCGAGCCTGCGCCAGGAGGACCTCCGGGGCGAGTTCTTCGGCATCGGGGCCACCTTAACCCCCGCCAACCCCGACGGCACGGGGGCCAGGATTGAGGGGGTCATGAAGGGGCTTCCCGCCCAGCGGGCGGGCCTTAGGGCCGGGGACGTGATCCTCGAGGTGGACGGGGAGGACGTGACCAAGCTCCCCCTCCAGGAAGTGGTGGCCCGGATCCGGGGACGGGAGGGGACCAAGGTCACCCTCAAGGTCCGCCGGGAAGGCGTGCCCGCCCCCCTGGTCTTTGAACTCGTGCGGGAGAAGGTGGAGATCATCTCCGTCTCCACGGGCAGGATCGGGGACGTGGGCTACGTGGCCCTAGAGACCTTCGCCAACTTCAAGGTGGAGGACCAGCTGAAAAAGGCCATAGAGAACCTCAAGGCCCAGGGGGTGAAGAAGCTCATCTTTGACCTCAGGGACAACGGCGGGGGCCTCCTGGACCAGGGGTGCGCCGTGGCCAGCGCCTTCCTCAAGGAGGGCCCCATCGTCTACACCCGCACCAAGAACCTCACCCGGGTCTGGTGCGAGGCCTCGGGCCGGCCCCTCTGGGACGGGCCTATGGTGGTCCTGGTGAACGGCAACTCCGCCTCGGCCAGCGAGATCGTGGCCGGGGCCCTTCAGGACTACGGCCGGGCCAAGATCATCGGGGAGAAGACCTTCGGCAAGGGCGTGGGCCAGACCCCTTACACCCTGGCGAACGGCGGCGAGCTCACCCTGGTCACCTTTGAGTGGCTCACCCCCAAACGCCGGGCCATCAACAAGGAAGGCCTGAAGCCCGACATAGAGGTCAAGGACACCCGCTTCCCCACCCCCTTCTCCCTGCAAGGAGCGGGGGCCCCGCCGGGGGCGGAGGTCACCCTGACCCTGAACGGCAAGACCGTCAAGGTGAAGGCGGACGCCGAGGGCAAGTTCAGCTACGCCGAACCCCAGCGCCAGCGCCCCCTGCCCGAGGAGCGGGGCCAGGCGCTCCTGGACCTGGAGAACGACGCCATCCTGAAGCGGGCCCTGGAGGAGCTTCGGTAAGCCCAAAGGCGAAGGGGGCCAGGCACCTGCCTGGCCCCCTCTTGGCTTAACGGCTACCTCTTGAAGGGCATGTTGCGGAAGACGATCTTCTGCCAGCCCTTGCCGTCAAAGACCTCAAACTCCGTGTAGAGGACCTTGCTGGCATTCACGTCGGGAACGTAAAGATGGACATATACCCTTAGGGGAATACCCGCGAGGAAGTCCGACAGGCCGCCGCTAACTGCAAATTCACCTCCGGTTCTTTGGAACCCCCCTTCCAGGATGGTGCGGGTGTTATTGAAGCGCATCTGGAGCCTCGCGTCCTGGCTGGAAACCACGTTGTAAATCAAAGTGACCTTATAGCAACATTCGAAGTAAGGCTCGCCAACCAGCTCAAACGTGAAAGGGCCTACCGCGAACCGCTTCCAGGGCTCCGCCTCCTGAGCGGCCTGGGCCTGGGAAGGAGCTTGCGCAGGGGCCGGGGAGGGGACCGCCGCCTGGCCCACGGGGATGCCCCGGAACTCCAAGCCGCCCATGTAGATGGCGGCGAAGAAGGTCTCTTCTCGAGGCACCTGAGGGAAAATCAGCTTGCCACTAGCCTGGTTCCCCGCGGGCAGGGCGAACACGCTCCGGGAAGCCTCCACCTGGCCCCCCTCCACGCTCAGGTAGCCCGGGTAGCTGAACCCACGGGCGGAGATGGCCCGAACAGATTGGTGGAGCACGGTCAACTGCTGGTTGGTGCGGGCATTGCTCTGAATCTGAACAGCGCAGACCACCTTCCCTTCCTGGTCCCGAGCGCAGCCCTGGATCTTAAAGGTGGCGTTCACATTGGACGCGACCACCTCCACCACGGGACCTTCCGGCTTAGGCAAGCTTACCGTCTGGGCCAGTGCAAGGGAAAGCAGAGCGAGAAAGCCGCTTAAACCACGCATATAGCCTCCTTCCTAGGATGGGAAGGGAATCTAGTTCCCATCCATCCCAAATATACCAGCAGGCCGCAAGCAGAAAGATGAGGGTTAGATTAACCCCTCCTTAAAGAAGGACTACCGGACCACCGCCCCGGGCGACACCTCCCCCTCCACGGTCACCAGGGCCAGGGCCTCCCCCTCCTGGGCGGCGAGGATCATCCCCTGGCTCTCAATGCCCCGGAGCTTGGTGGGCTTGAGGTTCGCCACCAGGACCACCTTCTTGCCCACGAGCTCCTCGGGCCGGTACCACTTGGCGATCCCCGAGACCACGGTGCGCTCCTCGCCCCCCAGGGAGAGCCTGAGGACCAAAAGCCGGTCGGCGTTCGGATGCTTCTCCGCCGCCAAAACCTCCGCCACGCGAAGCTCCACCTTGGCGAAGTCCTCTATGCCGATCCAGGCCTCTTCCTTGGGCTTGGCCTCCACCTTGGCCTCCTTTTTGGGGAAGAGGACGGGGGCCTCCTCGGGGATGGGGCGGGGCTCGGCCAGGCCCCAGCGCTCCGCCTCCTCCAGGCTCACCTCCTCCTTAAGCCCCAGGGCCCGCCGGAGTTCGGCCATCTTGTCGGGCATGGCCGGGGTGAGGAGGGTGGAGGCGATCCTAAGCCCCTCCACCACCCGGTAGAGGGCAGCCCGGGCGGCCTCGGGGTCCTTCCGGTAAAGCTCCCAGGGCTTTTTCTCGTTGATGTAGCGGTTTAGGGCCTTGACGTAGGCCATGGCTTCCTCGAGGGCCATGTGAAACTTCAGCTCCCGCACCAGGGGCCTAAGCCGTTCGGCAAGCCCCGTGCCCTCCGCAAGCTCCTCCCCCGCCACGGGCTCGGGGATGCGCCCCTCGGCGAAGCGGAAGAGCATGGCCCGGGTCCTTTGCACCAGGTTGCCCAGGTCATCGGCGAGGTCGGCCTCGTACCGGGTCCTTAGGGCCTCCTCGCTCACCGGGGTGTCCTGGCCGTAGGGGATCTCCCGGAGGAGGTAGTAGCGCACCGCGTCCCGGCCGTACTTTTCCAGGAGGGCGAAGGGGTCCACCACGTTCCCCAGGGTCTTGGACATCTTCCGCCCGTCCGGCCCCAGCAAAAACCCCCCCACGTTCAGGTGGCGGTACATGGGGATCCCCGCCGCCTTCAGCATGGTGGGCCAGAAGACCGCGTGGGGCTTCAGGATGTCCTTGCCGATGAGGTGCCAGGCGTGGGGCCAGAAGGTCCGGTAGGCCTCCCCCTCGGGGTAGCCCAGGGCGGAGACATAGTTGAGGAGGGCGTCAAACCAGACGTAGGTCACGTGGTCCTGGTCCCAAGGGAGGGGGATGCCCCAGGGGACGCGGGACTTGGGCCTGGAGATGGAGAGGTCCCCGATGGGCTCGGCGAGCATGGCCAGAACCTCGTTCCGGTAGCCCTCGGGGCGGATGAGGTCGGGATTTTCCCGGAGGTAATCCACAAGCCATGCTCGGTACTTCTCCATGCGGAAGAAGTAGTTCCCCTCCCGACGCCTTTCCACGGGACGCCCGTGGATGGGGCAAAGCCCTTCCACGAGCTCCTTTTCCGTGTAGAAGCGCTCGCAACTTACGCAGTAAAGCCCCTCGTACTCCCCGTAGTAGATGTCCCCGGCCTCGTAGACCTTCTTTAGGACGAGCTGCACCACCTTCTTGTGCCTTTCCTCCGTGGTGCGGATGAAGTCGTCGTAGGCGACACCGAGGAGGTCCCAGGCCCTCTTGAAGCGCTCGGAGACCCGGTCCACGAAGGCCTTGGGGTCCTCTCCCGCCGCCTGGGCCGCCCGGTACACGGTTTCCCCGTGCTCGTCGGTTCCGGTGAGGAAGAAGGTGCGGTAGCCGTCCAGGCGGTGCCACCGGGCCAGAAAGTCCGCCACCACCGTGGTGTAGGCGTGGCCCAGGTGCGGCTCGGCGTTCACGTAGTAGATGGGGGTGGTCACGTAGAAGACCTTTTCCATGCGCCCTCCCTAAAAAAAACCGGGGCACGCGCCCCGGGCGGGGAAGCCTCCCCGCCCTAGGACCGGGGCATGCCCTTCACGGCCTCCATTCTACGGCAGAAGCTCCTCCACCCCAAAAGGCCCCGCCACCAGGGCCCGGGTGGCCATCCCCACGAAGAGCCCCGTCTCCACCACCCCGGGGATCTCCAAGAGGGCCCGGTGCAAGCCCAAGGGGTCCCCGATGGGGCCGAAGCGGCAGTCGGCGATGAGGTGGCCGCCGTCGGTGAAGTAGAACTCGTCCCCGTCCATGCGGAGCTCGGGCTCCCCCCCGAGGTCGGCGATGGCCTTGAGGGTCGCCCGGTAGCCGAAGGGGACGATCTCCACCGGCACCGGGCCCCGGCCGAGGACGGGCACCTTCTTGGTGTGGTCGGCGATGACGATGAACTCCTTGGCCACGCGCTCCACGATCTTCTCCCGGAGGAGGGCCCCGCCCATGCCCTTGATGAGGGCAAGGCCCGGGGCGATCTCGTCCGCCCCGTCTATGGCCAGGTCCACCCCCTCAGGGGGAAGGTCCACGAGGGGGATCCCCTCCCGCTTGGCGAGCTCCTCGGTGGCCCTCGAGGTGGGCACCCCCACCACGCCCTTCAGCTCCCCCTCCCTAAGGCGCCGGGCGAGCTCGAGGACGGCGTAGCGGGCCGTGGAGCCCGTGCCCAGGCCCACCACCATCCCGTCCTGCACGTAGGCGATGGCGGCGTGGGCCGCCTCCTTCTTGTAGCTCTCCAAGGGGCGCTCCATCAGGCCCCCCTGAGCGCCTTCAGGGCCTCGGCCACCTCGAGGGCGTGCCCCTCGGGGGAGACCTTGCGCCAGACCTTGGCGATGCGCCCCTCGGGGTCTATGAGGAAGGTCTGGCGGAGCACCCCCTCCACCTCTTTGCCGTAGAGGTTCTTCTTCCCCCAGGCCCCGTAGGCCAGGATGGCCTTCCGCTCGGGGTCGGCGAGGAGGGGGAAGTTCAGGCCGTACTTCTCGGCGAAGCGCCTGTGGCTTTCCACGTCGTCCGCCGAGACCCCGAGGACCGCCGCGTCCAGGGCCTCGAGGCTTCCCATGTGGTCCCGGAAGCCGCAGGCCTCCTTGGTGCAACCCGGGGTGTCGTCCTTGGGGTAGAAGTAGAGGACCACCCACCGCCCCCGGTAGTCGGAGAGGCGGTGGACCTTGCCCTCCTGGTCGGGGAGGGCGAAATCCGGGGCCAGGGTGCCTTCCATGGAGGGGATTATACCCCTTGGCTATAGCTTGTAGCCGAAGCGGCGAAGCAGGTCCTTGCGCCAGGCCACCTCGGCCTCGTCCTCCACGCCGAGGGGCGTGAAGCCGTCCATGACCCCGAGGATGGCCCTCTGCTCCCCCTCCTCGGCCACCACCACCTTGAGGGGGTTGGCGGTGGCGGCGAAGATCCGGACCACCTCGGGGCAGGCCTTCACGGCGTGGAGGACGTTGATGGGGTAAAAGCCCTCCCCCAAGACGATGAGGAAGGCGTGGCCCGAGGCCAGGTTCAAGAGGTTCTTCACGGCGAGCTCCACCAGGGCCTCGTCCGTCCCCGAGCGGCGGATGAGGCGCTTGCCGCTCGCCTCGGAGAAGGCGAGGCCGAACCGGATCCCGGGCACGGCGGTCACCAGGGCCTCGTGCAGGTCCTCCACCGTCTTGATGAAGTGGGCCTGGCCCAGGATGACGTTGAGGTTCTCGGGCTTCTCAATGGGAATAAGCTTGAGTTCCATGCCCCGATTTTACCGAAGGCCACCTTAACACGGGAAAACGGGTGTAGGATAAAGGCCATGGACGTCCTGGAGAAGGCCGTGGCCGGGGAGCGGCTTTCCGAAGCGGAGGTTCTAAGCCTCTTCAGCCTCCCCTTGCCCGAGCTCGCCGCCGCCGCTCACGAGGTGCGGCTTAAGAAGACCGACCCCGAGGTGGTGACCTTCCTCATTGACCGGAACATCAACTACACCAACGTCTGCACCGTGGCCTGCGCCTTCTGCGCCTTTTACCGCACCAAGAGGCAGAAGGACGCCTACACCCTGAGCTACGAGGAGATCGCGAGGAAAGTGGAGGAGCTCTACCAGGTGGGGGGAAAGCGGATCCTCATGCAGGGCGGGGTGAACCCCGAGCTTCCCCTAGATTGGTACCTGGACCTCCTCCGCTACCTCAAGGACCGCTTCCCCGACCTCCGCATAGACGCCTTCAGCCCCGAGGAGATCCTAGGCCTGGAACGCCTCACCGGGCTTAAGGCGGAGGCCATCCTGGAAAAGCTCAAGGAGGCGGGCCTGGACGGGATGCCGGGGGCGGGGGCGGAGATCCTGGTGGACGAGGTGCGCCTGAAGGCGGCCCCCGCCCGCATCAAGACCGCCGACTGGTACCGCATCGTGGACGCCGCCCAGGCTCTGGGGCTTTACACCCTGGCCAGCATGGTCATCGGGTTTGGGGAGGGCCCCAAGGAGCGCGCCGCCCACCTCCTGGGCCTAAGGGCCCAGCAGGACAAGGCCCTGGAGCGCTATGGGAACGGCTTCGCCGCCTTCGCCCTTTGGACCCTTCAGGTGGAGCACACCCGGCTAAAGGGCAAAGCCCCGGGGGCCACCGCCCACGAGTACCTGAAGACCTTGAGCGTGGCCCGGCTCGCCCTGGACAACTTCGCCCACTTCCAGGCCTCCTGGCCCACCCTGGGCTTCAAGGTGGCCCAAGCCGCCCTCTACTACGGGGCCGACGACTTCGGGAGCACCATGCTGGAAGAGAACGTGGTCTCGGCGGCGGGGGGGCACGGGCGCACCCACGCCACGGTGCGCCAGATCGTGCGCCACATCGTGGACGCGGGGTTTAAACCGGCGGAGCGGGACCCCCTTTACCGCATCCTCCGCTACCCAGACCCCGAGGCCATCCTGAAGGAGCCCGAGCCCCTGGAACTCCCCCTCGCCTAAGGGCGGTTCCCCCATGCTGGCCCAAGCCAGCATGGGGGCCCCGGTTTTTCTCAGAGCGAGATTAGCCTTCCCTCAGGCCGGGGTTGGCCTCGAGGCGCTGGAGGCCCTGGCGGATCTCCTGGAGAAGGGGCGCAAGGGGCCTCCCCTCCTCCAGGGCCCGGATCAGGGCGCTTCCCACCACCACCCCGTCCGCCACCGCCGCCTGGGCCGCCGTCTCCCGGCTGGAAACCCCGAAGCCCACGGCCACGGGGAGGGGGGTCTTGGCCTTGATGCGCCGCACCAGGTCCTTCACCTCCTCGGGAAGCCTTTCCCGCACCCCCGTGACCCCGGTGACGGAGACGGCGTAGACGAAGCCCGTGGCGTGGCGGACCACGGTGGCGATGCGGGCCTCCGTGGAGGTGGGGGCGAGGAGGAAGACCGTCTCCAGGCCGATCTCTTGGGCGAGGCGCACGAGGCCTGGGTCCTCGTCCGGGGGGAGGTCGGGGAGGATCACCCCCGTGGCCCCCGCCTGCTTGAAGAAGCTGAAGAAGCGCTCCGGCCCCCAGGCCAGGACGGGGTTCAGGTAGGTCATGAGGAAGAGGGGCTTTTCTGTCATGGCCCGCACCTCCCGCACGAGCTCCAGGGTCCCCTGGACGCTCATCCCCTTCCTCAGGGCCACCTCGCTCGCCCGCTGGATCACGGGGCCGTCCCCCAGGGGGTCGGAGTAGGGCAGGCCGATCTCCAGAAGGTCGGCGTAGGGGAGGACCTCCCTCACCGCCTCCAAGAAGCCTTCCCGGCTGGGAAAGCCCGCGGTGAGGTAGGGGATGAGGGCAGCCCTTCCCTCGGACCGGGCCTTGGCGAAGGCCTCCTGGGTGGTCACAGCTCCCCCCCCAGAAGGCGCATGGCCTCGGTCACGTCCTTGTCCCCCCGGCCGGAGAGGTTGATGACCACCACCTGGTCCTTGTCCATCTCCGGCACCACCTTGGCGGCGTGGGCGATGGCGTGGGCGGACTCCAAGGCGGGGATGATGCCCTCAAGCCGCGCCAGGAGCTTGAAGCCCTCGAGGGCCTCCTCGTCCGTGACGCCGGCGTACTCGGCGAGGCCGGTGTCGGCGTAGTAGCTGTGCTCCGGCCCCACCCCGGGGTAGTCCAGCCCCGCGGAGACGGAGTGGGCCGGGGTGATCTGGCCGTCGTGGTCGTAGAGGAGGTACATGTAGCTCCCGTGCAGCACCCCCCGCTTCCCCGCCCCGATGCTCGCGGCGTGCCTGCCCGTGGAAAGCCCCTCCCCGGCGGCCTCCACCCCGATGAGGCGGGGGCGCTTTTCCTCGGGAAGGTAGGCGAAGGGGGCGAAGAGGCCGATGGCGTTGGACCCGCCCCCCACCGCGGCGATGAGGGCGTCGGGGTAGCGGCCGAAAAGCTCCTGGCTTTGCCGCTTCACCTCCTCCCCGATGACGCTCTGGAAGTCCCGGACCATCATGGGGTAGGGGTGGGGGCCCACCACGGAGCCCAGGATGTAGAAGGTGGTGCGCACGTTCGTGATCCAGTCGCGGATGGCCTCGTTGGTGGCGTCCTTGAGGGTGCGGCTCCCCGCGGCCACGGGACGCACCTCGGCCCCGAGGAGCTTCATGCGGAAGACGTTTAAGGCCTGGCGCCTGACGTCCTCCTCCCCCATGTAGACCACGCACTCCATGCCGAAGAGGGCCGCCACCGTGGCCACGCTCACCCCGTGCTGCCCCGCCCCCGTCTCGGCGACGACCCGCCTTTTGCCCATGCGCCTCGCCAGGAGGGCCTGGCCCAGGGTGTTGTTGATCTTGTGGGCCCCGGTGTGGAGGAGGTCCTCCCGCTTGAGGTAGACCTGGGCCCCGCCCCAGTGCTCGGAAAGCCGCTTGGCGTGGTAAAGGGGGGTGGGCCTCCCCGCGAAGTTCCTCAGGTAGTGCTCCAGCTCCGCCAAAAAGGCGGGGTCCTTCTTGGCCTCCCGGTAGGCGGCCTCCACCTCCTCCAAGGCCGGGATCAGGGTCTCCGGCACGTACCGCCCCCCGTAGGGCCCAAAGCGGCCCCGCTCGTTGGGTAAGGGAAAGTCGGGCAAGGTGAGCATACTCCTCCAAAAAAAGGCGCCAAGCGCCCGCAAGCCTTTCTATCCTAAGCCTCGGAAGCCGCTAAGGCCAAGCCCCTAGGGCCGGGCTCGGTAGCGCCCGTGGCGCTGCTTGCAGGCGAAGGGGGTTCTGGCCCGCATGCCCTAAGGGTAATCGGGGAAGGAGGCCCTGGCAAGTAGACTGGGGGACATGGAGCCAAGGGCCATACCCGTTCTGGACAAGGGCTTCGTGCGCCTGGTGGACGCCATGGGGGACGACCGGGCCATCGTGCAGGCGGCCCGGGTGTCCTACGGGGAAGGGACGAAGACGGTGCGGGAGGACGCCGCCCTCATTGACTACCTCATGCGCCACCGCCACACGAGCCCCTTTGAGATGGTGGTCTTCAAGTTCCACGTCAAGGCCCCCATCTTCGTGGTCAGGCAGTGGTTCCGCCACCGCACGGCGAGCGTCAACGAGATCTCGGGACGCTACTCCATCCTTAAGGAGGAGTTCTACGAGCCCGAGGCCTTCCGCAAGCAGGCGAAAAGAAACAAGCAGGCCTCGGAAGGGGCCCTCCTGGACGAGGAGGCCTTGGCCCTCCTAAGGAGGGTGGAGCAGGAGGCCTACGGGGCCTACCGGGCCCTTCTGGAGAAGGGCGTGGCCCGGGAGATGGCCCGGATGGTCCTTCCCCTCAACCTCTACACCGAGTTCTACTGGAAGCAGGACCTGCACAACCTCTTCCACTTTCTCAAGCTCCGCCTCGCCCCCGAGGCCCAGTGGGAGATCCGCCAGTACGCCCAGGCCATCGCCGAAATCGTCAAGGAGAGGGTCCCCTTGGCCTGGGCCGCCTTTGAGGAGCACCTTTTAGGAGGGGCTCTTCTCTCCCGCACGGAGCTTCGGGCCCTAAGGGGCCTCCTCACCCCCGAGGTCTACGAGAAGGCCCTGGCCTCTTTGGGCCTCGAGGGAAGCCGCCTTAGGGAGGCCCTGGAGAAGCTCTTCGGGCCCGGGGAGGTCCCTTAGACGAGTTCTTCCGCCTTCTTCCCCGTGCGGGCCTCCATGAGCCGGTAAAGCTCCTCCTCCGTGAGGGTGGGGACCCCTAAGGCCTTGGCTTTTTCCAGCTTGCTTCCCGGGTTCTCCCCCACCACGAGGTAGCTCGTCTTCCGGCTCACGGAGTCCGTCACCTTGGCCCCAAGGCGCCGGAGGAGGGCCTTCACCTCCTCCCGGGGGCGGGAAAGCTCCCCGGTGATCACGAAGGTGAGCCCTTTAAGGGCCTCCCCGCCCTTCTCCTTGGCCTCCATCTCCACCCCCGCCTCCTTGAGCCTTCGCACCAGGTGGCGGAAGGCGGGGTCCCTCAGGGTTTCCAGGATGGCCCTCGCCGTGAGCTCCCCCACCTCCTCCACCTCCAAGAGCTCCTCCAGGCTGGCCTCGAGGAGGCGGTCCATGGTCTGGAACTTGGCCGCCAGGTTCCGGGCCAAGACCTCCCCCACCCCAGGCAAACCCAAGGCGTAAAGGAGGCGCTCCAGACCCCGGTGCTTGCTCTCCTCTATCTGGCGGAGGAGGTTTTGGGCGCTCTTTTCCCCCATGCGCTCCAGGCCCACCAGGTCTTCCTTCCTCAGGCGGTAAAGGTCGGCCACGTCCTTGACCAGGCCCTTCTCCAAAAGCTTCTCAATGAGCTTCTCCCCCAGGCCCTGGATGTCCATGGCCTTGCGGGAGGCGAAGTGGCGGATGGCCTCAAAGCGCTTGGCGGGGCACAAGGGGTTGGGGCAGCGGTGGACCTTCCCCTCCTGGATGAGGCGGTGGCCGCACTCGGGGCAGGCCTCGGGCCAGCGCACGGGCCGCTCCTTTCCCGTACGCCGCTCCTTGAGGACCCGGAGGACCTCGGGGATGACCCCGCCCGCCTTGTGCACCAAAACCCAGTCCCCGATGCGGATGTCCAGCTCCTCTATGTAGCTTTCGTTGTGCAGGGTGACCCGGGAAACCTCGCTGCCCTCTAGGAAGACGGGCTCGAGGACCCCCACCGGGGTCACCCGCCCGGTGCGCCCCACCTGGAAGACCACGTCCAAAAGCCGGGTCTCCTTTTCCTCGGCGGGGAACTTGTAGGCGATGGCGAAGCGGGGGGCGCGGGCGGTGTAGCCGAGCTCCCGCCAAAGTTGCAAATCGTCCAGCTTCACCACCACCCCGTCCGCCTCAAAGGGAAGCTCCCGCCGCTTCTTCAGCCAGTCCTGGTAGACCGCCTCCACCCCTTCCGCCCCCACGGCCCGCGCGTAGCCGTGCTCCACGGGGAAGCCCTTCTCCTTGAGCCAGTGGAGGAGGGCGAACTGGGTCGCCACCCCCTCCCTCTCCACCTCTTCCAGCCCGAGCCCCAGGGCGTAGAAGGTGGCCCTGAGGCCCCGCTTGGCGGTGATGCGGGGGTCTTTTTGCCTTAGGGAGCCCGCCGCGGCGTTCCTGGGGTTTTTGAAGATCTTCTCCCCCCGCTCCTCCAGCTCCTCGTTGAGCCGGAGAAAGGCCGCTATGGGCATGTAGACCTCGCCCCGGACCTCGAGGCGCTCCGGCACCCCCTTGAGCCTCCTCGGGATGGTGGGGATGGTGAGGAGGTTCTGGGTCACCTCCTCCCCCACCTCCCCGTCCCCCCGGGTGGCCCCGTAGACCAGGACCCCGTCCTCGTAGTAGAGGTTGACGGAAAGGCCGTCCACCTTGTGCTCCACGGTGTAGGCGAAGGGTCCCTTCCGGCCCAGGGCCCGCTCTATCCGCTCCTCAAAGGCCCTGACCTCATCCAGGGTGAAGGCGTTGTCCAGGGAGTACATGCGGGTGGGGTGGCGGACGGGGCGGAAGGTGGCCTCGAGGGGCCTCGCCCCCACTTGCTCCGTGGGGGAGTCCGGGCTTTTGAGCTCGGGGAAGCGCTCCTCAAGCTCCTTGAGCTCCCTAAGAAGCCGGTCGTACTCGGCGTCGGAGATCTCCGGGTCGGCCAGGACGTAGTAGCGGTAGTTGTGGTAGCGGATGAGGTCCCGTAGCTCGTTCACCCGCTTGCGGGCTTCCTCGAGGGTCATGCCTTGAGTTTACCCAAGCCCGGTATAATAGGCCCCGGCGAGTAGCCGCAGGAGGTGAACATGAAACGAACGGTAGCGCTTATGGCGGTGTTGGCCCTGGGCCTCGGCCTGGCCCAGGTGCGGGTGGGGATCGCCTTTGACGCTGGCGGCAAGTTTGACCGCTCCTTCAACCAGTCCGCCTGGGAAGGCGCCCAGAAGGCGGCCAAGGACTTCGGGGTGAAGCTCTTTGACTTTGAGCCCGCAGACCCCTCCCAGGTGGGGCAGGGCATCCGCACCTTCGCCGAGGAGGGCTTTGACCTGGTGATCGGGGTGGGCTTCGCCAACGAGCCCGCCATCACCGCCACGGCCAAGGAGTTCCCCAAGGTGAAGTTCGCCGTGATTGACGCCGTGCCCGGCGAAGGGAAGCTCCCCAACGCCGTGGGCCTCGTCTTCCGCGAGCAGGAGGGGAGCTTCCTGGTGGGCTACATCGCCGGCAAGATGAGCCGGACCGGCGTGGTGGGCTTCATCGGGGGCATGGACATCCCCCTCATCCACAAGTTTGAGGCGGGCTTCCGCGCCGGGGCCGAGTACGCCTTCAAGGAGGACAAGATCCAGGGCAAGGTTCTGGTGGGCTACGTGGGGAACACCCCCGCCGCCTGGAACGATCCCGCCAAGGCCAAGGAGATCGCCGCGGCCCAGGTGCGCCAGGGGGCGGACATCATCTACGCCGCCGCCGGCGGCTCGGGCCTGGGGCTCATTGACTACGTGAAGCAGACCAAGTGCCTCAAGGAAGGGGGCAACGTCAAGTTCGTGCGCAAGGCCGACCCCTACGCCAAGGTGCCCAAGTACGCCGACTACACCAAGGCCTGCGGCACCGACGGCACCAAGGTTACGCCCCTCTTCTTCATCGGCGTGGACGCCAACCAGAACTACCTGGGCGACACCGACAACAACCCCAGCACCCTGAACCACGGCCTCACCTCCATGATGAAGCGGGTGGACGTGGCCACCTACGAGGTGATCAAGAGCGTGGTGCAGAAGGCCTTCAAGGGCGGGGTGCGGGAGTTCGGCCTCAGCAACAACGGCGTGGGCTACGCCCTGGACGAGTACAACAAGGCCCTGATCCCCGCGGGCGTGGTGAGCAAGCTGGAGGTCTTGAAGCAGCAGATCATCAAGGGCCAGATCAAGGTGCCCGAAACCCGCTAAGGGACGGGGACCTAAAGGCCGGGGCCAGAAGGCCCCGGTTTTTTCGTATACTCCTCCCGTGGCGAAGGCCCTGGTCCTCAAGGACATCACCAAGCGCTTCCCCCTGGTCCTGGCCAACGACCGCATCGGCCTGGACCTGGAGTGGGGCGAGGTCTTGGCCCTGGTGGGGGAAAACGGCGCGGGCAAGTCCACCCTCATGAAGATCGTCTACGGCCTCCAGCCCCCGGACGCCGGGGAGATGTGGGTGGACGGGAAGCCCTACCGGCCCAAAAGCCCCCAGGACGCCATCAGGGCGGGCATCGGCATGGTCCACCAGCACTTCATGCTGGTGGAGCCCTTCACCGTCTTGGAGAACCTGGTCCTGGGCCTCGAGCCCGGAAGCCCCCTCTTCCTGGACCTGGAGGCGGCCAGGAGGCGGGCGGTCCGCCTCATGGAGGAGCTGGGCTTTGAAGTGCCCCTGGACGAGAAGGTGGAGAACCTCCCCGTGGGCCTGCAGCAGCGGGTGGAGATCCTCAAGGCCCTCTACCGGGAGGCCAAAATCCTCATCCTGGACGAGCCCACCGCCGTCCTCACCCCCCAGGAGGCCGAGGAGCTTTTCCGCTTCCTGAGGGGCTACGTGGCGAGGGGGAACGCCGCCATCTTCATCAGCCACAAGCTGAAGGAGGTCCTCCAGGTGGCGGACCGCATCACGGTGATCCGGGACGGGAAGGTGGTGGGCACAGTGCGGGCCGAGGGAACCTCCCTGGAAGCCCTCGCCCGGATGATGGTGGGCCGGGAGGTGGTTTTGCGGGTGGAGAAGGGGCCGGCGAGGCCAGGGGAGGCGGTCTTGGAGGTGGAGGGCCTCGAGGCCCCGCCCCGCCTCAAGGGGGTGAGCTTCCAGGTGCGGGCCGGGGAGATCGTGGGCATCGCCGGGGTGGAAGGAAACGGCCAGACCGAGCTCGTGGAGGCCCTCACCGGCCTTAGGCCCTTTAGGGGCAAGGCCCTCCTCCTGGGCAAGCCCCTTCCCCCCTCGGCCCGGGGGGTCAGGGACTTTGGGGTAAGCCACGTGCCCGAGGACCGGCTCGCCCGCGGCCTCGTCCTGGACTTCTCCGTGAAGGAGAACGCCGTCCTCGGGGACCAGCACCGGCCTCCCTTCCGAGGGTTTTTGGGCTTCCTGGAAGACGAAGCGGCCGAGGAGCACGCCAGAAGGCTCGTGGAGGCTTACGATGTCCGCCCCCGCTCCACCGCCCTCTCCGCCCGCCGCTTCTCCGGGGGGAACCAGCAGAAGATCGTGGTGGGAAGGGAGGTGCTGAGAAATCCAAGGCTTCTCGTGGCCGCCCAGCCCACCCGGGGCGTGGACGTGGGGGCCATTGAGTTCATCCACAAGGAGCTCGTCAAGGCCCGGGACCAGGGGCTTGCTGTCCTCCTCGTCTCCGCCGACCTCTCGGAGATCCTCGCCCTCTCCGACCGCATCCTGGTGATGCACGGGGGGCGCATCGTGGGGGAGCTCGCCCCGGAGGAGGCCACGGAGGAAAGGCTCGGCCTCCTCATGGCCGGGGTCACCGCCTGAAGCCCCCCATGCCGGCATGGGGGGCTACTCCTTAAACTCCCCCGCCACCTGGCCTAGGACCAGGACCTCCCCGGTCTTCAAGGCGTAGCGCACCCGCTCCCCGCGGACGAAACCCTTTTCGTCCCGGCTTTCCACGCCCCCGTAGAGGTAAGCGTACCCCTCCTTTTCCCTAAGAAGCGCCCGCTCCGCCCGGGTGGTGCGCCCCCCCTGGACGAGCTCCACGCCCCCAATAAGCCAAAGGGCGTCCTCGTCCAGGAGGTAGCGGAGGCCTCCCGCCTTGCCCCTAAGGGGCTTCTCCCCCCGGCGCTCCACCTCGAGGGGCCCCTCCAAAAAGGCCTCCCCCCTGTCGTTGCGGTACCGGAGGCGGCTTCCCTTGACCCCCACCTCTCCCTGGACCAACAGGACCTCCCCCAAAGCCGGGCGGAGCTCCAAACGCCCTTCCTCCTCCAGAAAGCGGGCCTCGCCCCCGGAGAGGAGAAGCTCCTCCCTCCCCCCCCGCTCCACCAGGGCCAAGGGCCCCCGGGCCTCCACCTCCTCCCCCAGGCGCACCTCCACGCCCTTGGGGTCGTAGAGGACGAGGCGGAGGTAGGTCTTCGCCCCTTCCTCCCCCGCCCGCCTAAGGCGCATCAGGTAGGGAAGCCCCTCCCGGAGGAGGTCCTTGTTGTAGGCGGCCTCCACCCGGTCCCCCGGGGAAAGGCCCTCCTCGAGGACGCTCCCCGCGTCCAGGAAAAAGGCCCGCTCCCCCACCACCGCCCGGTCCCCGGTGAGGGCCACGAGCTCCCCCACGTGGAGGTCCCCGTAGTCCGCGTAGAAGAGGCTCCCCTCCTCCCCCGAGACCCAGGCCACCACCTTCTTGTCCTTGCGGACGAGCTCCACCTCCGGGCGGTAGACCTCCTGGGCCAGGGCGAGGGCCAGGCCGAGGAGGAAAAGGAGGGGGAGCCTAGGCCAGGGCACCTACTTCTCCCCGAGCTTCTTAAAGTCCTCCACGGGGAGGCGGAAGGCCTTTCCGTAGACCCGGACCTGGTGGCGGTTCACGTTGTGGAGGAGGGTGGCCCCGGAAAGGCGGAAGCCCTCCTTCTTGTTCTCGCTCACCGCGGGCTTCCCCAAGACGATGGCCTCCCCGGTGGTGTCGTCATAGTAGAGGCTCTCCCCGGTGGTCACCAGGTCCCCGTCCACCAAGCGCACCCCTCCGGTGGCGATGAGCTTCTTGGGGCCGGTGAGGCTCCGCACCTCCGGGGCCAGGATCCTCAGGTCCCCGTCCTTGCGCTTCCGGGTGAGGACCACCCCCTTGGGGTCGGCGAAGACGGCGAGGCCCCGCTCCTCCTCGTAGTACACGAACCCCGCCCGCCCCTCCTGGTTGCCGCTCTTGAGGAGGGCGTTTTCCGTGGTGGAGGTGTCCGTGTCCACCTGGAAGGTCATGCGGCTCCCTTCCACCTCCACGGGGTCCTCCCCGGGCTTGGGCTCCTGGCGCATGCGGGCGGGGCCCAAAAGCTCCCCCTCCCCCGTTTTCTCCCGGTAGACCAGGGTGGGCCCTCGGGCCTCCACCCGACCCCTCCGCACCGCCACGCCCCCCTCAAACCGGGCCTCCCGTTCCCCTTCCGCCTCCTGCATGGTCTTGCCCTTGGGGGCGGTGAGGGTGGCCCGGGGGGCCTCAATGGTGAGGTCCTTGACCCGGCCCTTGACCCCCCCTTCAAAGGTCCAGGGGCCGTAGCGGAGATCCCCCGAAAGCCGCCCCCCCTCCACCTGGATCACCCGCACGTTGGTCGCCGCCAAGGCCAGCCCTAAAAGCGCAAGCCATCCCCATCGTCTCATGAGCGTCCTCCTTCCACGGTGCAAGGTCCAAAGCTTCCCCCAGCGGGGAAGGAAAAGCGGGGCTGTTCCGCCTCCATCCTCTCCAGGGCGAAGTCCGAGCGGAAGGCCAAGGCCTCCCCCCGAAGGTTAGGAGCCTCTATCCGCACCCAGGGGGCCTGGAACCCCTCCTTCTGGCGGATGAGGACCTCCCCCTTCCCCGGGGCGGAAAGCTCCAGGCGGTAGCAGCCCTGGAGGATCTCCACCCGGGCGTAGGGGAGGCGGAGGTTGTCCCCGGGCTCCACCACCACCTCCGGGGCGAAAAGGCGCAGGTCCAGCCGGCCCCCCACGTACCGGGCCCCGGAGATTCCCCCCCGGATGCGGAAGACCCCCCCTTCCTCCACCATCTCCTCCGCGAGGAAGCGCCACTCCACCCCCTCCTCCTCAGGGAAAAGGGCGAAGGACACCCCCTGAAGCCGCACCCCGGCCTCTTGCCTGGGGGCTTCCGGAGGGCGGAGGAGGGAAAGGGCCAAGGCCACGGCCAGGAGGAGGAAGATCAGCCAGCGCCCCACGTTCCCACCTTATCCGAGCCGCCTTGAGAAAGATGATGCCCCCCTAAGCTCCTTCCCCCGAGCGCTCATCCCAGAACGTCCCTGGGGTTTCCCCGCACCCGCAGGTTCACCCAGGTCTTCCTGAGCCGGAGGAGGGCCTTCAGGGGCCGGTAAAGGGGCGAAAGGGGCAGGGCATAGGCGGGAAAACGCACCCTCCTCCCCCCAAACCCCTCTTTAAAGCGCCAGATGCCCTCGGCGTGGCTTCCCTCGGGGTTCTGGGGCACCCCCCAGAGGTCATAGACCCGGTACCCCCGGGCCAGGCCATGGCGGATGGCCGCCAGGTGCATCCCCATGGGGGCCTTGGCCTCGGGGTGCTTGCGGCTGCTTCCCCCGTAGAGGTAATCCACCTTGCCGGCGAAGGCCACGAAGAGGCCCGCCGCCAGGGCCTCCCCGTCCTTCCGCGCCAGGGCGAGGAAGGCCTCCCCCAAGGGCTGGTTCATCTCCCGGAGGACCGCCCGGTAGTAGGCCTCGGAGTGCTGCAGAAGCTTGGCCCGCCGGTTGGTCTCCTCAAACAAGCGGAAGAACTCGGGAAAAGCCTCCTCCCCCTCCACGGAAAGCTCCACCCGCTTGAGGGCGAGCCGGGCGTTCCGGCGGTGCATCTCCTTCATCCCCTTGAGGAGGGCCTCCTCCCCCTGGGTGAGGTCCAGCCAGAGGGAAAAGCCCGGCTGCACCGGCTCTTCGGGAAAGAGGCCGGGGAAGGTGGGAGGGGGCAGCTCGGCGGGAAGGCCTGCCTCGGGTTCCAGAAGGAGGTGGGTGCCCTTTAGCCCCCGGGCCAGGGCCCGGGCCACGGCGGGGAGGTCTTGGAGGTGGCGGAGGGCGGGCCCCCTAGGGGCGTAGGCCAGGGCAAGCCCCCCGGGGAGGGGGCGGAGAAGAACCTGGGCTGCCCCCAAGAGCTCGCCCTCCCGGTAGACGGCCAGGCGCTTGGGCACCCAGCCGGAAAGGCGCTTCACCTCTCCCCAGCCCCAGGACTGCAGGGCGCTGGCGATGGGAAAGGCCGCCACGAGGGCATTCCAGGCCTCGGACTCGTGGACTTCCAGAAGCTCCCACACCCCTCAAGGGTACAGGGCCCGGGCGAGGTCTTCCAGGAGGCCGTCCCCTTCTAGGGGAAGGCCCTGGCGCTCCAGGTAGGCCTCGAGGAACCCGGCGAAGCGGGGGTCCTTCGCCCGGGCCGCCCGCTCGGCGATGGGCACCAGGGGCCAGCCGTAGGCCAGGTGGCCCAAAAGGTCGTAGAGGTCGTACGGCCCGGGGAGGATGCGGCGCAAAAGCGCCTCGGTCCAGCCCTTGGCCACCAGGTTTTGCAGAAGGGCCCGGCGGCCTGCCGTCTTCCGCCAAAGCTCCCGGAAGCGCTCCTCCTTGGGGAGGGCCTGGGCGAGGCGGGAGCGCACCTCCTGAAGGGTGGCCACCCGCTCCCCCCCGGGCAGAAGGTACCCCTCCCGGCCCAGAAGGCTTTCCACCGCCTGCTTCAACCGCCGCCCGGACACGGGTTTTTCCAGGAAGAGGTCCGCCCCCAAGGCCTTCCCCACCCCTTCCAGCTCCCGTCCTCCCCCGGTGAAGAGGATGACGGGGACCTTGCTCAGGCGGCGAACGGCGCGGATGCGCCCCAGGAGGGAGAGGCCGTCCATATCGGGCATCATGATGTCCAAAAGGATGAGGTCAGGGGTCTCCTTGCGCAGGTGCTCCAGGGCGGCCCTGGCCGAGTCCGCCACGGTCACCTCGTGGCCCGAGCCGGAAAGGAGCACCTCCAGGAGGTAGCGGATTTGGGGGTCGTCGTCCACCACCAAAAGGCGCGCCACGAAACCCATGCTACGGCAAGGGCCAAGGCCTAAGGTAACCCAAGTTGCTACCCAGCCATCTTCTGGGTCAGGAGACTGATGTTATGGGCCAGGACGAAGGTGAGAACTTTGATGACGAAACCCTCCTGGGTCACGGCGTGGATGCGCCTGGGGAAGAGGTGATGGAGCATGCTCCCCACCGTCTCCACCACCCTCCGCCCCACGATGGCCAGGTACTGCATCCAAGGGAGATACCGCCGGCTGTTCCTCCTGCGGATGACCATGGGAACAACCTCCTGGGCCTCCCGGAGGAGGTCCTCGTACAGATGGCTCTCGTACCCCCGGTCCAGGTAGAGCTCCGCCCCCTCGGGAAGGTCCAGGGGAAGGAGGAGAAGCG
>NZ_FNBC01000007.1 GCF_900102145.1 Thermus arciformis | reverse complement strand
GGGCGCTTTTGGAGCTCATCGCCTACGGCCTTAGGGTTCTTCTCTCCCTTCTCCCGCCCCCTCCGGGGTACAAGGCGATTTACTAGGCAAGCCCCCCAACACTTGACCACATCCTCCTTCGCAGGTTAAGCTACTACCGACCGTTCGGTAAGGAGGCCCCATGCCCGAAGCCTGGATCGTGGAAGCGGTGAGAACCCCCATCGGCAAGCACGGGGGGGCCCTGGCCTCCGTGCGCCCAGACGACCTCCTGGCCCACGCCCTCTCCGCCCTCATGGAGCGCTCAGGCGTCCCCAAGGAGGAAGTAGAGGACGTCTACGCGGGCTGCGCCAACCAGGCGGGCGAGGACAACCGCAACGTGGCCCGCATGGCCCTCCTCCTCGCCGGCTTCCCCGTGGAGGTGGCGGGTTGCACCGTAAACCGCCTCTGCGGTTCCGGCCTGGAGGCCGTGGCCCAGGCCGCAAGGGCCATCTGGGCCGGCGAAGGCAAGGTCTACATCGGCAGCGGGGTGGAGTCCATGTCCCGCGCCCCCTACGCCGTCCCTAAGCCCGAAAAGGGCTTCCCCACCGGCAACCTCGTCATGTACGACACCACCCTGGGCTGGCGCTTCGTCAACCCCAGGATGCAGGCCCTCTACGGCACCGAGAGCATGGGCGAGACCGCCGAGAACCTGGCGGAGATGTACGGGATCGGGCGGGAGGAGCAGGACCGCTTCGCCCTCCTCTCCCACCAAAAGGCGGTGCGGGCCTGGGACGAGGGGCGCTTCCGGGAGGAGGTCGTCCCCGTGCCGGTGAAGCGCGGCAAGGAAGAGGCCCTGGTGGAGGTGGACGAGGGCCCCAGGCGGGACACCTCCCTGGAAAAGCTCGCCGCTCTCCGGCCCGTCTTCCGCGAGGGGGGCACGGTAACCGCGGGGAACGCTAGCCCCCTAAACGACGGGGCGGCGGCCGTGCTTCTCGTCTCCGACGACTACGCCAAGGCCCACAGCCTGAGGCCTCTGGCCCGGATCCGCGCCATCGCCGTGGCCGGGGTGCCCCCAAGGATCATGGGGATCGGCCCCGTGCCCGCCACCAGAAAGGCCCTGGAGCGGGCTGGGCTTACCCTGGAGGAGATCGGGCTCATTGAGCTCAACGAGGCCTTCGCCGCCCAGAGCCTCGCCGTCCTTCGGGAGTGGGGCCTAGACATGGAGGACCCCCGCCTCAACCCCAACGGCGGGGCCATCGCCCTGGGCCACCCCCTGGGGGCCTCCGGGGCCCGCATCCTCACCACCCTGGTCCACGAGATGAGGCGGCGAAAGGTCCAGTTCGGCCTCGCCACCATGTGCATCGGCGTGGGCCAGGGCATCGCCGTGGTGGTGGAGGGGCTGGGATAAGCCCCGGGGGTGGCGTGGGCCTTCCCTGCCCGCCCCTTGGGGGTCCGGCTGGGGACTATTTTGTGCTATTTTTCACGATTTCACCCGCTCGTGAAGAAAAGCTCCGCACCAGGCCAGGCCTGGCCCAAGAGCCACAAGTCCCGCGGGTCCACCTGGGCGGGCTTGGCGTAGCCCCCGAGGCTTCCTTTGTCCACAAGAAGCACCAAGGGCCTCCCCGAGGGCGGCACCTGGACCCCCCCTAGGGGCGTGGCCTCGGAAAGCCCTTCCCCGCCCGGCACCTCCGGACCCCAAAGCTCCACCCCCATACGGTCCGCCCGCGCCACCCTGAAAGGCCTCGAGGTCAAGGCCCTAAAGGCCTCCTCCGTGTACTGGGGCCCCGGGCGAAGGCGGACCCGGAAGGCCTCGGGCAGGGGCCTCAAAGGGAAGGCCCTCCCGGGCCGGACCTCCCTCCCTTCCCGAAGGCCCAGGAGGTCCCCCGCCCGCAAGGGGCGGCCGACCCGGCCCCGGAGGTCCGGGGAGACAGAGCCGAGGAAGGGCCGGGCCTCGAGGCCCCCCGCCACCGCCAGGTACCCCCGCACCCCCGGGCCCCGGGGGCGGAAGCGGAGGGTCTTCCCCGCCCGCCAGAGGAAGCTTTGCCCCGGGGGGATCTCTTCCCCTTCCAGAAGGGCCTCCAGGCCGTAGCCCGCGAAGGCCGCCACCAGGTCGCGGAGGGCGGTGAGGACGGGGCCCCTATGGGCGATTTCCAGAAGCGGGGCGCCTTGGGGGTTACCCACCAGGCGGTTCGCCACCCCGGCGGAGTAGGGGTCCAAGGGCCCCGAGCGGGCGAGGCCCAGGTGCCCCGCAAGAAACCGCCCCCCGTCCACCACCAGGTCCAAGAGGCCCGGCTCCTCCACCCGGAAGGCGGGAAGGGCAGGCTCCTCGGGAAGGAGCTCCAGGGGCTCGGGCTCGGGAGGGACGGGGCCTTCCCCCTCCACGAACCGCACCCGGTCCCCCGGCCGGAGGAGGAAGGGCTCCTCCCGGTGGGGGTCGTACACCGCCAAAAGGGCCCTGCCCAGGAGGTGCCACCCCCCGGGGGAAGGCAGGGGGTAGACCCCCGTCTGGGCCCCGGCCACGGCCACGCTGTGGGCCGGGACCCTGGGCCTCGGGTGGGGCCTTCGGGGAAGGCGGAGGGCCTCCTCCACCGGGGCCATGAAGGGAAAGCCCGGGGTGAAGCCCAGGGCGTACACCCGGTAGAGGGGCCTTTGGTGGAGGGCCTTCACCCCTTCCGGGGTGAGCCCCGTCCTTTGGGCCACCTCCAGGAGGTCCTCCCCGTCGTAACGCACGGGGATCTCCACGAGCCTCTCCCCTTCCCCCTCCTCCACGGGCAAGTCCCGCAGGAGGCGGAGGAGCTTCCCCTGGGAAAGCCTCGCGGGGTCGTACTCCAGGTAGAGGGTGCCGTAGGCGGGGACCGCCTCCAAAAGGCCGGGGGGAGGGGCCTGGAGGAGGCCCCTAGCCAGGGCCAAGGCCCGGCGGTTGGCCTCCTCGGAAAGCCCCTCCCCGAAGCGGAGGTAAAACCCTTCCCCCACGCCCCTACTCTACCGCCCCGGGCACGGGACGCCCCCTAAGCTCCCGGTCGGGCAGGGGAAGGAGGAAGAGGAGGGCGAGGAGGATGAAGGAGGCGCTGTAGAGGAAGATCTTCCGCAGGGCCTCGGTGATCCCCAGGCTCAGGGCCTCCTTGAGCTTGGCCTTGGCCGCCTCCAGCTCGGCCACCACCCGCTTGGAGGCCTCCTCCAGGGCCCGGGCCTGGGCCTGGGCCAAGGCGGCCTCCAGGGACCTCGCCGCCTGGGCCTCGGCCTCCTTCAAGGCCCCTTCCAGCTGGGCGAGGACCTTGGGGCGGAGGGCGGGAGGCGGAGGGGCCTCGAGGAGGGGTTGGAGCCTCGAGGCCAGGGAGGGGGAGGCGAGGAGGAGGGCCCGGGCCTCCTCGTCCCCTTCCCAGGCCCGGGTGAGGAGGGCTAGGGTGCCGCGGACGAACCCCCCCTTGGGGATGGCCTTCTTGAGCTCTTCAGGCACCTGGGGGTCTTCCTGGAGGGCTTGGTAGGCGGCCTCGTCCCCGGCGAGGGCCTTCAGGGCGAGCTCCCGCAACCGGGCAAACCCGGCGGGAATCCCCCCCGGGGCAAGCCCCTTCCGGAAGGCCTCGGGCACCATGGGGTCTTTCTGGAGGGCTTGGTAAGCGGCCTCGTCCCCGGCGAGGGCCCGGAGCAGGAGGTTCTCCAGGCGGGCGAACTCCCGGTCCAGGTCCAGGGCCATCCCCTCCCCCGCCCGGGCCATGGAGGGCGCGGAGGCCCCGGCGGGGAAGGCCTGGACGAGGTGGGCGCTCAGGCTTCCCGAAAGCACCGTGCCGAGAAGGGCGATGCCCATGGTGGAGCCGATCTGGCGCATGAACTGCACCGCGCTGGTGGCGCTCCCGATGCGGCTCATGGGAACGTCGTTCTGGGCGGCGATGTTGAGGAGGCTTTGCGCAGGCCCCAAGCCCAGGCCCACCAGGAAGAAGAGGAGGACCGCCAGCCAAAGGGGGGTGTCCACCCGGAGGACGAAGTGGAAGGTGAGGAAGAGGACGAGGAGGAAGAGGGCGCTCCCGAGGAGGAGGGCCTTGTACCGCCCCAGGCGGGCGGAAAGCTGCCCGCCTCCTATGCTCCCTAGGACCACGCCCAAGGTCAGGGGCAGGACCGTGACGCCGCTTTGGCTGGCGGAAACCCCCTTCACCACCTGCAGGTAGAGGGGCAGGAAGGCCACGGCCCCCAAAAAGGCCGGGCCGTAGAAGAAGGAGGCCAAGGCGGCGAAGGTGAAGGTGGGGATGCGGAACACGGAGAGGTCAAAGAGGGGGTGCCTCACCCGAAGCTCCGCCCCCACCCAGAGGGAGAGGCCCAAGGCCGCCAAGGCAAAAAGGCCCAGGATCTCGGGGCTTCCCCAAGGGTAGGTGCTCCCGCCCCAGGAGAAGGCGAGCATCAAAGGCACCGCCCAGCCCGCAAGGAGGAAAGCCCCCAGGAAGTCAAAGGACTCCCGGTGGCTTGGGGAAAGCCTCGGCATGTAGCGGAGGATGAACCAAAGGGCCACGGCCCCCACGGGCATGTTGATGTAGAAGACCCACCGCCAGGAGAGGTGGTCCGTGAGAAGCCCCCCAAGCCAGGGCCCCACCGCGGAGGAGAGGCCGAACAAGGCCCCGAAGACCCCGGCGAGCCTGCCCCGCTCCCTGGGGGGAAAGAGCACGGCGATGGTGGTGAGGGCGAGGGCAAAGAGGGCCCCGCCCCCCAGCCCCTGGAGGCCGCGGAAGAGGATGAGCTCGGCCATGTTCTGGGAGAGGCCCGAAAGGGCCGAGCCCAGGAGGAAAAGGAGCACGGCCACAAGGAGGATGCTCTTGCGGGAAAAAAGCTCCGTGAGGCGGCCGAAGATGGGGGCGGACACGGTGGAGGCCAGGAGGTAGCTGGTGGTGACCCAGGCGTAGTACTCCGCCCCCCTAAGCTCGCCCACGATGCGGGGCATGGCCGTGGAGACGATGGTCTGGTCCAGGGCCGCGAGGAAAAGGCCCAGGAAGATGCCGATCATGGTGAAGCGGACTTCTTGAGGGGTGGGTTCTCTCATGGTTCCTCCAGCCGGGAAAGGAGTTCCACCAGGAGGGCCTGCTCCTTTGGGGTGAGCCGGGCGAGGCGCCGGGCCAAGGCCGCCTCGAGGAGGGCCTCGGCCTGGGCCAAGGCCTTCTCCCCCTCGGGGGTGAGCTCCAGGCGGTAGCGGCGAAGGTCCTTTGGGTCCAGGCTCCGGCGGAGGAAGCCCTGGGCCTCGATGCGCCGAAGCATCTGGCTCACCGTGGGGGCGGGCAGGCCCATGGCCCGGGCGGCCTCCATGGGGTAGGGGTGCCGCTGGACCACCCGGAGGAGCCAGGGGGAGAAGCCCCCAAGGCCGAGCTTGGCGAGCTCGGGCTCCGTCTCCTCCCGGAGGGCCCGTTGGAGCCTCCAGAGGCGGGCGAGGGTGGCCCAGACCACGGGGGGTATTTTATTTGGTCTCAAATAGTTGAAATGTAAAGCACCTTACAGCCCAAACCTCGTTGACGCAAAAAGGGGCGGGGCGTAAAGTGGGGGGAAAAGGAGGCGCGCATGCAGGAGCTTTTCTACAGCCAGGGCCAGGACCACTACGCCCTGGACCCCGACCTCAAAGCGGTCCTAGAGGCCTTCGCCCCGGGCCTTCCCCAGGAGGAGCTCTCCGCCTTCGGAAAGCTGGTGGGCGAAGAGGTCCTGGAGGTGGCCCAGCACGTGGACGCTCTCTCCCCTCCCCGCCTCCTGATGCACGACCTGGACGGAAACCGCATGGACCGGGCCTGGCTCTCCCCGGCGGAGCGGTCCCTCCTGGAGAGGCTTCGCCCCATGGTCCGCCCCGCCTACGAGGGAAGAGGCTGGCCCCTCCACTACGCCCAAGGCTACCTCCTGGCGGACGGGGGGCTTTACTGCGTCCTCACCATCACCCACCAGGTGGCCTACGCCCTCCACAAGTACGCCCCCAAGTGGGAAGGGGTGAAGCGGGAACTCCTTTACGGGAAGGCCTTCGGGGCCACCTGGATGACGGAGATCCAAGGGGGAAGCGACCTGGGGGCAAACCGCACCGTGGCACGGAAGGAGGGGGAGGCCTGGCGGCTTTACGCAGGGGACAAGTACTTCGCCTCGGGGGCGGGCCTCGCCGACTACGCCCTCGTCACCGCCCGGCCCGAGGGCGCCCCGCCCGGACCCAAGGGGCTCGCCCTCTTCCTCCTGCCCCGGGAGGCGGAAGGAGGGCTCAACTTCCGGGTGCGCCGCTTCAAGGAGAAGCTCGCCACCCGGGCCGTGCCCTCGGGGGAGGTGGAGCTGGAGGGAAGCCTGGCCCACCTGATCGGGAAGCCGGAGGAGGGCATCTACTACACCCTGGAAACCCTCACCGTGGCCCGCCTGGCCAACGCCGTGGCGGCCATGGGCCTCGCCAAGAAGGCCCACCTCGAGGCCCTATTCCGGGTCCGCCGCCGGAGCACCTTCGGCAGGCGGCTTTTGGAACACCACCTGGTCCAGCACGACCTCCTGGAGATGCGCCTAAGGCAGGTGGGGGGCACGGCCTTGGCCTTCCTGGCCGTGGCCCAGTTTGACCGGGTCTGGGAGGAAAAGCCCCCCTACTCCGAGGCCTACCACCTGGCCCGCCTCCTCTCCCACCTGGCCAAGGGGCGGACCGCCGAGCACGGGACCGCCATTACCCAGCTGGCCATGGAGCTCTTCGGCGGGCTCGGGTTCCTGGAGGAGTACGGGGTGGCCCGCTTCCACCGGGAGGCCCTCATCACCCCCATCTGGGAGGGCCCGGCCAACATCCAGGCCCTGGACATGCTGGAGGCCATCGCCAAGAAAGGGGCCCACGAGCCCTTCTTGGCCATGCTCCGGGAAAGCCCCTTGGCCCTGAAGGAGGCGGAAAGGGCCCTGAAACGCCTCCAGGAAGAAGGCCCCTGGCACGCCAAGGAGGCCCTCAGGCGGCTTGCGGACGCGGCGGCGGTCTACGCCCTGGAAAGGGTGGCCGGGGAGCCCTTCCCCGAGCTGGCGAGGCTTTACGCCCGGCGCTTCCTGGAAGGGGAGGCCCTTCCCGCCCAAGCGGGGAAGCCCAGGCTTTACGACCCCTGGTGGAGCCTCTCGTAGAGGGGCCCTAGGTCCTCGGGGCGGAAGCGGGCGGTGTGGCCCTTAGGGGGCACAGGCTCCTCGTAGAAGAAGGCGGGCAGGCGGTCGTCCTCGTGGGTGAAGCCCGCCAGGTGGTTGAAGCGGTGCTCCAGGCGCAAGACCCCTTCCCCGAGCTCCCGCCAGAAGGCGGGGGTAAAGGCGGTGCCCAAAGCGGCGTTCACGCTCTCCACCACGAAGGCCACCTCCTTGTTGGTCACGCTCCCCCCGAAGACGCAAAGGCCAAGGCTGTCGTTGGCGGCGGCGTTCACCTGGGCGGTGTAGCTCGCCTCCAGGATCTCCTCCGGCTTCATGGCCCGGGTCTCCAAACGGGGGGCGTTTCCCGCCGTGTGGTCCGCCCCCTGGGCGGTGACCATCATGGTGATCCCCGTGGCCTCCACCACCCGGGGGTCGTAGGCGGAGATAGCCTGGCGCTTGATCACGGGGACCCGCTTAAGCCCCAGGGCCTCCCCCACCCGGGCCGTGCCCTGGGCGAGGAAGCGGGCCTCCTCGGAAGGGGTGTAGAGGGCCTTGAGCTTCCCCTCCATGAAGGCGTAGTCCCCCCAGGGGGCGAGGCCCTTCTCCATGAGGAGGGCCAGAGTGGCCCCGGTCTCAATGGTGTCTATGCCCAGGTCGTTGGCCAGGCGGTTGAGCCGGGCGAGGGCATCGGGGTCGTTTAGGCCGCAGTTGGTGCCGAGAAGCCCGATGGTCTCGTACTCCAGGGGGGAGACCACCTCCTCGCCCTTCTCGTCCACGATGACGTTGGAGCACTGGATGACGCACCCCGGCATGCAGGCGTGGGTGTGCCTGCCGCCCCGGGCCTTGTTGAGGGGAGCGATGTACTGCCCCCCCATGCGGAACTCCTCCGGGGGGGCCAGGCGCCCTTCGCGGAAGTTGCGCACGGGAAGCCCCCCGAAGGCGTTCTGGAAGTCGGCCATGCCCATGGTGCCGATGGCGTTGTAAAACTGCATGACCAGGGGGTCTTCCCTTAGGAGCTTGGCGTAGCGGCGGATGGCCTCGGCCACCTTAGGCTTGTCCACGACCTCGGCCTTTCCCGGCACCTCCACCACGATGGCCTTCACCCGCTTCCGCCCCATCACCGCCCCCACGCCTCCCCGGGCGGCGAGGCGGGAGGGTCGGCCGTCCGTGTCGGAGAAGGCGATGCCGGAAAGGAGGCCCAGGTACTCCCCCACAGGGCCTAAGAGGGCGAAGGCGATCCGCTGCCCGTAGGCGGCGAAAAGCCGCTTCGCCGCCTGGAAGTTCCCGAGGCCCAGGAGGTCCTGGGCAGGGTCAAAGTGGACCTCCCCGGACCGGGTGAGGCGGAGGACCACCCACTCGGGGCTTTCCCCCTCCAGCACCAGGTGGGCGAGCTTCAGCTGGCCCAGGGCGTAGCCGAAGGTGCCCCCGCCATTGGCCTCCTTGATGCCCAGGGTGAGGGGGCTACGGGTACCCACGCTGGTGCGGTTGGCGTTGGAAAACCCCGTCCCCGCCAAGGGCCCCACGGCGAAGGCCAGGGGGTTTTCCGGGGAGAGGGGGTCAACGCGGTGGGCCTCCCGCTCCAAAAGGAGCTGCCCCGTGCGGTAACGTCCGCCAAGGGCCACCTCCTCGGGCGGAACCTCCTGCCAGTAGGCCTTCTTCGCCTTCAGGTCAACCCGCAAAGACCGCCACACCGTCCACTTCCACGCGCGCCACCCGGGCTTCCTCCGGGTGAAGGAAAGGATCCCGGTCAAAAACCACCAGGTCCGCCCGGTGCCCCGGCCAAAGCCGGGCTTGGGGCAGGCCGCTGGCCTCAGGTTGAGTGTAGTAGAAAAGCCCCCTGGCCAAAGGAAGCCCTTTCCCCCACAAAGGGCTTCGCCAGGCGGCCAAGGCTCCCCGAAGGGGGCTCACCTGCCGCACCACGGGGGCATCGGAGGAAAAAGCCAGAAAAACCCCGGCCTTCTCCACGCGGGCCAGGTTGTAGCAGCGGGGCATGAAGCCCTCGGGTAGGTAGCGGAGGAAGTTTTCCCGAAGTTCTTCCAGGAAAATGGGCTGCGTCACCGCCCACACCCCGAGGGCCCTGGCCAGGATCAAGCCCTTGGGGTCGGGCAAGCCGAAGTGCTCCAGGCGATGGCGAAGGGGCGAGGGCTTGGCCCGGTAGAGCCTCGCGTAGGCCCGGAGAACCTCGAGGATGGCCACATCCCCGATGGCGTGGGTGGCCACGAAAAGACCCTTTTCGTGAGCGGGCAGGGCGAGGTCAAAAAGCTCTTCCGCGGAAAGCCGCAGCACCCCCCTTCCTCCCACCTCCCGGTAGGGGCGGCTCACGGCGGCGGAGGCCCCAGAGAGGCCGCCGTCGGCGAAAAACTTCACCCCGGCGATGACCAGGCGGTCCGAGCGGTAGGGCTCCGGAAGGGGGTAGAGGGTGTCCTCCCCGTCAGGGCGGACCAGGGCCAGAACGCTCACCCTTAAAGGAAGCCGCCCCTCCCGGTCCAGGCTCCGGTAGGCCTCCAGCAAAAGGGGGTCCGCCCCCGGCTCCAAGGCCGAGGTGACGCCGTGGGCAAGGAGGTGATGGGCCCCAGCGAGGACGTACCGCCGGTAGTCCTCCAAGGTCCGCGGGGGAATGGCCCGCTCCAAGAGGCCAAAGGCCCGCTCCAAAAAAAGCCCCTCCTGGTAGCGCACCTCTCCCCCGGAGGGGCTTACCGTCTTTGGGCCCACCCCGGCCGCCTCCATGGCCTTGGTGTTGGCCAGGTGGATGTGGGCGCAGGTGCGGGTGAGGACCACGGGACGGCCGGGAACCACGGCGTCCAGGAAGGCCCGGGAGGGCCATGCCCCCAGGACCGCCTCGTTCCAGCCCCGCCCCAGGAGCCAGGCTCCTGGGGGAAGCCTCCGATCCCGCTCCCGCAAAAGCTCGGCCAGGCGGTCCAGGGAATCCACCCCGCGGAGGTCCAGAAGGTCGGTGAGGAGCTGGCCCACCTTCCACACGTGCACGTGGGCGTCGTGGAACCCGGGGAGAATGGCCTCCCCTTCCCCCCGGCCAGGCTCTAGACCCGCTACCCTGCCCTCCTTTACCCAAAGGGCCCGGTAGGCGCGGTACTGCCCACGGGCATCGGGAACGTAGACCCGGCCGGAGACCCGCCTCACCAGGGCACCTCCGGGTTACGCCAGACCACAAAGACCCCGTAGTTCAAACAGGAGGGGTCCTCGAGGTAGTCAGGGATGATGCCGTAGACCCGATAGCCCCGCCGAAGCTGCACCGAAAGGACCGGGTCCACGAGCTCACCCCGCACCACCCGGTGCACGTACTCCTCTATGGGCATCTCCCGGGCGTAGCGGTGATAGCCCTTGGGCATGCTTCCCGCCACATGGCCCTTAAGCCCGAGGCGCCGCACCAGGTTCTGCCTAGCCTGGTAAAGAAGCCGGGAAAGGCCTAGGCCCCGGTACTCGGGAAGGACGCCGATATCGGCCCCGTAGAGCCAGTCCCCCTCGGGGTCGTGGTTCGTGAGCCAGTTGCCCGCCACCGCCTCTATGTAGCGGTGCTGGTAGTGGTGGAAGTCCACCCGGGTACGGAAGTCCGTGGAGCAGGCCACCACCTTCCCCGTGGAAAGCTCCACCACCGCGTGCTGGCCCCCGGGGAAGACCCGCATGTGGGAAAGGTAGTGCTCCCGGGTCATGCGCTCCTCCCGGGCCAAAGTGGGAAAGCTTTTCTCCTGGATCTCCTCCAGGGCCTCCGCCATCCAGGGCTGGGACTGGACCACGGCGAAGCGGCCGTCCTCGGAGAGAAGAAGGGGCTCAGGCCAGGGCGGCATACACCTCCCGGATGTTTTCCCTCACCACCTCTAAGGCCTCCTCCAGCATGTCCAAGGGGATGTCCAGGGGAGGCAAAAACCGCAGGGCGTTGGAGTAAAGCCCCGCCCGGATGGAGACGACGCCCCTTTCCACGTTGCGGCGCACCAGCTCCAAGACGAACTCCGGCCAGGGCTCCTTGGTCCTGGGGTCCTTGACGAACTCCAGGGCCATCATGGCCCCAACCCCCCGCACATCCCCCAGGGCGGGCACCTCCTCCTTGAGGGGCTCAAAGACCTCCCGGACCTTGGCCTCAATCTGGAAGGCCCTCTCCAGGAAGCCGGGGGACTGGAGGAGGCGAAGGGCCTCCAGGGCGGCCACCGCCGCCAGGGGGTTCCCCCCGTAGGTGCTCCCTACACCCCCCACGTGGGGGGCGTCCATGACCTCGGCCCTCCCCGTGACGGCGCTGATGGGCATCCCCGCCCCAAGGCTCTTGGCGGAAACGAGGAGGTCCGGGACCACGCCGCTGTGCTCTATGGCCCACATCCTCCCCGTGCGCCCTGAGCCCGACTGCACCTCGTCGGCAATGAGAAGGGCCCCCGTGCGGTCGGCGATCTCCCGGAGCTTGCGCAAGAAGGGATGGGGCACGGGAACGAACCCCCCTTCCCCCAGGACAGGCTCAATGACGATGGCCGCCAGGGCGCTCCCATCAATGTGGGCCACCAGGGCGTTCTCCAGGTTCCAGAGGGACCACTCCAGGTACTCCTCCGGGGTCATGCCCTTGGGGGTCCGGTAGAGGTTGGGTACGGGCAGGCGGTAGACCTCGGGAGCGAAAGGGCCAAAGCCCTTCTTGAAGAGGGCGTACTTGGAGGTCATGGCCATGGTGAGGTTGGTCCGGCCGTGGTAGGCCCCCTCAAAGATCATGATCCCCGCCCTGCCCGTGTAGGCCCGGGCCAGCTTCACGGCGTTTTCCACCGCCTCCGCCCCCCCGTTGGCCAGAAGGGTCTTGGCGGGACCAGGACCAGGGTACAGGCGGTTCAGCTCCTCGGCCAGGGCCACGTAGGGCTCGTAGTTGGCCACGATGGCGCACATATGGATGAGGCGTTCCGCCTGGCTCTTCAGAGCCTCCACCACCGCCGCCGGGGTGTGCCCCACGGCCAAGGCGCCGATGCCCCCGGCCAAATCTATGAGGACGTTCCCGTCCACGTCCTCCACCAAGGCCCCGTGGGCGCGGGCCACGGCGATGGGGTTGGCCTGGGCTAGGGCCCGGGTAACCGCTTTAGCCCTTCGCTCCAGAAGCTCCTGGCTCTTGGGGCCGGGGATGGGGGTTCGCAACCTGATGTAGCCCATAAACCTCCTTAACGGCTTTTCACCGCCGTCCAGACCTCGTCGTAGATGCGGTTGTTCTTGCCCAGGTCCAAAATGAACTCCAGGCGCCCCAGAAGCTCCTGGGGAGGGTAGATGGCGGGGTTCTTGCGGTCCTCGGGGCGGATGTAGGGAAGGGCCGCCTGGTTGGGCGTGGCGTAGCGGTTGTAGTTGGAAAGCTGGGCGCCCACCTTGGGGTCCAGGATGAAGTTGATGAAGCGGTGGGCCCCTTCAGGGTTCGGGGCTTTGGCGGGGATCATCATGGAGTCCACCCAGAGGGTGGCCCCTTCCTGGGGGATGGCGAAGGCCACCTTGGTGGGGTTCTCGTCCGCGGCCCTCACGGCGTCCCCGTTGTAAACCACGGCGTAGGTGGCCGCCCCGGCCACCACCCGGTTCTTCCCGCCCACGCCCCCTTCAAAGCCCAGGAAGTAGCGGCTCCTCTTGGCTGTGAGAAGCACCTGGCCCGCCTGCTGGACCTGCTTGGGGTCCAGTGTGTTCACCGAGTAACCCAGGTACTTGAGGGCGATGCCCAGCATCTCCCGCGGCGAGTCCATGAGGATGAAGGGGGCCTTGGGTTCCTTGAAGATCGCCCCCCAGGTCTTGGGAACTCCCACCCGGTCCTTGCGGTAGATGAGCCCCGTGGTGCCCCACTGGTAGGCCGCGGAGTAGCGGTTGCCGGGGTCAAAGGGTGGGTTGCGGAACTTTTCCGAGAGGTTCTTCAGGTTGGGGATAAGGGCGTGGTTCAAGGGCTGGACCAGGGCCAGGCGAATAAGGGAGGGCACGTAGAAGTCAGAGGGCACGATGAGGTCGTACTGGCTTACCCCTCCCGCCTGGAGCTTGGCGATCATCTCCTCGTTGGACTCGTAAAGGTCCATGCGCACCTTTAGGCCGGTTTGCTTGGTGAAGGCCTCGAGGATGGCGGGGTCTATGTACTCGGACCAGATGAAAAGGCGAAGCTCCTTCTGCCCGAAGGCAAAGGCCAGACCAAGGACCAAAAGCGCCAAAATCCTCCTCATGCCGACCTCCTCGTAAGCCGCTCTCCTAAGAGCACGAGCACCAGGGTGAGGGAAAACACCAGGGTGGAAACCGCGTGGATCTCGGGGGTTATGCCCCTGCGGGTGGAAGCGTAGATGATGAGGGGCAGGGTCTGGCTGGTGGGCCCGGCGGTGAAGAAGCTGATGACAAAATCGTCCAGGGAAAGGGTGAAGGCCAGCATGGCCCCGGCCACGATCCCAGGGGTCAAGAGGGGCAGAAGCACCCGCCGGAGGTAGTCGGGGTAGGTGGCGTAAAGGTCGCGGGCCGCTTCGTCAAGCTCCTTGGGGAGGCTCCGCAGGCGGCTCATCACCACCAGGGCCACGAAGGCCACCTGGAAGGTCACGTGCCCGATGACCATGGGGAGAAAGCCGGGCTCAAAGAGGCTGGAAACCGCCCGCAGAAAGCCGAAGGCCACCACCAAGGCCGCCGCCAGGATGAGGTCCGGGGTCACCACGGGAAGGTGGAGAATGTCTTCCAAGAAGGCCCGCACCCGCGGAGCAAAGGGGTGCCGCTCCAGGCCCAAGGCGAAGAGGGTGCCGAGCAAGGTGGCCAAAAGGGTGGAAACCCCAGCCAGAAGGAAGGTGTTGCGGGCGGCCTCGAGGATGGCCGGATCCTGCGCCAGGCGGGCGTACCAGCCCAGGGTGAACCCACCCCAGGAAAGTCCGTGGCGGGTCTTGTTGAAGGAGAAGAGGGCCACAGCCAGCATGGGGAGATAAAGGAAGGCCAAAGCGCCCAGGGCGACGGAGGAGGCGACCCAGGAGGTCCTCACGCCAGATCCACCTCCTTCCCGTAGCGGCGGTAGACCCTCAGGGCCAGGAGGGTGAGGAGGATGAGGACCAGGCTCAAGGCCGCCCCGTAAGGCCAGTCCCGCATGGTGTAAAAGGCCTGCTGGATGAGGTTTCCAACCAAAAGGTACTTGGCCCCTCCCAGAAGGTCTGGCACCACGAACATCCCCATGGCCGGGACGAAGGTGAGGATCACCCCCACGGTGAGCCCCGGCAGGGTCTGGGGCAGGACGCCGTGGAGAAAAGCCCGCACCGGCCCCCCGTAAAGATCCTGAACGGCCTCCACCAGGCTCAGGTCCATCCGCTCCACGCTGGAGTAAAGGGGCAGGACCATGAAGGGAAGAAAGGCCGTGACCATGCCCACGTAAACGGCGAAGGCGCTGGGGTAGAGGGCCATCCCCGGCTCCACCAGCCCCAGGGCCGCGGCCAGGCGGGCGAAGGGCATCTCCGGGGCCAGAAGAAGCTGCCAGGCGTAGGTGCGGATCACCAGGTTGGTCCAGAAGGGGATGATGACCAAGGCCAAGAACAGGTAGCGGCGCCTGGGCGGCTGGGCGCGGATGAAAAAGGCCAGGGGATAGGCCAAAAGGGCGCAAAGCAAGGTGGTCCAAAAGGCCACGGAAAGGGTGCGAAGGAGGGCCAGCAGGTTATCCAGGCTGAAGCCCAAGACTCCAAACCCGAGAAGCCTCCGGTAGTTCTCCAGGCTGAAGGTCCAGACCACCTCCCCGAAGGCCCCCCGCTCGGCGAAGGAAAGGGGGATGAGGAGGAGACCGGGCAGGACGAGGAAGGCCAAAAGCCAAAGAAGTCCAGGCATCACCAGGGCAAGCCCTCGCCGCACCAGGCTTCCCTTGGTGGTCAGCTCCCCGTACCAGACCACCACCTTACTCATGGAGGACCACCAACCCCCCCAAGGAAAGGCGCACGTGGACCTCCTCCCCGGGCACCACGCGCAAAGCGGTGCGGGCCCGCAAAGGGGGGTCCAGGAAAACCTCCAGGTAAGCCCCCCGGTACACCACCTCCCGCACCCTGGCCCTGAAGGTCTCCGGAACGGGCTCCTTGTGAAGCTCCACCCGCTCGGGCCGAAGGGCCAAGGTCCCCTCCTCCCAGGGCACCTGGAGGGGGAAGAAGCCAAAGGGGGTCTCCACCCCCTCCCCCACCCTCCGGGCCGGGATCAGGTTGGCCACCCCCAGGAACTCCGCCACGAAGCGGGTTCGGGGCCGTTCGTAGACCTCCTCGGGGGTACCCACCTGCAAAAGCCTTCCCGCCTCCATGACCCCGATCCGGTCCGAGACCGCCATGGCCTCCTCTTGGTCGTGGGTGACGAGGATGAAGGTGGCCTGGAGGCGCCTTTGCAGGTTGCGAAGCTCCACCTGCACCTCGGCCCGCAGTTTGGCGTCCAAGGCGGAAAGGGGCTCGTCCAGGAGGAGAACCTCGGGCTCGTTCACCAGGGCCCGGGCCAGGGCCACCCGCTGCTTCTGCCCCCCGGAAAGCTGGTGGGGATAGCGGTGAACCAGGCTCTCCAGGTGGAGAAGGCCCAAGGCGTACTCCACCTTGGCCCGCACCTCGGCCTCCGGGAAGCGGCGGCTCCGGAGGCCGAAGGCCACGTTCTCGTACACGGTGAGGTGAGGGAACAGGGCGTAGTTCTGAAACACGGTGTTCACGGGCCGGAGGTGGGCGGGAAGCCCCGTGAGGTCCCGCCCCCCCAGCAGGATCCGGCCCTCGTCCGGGACCTCAAACCCTCCTATTAGGCGAAGCAGGGTGGTCTTGCCGCACCCCGAGGGGCCGAGGAGGGTGAAGAACTCTCCCCGGTGCACCTCCAAGGAGACACCCTTCAATACCTCCAGCTCCCCAAAGCGCTTGCGCAGGCCCTGGAGGATCAGCCCCGCCGTCGCCTTCCCCTGGGCCTCGTCCACCGCATCACCCCGGGGGCGGGCCGACCTTCTTGAGGCGCCAAAGCCCAAAAACACGTCCCCTCCGCTTCACAAAGCCTCGGCCAGGGCGGCTTCCAAGCGCCCAAGGCCTTCCGCCACTTCCTCCAAAGAGGCCGTCAGGGGCACCAGCACCCGGATCACGTTGCCGTACATCCCCGCCTTGAGGAGAAGGAGCCCCCGCTCCCTGGCCCTCTCCAAGAGGCGCTGGGCGAGCTCGGGGAAGGGCTCCTTGGTCTTGGGGTCCCGCACCAGCTCCATGGCCACCATGGGGCCAAGCCCCCGCACCTCCCCTATCTGGGGAAAGCGATCCTGTAAGGCAAGAAGGCGCCGCCAAAGCTCCTCCCCCAAGGCCCGGGCCCGGTCCAGAAGCCCCTCTTCGCGGAACACGTCCAGAACCGCCAGGCCGGCGGCGCAGGCCAGAGGGTTGCCGGCGTAGGTGCCCCCAAGGCCCCCAGGCTTAGGGGCGTCCATCGCCTCCGCTCGCCCCACCACCCCGGAAAGGGGAAGCCCCGCGGCCACGCTCTTGGCGAAGGTCAAGAGGTCCGGGACCACGCCGCTGTGCTCTATGGCCCACATCCTCCCGGTGCGCCCGAAACCGGACTGGATCTCGTCCGCCACCAAGAGGATGCCGTGGCCTTGGGTAAGCTCCCGCACCGCCCGAAGGTACTCGGGGGAAAGAGGAATGAACCCCCCTTCTCCCAAAACCGGCTCCAGGATGAGGGCGGCGACCCGCTCCGGGTCCACCTGGGTGCGAAAGAGCTCGTCTAACCCCTCCAAAGCCATCCCGTCGGACACCCCGCGGTAAGGGTAAGGGGCCGGGGCGTGGTAGACCTCGGGGGCGAAGGGGCCAAAGTTCTGCTTGTAGTAAGAGGCCTTCCCCGTGAGGGACATCCCCAGAAGGGTGCGTCCGTGAAAGCTGTGGGTAAGGGCCACCACCGCCGGCCTTCCCGTGTAGGCCCGGGCGATCTTCACGGCGTTTTCCACCGCCTCGGCCCCGGTGGTGAGGAAGAGGGTCTTCTTGGGGAACTCCCCCGGAGCAAGGTGGGCGAGGCGCTCGGCCAGCCGGACGTACCCCTCGTAAGGGGCCACCTGGAAGCAGGTGTGGGTGAAGCGCTCCAGCTGCGCCTGGACCGCCTGAAGCACCCGGGGATGCCCGTGCCCCACGTTCATCACCCCGATGCCCCCGGCGAAGTCCAGATACTCCCTGCCGTCCACATCCCAAAGGCGCGCCCCCCGGGCCCGGGCCACGAACACGGGGTGGGCCTGGGCCACCCCCCGGGGCACGTACCGCTCCCTGAGCTGCCAAAGGGCTTGGTTGCGCGAGTCCACCAGGGCCACCTTGCCTCCTTTGGAGAACCAGGGTACGCCTCGAGGAAGGGCCAGGGAATGGACAAAGCGAACAAAACGCCTCAGGGTTCTTTGTGCTCCAGTGACCAAACGCGCGCGGCCAGCTCCAGGAGGAAGCGGTCCTCCGGGCTCCCCAAGGAAAGGCCCAGGCGCTCCCCCACCCGGCGCAGGCGGTAGCGCAGGGTGTTCAGGTGCACCCCCAGGGCCCGGGCCGCCTCCTGGTGGCGGAAGCCCGCCCGAACCCAGGCCAGGAGGGCCGCCCGCTCCTGGGGCCGGAGGCTTGCCAAGAGGGCCAGGAGTTCCCGGCGGGCCTCGAGGTCCCCCTGGAGGAAGCGGGGCACCAGGTGGGCCTCGTACACGTAAACCCCCGGGGTGGGGAGGCAAAAGAAGCGCTCCACCTCGGCAAGGGCCGTGGAAAGCTCCTGCGCAGGATGGGCCCGGGAGAAGTAAAAGGCCCAGGGGCGGGCGAGTTCCCGGACGAAGGCCTCGGGGTCCAGCCTCTCGGGAAGGAGAAAGCGCACCTGGTTGAGGCTCGCCGAGACCACCGCCCCCGCCCCCTTGCGCCGCAGGAGATCGCGGACCTCCCCCAAGGCCCGCTCCCGCTCCTGGAAGCCGCGCTGGCTCAAGGGGAGGTCCAAGGGCAGGAGGGCCACCCCCAGGCGGTACCGCAAGCCCAGGTCCAGACCAAAGGCCAAGGCCCGCTCCGGGGTCAGGGCCTGGCGCCGCCCCTCCAACAAGGCGTCTAAAAAGGCGTACCCGAGCCTCGCCTCCTGCTCCGCCAGGGCCCGCTGGTGGGCCAGGATGAGCCCCGCCACCAAGGCAGCGTTTTCCAGCATCTGCACGTCCAAATCCTCCACGGCCCCCTCCAGGACCAGGTACCCTCCGGGCTCCCGGCCCTGGGGCACGGGCACGGCGAACCCCCCCTCCTTGGCTTCGGCCCAGCGCACCTCCTTGCCCAGAAGCTGGGACAAGCGGGCGAGGAAGGAGGCCAGGTCCTCCCGGGCCAAAAGGGAAGCCATGAGGGCCCGGTGCAGCACCTGGACCCTCTCCTGCACCTCCAGCTGGCGGGCGAGAAGCCTCCGCAGGACCTCCTCCACCACCTGGGCGAAGGGAACCTCCCAGGGAAGCTCTAAGACCGCAACCCCCTCCTGGGCCAGGACCTCTAAGGCCGCCCGGGGAAAGTTCTCAAAGAACTGGGGCACGGCCAGGACCACCCCGGCGGGCCCCGCCCGGGCGAGGGCCTGGGCGAAGAGGCGGAGGGCGCCCTCCTCCCGCGGCCAGGCGTACCCCGTGGAGAGGACCAGCTGCCCCTCCCGCACCCAGGGGGCGGGCTCGGGCACGTCCACCACGTGCACCCAGGTCACCAACCGCCCCAGGTCCCCGGCGAGGGGGCGGGCCCGGGAAAGGGAGGGAAGCCGCAAAAGCTCGCCCAAGGGAAGCCCGGGCATCCTATCCCTCCTGGCACACCTCCAGGGCCCGGAGGCGGTTCGCCGCCCCCCCGAGCTCCAAGAGGCGCACCTGGGAAAGCTCGGGGGCCTCCTCGAGGGCGAAGAGGTCCTCCAGGGCCAGGGCCCGCTCCACCAGGGCCTTGAGGGGGAGCTTTCCGTCGGCCAGGCCTTGCATCCTCCGGAAAAAGGCCCCGATGGCCCGCACCTGGGCGTGCTCAAAGAGGTCCAGGGCGGAGAGGTCCACCACCTCCTCCCCGTAGAGGAGTTCCCGGAGGCCCCGGCCCTTCACCCGCGCCTTCCGCCCCCGCCTGGGGTCAAAGCTCCCGGGCAAGGGGGCGCGGGAGACCACCCGCAAGGGGTAGCGGGGCTCGCCGAAGGCCCGGCCCGTGGGGTGGGCCCGGGCGATGGCCTTCGCCTCGGCCGTCACCTCCCGGGGGCGGTAGGCCTCCATGAGGACCACGGTGTCCGCCAGGTCCAGGTAGTCCCCCACGCCCCCCACCACCAGGACGAGGCTCACCCCGAGGGCCTTGAAGTCCCCCACCCGGTCCAGGAGGGGGGTGAGGGTCTCCCGCCGCACCAGGGCCTGCATCCGGGCGTCCCGCACCAGGAGGTTGGTGGCGGAGGTGTCCTCGTCCAGGAGGAGGACCCGGGTGCCGAGCTCCAGGGCCTCGAGGAGGGCCGCGGCCAGGCTCGTGGAGCCCGAGGCGTCCTCCGTGGAGAAGAAGGCGGTGTCCTGGCCCAGGGGAAGGTCGTGGACGAAGGGCCTCAGGTCCACCCCCTTCACGCTCCGCCCGTCCTCGGACTGGACCCTCTGGGCGAGGGGGTCCGTCACCACCCACTCCCGCCCGTCCCCCGGCACGTGGGGAAAGACCCCGTGGACCAGGGCCTCCAGGAGGGTGGTCTTGCCGTGGAAGCCGCCCCCGGTGATCAGGGTGAGGCCCCGGGGAAGCCCCATGCCCCACACCTCCCCGGCGTGGGGCGCGCGGAAGGAAACCCTTAGGGAAGGGGGGCTCTGGAAGGGCACCGCCCCCTGCAGGGGCCTCTGGCTCACCCCGCTTTCCCGGGGAAGGACGCTCCCCTCCCCCACGAAGGCCACCAGGCCCTGCTCGGGGAGGCGCTCCTGGATGAAGGCGAAGTCCTCCGCCTGGCGCACGTGGCGGAGAAGCCCCCCCTCGTCCAGGTCCTGGAGAAAACCCAGAAGGTGCTCCTCCAAGGCGCGGAAAAGCCTCGCCGCCTCCTTGCCCAGGATGCGCCGGCCCTGGGCGGGAAGCCCCAGGCGGAAGCGGAGGAAAAGCCCCGCCTCCTTCAGGTGGGCCCCGGAGCGCCCAAGCACCTTGGGGCTTTCCACGGCCACGTGCACCTCCCCCGAGTGGCCGCTCCCCAAGGGGCGGGAAAGGGCCCGAAGCCGGGCCTTGAGGCTCCGGAGGAGGAAGTCCTCCACCGCCACCCGCCCCTCGGGGCGGGCGTAGACCCGAAGCCGCTTTAGGGCCTCCCGGGGGTAGCGCACCTCCAAGACGCTGGGGGCGGCAAAGGGGTCCCCTTGCACGTGGACGAAGCGGAGGGCGAAGCCCTCGGCCTGCCAGACCCCCTTGAGGTCCTTGTAGAAGGGGTAGGGGCGGCCCTCGAGGGAGGCCAGGAGGCGAAGCAGGTCCTCGTAGCGCCGCACCCCTCTAGCCTACCTCCACCTCCACCCGCCTCAGGGCCCGGGAGAGGCGTTCCACCCCTTCCAAAAACTCCTCCTCCCGGATGGTGAGGGGCGGGGCCACGATGAGGACGTTGTGCTTGGCCAAGAGGTAGACCCCCTCCTGGAAGAGGGCCTTCAGGAGGGCCTGCATGGCGGGACTAAAGGGGGCGTGCCAGGGGGAAAGGGGCTCTTTGCTGGCCCGGTCCTTCACCAGCTCGAGGCCGTAGAAGGCCCCAAGCCCCCGCACCTCCCCCACCAGGGGGTGGGCCCTTTGCAGCTCCTCCAGGGCGGAGCGGAAGAAGCCCTCCATGGCCCGGGCCCGCTCCCAAAGCCCTTCCTCCCGGTAGGCCTCGAGGGCGGCAAGCCCCGCGGCCACCGCCAGGGGGTGGCCCGCGTAGGTGTGCCCCGTGGGGAGGGGCACCTCGTCAAAGGCCTGGGCGAGCCCCTCCCGGAGGAGCACCCCGCCCAAGGGCACGTAGGCCGAGGTCACCCCCTTGGCGAAGGTGATGAGGTCCGGCACCACCCCGAAGCGCAAAGCGGCGAAGGCCGCCCCCACCCGGCCAAAGCCCGTCATCACCTCGTCAAAGACCAGGAGGATCCCGTGGCGGTGGCAAAGCTCCCGCACCCCCTGGAGGTAGCCCTCCGGGTAGACGATGACCCCGTTGGAGCCCACCACGGGCTCCAGGAAGATGGCCGCCACCCGCTTGGGGTCCTCGTGGAGGAGGACCCTCTCCAGGTGGTCCAGGGCCCGCGCCACCTCCTCCCGGGGGTCTTCCGTGTAGAAGGGGCTCCGGTAGGGGTAGGGGGCGAAGAAGTGCACCACCCCGGGGATGGCGGGCTCGGCGGGGAAGCGGCGGTTCTCCCCGGTGAGGGCCGCCGCGCCGTGGGTGGCCCCGTGGAAGGAGCGGTAGGCGGCGAGGACCTTGAAGCGGCCCGTGAGGTGGCGGACGAACTTCAAGGCGTCCTCGTTGGCCTCGGTGCCCGAGGGGGTGAAGAAGACCCGCCCCCCCTCGGGCCAAGGGGCCAGCTGGGAGAGGGCCTCGGCGAGGAGGGCCCGCTTGTCGTGGAAGAGGCTCGGGGCGGCGTAGGCCAGGGTGGCGGCCTGTTCGGCGATGGCCCGGGCCATCCGGGGGTGGCCGTGGCCCAGGTTCACCGCCACGAGCCCCGCGGAAAAGTCCAGGTAGCGCCGCCCCCTTTCGTCGTAGAGCCAAACCCCCTCCCCCCGCACCACGAGGGGAGGGTCCAGGGGCTTCTGGGCCTGCCAGGGGGTGAGGACCCGCTTCCGGTGGAGGGCCTTGAGGTCCATTTGCCCCGATTATAGGGCCCTTTGGCCCCGGGCCGGGCTTGACAAGTATTTGAAAATGACTTATCACTATTGACATGAGCCTTCCGCGCGCCCTTTGGACCCTCGGCTTCCTCCTGGTGCCCGCCCTGGCCCAGGTGCGGGTGGCGGCCACCACCCCCATCCTGGCGGACCTGGTGCGGCAGGTGGGGGGAGGCCGGGCCGAGGTGGTGGCCGTGGTCCCCCCAGGGGCCGACCCCCACACCTTTGAGCCCACCCCTTCCGTGGCCAAGGCCCTGGCCCAGGCGCGGCTCCTCTTCGCCAACGGGCTTGGCCTCGAGCCCTTCCTCCCCAAGCTCCTTCCCCTCTTGCCCAAGGGGGCCCGGGTGGTGAAGCTCGGGGAAGGCCAGCCGGACCTCATCTGCGATGGGGAAGAGCATGAGGACCACGACCACGGCCCCTGCGACCCCCACCTGTGGCTGGACCCCACCTACGCCCTGCGCTACGCGGAAAGGATCCAACGGGAGCTTTCCGCCCTGGACCCGGCGGGCCAGGCCCAGTACCGGGCCAACCTGGAGCGCTTCCGGAAGGAGGTGGAGAAGCGGGACCAGGCCTTCCGCGCCTGCCGCCTCCAGGGGGTGAAGGTGGTGGCCCAGCACGACGCCTTCCGCTACTTCGCAAGGCGCTACGGCCTGGTGGTGGTGGGGGTCTTGAGCCATGGGGGGGCCCAGGAGGTGGGGAGCAAGGGCTTCCTCGCCCTCCTGGAAAAGGCCGGGAAGGAAGGGGTGAAGCTCGTCCTCGCCGAGCCCCAGTTCCAAGGGAGGGCCCTGAAGACCCTGGCCGAGGCCATCGGGGCCCGGGTGGCGGTCCTCTACACCGACACCCTGGACGCCCGGGTAAAGGGCTACCTGGACCTCCTGGACCACAACCTGAAGGCCCTTTGCCCATAATGGGGGCATGGGCTTCAAGGAGATCTTCGGCGCCCTGCCCGAGGCCAGCGCCCAGGCCCCCGGGCGGGTGAACCTTTTAGGCGAGCACACGGACTACCAGGAAGGCTACGTCCTCCCCACCCCCCTCCCCTACTTCACCCGGGTGGAGGCGGGAAGGGCCAAGGGCCGGGTGGAGGCCTACAGCGAAAACCTGGGGGAGCTCCGGGCGAGGCCCCTGGAAAGCCCTCCCCAGGGGGACTTCCTGGACTACCTCTTGGGGGTGGTCTGGGCCCTTAGGGAGGCCGGGCACGGGGTGGAAGGGGCCCGGTTCTACGTCCGAAGCGACCTCCCCATGGGGGCGGGGCTTTCCAGCTCCGCCGCCCTCGAGGTGGCGGCCTTAAGGGCCCTCCGCACCCTCCACCGCCTCCCCCTCTCCGACCTGGAGGTGGCCCGCCTCGCCCAGAAGGCGGAGGTGGAGTACGTGGGGGTCCGGTGCGGGATCATGGACCAGATGGCGGCGAGCCTGGGCCAGCCGGGGCAGGCCCTCTTCCTGGACACCCGCACCCTGGCCTACGAGAACCTTCCCCTTCCCCCGGGGGTGCGGGTGGTCGTCTTGGACCTGGGGCTTGGGCGCCGCCTGGCGGAGGCCGGGTACAACCAGCGTCGCCAGGAGGCGGAGGAGGCGGCGAGGCGCCTCGGGGTGCGGAGTCTAAGGGACGTGGCCGACCTCTGCCTGGTGGAAAGCCTTCCCCCGCCCCTGGACCGGCGGGCCCGGCACGTGGTGAGCGAGAACCTGAGGGTCCTCCGGGGGGTGGAGGCCTTAAGGCGGGGGGACGCCCGGGCCTTCGGGGAGCTCATGACAGCGAGCCACCGCTCCCTGGCCCAGGACTACGAGGTGAGCCTCCCCGAGCTGGACCGCCTGGTGGAGGCGGCCCTAAAGGCCGGGACCCTGGGGGCCAAGCTCACGGGGGCGGGGTTTGGGGGGGCGGTGGTGGCCCTCGTGGAGGAGACCCGGTGGGAGGCCTTCCGGGAAGGCCTCTTCCGCTCCTTCCCCGGGCTTAGGATTCTCTAGAGGTAGACTGGGGGCATGGAACAACCAAGCCTCCTTCCCCTCCTGGACGAGCGCCTACCTCTCACGGAGGAAAAGGTGGCGGAGGCCGCCCGCCTGGCCGGGGTGCCCTTGGCCCAGGCCTGGGGGGTGGTGGCCTACTACCCCCGCTACCGGGGCCTGCCCCAGGGGCGGCTTCTGGTGGACGACCCCGTGGCCCGGGCCAGGGGGTTTTCCCGGCTTCGGGAGGAAGCGGAAGGCACCTATCCCCCCTTGGGCCTCGAGGCCCTCTCCCCCGTCTACCTGCGCTTCACCGAAAAGGGGCGCTTTCTGGAATGGGAGGGGCGGTGGGTGCCCTTTAGGGAGTTCCGCCTCCCCTTCGCCCTGGGCCGGGGCCACGGGCTCCTTCCCCCCGAGCCCGCCCCCACCCTGGCCCAGTACCTGGCCCTGGGGGGGCTTGGGGGGCTTCGGGCCTGGAAGGGGGGCCTGTTGGATCCGGGCAAGGTCCTGAAGGCGGTGGAGGAGGCGGGTCTCTTGGGCCGGGGCGGGGCGGCCTTCCCCACCCACGTGAAGATGCGGGCCGTGGCCCAAGGGCAAGCCCCCAAGTACCTGGTGGTGAACGCCGACGAGTCCGAGCCCGGCAACTTCAAGGACCGCTTCCTCCTGGAACACCACCCCTTCCTGGTCCTGGAAGGAGCCCTCCTCGCCGCCTTGGCCGTGGGGGCGAGCCGGGTCTACCTCTACGTGCGGGAGGAGTTTGAGGCGGCCATCCTGGGCCTGGAAAGGGCCATCCGGGAGCTGGAGGAGGCGGGTTTTCTTTTCGTCCCCACGGAGGTCTTCCGAAGCGGCGGGCTTTACATCTGCGGGGAGGAGACCGCCCTTTTGGAGTCCATGGAGGGCAAGCGGGCCGAGCCCCGCTTAAAGCCCCCCTTCCCCGTGGAGCGGGGGCTTTGGGGGAGGCCCACCCTGGTGCAGAACGTGGAGACCCTGGCGAACCTTCCCCTCCTCCTCCGGGAAGGCCCCGAGGCCTGGCGCCGGAAAGAGCCCAAGCTCTTCTCCATCAGCGGGGACGTGGCCCGGCCCGGCCTCTACGAGCTCCCCCTGGGCACGCCCCTGGGGGAGGCCCTGAGGCGGGCGGGAGGGGAGCCCGAGGCCCTTCAGGCGGTGCTCCTGGGCGGGGCCGCCGGGGTCTTCACCCGGGACTGGGACCTCCCCTTGGCCTACGGGGGCAGGCTCCCCCTGGGGGCCGGGGCCATCGTGGCCTTCGGGAAGGACGTGGACCTCTGGGAGGTCCTGGAGGGGCTGGCCCACTTCTTCCAGGAGGAGTCGTGCGGCAAGTGCTTCCCCTGCCCCCTGGGCACCGCGGTACAGGTGGGGATGGTGAGGCGGCGGGAGCGGGACCCTTCCCTCCTCCAGGACCTGGCCGCCACCTTGAGGGGAAGCCTCTGCGGCCTGGGCCAGTCGGCCTTCTGGGCTTACCGAAGCCTGTTGGAGGTGGAAGGTGCGGCTTAAGGTGAACGGGAAGGAAGTGGAGGCCAAGGAAGGGGCCCTCCTCCTGGAGGTGGCCCCGGTCCCCACCCTCTGCCACCACCCCCACACGGAGACCCGGGGGGTTTGCCGCCTCTGCCTGGTGGAGGTGAACGGCCGCCTGGCCCCCGCCTGCGCCACGGAGGTTCGGGAGGGGATGGAGGTGCGCACGGACACGGAGGGGCTAAAGGCCCTGCGCCGGACCCTTTTGGAGTGGCTTGCCCTCACCACCGACCTCTCCTTGGCCCCAGGGCTCCTGGGCCTGATGGCGGCCTACGGGGCCGAGCCCGGGCGCTGGAAGGAGGCGCCCAGCCGGCGGGGACGCCCCCCCATCCGCGACAACCCCTTCTTCCTGCGGGACTACGCCAAGTGCGTGAACTGCCGCCGCTGCGTGGACGCCTGCGGGGACGGGATCATGGGGGTCTACGCCCTGACCCTGGCGGGAAGGGGCCTCCAGGCCCACCCCACCACCCCCCTGGACCGTCCCCTGCCGGAAACCCCTTGCGTCTTCTGCGGCAACTGCGTACAGGTCTGCCCCACGGGGGCCCTTAGGCCCCTGGCCTTGGAGGTGGGATGATGCGCACCACCTGTCCCTACTGCGGCGTGGGCTGCCAGGTGGAGCCCGAGGTGAGGGAAGGCCGCGTGGTCCGGGTCCTGGCCCCGGACCTCCCCCCCAACCACGGGGCGCTTTGCGTGAAGGGCCGCTTCGGCCTGGACTTCCCCTTCTCCGGAAAGCGCCTCCTTTACCCCATGGTGCGGGAAAGGAAGGGGGCCCCCTTGCGCCGGGCCACCTGGGAGGAGGCCTTGGACTTCGCGGCGGGAAAGCTCCTGGAGGTCCTCAGGCGGAAGGGCCCGGGGGGGATCGCCGTCTTCCCCTCGGCCAAGACCACCAACGAGGAGGTCTACCTGGCCCAGAAGCTGGCCCGGGCCCTCCTTTCCACCCACAACGTGGACCACTGCTCCAGGCTCTGCCACTCCTCCTCCACCGCCGCCCTGAGCCGCTCCTTGGGCGGGGCCAGCATGACCAACCCCATAGAGGACGTGTGGAAGACGGACCTCTTCCTGGTGGTGGGCTCCAACACCACCGAGACCCACCCGGTGATCGCCGCCATGATCAAGAAGCGGGTGCGCCAGGGGGCCAGGATGATCGTGGTGGACCCGCGGTACACGGGGATGGCCGAGGCCGCCACCCTGTGGCTCAGGGTGCGGCCAGGCACGGACGTCTTCCTCCTGAACGCCATGGCCCGCTACCTCCTGGAGGAGGGCCTTTGGGACCGGGCCTACGTGGAGGCCCGCACCGAGGGGTTCGCAGAGTGGCGGGCCTCCCTGGAGGGGTACACCCTCGAGGCCGCCCAGGAGGTCACCGGGGTGCCCAAGGAAGGGATCGCCGAGGCCGCCCGCCTCTACGCCACCACGGAGCGGGCCGGGGCCTACTGGGCCATGGGGGTGACCCAGCACACCAAGGGCACGGCCACCGCCCAAGCCCTGGTGAACCTGGCCCTCCTCACGGGCAAGGTGGGGAAAGAAGGGGCGGGGCTCAACCCCTTGCGGGGCCAGAACAACGTCCAGGGGGCCGGGGACATGGGGGCCCTGCCCGACGTCTACCCCGGCTACCTCAGGGTGGCCGAGGAGGGGCCGAGGCGGCGTTTTGAGGCCCTCTGGGGCGTACCCCTCCCCGAGGCCCCGGGCCTGCGCATGACCGAGGTCTTCGCCGCCATCCCCGAGGTGGAGGCCATCTACCTCATCGGGGAGGACCCCGTGACCAGCGAGCCCTACCAGGACCACGTGAAGGAAAAACTCCTGGCCCTCCCCTTCCTGGTGGTCCAGGACATCCTGGAAAACGAGACCACCCCCTTCGCCGACGTGGTCCTGCCCGCGGCGAGCTTTTTGGAAAAGGAAGGCACCTTCACCAACACCGACCGCCGGGTGCAGCGGGTGCGGAAGCTCCTAGACCCCCCGGGGGAGGCCCGGCCCGACTGGTGGATCACCCAGGAGCTGGGGAAACGCCTGGCCCAGGCCCTAGGCCGCCCTTGGCCCACCTATCCCGGGCCCGAGACCATCTGGGAGGAGGTGCGGCGGGCCATTCCCGAGATGGTGGGCGGGATCTCCTACGCCCGCCTCGAGGCCCAAGGGGTGCGCTGGCCCTGCCCGGAGGAGGGGCACCCCGGGGAGGCGGTCCTCTTCCGGGAGGGCTTCAACACCCCCACGGGCAAGGCCCGCTTCTTCCCCGCCCCCTATACCCCCCCGGCGGAGACCCCCTCCCCGGACTACCCCCTCACCCTCTCCACCGGCCGGGTCCTCTTCCACTGGCACGGTGGGACGCTGAGCCGCAACAGCCAGCTGAACCAGGCCTACCCCGAGCTCAAGGTGGAGGTGAACCCCATAGACGCCAAACGGCTTGGCCTCGAGGACGGGGAGCCCGTGTACGTGGTGAGCCGGAGGGGGCGGATCAGGGCCAGGGCCTGGGTCACGGAGCGCACCCCGGAAGGGGTGGTCTACGCCCCCTTCCACTTCGCCGAGGCTCCCGCGAACCGCCTCACCCTGGACGCCCTGGACCCCGTAAGCCGCATCCCCGAGTACAAGGTGAGCGCCGTGCGCCTGGAGAAGGCCGACTAAACGGCGGGGAAGGCGAAGGTCTCGTAGCCCAGCTCGGCCACGGCGAACCAGCGGTAGAGCTCGTTCCGGAAGGCCCAGTAGGCGGAGTAGACCTTCTTGTAGGTGGCGTCCTTGGCCGCCTGCTCCTCGTAGAGGGCCTGGGCCTCCTGCAGGGCCTTCCGCAGGATCTCGTTGGGCCACTTCCTGAGGCGCACCCCCGCCTTGAGGAGGCGCTGGAGGGCCGGGGGGTTTTGCGCGTCGTACTTGGCCATCATGGTGAGGTTGACCTCCGCCGCGGCCACCTGGAAGGCCTCCTGGAACTCCTTGGGCAGGCGGGCCCACTCCCGCTGGGAGACCAGGAAGGAGAGCTGGGCGCTGGGCTCCCAGAAGGAGGGGTAGTAGTAGTACCTGGCCACCTTGTAGAAGCCCAGCTTCTCATCGTCGTAGGGGCCGGAGAACTCCGTGGCGTCAATGGTGCCCCGCTCCAAGGCGGGGTAGATGTCCCCGGCGGCCAGGGTCTGGGGCACCACCCCAAGCCTCCCCATCACCAGGCCCCCGAGGCCAGGGATGCGCATCCTGAGGCCCTTGAGGTCGGCGAGGCCCTTGATCTCCTTGCGGAACCACCCCCCCATCTGGGCCCCGGTGTTGCCCCCGGGGAACTGGACCACCCCGAAGTCGGCGTAGACCTCCCGGAGGAGCTCAAGCCCCCCACCCAGGAGCATCCAGGCGTTGTGCTGCCGGTAGGTCATGCCGAAGGGCACCCCCCCGTCAAAGGCCAGGGCCGGGTTCTTGCCCACGTAGAAGGGCCCGTAGGTGTGCCCCGCCTCCACCGTGCCCTGCTGCACCGCGTCCAGCACCTGCCCCCCGGGAACGATCTCCCCCGCCTGGTAGACGCGGATCTGGAAGCGCCCCCCCGTGAGCTCCGCTACCCTCTTGGCCAGGTCCTCGGCCCCGCCATAGAGGGTGTCCAGGCTCCTCGGGTAGCTGGAGACGAGCCGCCAGCGCACCTGGGGGCTCGCCTGGGCAAAGGCCCCGTAGGAAAGGCTCGCCGCCACGCCCACGCCAAGACCCTTGAGGAAGCTCCTCCTTTTCATAGGTTTCCCCCTTCCCCCCCAGTATAGCCAAGGAGCCGCTGCAGCTGGGCCAGGAGGGCCTGGCCCTCAAAGGGCTTGCCCAAGAAGGCCTGGGCCCCGGCCCTCAGGGCCTCCTCCTGGCTTTGGGCGGAAACGCTCGCGGAAAGGGCCAGGATGGGGATGGGGCTCCGCTCCCGGACCTTGCGGATGACCTCGAGGCCGGAAATCCCCGGCATCACCAGGTCGCAGATCAGGAGGTCGTAGCCCTCCCCGAAGCGCTCCAGGGCCCTCTGGCCGGAAGGGGCCCAGTCCACCTGGTGGCCCGCCCGTTCCAGGAGGCGCCGCACCATGTGGGCCACCAGGGGCTCGTCCTCAACGAGGAGGATGCGGGCCATACAAGGGTAGGATAACCCGGAAGAGGCTTCCCCTGCCCTCCTCGCTTTCCACCTCTATCCGCCCCCCGTGGGCCTCCACGATGTGCTTGGAGATGAAAAGGCCAAGCCCGGTGCCGGAAACCCCCCGGGCGCGGGCGTTTTTGGCCCGGGCGTAGCGCTGGAAAAGCCGGGGAAGCTCCTCCTTGGGGATGCCGGGGCCCGTGTCCGCCACCTCCAGGAAAAGCTCATCCCCCACCCGCCTGGCGGAGAGGGTGACCCTCCCCCCGGGCGGGGTGAACTTGAAGGCGTTGGAGAGGAGGTTTCCCACCACCTGGACGATGCGGTCCGGGTCCACCTCCACGAGGGGGAGCTCCTCCAGTTCCACCCGGAACTCCACCCCGGAAAGCCGGGCCACCCCCTGGAAGCTCCGGGCCAGGTCCAGGAGGAGGGGCTTAAGGTGCACGGGGCGCCGGGAGATCTCAAAGCGGCCCGCCTCGAGGCGGCTTGTGTCCAGGAGGTTGTCCACCATGGTCTTGAGGCGGAAGGCGCTTTCCATGATGAGCTCCACGGACTCCTGGGCGCTTGGGGAAAGGGCCTCCTCCTGCAAGAGTTCCGCCAGGCCCATGATCACCGCGAGGGGGGTGCGGAGCTCGTGGCTCACCGCGGCGATGAACTCCCCCTTGACCCGGTCCGCCTCCAGCCTGGGCCTGAGGTCCCTCAAGTCCACCACCACCCCCCCCACCCTGGGGTCCTGGAGGAGGTTCCGCCCCCAGGCCTCCATGGGGATGGGGGTGCCGTCTTTGTGGAGGACCCGGAACTCCCCGGTGAGGGTGTGCCCCGGCTGGGAAAGGAGCTCCCCAAGCAGGGCTTCCGCCTTGGGCCGGTCCTCCGGGTAGACGAAGTCCAAGGCCTTCACCGGGGCCTCCTTGTACCCCTCGGGCTCGTAGCCCAAAAGGGTGCGCACGCTGGGACTCGCGAAGCGGATGAAGCCTTCTTGGTCCAGCACGTAGACCACGTCCTGGGAGTGCTCCAGAAGGGCCTTCAGGCGCTCCTCCTCGGCCTCCAGAAGGGCCAGGAAGCGCCCCTTCTCCAAGACCAGGGCGAGGAGGGTGGCCACCTGCCCCAGGCGGTGGAGGAGCCTCTCGGAAAAGCGCCGCCCCTGGCGGTAGCCAAGGAGGAGGGCCCCCCGGAACCCTTGCGTCCGGAAGGGGACCACGAGGGCGCTCTTTAGGCCCAAGGCCTCCGCCAGGGCGCAGTCCTCTGGGGCCAAGGCCTCCACCCCCAAGGGGGCCTCCTCCCCCAGGGCCCGCTCCAGGAGGTTGGGCCGGGGAAGCTCTTCGGGAAGGGCACAGGTGCTGTAGAGCACCTCCCCTTTCCCCCCGCTTTCCGCAAGGAGCACCCCTTCCTGGGCGGCGAAGAGGGCCAAGAGCCGATCCACGATGGCCCGGCCCAAGGAGGGAAGGTCCCGCTGGCGGAGGGCCTCCTGGGCCACGTCCACCAGGGCCTGGGTGAAGGCCACCTGGTCCCTTAGAGCCCGCTCCATGCGGGTGCGCTCGGTGATGTCGTGGAGGACCAAAATCCTCGCCTCCCCCACCTGCCGCCCCCGCACGCTGTAGGTGGCCCCGCCCAGGGCGAGCTCCAGCCTCCCCCCTTCCAAGGCGGGGGCCAAGGCGGCGGGAAGGTCCTCCAAGGCCACCTCCGCCCCCAAGCCCAAGGCCTCCCGGGCCCGGCCGTTGGCGAAACCCCGCTCACCGAAAAGGACCACCACGCCGTCGGGAAGCTCCTCCAGGACCTGGGAAAGCCGGGTCCTCTCCGCGGCCAGGGCTAAGGAGAGGCGGGTCTTTTCCCGGTAGAGCTCGGCGTTGCGGAAGGCCACCCCCGCCGCCCCGGCCAGAAGCTCCAGGTAGCGCACCTCTTCTTCGGAAACGGGAGGCCCTCCGGGCCCGTGGTCCACGGCCAAGACCCCGAGGACGGCCTCCTCGGCCACCACGGGCACGAAGGCCACGGTGGGCCCCATCCCCTGGGCCACCCCAGGGGGAAGGGCCTCCCGGGGCACCAGGAGGCTTCGCCGCTCCCGGGCGGCCCGGGCCATGGGGTCGGGGGAGGAGGCCAGGGCGAGGTGAAGGGCGCTTTTCCCCTCGGTCCAGAAGACCTGCCTTCCCTTCACGGTGAGGTGGCCGAGGAGGCTCTCCCCCCGCACCAGGGCCACGGTGGCCCGGTAAAAGCCAAGGCGCTCCACCAGGGCCCGGGCCAGGGTCTCCAGCACGGCGTTGGGGTCCAGGGCCCGGGCCACCTCGCGGGTGAGGGCGCTCACGTGGGCCAGGGCCTCCACGTGCCGGGAAAGGCGGGCCAGGGCCTGGTTCCTCTGGGCGAAGAGCTCCCCATTCTTTAGGGCCAAGGCGGTGAGCTGGGCGAGGAGGGGGAGAAGGGGCTGGAGGGAGGGGGGAACCCCTTCCAGGGCCAGCACCCCCTTGGCGGCGAACCGGGGGCAGGAGGGGCAGACCAAGGGGCGGCTTTCCCGGGTGGCCCGGGGGCGCTCGGCGCAGCGGCTTTCGGGGTCGGCCCAGCAGAAGGAGGCCTCCTCGCCCACCACGGGAAGAAGCCACTCCTCCCTAAGCTTCAAGGGCCCCTCGGCGAAAAAAGCCTCCTGCACCGGCCCCTTGGCGTAGAGGGGCAAGGCGATGGCCGAGACCGTGTAGTGCCGCCCCCGCCCCGAGGCCACCTCCCCCACGAGCTCCCGGGTCTCGGGGTGGTAGAGGAAGAGGGCCGCCCGCTCCACCCCCTCCTCCGTGGCCACCTCCAGGAGGTTCCGGAGGATCTGGGTGGGCTCGAGGTCCTTGAGAAGCGCCCGCTGAAACCGGGCCAGGACCTCCATCTGCCCCACAAGCCGCATCTTGCCCCAATGGTAGCATGGGGGCCGGGGTTGCCAGGGGCTTCCAAAAATCTTAGACTCGGTCAAAGGGGGAGCCCCCGGCGGAAGGAGGTGCGGGATGCCCATAGACTTCAGCCTCACGGAGGAGCAAAGGCAGCTCCAGGCCCTGGCCCGGCGCTTCGCCAAGGAGGTCATCCTCCCCGTGGCCCGGGAGTACGACGAGAAGGAGGAGGTCCCCTGGCCCGTGATTGAGAAGCTCCACGAGGTGGGCCTCCTGAACGCCATCATCCCGGAGGAGTACGGGGGGATGGGGCTCAAGATGCTGGACGAGGTCATCGTGGGGGAGGAGCTGGCCTACGCCTGCATGGGCATCTACACCATTCCCATGGCGAGCGACCTGGGCATCACCCCGGTGCTCCTCGCGGGGACCCACGAGCAGAAAGAGCGCTTCCTGAGGCCCCTCACAAAGAAGCCCGCCCTCGCCGCCTTCGCCTTAAGCGAGCCCGGAAATGGCTCCGACGCCGCCGCCTTAAAGACCCGGGCCATCCGCCAGGGCGACCACTACGTCCTAAGCGGCACCAAGATGTGGATCAGTAACGGCGGGGAGGCGGAGTGGGTGGTGGTCTTCGCCACGCTGAACCCCGAGCTTCGCCACAAGGGGGTGGTGGCCCTGGTGGTGGAGCGGGGCACCCCCGGCTTCAAGGCCGTCAAGATCCACGGGAAGATGGGGCAAAGGGCCTCGGGCACCTACGAGCTCGTCTTTGAGGACGTGAAGGTGCCGGTGGAAAACCGCCTGGGGGAGGAGGGGGAGGGCTTTAAGATCGCCATGCAGACCCTGAACAAGACCCGGATCCCCGTGGCCGCAGGAAGCGTGGGGGTGGCGAGGCGGGCCCTGGACGAGGCCAGGAAGTACGCCAAGGAGCGGGAGGCCTTCGGCCAGCCCATCGCCAACTTCCAGGCCATCCAGTTCAAGCTCGCCGACATGCTCATCGGCATTGAGACCGCCCGCATGTACACCTACTACGCCGCCTGGCTCGCGGACCAGGGCCTTCCCCACGCCCACGCCAGCGCCATCGCCAAGGCCTACGCCTCGGAGATGGCCTTTGAGGCGGCCAACCAGGCCATCCAGATCCACGGCGGCTACGGCTACGTGCGGGAGTTCCCCGTGGAAAAGCTCCTCAGGGACGTGAAGCTCAACCAGATCTACGAGGGGACCAACGAGATCCAGAGGCTCATCATCGCCAGGCACGTCCTGGCGGAGTGAGGAGGTGAGGGATGAAGTTCGTGGCGGTGATCCGGCAGGTGCCCGACGGCGAGAGCAGGCTCAGGGTCCAGGGGGACCGCGTGGACCTCTCCGGGGCCACGATGATCCTGGACCAGATGGACGAGTACGCGGTGGAGGAGGCCCTCCGCCTCAAGGAGAAGCACGGCGGGGAGGCGGTGGTGGTGGGCTTCGGCCCCGAGCGCACCGAGGAGGCCATCCGCACCGCCTTGGCCATGGGGATGGACCGCGGGGTCCACGTGGTCTACGAGGGCTTTGCCGACCCCGTGGCCGTGGCCGAGGCCCTGGTGGAGGTCCTGAAGGAGGAGGCCCCCACCCTGGTCCTCACCGGGGGGCAGCAGGCGGACTGGGACAGCCAAGCCCTGGGGGGCGCCCTGGCGGAGGCCCTGGGGGTGCCGGTGGTGGCCTGGACCACCGCCCTCGAGCTGGAGGGGGACACGGCCAAGGCCAAGCACGACCTGGACGAGGGGGCGGAGTGGGTTAGGGTGCGGCTTCCCGCCGTCTTCACCACCCAGCAGGGCCTGAACGAGCCCCGCTACCCCACCCTCCCTGGGATCATGAAGGCCAAGAAGAAGGAGATTCGCAAAGTAGTGGCGGCGGTGAGCCCCAAGGTGGAGCTCCTCGCCCAGGAGATCCAGGAAAAGGCCAGGCTCGGCAAGATCCTGGACGGCAAGGACCCCGTGGCAGCGGCGGAAGAGCTCGTGCGGCTCCTCCACGAGGAGGCCAAGGTCATCTAGGAGGTGCCTATGGTGCTCGTAGTCTTGGACCACGACGGAAACCGGCTCAGGAAGGGAAGCCTCGAGGCCCTGACCCGGGCCCGCAGGCTCGCCGAGGCCTTCGGGGAGAAGGTGGCCGGGGTGCTCCTGGCCGAGGAGAAGGCCCCCGTGGAGGAGGCCCGCAAATACGTGGAGGTTCTCTACACCGCCACCCTAGGCCCCTACACCGCCGAGCGGTGGGCGGCCGGGGTGCTCAAGGCCGCCGAGGCCAGCGGGGCCAAGGCGGTGGTGGCCCCCTCCTCCAGGCAAAGCCGCACCTACCTGGGCCGGGTGGCCTACGCCCTGAAGGCGGGGCTTCTTGAGGACACCCTGGACTCCTGGGCCGAGGGCGGCCAGGTCTACGCCACCCGCTACGCCTACCTGAACCGGGTCACGGAGAAGGTGCGGGCCCCCCTTCCCGTGGTCCTCACGGTGAAGCCCAACACCACTCCCCTCGCGGAGCCCCTTGGGGGCGAGGCCGAGGTGGTGGCCCTCAGCGTGCCCGAGGTGCCCACGGTGGAGGTCCTGGAGCGCCTCCAGGAGGAGAAGAAGGGCGTCTCCCTCACCGAGGCGGACGTGGTGGTCACAGGGGGCCGGGGCATGGGAAGCGCGGAGGCCTTCAAGCGGGTGGAGGAGCTCGCCGCCCTCCTCGGGGGCGCGGTGGGGGCCACCCGGGCGGTGGTGGACGCGGGCTGGCGTCCCTACGCCGAGCAGGTGGGCCAGACGGGCAAGACCGTCCAGCCCTCCCTTTACATCGCCCTGGGGGTCTCCGGGGCGGTGCAACACCTGGCGGGGATGAACAAGAGCAAGTACATCGTGGCGGTGAACAAAGATCCCGAGGCCCCCATCTTCAAGCACGCCGACTACGGCATCGTGGGGGACGTGCACCAGGTGCTCCCCGCCCTCATTGAGGCGGTTAAAAAGCTCAAAGACTAGGCGTTTTTGCCCCGGTTGGGGTCCCCGCTTTGGCTAAAGCCAGAGCGGGGTATTCAGCTGCGGGGAGGGCCGCCCTCCTCCTCCATCCGGGCCTCCTCGAGGCCCTGGGAAGGGGCTTCCCCGGTCTTCTCCGGCTTCCTAGCCCCCTGCCGGAGGAGGCGGAAGACGAGGTAGAGAAGCGCCAAGACCACCAGAAGCCCCACCACGTAAGGCCAAGAAGGGGCCCCCTGGGGCGCGGGCACCTCGGGCAGGGAAAGCGGGGGGCTTGGGGCCTTGAAGACCTCCCCCTCCACCCGGGAAAGCCGATCGGCAAGGCCCTTCAAAGCCTCCTCATGGGCCTGAACCTGGGCCTCCAGAAGGGCCACCCGGGCCGCCAGGTCCCGGTAGGAGGCGTAGGCCTCATAGCCCGCCCAGCCCAAGAGGACCAAAAGCACGAGGGCCAAAAGGGCGTAAAGCCACCTTTTCATGGAACACCTCCTTTCCCTCTAGGCCCGGGCTTTCCTCCAGGCCCAAGGGCATTGTATCATGCCCTCACCTATGGCCGATAACGCCCGGCTCATCCTGGACGAGCTTCTTGCGGAGCTGGAAGAAAGGCGCAAAAAGGTGCTCCTAGGAGGGGGCGAGGAGCGCATAAAGAAGCAGCACCAGCAGGGCAAGCTCACCGCGAGGGAGCGCTTAGACTACCTCCTGGACCCGGGGAGTTTCGTGGAGCTCATGCCCTTCGCCGAGCACCTGGAAACCGGGCTCATGGAGGGGATAGAGGCCCCCGCGGACGGGGTGGTGACGGGCTACGGCACCATTGGGGGCCGCCCGGTCTTCGTCTTCAGCCAGGACTTCACCGTGCTGGGCGGCTCCCTGGGCAAGATGCACGGCCGCAAGATCGCGAGCCTCATGGACCTCGCGGCCAAGGTGGGGGCCCCCATCGTCGGCCTGAACGACTCCGCCGGGGCCCGGATCCAAGAAGGGGTGGACAGCCTCTCGGGCTACGGGGAGGTCTTCTACCGGAACGCCATCTACTCCGGGGTCGTCCCCCAGATCTCCGCCATCCTGGGACCTTGCGCCGGGGGCGCGGTCTACAGCCCCGCCATGACCGACTTCGTCCTCATGAGCCGGGGCACGAGCTACATGTTCATCACCGGCCCCGAGGTGATCAAGAGCGTCACCAAGGAGGAGGTGACCTTTGAGGAGCTCGGGGGGGCCGACGTCCACATGGAGAAAAGCGGGGTGGCCCACCTGGAGGGGAAGGACGACAAGGAGGTCCTGGACCTCATCAAGAAGCTCCTCTCCTACCTGCCCCAAAACAGCCGGGAAAAGCCCCCCGTCCTCACCCCCACGGACGACCCCTTCCGCCCCACCCCGGAGCTTCTGGAGATCGTCCATCCCGACGCCCGCCGCCCCTACAACATGCACCAGGTGATCCGCACCCTCCTGGACGACGGGGAGTTCCTGGAGATCCAGCCCCGCTTCGCCCGGAACATCATCGTGGGCCTGGGGCGGCTTGGGGGGTACCCCGTGGGGGTCATCGCCAACAACCCCCGCTTCATGGCCGGGGCCCTGGACATCAACGCCTCGGACAAGGCGGCCCGCTTCATCCGCACCATGGACGCCTTCAACATCCCCCTCCTCACCCTGGTGGACGTGACGGGCTTCCTGCCCGGTGTGGCCCAGGAGCACGGGGGGATCATCCGCCACGGGGCCAAGATGCTCTTCGCCTACGCCGAGGCCACGGTGCCCAAGATCACCCTCATCGCCCGCAAGGCCTACGGGGGGGCCTACCTCGCCATGAACTCCAAGGACATGGGGGCGGACGTGGTCCTGGCCTGGCCCACGGCGGCGGTGGCGGTGATGGGGGCGGAGGGGGCGGCGAACATCATCTACCGCAGGGAGATCCAGTCCTCCCCTAACCCCGAGGAGACCCGGAGGAGGAAGATTGAGGAGTACCGCCGGGCCTTTGACAACCCCTGGGTGGCGGCGGGGCGGGGCTACATTGACGATGTCATTGACCCCACCCACACCCGGCGCGTCCTCTACGGGCACCTAAGGATGCTCTGGGAGAAGCAGGAGGAGAGGCCCAGGAAGAAGCACGACAACATCCCCCTGTAGGCACCTTCCCCCGTAGGACCAAAGTCTTAGGACTTTGGTCTGTTTCCCTTTTGGATGGGCCTGGATAGCCTCTAGGCAAGGAGGTGAAGCAGACCTATCTGGCGGAACTCAGCGCCAGCGACCCCGGTGGGGTCTCCGAGCCCGTGAGCCTCACCTGCGTGCCGGCAGAGGGAACGTACATCCCCATCGGGGCCACCCAGACCGTGGTCTGCACCGCCACGGACAGCGCCACCTACCGCGCCCCCGTAAGCTCGGCGCCTCCTCCTCCCAACGTGAGCCAAGCGAGCTTCACGGTCCACGTGACCCTGGATGTCCACCCCGCGGGCTTTCTGTCCCCCTTGCGCATGGCCCCGCCCTACAGCGCCCACAAGCGGGGCTCCACCGTGCCCCACAAGCTCTACCCGCCCCGCTACGCCGACGGGACCCCGGCCACGGACCTGGCGGAAGGCCTTCGGCTGGTCCTCTACCCCTTGGGCGCCTGCGATGCCGAACCCGCTTCCGACATTAGCGGCAACGACTACCCCAGCGGCTCCACCACTTGGCGCTACGACCCCGAAAGCGGCCAGTACATCTTCAACCTCAAAACCCAAAGCGCCTGGAACCTGGGTTGCTACCGCACGGAGGTCAGCTACGCCGGGATCCTCCTGGCCAAGACCCACTTCAACCTGACCCGTTAGGGCTCCTTTAGGCTAAACTGGGGCCAGGCCATGATCCGGGTCTGGCTCCAGTTTCCCTCCCTCGCCTTGAAGGAGGCCGTGGCCGAGGCCTTAAAGGCGGAGGGCCTCGAGGCCGCCCCCCACCCCTTGGGTGCCCAGGTGGCCCTGGTCCTGGTGGAACGGGAGGTGCCCCCTCCCCCACCCCTCCCCTCCCTGGCCCTCCTTCGGGAAAACGACCAAGCCCCCCAGACCCTCAAGCGGGGGTACCGGGGCTACCTCTACCCGGACCAAGGCCTCGAGGTGCTGGTGAAGGCGCTGAAGGCCGTGGCCCAGGGGGAGGTCTGGGCCGAGCGCCGCAAGGTGGCCGAGGCCCTGGAGGAACCTCCTCCTCATCTCACCCTCCGGGAGAAGGAGGTGGCCGCCTTGGCCGCCTTGGGCCTCAGCAACAAGGAGATCGCCAAGGAGCTCGGCATCTCCGAGAAAACCGTCAAGGCCCACCTCACCCTCGTCTTCCAAAAGCTCGGAATAAAGCGCCGCTCGGAGCTCACCCACGTGCGCTTCCTTTCCTAGGGTTTGGGGCTTACGCCCTTGGACCTAGGCCTTTCTTTTCATAAGGCCTAAGTCCAAAGTCGCTTGAGCCCACGCGGGCCCGGGGCCCACCCTTAAGGGGAAACCTGGTGCCCAAGGACTCCGGGACCTACACCTTAAGCGAGGTGCCCCCGCCTCCCGGGTGGTGGCCCGCAGGCAGGTGGCTCCCCACCACCCCCACCTCTGGCGAGGCGACCGTGGGCTCCTCCGATGTCCACGGCCCGGACTTCGGCAACGTCTGCCTGGGCCCGGGTGGGGGGAGGACCCTGGGCTTCTGGAGCAACAAGAACGGCCAGAACACCATGAACGGCCTAGGGATGGACGCGATCCTGGCCGAGCTCAGGGCCCTCAACCTGGTGGACACCTCCGGGAACCCCTTTGACCCCACGGGCTACAGCGGGTTCCGCTCCTGGCTCCTCGGGGCGAACGCCACCAACATGGCCTACATGCTCTCCGCCCAGATGGCGGCCATGTACCTGAACGTGCGGGCGGGCTTCGTGAGCGGGAGCGCCCTCATCTACGCCCCGGGGACGCAAAGCGCGAACCCCGCGGGCTTCGCCACGGTGAGCGCCCTCCTGGAAGAGGCCAACGCCGAGCTTGGCCTCCACCCCACCGCCTACAGCGGCGACCCCTGGCGGAGCTACCAGGAGGCCCTCAAGGACGCCTTTGACTGGGCCAACAACAACCGGACCTTCGTCCAGCCCGGCCCCGAGGCCTGCCCCTTTGACTCCCCCTACTGAGGCCACCGGGCCTAACCCCCCGCCCTTGGGGCGGGGGGTTTGCTACCCTTTTAGGCGTGGACCTCGAGGCCTTCCGCACGGAGCTTGCCGCCTGCCGCCTCTGCCCCAGGCTCGTAGCCTGGCGGGAGGAGGTGGTGGGGAGGAAGCGGGCCTTCCGGGGCGAGCCCTACTGGGCCAAACCGGTTCCGGGCTTCGGCGATCCCCAGGCCAAGATCCTCCTCTTCGGCCTCGCCCCCGGGGCCCACGGGTCCAACCGCACGGGCCGCCCCTTCACCGGGGACGCCTCCGGGGCCTTCCTCTACCCCTTGCTCCACGAGGCGGGCCTCGCCAGCAAGCCGGAAAGCCTTCCCGGGGACGACCTCAGGCTCCACGGGGTCTACCTCACCGCGGCGGTGCGCTGCGCCCCGCCTGAGAACAAGCCCACCCCCGAGGAGCTCCGCGCCTGCGCCCGCTGGACGGCGCTGGAGCTCGGCCTCCTCCCCGAGGTGCGGGTCTACCTGGCCCTGGGGAGGGTGGCCCTCGAGGCCCTCCTCGCCCACTTCGGCCTGAGGAAGAGCGCCTACCCCTTCCGCCACGGGGCCCACTACCCTCTCCCCGGGGGAAGGCACCTCCTCGCAAGCTACCACGTCTCCCGGCAGAACACCCAGACGGGAAGGCTCACCCGGGAGATGTTCCTGGAGGTCCTCAAAGAGGCTAAGCGCCTCGCCGGGCTTTGAGCCAGGAGAGGAGATCCTTTAGGTCCAAAACGTTGAGCACCCGCTCGGGGCCGATCCAGGCCCTTTGCGCCGTGCCCACAGCGAGCTCCATGAAGCGGAGGTGGTCGGTCTGGTGGGCGTCGGTGGAGAGGCTTACCCAAAGCCCCATGCCGTAGGCCATCCGGGCGAGGTCGTCGGGGAGGTCCATGCGGTCGTAGTAGCCGTCAATCTCCACCGCCACGCCCTTTTCCTTGGCCTTCCGGAAGACCGCCTCCCAGTCGGCCTCAATGGGGGCGCGGCGGCCCAAAAGCCTCGCCGTGGGGTGGGCGAGGACGTGGACGAAGGGGTTCTCCAGGGCCTTGAGGAGGCGCCTGGTCTGGTCGGCCTTGGGGAGGTTGAAGCGGGAGTGGACGGAGACCAAAACCAGGTCCAGCTCCCTTAAGACCCAGTCCGGGTAGTCCAGGGTGCCGTCGGGGTGGATGTCCACCTCGGCCCCGGCGAGGAGGTAGGGGGGGCCGTGGGTCTCGTTGAAGCGGCGGATCTCCTCCACGCGCTTCAAGGCCTCCTCGGGGGAAGGCCCCCCCGCCACCCGCACCGCCGGGGAGTGGTCGGTGACCCCCAGGTACCGGTAGCCCAGGGCCCTCGCCGCCTCCCAGAGCTCCTCCAAGGTGTTCTGGCCGTCGGAGTAGGTGGAGTGGACCTGAAGATCCCCTTTGATCTGGGAAAGCTCAAGGAGCCTAGGAAGCCTTCCCGAAAGGGCCGCCTCTATCTCCCCCTGGTCCTCCCGGAGGGGGGGCGGGATCCAGGGAAGGCCCAAGGCGGCGTAGACCCCCTCCTCCGTCTCCCCGGCGATCCTTTGCTCCCCCCGGAAGACCCCGTACTCGGAAAGCTTCAGGCCCTTCTCCTGGGCCAAGGCCCTGAGCCTTATGGAGTGCTCCTTGCTCCCCGTGAGGTACTGGAGGCCCGCCCCGTAGCTTTCCAAGGGGACCACCCTCAGGTCCACCTGGAGGCCGTTTTTCAAAAAGACCGTGGCCCTTTCCTTTCCCTTGGCGTAGACCTCCTTCACCTGGGGAAGGCGCACGAAGCCCTCCACCACCCGCTCGCCCTCTCTGCTCGCCACCAAAAAGTCCAGGTCCCCCACGGTGTCCTTATAGCGCCTCGCCGAGCCGCAAAGCTCCGCCCGCTCCACCCCGGGAAGGCCCCTTATGGCCTCGAGGAGGCTTCGCGCCAGGGAGAGCACCGCCCCCAAGGGCCTCCGCTTCCCCGCCGCCTGGGCCAGGGCCAGGCCTTCCCGGATCCTTTCCACCTTCTTGGGGCCGAAGCCCTTGAGCTTCAGGAGGTCCCCCCGCTCCAGGGCCTCCTTGAGCTTTTCCAGGGAGTCTATGCCGAGCTCCTGGAAGAGCTGCCGGGCCGTCTTGGGCCCCACCCCGGGGACCTCCATCACCTCGAGGACCCCCCGCGGGACCTTCCGGGAAAGCTCCTCGTGCTTCCCCACCTTCCCCGTGCGGAGGAACTCCAGGATCTTGTCCGCGAGGTCCGGCCCCACCCCGGGAAGCCCCATGAGGGCCTCCTTGCCCCTCTTGGCGATCTCCTCTATGGGGGTGTCCAGGTCGTAGAGGGTGCGGGCCGCCTGGTAGTAGGCCCGGACCCGGAAGGGGTTGTCCCCCAGAAACTCGCTCATGAGCCCGATCTCCTCAAAGATCCGGGCGAGCTCCTGGTTCCGCATACCCCCACTATACGGGTAGACTGGACGAAGCCCCATGCCGAGGCCGGACCGGTTTCGTAAAAAGGTTCTGGAGCTCCTCAAAGAGGCGGGAAGGCCCCTCCACTACGCGGAGATCGGCCGCCTCCTCAAGGAGGACGGGCTCTGGAAGGACGTGAAGGAACCGGAGAAGATCGCCAAGATCCGCCTTTCCGCCCTGGCCCGCTGGCACCGAAGCCCGGTGGTGGCCCTGGGGAAAGGCCTTTACGCCCTCAGGGAAGAAGGCGGTACGAGCCCAGAACCTTGAGGTAGTTGGCCCGCTCAAAGGCGGCGGGCTCCGCCACCCGCCCATAGCTCATGGCCCCCCGCATCTCGGCCACGCTCCCGTAGCCCTTCTCCTCCATGATGGCCTCAAGCTCGGCGAGCACCGTCTGGAAGTGGCGGGGGCCCTTCTCCAGGATGGCGGAGGTCATCATGGCCACCTGGGCCCCTGCCAGAAGGGCCTTGGCCGCCTCCTTGCCCGAGTGGACCCCGCCCGTGAGGGCAAGCTCCAGGTTCACCCGGCCGTAGAGGAGGGCCACCCAGTGGAGGCGCAAAAGGACCTCGTAGGGGCGGGACAGGGTCAGGGTGGGCACCACGGAGAGGGTCTCCAGGTCAAAGTCCGGCTGGTAGAAGCGGTTGAAGAGGACGAGGGCCTTGGCCCCTGTGGCCTCCACCCCCTTGGCGAAGTGGGCGAAGGCGGTGAAGGCGTGGCCCACCTTCACGGCCACCGGGATCGCCACGCTTTCCACCACGGCCCGGATGGTGTCCAGGTACATGGCCTCCACCTCGGCCCCGGACAAGGCGGGGTCCGTGGGGATGTAGTAGAGGTTGAGCTCCAAGGCGTCGGCCCCCGCCTCCTGGAAGAGCCTGGCGTACTCCACCCACCCTCCCCGGCTCACCCCGTTGAGGCTTGCGATGATGGGGACGGAAACCCGCTCCTTGGCCCGGGCCAGGAGGTCCAGGTGGCGCTCGGGGGTGAGGCGGTACTCGTGGGCCCGGGGGAAGTAGGAGAGGGCCTCGGCGTAGCTCTCGTGGCCGTAGTGGAGGTAGTGGTCCAGCATCTCCTCCTCGAGGGTCACCTGCTCCTCAAAGAGGGAGTGCATGACGATGGCCGCCGCCCCCCCGTCCTCCAGGCGGAGGAAGCCTTCCAGCTTCTCCGTGTAGGGGGAGGCGGAAGCCACCAGGGGATGGGCCAGCTCTAAGCCGAGATAGGTGGTCCTCAAGTCCATCTCACACCTCCAGGGCCTCCTTGGCCGCAAGGCGCTCCAGCCTCGCCCACCGCTCCCGAACCGCCTCCTCGGCGAGCCTCAGGAAGGCCTCGGCCCCCTCGGGGTGGGTCTGCAGGAGGAGGCGGTAGCGGTTTTCCGCGTAGAGGTAGTCCCGCAAGGGGAGGGTCGGGGGCTTGGAGTCCAGCTTCAGGCCCTCCCCCGGCAGGTAGCGGAAGAGGGGCCAGTACCCCGAGCGCTCCGCCAGCTTCTGGTGCTCCATGCCCTTGGCCATGTCAATGCCGTGGGCGATGCAGTGGCTGTAGGCGATGAGGAGGGCGGGGCCCCGGTGGGCCTCGGCCTCGAGGAAGGCCCGCACCGTGTGGGCGTCGTTGGCCCCCATGGCGATCTGGGCCACGTAGACGTGGCCGTAGCTCATGGCCATGAAGGCCAGGTCCTTCTTGGGGGTGGGCTTGCCCGCCATGGCGAACTTGGCCACCGCCCCCAGGCCCGTGGCCTTGGAGGCCTGGCCACCGGTGTTGGAGTAGACCTCCGTGTCCAGGACCAGGACCTTCACGTTGGCCCCGCTGGCCAACACGTGGTCCAGGCCCCCGTAGCCGATGTCGTACGCCCAGCCGTCCCCGCCCACGATCCAGACGGAGTGGGGGATGAGGGCCTCGGCCACGGCCAGGAGGTCTTTGGCCCGGGGGTCGTCCAGGTGGGCGAGCCTCTCCCGAAGGAGGGCCACGTCCTTGCGCCGCGCCTCCACCTCCTCAAAGCCCACCTCCCGAAGGAGCCTTTGCAAAAGCTCCTCCCCCAAAACCTCCCGGAACTCCGGGAGAAGCCTCCTGGCGTACTCGGCCTTCTTGTCCAGGGCCAGGCGCATGCCCAGGCCGAACTCCGCGTTGTCCTCAAACAGGGAGTTGGCCCAGGCCGGGCCCCGCCCCTCCTTGTTCTTGCTCCAGGGGGTGGTGGGGAGGTTCCCCCCGTAGATGGAGCTGCACCCGGTGGCGTTGGCGATGATCAGCCGGTCCCCGAAGAGCTGGGAGAGGAGCCTCAGGTAGGGGGTCTCCCCGCAGCCCGCGCAGGCCCCGGGGAACTCAAAGAGGGGCTCCAAAAGCTGCACGTCCTTCACCGTGTGGAGCTTGAGGCCGGCCCTGGGGGTCTCGGGGAGGGAGAGGAAGAAGTCCCAGTGCCGGTTCATCTCCTCCCGCACCTCCAGCCTGGGGGCCAGGTTCAGGGCCTTGCGGCTGGGGTTGGTCTTGTCCTTGGCCGGGCAGGCCTCCACGCAGAGGGAGCACCCCGTGCAGTCGTCGGGGCTGATGGCGAGGACGAACTCCCCGGAAAGCTCCTTCCACATGGCCTTGCGGTGGGGGAAGCCCTCCGGGGCCCCCGCCAAGGCCTCCTCCGGCACCACCTTGGCCCGGATGACCGCGTGGGGGCAGACCAAAACGCACTTCCCGCACTGCACGCAGACGTTGGGGTCCCAGGTGGGCACGAACTCGGCGATGCCCCGCTTCTCGTAGCGGGCCGTGCCCGTGGGGTAGGTGCCGTCCGGGGGGAAGAGGGAGACGGGAAGGGCGTCCCCGAGGCCCAAGGCGATGGGCCCGAGGACCTCCCGCACGAAGGGCGGGGCCTCCCCCACCATGGGGGGGATGAGCTCCTGGGTGGAGGTCACCTGGCCTGGGATGGGGAGGGGTTCCACCGCGGAAAAGCCCAGGTCCACCGCCTGGAAGTTGCGCTCCAAAACGGCCCTGCCCCGCTTGCCGTAGCTCTTCTCAATGCCCTTCTTGATGCGGGCCTTGGCCTCCTCCTCGGGGAGGACCCCGGAGAGCTTGAAGAAGGCGGCCTGCATGATGGTGTTGATGCGCCCGGGGAGGCCCACCTTCCGGGCGAGCTCGTAGGCGTTCACCACGTAGACCTTCAGGTTCTTCCTGAGGATCTCCTCCTGCACCGGCCTAGGCAACCGGTCCCAGACCTCCTCCTTGGGGTAGGGGCTGTTGAGGAGGACCGTGGCCCCCTCCTCGGCCACCCCCAGCATGGGGAGCCTTTGCAAAAAACCCCACTGGTGGACCCCCACGAAGCTCGCCCGCTGGACCAGGTAGGGCTTGTTCAGGGGGTTGGGGCCGAAGCGCAGGTGGCTCACCGTGCGGGAGCCCGACTTCTTGGAGTCGTAGACGAAGTACCCCTGGGCGAAGAGGGGGGTCTCCTCCCCGATGATCTTGATGGTGTTCTTGTTAGCGGAGACGGTGCCGTCGGAGCCCAAGGCGAAGAAGACCGCCCGCACGGAGGCCGGGTCCTCAAAGTCCACCTCGGGGTAGGGGAGGCTTGACCCTGTGACGTCGTCCACGATGCCCACGGTGAAGCCGTGGCGGGGGCGGTCCTTCTCCAGCTCCGCGAAGACCCCCAGGGCCATGGCCGGGGTGAACTCCTTGGAGGAAAGCCCGTAGCGCCCGCCCACCAGGAGGGGCACCCCTTGGCCCCGGAGGGCGAAGGCGGCCGCCACCTCCTGGAAGAGGGGCTCCCCCACGGCCCCCGGCTCCTTGCCCCGGTCCAGGACCGCCACCTTGCGGGCGGTGGCCGGGACGGCCGCCAGGAAACCCTCCGGGTGGAAGGGGCGAAAGAGGCGCACCCGCACCATCCCCACCTTCTCCCCCCGCTCCAGGAGGTGGGCCACCGCCTCCTCCACCGCCAAGGAGGCGGAGCCCATGACCACCACCACCCGCTCCGCCTCCGGGTGGCCCACGTACTCGTAGGGGCGGTAGCGCCGGCCCGTGACCTCGGCGAAGCGGTCCATGGCCTCCTGGACCACCCGGGGGAGGCGCAGGTAGTAGGGGTTGATGGCCTCGCGGTTTTGGAAGTAGTGGTCGGGGTTTTGCGCCGTGCCCCGGATCACGGGGGCCTCGGGGGTGAGGGCCCGCTTGCGGAAGGCCTCGAGGGCCTCGTAGGGGAAAAGGGCCTTGAGCTCCCGGTCGGAGAGGGGCTGGATCTTCTGCACCTCGTGGGAGGTGCGGAAGCCGTCCATGGCGTGGAGGAAAGGAAGGCTGGCCTTTAGGGCCGCCACGTGGGCGACGGCCGCCAGGTCCTGGGCCGCCTGCACGGAGTCGGAGACCAGGATGGCCCACCCCGTGGGGCGCACGGCGTAGAGGTCCTGGTGGTCCCCGAAGATGGAGAGGGCGTGGGTGGCCAGAGCCCGGGCGGCCACGTGGATCACCCCGGGGAGGGCCTGCCCGGCGATCTTGTACATGTCGGGGATCATGAGGAGGAGGCCTTGGCTGGCGGTGAAGGTGGTGGCGAGAACCCCTTCCTGCAAAGCCCCGTGCAAGGCCCCAGCCGCCCCCCCTTCGGACTGCATCTCCACCACCTTGGGCACCAGGCCGAAGAGGTTGGGTTCCCCCTTGGCCGCCCACTCGTCGGAAAGCTCGGCCATGGGGCTGCTGGGGGTGATGGGGTAGATGGCGATGACCTCGCTCAGGCGGTAGGCCACCCGGGCCACCGCCTCGTTGCCGTCCACGGTGATGGGGCGCATAGGCTTCACCTCTACCCTACCCTATCCCCTCCCCCAGGTGAGGAATGTCCCAGGGGTAGAATGGGAGCATGCTCCGCTACCTCCTGGCCCTCGCCCTGGCCGCCTTGGGGGTGGCCCTCGAGGCCTACCGCCCCTTCCTCCTTCTCCTCGCGGGCCTCGTCCTCCTCCTCGCCCGGCCCCGAAGCTGCCCCAGGCCTTGACGGAAGGCCCTTCCGGGCGAAGACTTGGGGCGTGGACGCCTTCAAGCGCAACCTGGAAAAGCTGGCGGAACTCGCCATCCGCGTGGGGCTCAACCTGGAGAAGGGGCAAGAGGTCATCGCCACCGCCCCCGTTGAGGCCGTGGACTTCGTGCGCCTTCTCGCGGAGAAGGCCTACCGGGAGGGGGCGAGCCTCTTCACCGTGATCTACGGGGACCAGGAGCTTGCCCGCAAGCGCCTCGCCCTGGCGCCGGAGGAGGGGTTGGACAAGGCCCCGGCCTGGCTCTACGAGGGGATGGCCAAGGCCTTCAGGGAAGGGGCGGCGAGGCTTGCCGTCTCGGGGAGCGACCCCAAGGCCCTAGAAGGGCTTCCCCCGGAGAGGGTGGGCCGGGCGCAAAAGGCCAACGCCCGCGCCTACAAGCCCGCCCTCGAGGCCATCACGGAGTTCGTCAGCAACTGGACCATCGTCCCCTTCGCCCACCCCGGCTGGGCGAGGGCGGTCTTCCCGGACCTCCCTGAGGAGGAGGCGGTGAGGAGGCTCTGGGAGGCCATCTTCCAGGCCACCCGGGCCGACCAGGAAGACCCCATTGCCGCCTGGGAGGCCCACGACCGCGCCCTCCACGAGAAGGTGGCCTACCTGAACGCCCGCCGCTTCCACGCCCTCCACTTCCGGGGGCCGGGGACGGACCTCGTGGTGGGCCTCGCCGAAGGGCACCTCTGGCAGGGCGGGGCCACCCCCACCAAGGGGGGCCGGCTCTGCAACCCCAACCTGCCCACGGAGGAGGTCTTCACCGCCCCCCACCGGGAGCGGGTGGAGGGGGTGGTGCGCGCAAGCCGCCCCCTGGCCCTGGGGGGCACCCTGGTGGAGGGGATCTTCGCCCGGTTTGAGAGGGGCTTCGCCGTGGAGGTGCGGGCCGAGAAGGGCGAGGAGGTGTTGAAGCGGCTTCTGGACACGGACGAGGGGGCGAGGCGCCTCGGGGAGGTGGCCCTGGTCCCCGCGGACAACCCCATCGCCAAGACAGGCCTCGTCTTCTTTGACACCCTCTTTGACGAAAACGCCGCAAGCCACATCGCCTTCGGCCAGGCCTACGCGGAAAACCTGGAGGGCCGCCCCTCGGGGGAAGAGTTCCGGAGGCGGGGTGGGAACGAGAGCCTCATCCACGTGGACTGGATGGTGGGCTCCGAGGAGATGGACGTGGACGGGCTTTACGAGGACGGCACCCGCACTCCCCTCATGCGCCGGGGAAGGTGGGTGGTGTAAAGGGCTTTACTCCCCCCTTCCTCCCTCCCGCCTAACTTTAGAGGCGGAGGTGAGGCAACGAAGCGGGCAGGGACGTAAACGCCCGGGCGAGCCTGGGGCATCGTGGTTGCACGTTGATTTCGCAACACGAGTTGCCCGAAATAAGGCTCGGGGAGGTTCTTTTGGGGCCCCCACCGCGGCTTTCGCCGCGGTGGGGTACTTAGACCGCCTCCAGGGCCTCCTCAAAGAGGGCGAGGAGGTCCTGGGGGTCTTCCAGGCCCACGGAGACCCGCACGAGCCCCGGGGTCACCCCGGCCTGGAGCCTCGCCTCCTCCTTGAGGCGGCTATGGGTGGTGGTCCAGGGATGGACGAGGAGGGTGCGGGCGTCCCCGAGGTTCGCCGCCTTGAGGAGGCGGATGGCCCGGAGGAAGCGGCTCGCCCTCTCCAGGTCCCCCAGGTCCAGGGTGAGGATGGGCCCGCCCGAGGCCAGGTACTTCCGGGCGTTCCTGTGGGCGGGGTCCTCGGGGAGGCCCGGGTAGCGGAGGGCCTTCACCTTGGGGTGGCCCTGGAGACGCTCGGCGAGGAAGCGCGCGGTCTCGCTCATCCGCGCGACCCTCAGGGCCACGGTCTCCAGGCCCTGGAAGAGGAGGTAGGCGTTGAAGGGGGAAAGGGCCATGCCGCAGAGGGAAAGCCCCAAGGTGCGGACCCTTTCGGGGAAGCACCTCGCCCCCAGGGCCTCCCAGGGGACCTGGCCCTTGGGGTCGGGCTGCAAAAACTGGGGGTAGTTCCGCCAGAGCCCGGTTTCCCGGGAAAGCACCGCCCCGCCCAAAACGGAGCCGTGCCCCGAGGCCCACTTGGTGAGGCTCTCCACCACCACGTGGGCCCCCCAGGCCAAAGGCCGGCAGAGCGCCCCCGCCGCCCCGAAGGTGTTGTCCACGACCAAGGCCACCCCCTTCTCCTCGGCCAGGGTGGCCAGGGCCTCGAGGTCGGGCACAAGGAGGGCGGGGTTGGCCACGGTCTCCACGAAGAGGGCGCGGGTCTTTTCGCCGAGGGCCTCCCGCACGGCCTCGGGCTCGGGGTCCACGTAGCGCACCTTTACCCCCATGAGGGAAAGCACCTGGCCGAAAAGCCCGATGGTCTGGCCGAAAAGCCCCTTGGCCGCCACCACCTCGTCCCCCGGGCGGAGGAGGGCGAGGAGGGCGGCGAAGGTGGCCGCCTGGCCCGAGGCCAGGACCACGGCCTCCAAGGCCCCCTCCAGGGCCTTAAGCCTTTCCTCCAGGGCCTTGGCCGTGGGGTCCTTCTGGCGCGCGTAGACGTAGCCTTCCCCGGTGGCGAAGCGCTCTTGGCCCTCTTCTAAGGTCTTGAAGCCGTAGGCGGCCACGGCGTAGATGGGAAGGCCCACCGCCCCGTGGGGGTCTTCCGGGAGGCCGGAAAGCACGGCCAGGGTCTCGTACTCCATCCTCCCCTCCTAGCGCACCAGGAGCACGGGACAGGGAGCCTCGGCCACCACCTTCTGGCTCTGGCTTCCCAGGAAGAGGCTTCCCACCGCCCCAAGGCCCCGGGTGCCCATGACGATGAGGTCGGCCCTCTCCCCCAAGGCGGCCTGGAGGATGGCCTCCGCCGGGCGGCCCTCCAGGAGGAGGGCGTCCTCCCGGGGCACCCCGGTGAGGGCCACCGCCTCGGCCAGGACCTTTTCCGCCCGCTCCAGGCGGCGCTTCAAGGCCTCCTCAAAGAAGGGCTCCCCCAGGTAGTCGGGCACGGGCTCGTAGGCGTGGACCACGACAAGCCTCGCCCCGTGGGCCTCCGCCTCGGCCTTGGCCACCTCCGCCGCCCGCTTGGCGTGCTCCGAGCCGTCGTAGGCCAGGAGGATGGTCTTGAACATGGTCCTAGTTTACCCGCTTCCTTGGCCCACGGGATGGTCAAGCCTGGGGGCGGCTTTCCGAGGGAAGCTCCACCTTGCGGCCGCAGCGGCAGGTCTCCCCCTCAATGCGGGCGAGGGTGCCGTCCCCCTTAGGGTAGAGCCAAAGGGCCCCGCAGTCGGGGCAGCGCACCTCGGCCACCAGGGAGCGAACCTCCTCCGGGGAGAAGCGGTAGACCTCCCCGCACCAGTGGCAGACCACCTCCGCCCCGCCGTCCTTCACGATCATCTCCTCCCGCTCCTCCGGGGTGAAGAAGACCAGGGCCTCCAGGGCCTTCTCCCGGTTGCAGCGGCAGCGGAAGCGGGCGGGGATCTCGTTCTGGAGGTAGCCCAGGGCGCGGAGGTCGGTGCGCTCAAAGCCCAGGCCCGCAAGAAGGGCCTCCAAAGCCCCCTCTAGGCCCCGCTCCCGAAGGAGGGGGGTGAGGCCGGGGAGGTCCTTGAGGTTGGCCTCGAGGCGGCCCAAGACCTCCTCCTTGGCCCCGGGCATCACCTGGACGGCCACACCCCCCGCTACCTCCACCTCCCCCTCCCCTTTGACCCGCACGCCGAGGAGCACCGCCGAGGGGATCTGCTCCGACTGCCAGAGGTAGTGGGCGAGGTCCTCGGCGATCTCCCCCGAGACCAAGGGTACGGTGCTCGTGTAGACCTCCCCATTGGGGAGGCTCCGGTCCACCCGCAAGACCCCGGCCCCCACGAGCTCCCCCACGTTCAGCTTTCCGTCCTCCCTCAAGGGGACCTCGGCCTCGGGGTTTTTCACATACCCCCGGACGTTCCCCTGGGGGTCGGCCTCCACCAGGATCCCCCCCAAGGGCCCCGTCCCCTCCACGCGGAGGGTGATCCGCTCCTTGGGGGTCTTGAGGAGGAGCTGGGCGAGGAGGAGCGCCCCGGTCATGGCCCGGCCCAGGGCGGCGGTGGCCGTGGGGGAAAGGCCGTGGCGAAGCCTCGCCTCCTCCACCACGTCCGTGGTTTCGGCGGCCACCACCCGCAGGTCCCCTCCGCCCGCAAGGCCCCTAAGGATCCGTCCCATACCCCGCCATTATGCCACGGGCCTATAATCCCCCATATGGGCCTCGTGATCTACGACACCCTGGCGCGCCGCAAGGTGCCCTTTGAGCCCGCGGTCCCCGGCCACGTGGGGATCTACGTCTGCGGCCCCACGGTCTACTCCGACCCCCACCTGGGCCACGCCCGTGGGCCCGTGGTCTACGACGTCCTAAGGCGCTACTTCCTCCACAAGGGCTACAAGGTGCGCTTCGTTTCCAACATCACCGACGTGGGCCACCTCACCGACGACGCCGACGAGGGCGAGGACAAGATCGTAAGGCGGGCCAAGCTGGAACGGCTTGAGCCCATGGAGGTGGCCGAGAAGTACACCTGGAGCTACTTTGACGCCATGCAGGCCCTGAACGTCCTCAGGCCCTCCATCGCCCCGAGGGCCTCAGGCCACATCCCGGAGATGCTGGAGCTCACGGAAAGGCTTCTTGCGCGGGGCGTGGCCTACGAGCGGAAGGGAAGCGTCTACTTCCGGGTGCGCTCCTTCCCCGAGTACGGGAAGCTCTCGGGAAAACGCCTGGAGGAGCTCAGGGCGGGAGCCCGGGTGGAGGTGCGGGAGGAGAAGGAAGACCCCCTGGACTTCGCCCTCTGGAAGGCGGCGGAGCCGGGGCACCTCATGCGCTGGAAGAGCCCCTGGGGGGAAGGGTACCCCGGCTGGCACATTGAGTGCACGGCCATGAGCCTCAAGTACCTGGGGGAGGGCTTTGACCTCCACGCCGGGGGGATTGACCTGCAGTTTCCCCACCACGAGTGCGAGATCGCCCAGGCGGAGGCCGCGGGCTTCCGCTTCGCCCGCCACTGGATGCACCACAACCACGTGCTTTTGGAGGGGGAGAAGATGGCGAAGAGCACGGGGAACCTGGTCCTCCTCCACGACCTCCTCAAGGCCCACGAGCCCATGGCCCTCCGCTTCTACCTCCTCCAGACCCACTACCGAAGCCCCATGGACTTCACCTGGGAAGGGTTGGAAAGCGCCAAAAGGGGCTACGCCCGCCTCCTCCACGCCTACCGGGAGGTGCGAAGGCGCAAGAAGGCCGCTCCCCCCGGCACCACCCCCGAGCTGGAAAGGGCCCTGGACGCCTTGGAAAAGGCCTTCATGGAGGCCATAGAGGACGACCTCTCCACCCCCGAGGCCCTGGCCGCCCTCTTCACCTTCCTCCCCGAGCTCCACAAGCTCCTGCCCGAGGCCAGGGGGGAAAGCCTCGCCCGGGCCGAGGCGGTCTTCCACACCCTGGGGGAGGGGATCCTCGGCCTCTTTCCCGAGAGGGTCCTCGAGGAAAAGGTCTCGGGGCCCCTTCTGGAAGGCCTCATCAAGCTCCTCCTGGAGCTTCGGGAAGAGGCCAGGCGGGCCAAGGACTACGAAAGAAGCGACCTCATCCGGGAGAGGCTAAGGGCCCTCGGCGTGGTCGTGGAGGACACCAAAGAAGGCCCCAAGTGGCACCTGGAGGGCTAAAGACCGCCCCGTGCGGGGCAAGCCCGCACGGGGCGGTGTGAGGCACTTAACGGGGAATCGGGTAGCCCCCCGCCTCCAGCACCGCCTCCGCCGCCTGGCGGCGCAGGGCCACGAGGTCCAGGGGCTCGCGCTTCGTGAGCCTGCGGGCGGCGGAGTAGACCACCCGGGCCTCGTCCCCTTCCACGAGGCGGGGCAGCACCGAAAGCGCCCCCGCCTGGGCCCGGTCCAGGGCCTGGGCCAGGTAGATGCGGGCGAGGACCTGGGCGAGCCCGCCAAGCCGCCTGGCCCGGAGGAGGGCGCTCTCCGCGGCGTAGGCGTCAATGAGGATGTCGGCCACCGCCCCCAGCACCTCCTGCTCCTCCTCCACCCCCTGGCCGTACTTCTGCACGGCGAGCCCGGCCACCATGAGGGCGAGCTTCTTCAGGTTTTGGACCTGGTGGAGCTCGAGGTCCTCGGGCTCCTCAAAGCTCGGCTCCAGAAGCTCCTTCTGGAGCCGCTGGACGGCCTGCAGGAGGGGGAGCTGGCCCTTCAGGGCCCGGCGGAGGAGCATGCCCGGGATGAGGAGGCGGTTGATCTCGTTGGTGCCCTCAAAGATGCGGTTGATGCGGGCGTCGCGGTAGGCCCTTTCAATGGGGTACTCCTGGGAGTAGCCGTAGCCCCCGTGGATCTGCACCCCCTCGTCCACCACGTAGTCCAGGACCTCGGAGCCCAGCACCTTGATGATGCTGGCCTCCACGGCGTACTCCTCAATGCCCGCCATGACCGCCTCGGGGCCCTTCTTCCCCGCGAGGGCCTCGTCAATGAGGCCCACGGTGCGGTAGACGGCGCTTTCCGCTGCGTAGATGCGGCTCGCCATCTCGCCGAGCTTCTGCTGGATGAGGCCGAAGCGGCCGATGGGGCGGCCGAACTGCACCCGCTGGTTGGCGTACTGGGCGGAAAGCTCCAGGGCCCGCTTCGCCCCGCCCACGGCCCCCGCCCCGAGCTTGTAGCGGCCCACGTTGAGGACGTTAAAGGCGATCTTGTGCCCCTTGCCCACCTCCCCGAGGACGTTCTCCACGGGCACCTTGACGTCCTCCAGGATCACCTGGCGGGTGCTGGAGGCCTTGATGCCCATCTTCTTCTCCTCGGGGCCGAAGGAGAGACCGGGGGTGCCCCGCTCCACCAGGAAGGCGGTGAAGTGCTCCCCGTCCACCTTGGCGAAAACGGTGAAGAGCTGGGCGAAGCCCGCGTTGGAGATCCACTGCTTGACCCCGTTCAGGACGTAGTGCTTGCCGTCCTCGGAAAGCGTGGCCCGGGTCTTGGCGGCGAGGGCGTCGGAACCCGAGCCCGGCTCCGTGAGGCAGTAGGCGGCGATCCACTCGCCGCTTGCGAGCTTGGGGAGGTACTTCCGCTTCTGCTCCTCGGTGCCGAAGTAGACGAGGGGCAGGGTGCCGATGGAGGTGTGGGCGCCGTAGGTGACGGAGAAGCCCCCGCTTCCCGAAAGCTCCTCGGCCACCACGGTGGAGATCACCTTGGGCAGGTCCAGGCCGCCGTACTCCTCGGGGACGTCAATGGCAAGAAGCCCGAGCTCCCCCGCCTTGCGCATCAGGGGCACGTTGAGCTCAAGCTCCCCGTGCTCCATGCGCTCCAGAAGGGGAAGCACCTCCCGCTCCACGAAGGTGCGGGTGGTGCGGGCGATCTCCTTGACGCTCTCGTCAAAGTCCTCCGGGGTGTAGACCCGCTCCGGGACCTCCAAAAGCCAGCCGCCGCCTTTTTGCCAAAGCTTCTTCTCCTCGGTCATGGTCCTCCTCCTTAGGCCGGATAAACCTCAAACACGCCCGCGGCGCCCATGCCGCCGCCGATGCACATGGTGACGAGGCCGTACCCCCCGCCCCTCCGGGCAAGCTCGCTTAAGAGCTGGGCGGTGAGCTTGGCCCCCGTGGCCCCCAGGGGGTGGCCCAAGGCGATGGCCCCGCCGTTGACGTTCGTCCTCTCCTCGGGCATCTCCAGGGCCCGCATCACCGCCAGGACCTGGGCGGCGAAGGCCTCGTTGAACTCAATGAGGGCGATCTGGTCCAGGGTGAGGCCCGCCCGCTTCAGGGCCTTGGGCACCGCCTTCACCGGGCCGATCCCCATCACGTCGGGCTCCACCCCGGCCACGGCGAAGCTCACGAAGCGGGCGAGGGGCTTGAGGCCCAAGGCCTCCGCCTTCTCCCGGCTCATGACCACCACCGCCGCCGCCCCGTCGGAGTAGGGGCTGGCGTTCCCCGCGGTCACGGTGCCCCCCTTCTTGAAGGCGGGGCGGAGCTTGGCCAAAGCCTCCAAGGAGGTGTCGGGGCGGACCGTCTCGTCCCGATCAAAGAGGACCTCCTCCACCTCCTTCTTGGTCCCCCGGTAGGTCACCTTGGGCACCCGGATGGGGACCACTTCAGGGAAGCGCCCCTCGGCCCAGGCCTGGGCCGCCTTCTGGTGGCTCCTCAAGGCCCACCGGTCCTGGTCCTCGCGGCTTATGCCGAAGCGCTCCGCCACCCTCTCGGCGGTGAAGCCCATGCCGATGTAGGTGGAGTAGGTCTCGGGGCTCCACTCCGTGGGGGTGAGGTCGGGGTGGAGCCGGGTGTGGAAGCCCGACATGGGCACCTGGCTCATCATCTCCACCCCGCCCGCCAAGACGGCGTCCGCCATCCCCGTCATCACCGCCTGGGCGGCCATGGCGACCGTCTGGAGGCCGCTGGAGCAGAAGCGGTTGATGGTGGCCCCCGCCACCTCCACGGGGAAGCCCGCCCGGAGGAGGGCCAGGCGGGCGATGTTCAGCCCCTGGGCCGCCTCGGGCATGGCGCACCCCCAGAGGACGTCCTCGAGCTCCTTGGGGTCCAGGCCCACCCGCTCCACCGCGGCCCGCATCACCTGGGCGGAGAGGTCCACGGGGTGCAAGGTGGCCAAGGCCCCGTCCTTCTTGCCCCGGGCCACGGGGCTCCGCACTGCGCTTACGATGACCGCTTCCCGCATCTTCAATCCCCCTTAGTTCCTAAGCGGCTTGCCCGTCTTCAGGGTGTAGGCGATGCGCTCCTGGGTCTTCCGGGTGCCGAGGAGCTTCAAGAAGGCCTCCCGCTCCAGGTCCAGAAGGTCCCACTCGGAGACCTCCCGCACGGGGCCCTCGCCCCCGGAGAGGACGTAGGCGATCTCCAGACCGATCCTCACGTCGTGGTCCGTGATCTCCCCCGCCTCGCGGAAAGCCCAGACGGCGTAGCGGAGGTTGCCCAAGGCCTCGCTCCCCAAGACCCGGACCCTCGGGGGCAGGGGCGGGCGGTAGTCGGGGGCGAGCTCCAAAACCCGCCTTTTGGCGTCGGCGATGAGGAAATCCCGGTTCATGCTGATCCGGTCCCGGTCCTGGAGGAAGCCCATCTTCAGGGCCTCGAGGGCGCTCGTGGAGGTCCTGGCCATGGCGATGAGGTTAAAGGCCCGCTTCACCGCCTCAAAGGGGTCGGCCTCCTCGTAGGGGGCAAGCTCCTGGGTGAAGCGGAGGAGCATCTCCTTGGTGCCGCCCCCCGCGGGCAGAAGCCCTACCCCGGCCTCCACCAGGCCCATGTAGAGCTCGGCGTGGGCCTGGACGGCGTCGGCGTGCAGGGTGAACTCCGCCCCGCCCCCCAGGGTGAGGCCAAAGGGGGCCACCACCACGGGGAAGGGGCTATAGCGGAGGGACATGGAGGCCTTCTGGAACTGGCGCACCGCCAGGGCGAGCTCGTCCCAGTCCCCCTCCTGGGCCAGGGAGAGGATGAGGGCCAGGTTGGCCCCGGCGGAGAAGGCCCTGGGGTCCTCGTTGCCGATGACGAGGCCCAGGTAGCCCTTCTCCTCCACGTACTCCAGGCTCTTCTGGAGCATGCGGATGACCCCTTCCCCGATGGCGTTCATCTTGGTGCGGAACTCCAAAAGGGCCACCCCATCCCCCAGGTCCAGAAGGGCCGCCTCCTTGCCCTCCAGGAGGACCTTGCCCTCGGACTTGAGGGCCTTCAGGGAGAGGACGCCCTCCCGCTTGGGCAAGGGGTGGTAGGCCCCGTCAAACCCCAGGTAGGCGCCGTCCTTGTAGAAGGCCCCCTGGGCCTTCCGGAGAAGCTCGGGGGCCTCGAGGCCCTCCTCGGCGAAAAGGGCCTCCACCCGGGAAAGCCCCACGGCGTCCATGTTCTTGAAGGGGCCTTCCTCCCAGCCGAAACCCCACTCCAGGGCCTGGTCCACGGAGACGAGGTCGTAGGCGATCTCCGGAGCCTTCTCCAGGGTGTAGTGGGCGGTCCTGGCGAAAAGCTCCCGGAGGAAGGCCCCGTACTTGCCGGGAAGGTCCAAGGCCTTGGCGAGGCGCTCCCTCAGGGGAAGGTCCCGGAGGGCGCGAAGCTCGGGAAGCTCCAGCTTGGTCCGGGGGGCGTACTCCAGGGTCCGGTAGTCCAGGGTGTAGATCTCCCCGTTCACCCGCTTGTAGAACCCGGCCCCCGCCTTCTCCCCTAAGCGGCCCTCCTCCACGAGCCGGTGGACCCACTCGGGCAGGGCGAAGTCCTCCCCGGTGGCCTGGGCAAGCTCCTCGGTCACGAGCTTCAGCACGTCCAGGCCCGTGAGGTCGGCGGTGCGGAAGGTGGCGGAGTTCGGGCGGCCGAGGAGGGGCCCGGTGAGGGCGTCCACCTCGTCAATGGTGAGGCCGTGCTTCTCCATGAGGCGCACCGCCTGCACCATCCCGTAGACCCCGAGGCGGTTGGCGATGAAGCCGGGGGCGTCCTTGGCGAGAACGGTGCCCTTGCCGAGGTTCCTCTCCCCGAAGCGGCGGATCGCCTCCAGGACCTTGGGGTCGGTCTCGGGGGTGGGGATGAGCTCCAGGAGGTGGAGGTAGCGGGGCGGGTTGAAGAAGTGGGTGCCCAGGAAGCGCCGGCGGAAGCCCTCGGAGCGCCCCTCCAGAAGCACCCTCATGGGGATGCCGCTCGTGTTGGAGCTAATGATGGCGGTGGGTTTCAGGAGGCCTTCCAGGCGGGCGTAGAGGGCCTGCTTGGGCTCGGGCTTCTCAATGATGGCCTCCACCACCCAGTCGCAGTCCTTGAGCTTCTCCAGGTCGTCCTCGGTGTTGCCGATCTCAATGTACCGGGCCCGCTCGGGGTCCATGAAGGCCGCGGGCTTGGCCTTGAGGGCGCGCTCCAGGCCCCGCTTGGCGTACTCGTTGCGGTCCTCCTTCCCGGGGATGTCCAGGAGGACCACCGGGATCCCGGCGCTGGCCACCAGGGCGGCGATCCCGCTTCCCATGGTCCCCGCGCCTACCACGCCTACCTTCTTGATCATGGCCACCTCCTTATACTGAGTCAAAGTTTAACCCCAAAACGCTCCGCCTGTCAAAGGGCGGCGCCACCCTGGGCCGCTTCCAGCTCAAACCGGACTCCGGCGGCTAGCGGTCGGCGAAGAGGTAAAGGGCTTCCATCAGGGCCTCGGGGTAGTCCCGGGGCCTTAAGCCCTTCTTCTCCAGGCGGAACCCGGGCGGGTACTGGGTGAGCTCCACCCGGTAAGGAAGCCCTTTTAGGCCGCGGGCGTCGTAGTCCAGGGGGTAGCGGGGGAAGACCACCTCCAGGTGGGTGAGGCCCTCCGTGATGGACACCACCCCCTTCCTCTCCGCCACCAGGCGGAGCCGGGCGAGGGCCACGAAGTTCTCCGCCTCCTCAGGGAGAGGCCCGTAGCGCGCTTTGAGCTCCCGCACCAGGCGGGAAAGCTCGGCGAGGCTTTTCGCCTCGGCGAAGCGGCTGTAGTAACGGCTCCTGGCCTCGAGACTCGGCACGTACTCCGCGGGCAGCCGGGCGGAGAGGGCGAGGTCCACCGTCACGTGGGGCCGCTCCTCCCTGACCTCCCCCTTGAGCTTTCGGATGGCCTCTTCCAGAAGCTCGGTGTAGACCTCGAGGGAAAGCGCCCGGATGTGCCCGTGCTGCTCCGGGCCCAGGAGGTTCCCCACGCCCCGGATCTCCATGTCCTTCTCCGCCAGGAGGTGGCCCGAGCCCAGGTCGGAGAGGTCGGCGATGGCGGCGAGGCGCTTCTCCGCGGCCTCGGTGAGGCGAGGCGGGTGGAAGAGGTAGGCGTAGGCCTCCTCCTCCCTCCGTCCCACCCGGCCCCGGAGCTGGTACAAGGTGGCGAGGCCCAGGCGGTCCGCCCGCTCAATGAGGATGGTGTTGGCCTCGGGCACATCCAGGCCCGCCTCAATGATGGTGGTGGCGAGGAGGACGTCGTAGGCCCCCTCGGCGAAGAGGAGCATGGTCTCCTCAATGAGCCCCTCGGGCATCTGGCCGTGCACCACCCCGATGCGGGCCTCGGGGACGAGCCCTTCCAGAAAGCGCCGCCTGGCCTCTATGGAGGCCACCCGGTCGTGGACGTAGAAGACCTTACCCCCCCGCTCCAGCTCAAAGAGGATGGCCTCCCGCACCAAGAGGGGGTCAAAGGGGGCGAGGAAGGTCCGGATGGGCTTACGGCCAGGGGGCGGGGTCTTTATGCTGGAGAGGTCCTTCAAGCCCACCAGGGCGGAGTAGAGGGTTCGGGGGATGGGGGTGGCGGAGAGGTAGAGGGTGTCCACCTCCGCCTTGAGCTCCCGGATCCGCTCCTTCTGGGCCACGCCGAAGCGGTGCTCCTCGTCCACGATGAGGAGGCCGAGGTCCCTAAAGCGCACGTCCTCCTGGAGGAGGCGGTGGGTGCCGATGACGATGTCCACCGTGCCCTCGGCGAGGCCCTTCAGGATGGCCTCCTCCTCCTTGGGCGGGGTGAAGCGGGAAAGGACCGCCACCCTCACGGGGAGGCCCTGGAAGCGCTCCCTAAAGGTCTTCCCGTGCTGCTCAGCGAGGAGGGTGGTGGGCACGAGGAAGGCCACCTGGGCCCCGTGCCCCACCACCCGGTGGGCGGCCCTCAGGGCCACCTCCGTCTTGCCGAAGCCCACGTCCCCCGAGACCAGGCGGTCCATGGGGTGGGGGCTTTCCAGGTCGCGGAGGACCTCCTCCAGGGCCCGCTTCTGGTCGGGGGTGAGCTCGTAGGGGAACCCCTTCTCCACCAGAGGGTCCCACTCGGGCAAGGGGGGAAAGGCCCGGCCCGGGGTGGCCTTGCGCTTGGCCTGAAGGACGAGGAGGCGCCCGGCGAGCTCCTCCACGTCCTTCCTGGCCTTCTCCTTGGCCCGCTGCCACTCCCCCTTGCCCAGGGAGGAAAGCTCCGGGGGGTCGTCCGTGGTCCCGGGGTGGCGCTTGAGGAGAGGAAGCTGCTCCACGGGGAGGTAGAGCTTCCCTTCCCCCTTGTAGCGCAGGACCAGGTAGTCCCGCTTGACCCCCAGGACCTCCCGGGTCTCCAGGCCCAGGTACTGCCCGATGCCGTGCTCCGGGTGGATGAGGTAGTCCCCCGGGGAAAGGGCCCCGGGGTCGCTGAGCCCCTCCCCTACCCGGACCCTGGCCCGCACCCCCCCGGTGGCGAAGACCAGGGCCTCGGTGAGGAGGACCCACTCCCCCCACTCCGCCCCGCCCTCAAAGTCCCCGGGGAGGAGGGCAAGCCGCCCCTTGGGCCCGGGGAACCGGTCTAGAACGAGGGGCGAGAAGGCCTGGAGGCGCCTTTTGAGGTAGTCCAGGGTGCGGGCGTGGCCCACGAAGAGGTGGACCCGCTTTCCCGCCTCCAGCCAGCAGGCGAGGTCCTTCTCCAGGGCCTTCAGGCTTCCCCGGTAGGGGGGAAGGGGCCTCGCCCCGAGCTCCAAAGGGGGGAGCTCCACCCCGCCGCCCAGGGCCACCACGGGCCTTCCCGCAAGGAGGGGCCAAAGGGCCTCGGGAGCGAGGGCGGGGGTGTCCAGGTAGACGGGGCCGGGGAAGTGGAGGACCTTCTTGGAGGTGAAGCCCTCCGCCTTCCCCGGCTTGGGCAGGAGGATGTGGCGCCGCCTCTCCTCCCCCCTCACCAAAAGCCTTTCCAGCTCGTCCCCGAAGAACTCCAGGCGCACCTCGCCGAGCTCCACCACCTCCCCCAGGACGCGGTAGTCCTCGTCCCGGGCGTAGCCCAGCTTGAGGAGGCGGGAGAGGAGGGCCTCCCGGGGATAGGCGCGGCCCACCTCCAGAAGAAGCCGCCAGGCCTCGGGGTCCTCGGGGAAGGGGCTTAGGGCCTCCTCGTAGGAGAGGACGAAGAGGGCCTTTTCCTCCAGGGCCTCGAGGCCGGGGTTCAGGTAGACCCTGGCCCCGAAGGCGGAGAGGTCCCGGTAGCGCCTAAGCCGCGCCTCGGGGACGAGGAGGAGGGCTGGGGGCGGCTCCTTTGCGAAAAGCAGGGCCGCCACCACCTGCGGAAGGGCCAGGCGGTGGCCGTGAAGCTTCTCCAAGGCGATTTCCATGCCGCTTTGGCCCCGAAGGGCCAAGGGCTATTCTAGCGCGTAGGCGTGGACCGCCAAAGCCCCAAGCCCCACGTTGGCGGTGATGGTGGCCCCCGAGCGGGTGATGCGGCCCCGCTCCAGGCGCAGGGCGCTTTCCAGGCTCCGCTTTAGCCCCTCAATCCACTCGCTTGAGGCGTCGGAGTGGGCGATGGTGATGCGGGCGGCGCGGCCCCTGAACTCCTCCAGGACAAGCCGGGCGAGGGCCTCGGGGACCGCGCCCTCCCGGACCACCCGGAGGAAGCGGGTGTGCCCCTTCTCAATGCGGAGGATGGGCCTCAGGCCCAAAAGGTTTCCCACCACCTCGCCAAAGCGGGGGAGGCGGCCGTTTCGGGCGAGGTGGGAGAGGTCGGCCACGCTGAAGTAGAGGCTGGAGCGTTTAAGCCTCTCCATCTCCCGCACCACCGCCTCCTCCTCGGCGCCCTTCTTCAGCAACTCCACCGCCCGGAGGACCATGGCCCCAAGACCTGCGGAGACCATCCCCGAGTCCACCACCCGGATGCGGGTGGGGGCCACCCTAAGGGCCGCTTCCCGGGCCCTCTCCACGGTCTTGGAAAGCTCCCCCGAGACGTGGAGGGAAAGCAGGCGGTCGTAGACCTGGAGGTGGCGCTCGTAGACCTCGGCGAAGTCCTCCACGCTGGGGGGCTCGGTCACGGGCTCGGCCCCGGCCCGCATGGCCTGGTAGAGGGCGTCGGGGGTGAGCTCCTGCCAGTCCTTGTAGCGGCGCCCGGCCAGGCGCACGTAGATGGGCACCAGGCCCACGGCCTCCTCCTGAAGCACCTTTGGGGAAAGGTCCGAAGCGGTGTCGGTCACCAGCCCTAGGTCCACACCCCCATCTTATACCAGGTCAAAATACCCTCACGCTATAATGGCGGAAGCATGCTCTTGGTCACCGGCTTTGAGCCCTTCGGGGGGCTTTCCCACAACCCCTCCCAGGCAGTCCTGGACCTCCTGCCCGAGGCCCTGGGAGGCCTTCCCCTCCGCAAGGCCCTCCTCCCCGTGGACGCAAAGAAGGTGGGGGAAGCCCTCCAGGCCCTCTACGCCGAAAGGCCCCAGGCGGTGCTCCACCTGGGCCTTGCCGAGGGGAGGCCCCTCCTTTCCCTGGAGCGGTTGGCGGTGAACCTCCTGGACTTTGAGCGCCCCGACAACGGCGGAAGGACGCTCCAGGACACCCCGGTGGTCCCCGGGGGGCCCTTGGCCCTCGAGGCCCGCTTCCCCATCAAGCGCATCCTCGCCCGCTGGCGGGAGGCGGGGATCCCCGGAAGGCCAAGCCTTTCCGCGGGGAGCTACCTCTGCAACCAGGTCTTCTACCTCTCCCTGTACCACCTGCCCGAGAGCGTCCCCGTGGGCTTCCTCCACCTTCCCCCGGACGAAACCCTGGCCCTGGACAAGGGGGGAAGCTACGTGCCCCTAAGGGAGCAGGCCCGGGCGGTGAGGCTGGCCCTGGAGGCCCTGTGAAGCTCTTGTTCGTCTCCAACGGTCCCACCGAAGACGCCATTGGGGCAAAAATCGCCGCATCCTTGAGCCACCCAACATGGGCCCTACCCCTGGTGGGCCGAGGACGGGCATACGAGGGCGTAGCCCAGGAAATCCTGGGGCCGAGAAAAGAAATGCCCTCTGGTGGCTTCCTTTTTGGCAGCCTCAAAAATACCCTTTCGGATTTAAAGGCGGGCTTCCTCTCCATGAGCCTGGCCCAGTGGCGAGCCGCCCTTTCTTCCCAACCCGAGGCCGTGGTGGTGGTGGGAGACGCTTACGCCCTAAGCGTGGGTGCCCTGGCAGCCCGGGGAAGACCTCTTTATCACGTGAATCCCCTCGTCTCGGCCCACTATCTGGAAGGGGCCAGGCCCCTGGAGCTCCTCCTGGACTGGGGCGGAAGCGACTTCACCCCTTACGAGCGTTTTCTGCACCGAAAAGCTCGGGCGGTCTTTGTGCGGGACGAACCCAGCTTAAAACGCCTCCGGAACCTGGGCATCGCCCACGCCTACTGGTACGGGAGCTTCGCCATGGACCTCCTACCCCCACCGGAACAGGACATTACCCGCTGGGTGGGCGAAGGAGACCTCTTAGCCCTCCTGCCTGGAACCCGGGGGGATGAGGCCTTCAGCCTCCCCCTGATGCTGGAGGCGGCGCTCCACCTGCCCCTGACCCCCGCCGTGGCCTGGGCCAAAGGTTGGGACGCCCTCCCCACGCTTCCGGGCTGGCAGGGCCAGGAGGCGGGTCCTGGCATACTGCGCTTGGAGAAGGAGGGCAAGGCCGCATGGGTCCTCCGGGGCGCTTTCTCGGCCATCCTGCACCGCAGCCGCCTGGCCTTGGCCACCGCGGGCACGGCCACGGAACAAGCGGCGGGCCTTGGCATCCCCGTGGTGGCCTTCCCCACCCCGGGTCCCCAGTACACCCGGGCCTTCGCCAAGAGGCAAAAGAGGCTTCTCGGGGAAGCCCTGCACTTGGCGGAGCCCGATCCCAAACACGTGGCCGAGCGAGCCCTCGTCCTCTTCAGAGAGGAAGGCTTGTACCGGAAGGCCAGCCAAGCCGGTCGGGAGCGCATCGGACCCCCGGGGGGCATCTTGGGAGCGGCCCGCCACATCCAGGAGGACCTGCACCGCCTGGAACGGGTCCGCGGGTTATGCTAAGCCACGCATGCGCCTCTACCGCGTAGGCCTCTTCACCGACGTCTACTTCCCGAACCCCAACGGGGTGACCACGAGCGTCTACCTCCTCCTGAGGGAACTCCGGCGCATGGGCCACGAGGCCTGGGTCCTGGCCCCGGCCCACCCCGAGGCCCCGGAGAACGAGGAAGGGGTGGTGCGGGTCCCCTCCGTGGCCTACCCCTTCTACGAGGGGCAGCAGATCGCCCTCCCCTCGGCCCGGTACCTGCCCACGGAGTTGGAACTCATCCACACCCACACCCCCCTCACCCTCGGGGTGTGGGGCTTGCGGCTCGCCCGGAGCAAGAACCTCCCCCACGTCTCCACCTTCCACACCCACTACGAGAAGTACGCCCACTACGTGCCGGGCCTCGCCTTTTTGGACAAGTACACGGGGATCGTGCCCCGCCTGGCCAAGGCCTTCTACAACCGGGTGGAGGTGGTCATCGCCCCCACGGAGCCCGTGAAGCGCCTGGCGGAAAGCTACGGCATAGAGCGCCCCATCCGGGTCATCCCCACCGGCATAGATAACCGCCTCCTGGAAGAGGCCCCCCTTCCCTCCCCTTCCCCTTGGCCCGAGGGAAAGAGGCGCCTCATCACCGTGGGGCGGCTGGGGAAGGAGAAAAGCTTTGACGTGGTCCTCAAGGCGGTGGCGGAGCTCGCCAAGGAGGAGGACGTCTTCCTGGTGCACATCGGGGAAGGCCCCGAGCTTCCCCACCTCGAGGCCCTCGCCAAGGAACTCGGGATCGCCGACCGGGTCCTCTTCCTGGGGCCCGTGCCTTACCGGAAGATCGGCGGCTACTACCGCCTGGCGGAGCTTTTCCTCTTCGCCAGCGAAACGGAGACCCAGGGCCTCGTGGTCTGGGAGGCCCAGGCCATGGGGGTGCCGGTGGTGGCGGTGGGGGCGGAAGGCGTGTTGGAGGGGGTGGAAGACGGCAAGACCGGGTACCTGGTCCCCCCAGGAGACTTCCGGGCCCTGGCGGAAAAGGCCCTAGAGCTCCTGAGGGACGAGGAGAAGCGCAGGCGCTTCAGCCTGCAGGCCCGGGCCTGGGCCCTAAAGCGCTCGGCGGAGCGCATCGCCGAAGAGATCGTGGCCGTTTACGACGAGGCGAATGAGATCCTGAGGGCCGAGCCCCGGAGGCTCATCTTTCCCTTTCCCCGGCTTCCCCGAAATAGCCTCGAGGATCGCCCAGGAGGTTTCTAGCCTGCCTCAGGAGGAACCGCCCCCATCCCCCCTTGAGCCTGCGGGCGGAGGTGAGGACGAGGGCGTCCCTCGCGTAGCGCACGGGGCCCAAGGCCTTGAGCCTCCAGCCCAAGAGGACGTCTTCCCGGGCCTCCACCTCGGGGAAGCCCCCCACCTCCAGGGCCGCCTCCTTCAGGACCATCATGTTGGCCCCGGCGAGGTTGGGCCGCCCCAAAAGGGCCATGAGGCTCAGGAAGGCCCGGTAGCCCCACTCGGAAAAGGCGGCCTCCAAGGGGGAGACCCCGTAAAAGCGCAAAGGGCCGTAGACGGCCACCGCCCCCAAAGCCCTCTGGGCGAGCCTTTCCAGCCAGCGGGGCGTGGGCAGGGAGTCGGCGTCGGTCATGGCCACCCACTCCCCCCGGGCGGCGAGAAGCCCCGCCTGGCGGGCGTAGGCCACCCCCTTCCTCCCGCAGAAGACCACCCGCGCCCCCAAGGCCTCGGCCACCTCCCGGGTGCGGTCCGTGGAAGCGTTGTCCACCACGATGACCTCAAAGGGCGGAAGGGTCTGGGCGAAGACCGCCTTTAAGGCCCCGGGCAGGTAGGCCTCCTCGTTGTGGGCGGGGATCACCACGCTGATGCGCACGGGTATACTCTAGCGTGTTTCGCTACCTGCCGTGGGCCCGGGAGGGGCTTTCCGCCCTCGTGCGCCTTCTCCTGGCCGTGGGCCTGATGGAAGGCGTGCGGAGCGGCTACTTCGCGGGCCTCCTGCCCTTCTACGCCCCGGAAAGGCTCCACCTGGGGCCCACCGCCTTTACCCTGGCCTACACCCTGCACCAGCTGGCCGAAAACCTCTCCAAAAGCTTCGGGGGGCTTATGGCCGAGCGGGTGGGCTTCGGGCTCACCTTGAGCCTGGCCGCCTTCGCGGGCCTTTTGGCCCTCCTCCTCACCCCCATGGCCCAGGGAGCCTGGCTTTTGTGGGCCTTGGGGCTCCTTTGGGGGCTTTCCATGTCCACCCTTTACCCGGGCCTCATGACCTACACCAGCCGCATTGCCCTCCCGGGGCGGGAGGCCCGGGCCCTTTCCTTCACCCTCACCCTGGTGATGCCCTGGGTGGGGATCGGCCTGGTGGGGGTGGGCCAGGTGGCCCAGGGCCACCCCGAGCTCGGGCTAAAGCTCCTCCTCGGGGCCCAGGCCCTGGCTCTGGCCCTCGCCCTGAGCCTCCTGCGCCTCCGGATCCCCGTGCCGCCCCCCTCCAGGGAGCGCTACCCCCTCGTCCGCCTCCTCCTCTTCGTGCCCGCGGCCTTCGGCCAGACCTTCGCCCCGGCCCTGGTCTCCCTCTTCCTCCTCCGCTTCGCCAAGGAAAGCCTGGGCCTCGAGCCCCTTCAGCTTGGCCTTCTCCTCCTCTTGGGAGGGGGGCTCGCCTTCGGCCTCCTTCCTTTCACCGGGCGCCTGGTGGACCGAAGGGGCTACCGGCTGGCCCTGGTGGGGGGGCTTGGCCTCTTGGGCCTGGCCATGGGCCGCCTGGCCTTCGCCTCCTCCTGGGGAGAGGTGGCCCTTTTGGCCCTCCTGGCCGGGGTGGGGTTTAGCCTCTTCATGCCGGGCTGGAACGGCTTCCTGGCCAAAAACCTGCCCCAGGAGAACCGGGCCGCCGTCTGGGGTACCTTGATGACCGTGGAGGGCCTGGGGGTGGCCTTGGGGCCGGTGGCGGGAGGGGCGTTGTGGGAAGCCTTCGGCCTCCACGCCCCCTTTTTGGTGGGTAGCGCCATCTTTTTGGCCCTGAGCCTCTTCTACGCCGTGGTCCTGGGGAGGGCGCGATGGAGCTAGCCTTGGGTCTGGTCCTTCTCCTCTACGGCCTCTCGGACCTCCTCTTCCGCTTCCTGGGCCTTAGGGCCTACGCCCACGGAAGCCGGCGGGAGCCCAAGGTGGCCCTCACCTTTGACGACGGCCCCTCGGAAAGGACGGAAGCCCTCCTCGCCCTCCTCGCCCGGCACGGGGTCAAGGCCACCTTCTTCCTCACCGGGGAGAGGGCCCGGGCCAGGCCGGACCTGGTGGAGGCCATTAGGCGGGAAGGCCACCAGGTGGAGGACCACGGGGAGGGGCACCGCCCCCTTTGGCTCCTCCTCCCCTGGCTGGAGTGGCGGCACATGGCCCAAAACCCCGGGCGCTACTACCGCCCTCCCCACGGCCTCCACACCCCCTTCACCCGCCTCTTCGCCCGGCTTTTGGGCAAGCGGGTGGCCCTTTGGGACCTAGAAAGCAAGGACTGGCTCCCCCTGCCCCCCGAGGAGCTCGCCGAAAGGCTCCTCTTCTACCTGCGCCCCGGGTCCATCGTCCTCCTCCACGACGGGCCGGAGCGCACCCTGAGGCTCCTGGAGCGGGCCCTCCCGGAGATGCTCCGCCTGGGGTACCGGCCCACCACCCTGGACGACCTCGCCCCCTTGCCCCTCACCCCGAGGCTCGCCCTCATCCGGGGCCTCCAGGGGTTTGAGGAGCGGTACAACCGGAGGCACCGGGTGGTGCGGGCGGGGCTTGGCCCCTTTGACCTTTTCCGGATAGAGAAAAAGCCCTTCCCCGGCCCCGCCCTCCCCGGGCTTCCCCGGGGCGTCCCCGCCTTTGAGCTCCACCTGGAAAGCCAGCGGGTGATGGCGCTTGCCCCCTTTGAGGCGGTCCGCCACCTGCGGCGAAGCCTGGCGAAGGTGGCGGAGAGGGTGGCCGAAGACCCCGAGGTGCGCCTCGTCTACGGGTACACCTACCTGGCGGACGGGGGAAGGATCCTGGGCCTCAAGACCCAAGACCTCCCCTTCTGGCCAAGGCTCGTGGCGGGGCTCGCCAGCGCCTGGTTCCTCTGGCTTTACCGGGGGGAGCTCCCCAAGCGGAAAAGGCCCCCGGCCCGGATGGCCTACCTCAGCCGGGAGGAGCTCCTCGCGCGATACCCACCGTCCACTCCCGCTTCCCCACCCCAGGGACCCGGTGCAGGGCAAACCCCGCCTCCCGGAGGGCCCGCCTGAAGGCCCCCTGGGCGGAGTAGGTGGCAAGCCTCCCGCCCCGCTTCAGACTCCTCCGGAGCTTTAAGAGGACGGGGAGGGACCAGGCCTCGGGGTTGGCCCTGGGGCTGAAGGGGTCCAGGTAGACCGCCGTGGCCCAGCGGGAGGGCAAGACCGCCTCCCGCACGTCCAGGAAGAGGAGCCGTAGCTCCCCCCAGGACCCCTGGAAGCAAGAGGTGGGCCAGGCCCTAAGGAGGTCGGCGAAGACCGCTTCCGCTCGGGGCAAAGGGAGAGGGATTTGCGCCAGGGCCTCCCTGGGCAAGGGCTCGCGCTCCACCGCCAGGTAGGAAAGCCGCACTCCCCGCGACAGGGCGCTTTCCAGGGCCACCCGGAAGTTCACCCCGAGCCCGAAGCCCACCTCCAGGACCCTGGGGGCGGGGTGGAGGTGGGTGAGGGTCTTCTCCAGGTAGAGCCTACGCGCCTGGAGGAGGGCCCCCTGCCTCGGGTGGTAGGCCTCCCCGTAAGCGGGGTGGAAGAGGGTGGGGGTGCCGTCCGCGGTGAGGAGGCGCTCCATTCCCATTTAGAATACCCCCCATGGAACTCACCCTCCTGGACAAGCTCTCGGGGACCCTGGTGAACGCCGCCACCGTGGCCCTGGGCACGGGGCTCGGCCTCGCCCTAAGGGGAAGGCTTCCCGAAAGGATGGCCCGGATCATGGTGCAAGGGGTGGGGCTCACCACCCTCTTCATCGGCCTCTCCATGGCCCAGGCCCTGGGAAAGGCCAAGGGCGGGGCGGTGGACGGGGTGGTCCTGGGGCTCGTCGCCTTGGTCCTGGGGGGGCTTTTGGGGGAGTGGGCCCGGGTGGAGGAGGGCCTCGAGGGCCTCGGGGAGAGGATCAAGCGGGCGGTGCGGGGCGGGGGGAGTTTCACCGAGGGCTTCGTGGCGGCGAGCCTCCTCTTCTGCGTGGGGCCCATGACCCTTCTGGGCTCCATCCAAAACGGCCTCACGGGGGACGCAAGCCTCCTCCTCCTCAAGGCCACCCTGGACGGCCTCTCCGCCATCGCCCTCACCAGCTCCTTCGGCGTGGGGGTGGGCTTCAGCGTCCTGGTGATCCTCCTCTACCAGGGGGGGGTGGCCCTCCTGGCGGGCACCTTGAGCCAGGCCCTCCCCGACCCCGCCCAAGACCCCCGGGTCCTCCTGGTGACCGGGGTGGGGGGGCTCATGGTCCTCGGGGTGGGCATCAACCTCCTGGGGCTCACCAAGGTGCGGGTGGGCTCCTTCCTCCCCGCCCTCCTCCTCGCCCCCTTGGTCTGGGCCTTGGCGGAGTGGCTGAGCTAAGATAGCCCCCATGGAGCTTTCGCCCGACCTCTTGCGGAAACTGGAGGCCTTGGCCCAGATCCCCCTGGCCCCGGAGGAGGAAGCCCTCCTCCTGGAGGACCTTAGGCGCATCCTGGACTTCGTGGACGCCCTTCCCCGGGTGGAGGCGGAAGGGGAGGAGGAGGCCCAAGGCCGCCTGAGGGAGGACGAGCCCAGGCCCTCCCTGCCCCAGGCCGAGGTCCTGGCCCTGGCCCCCGAGGCCGAGGACGGCTTCTTCCGGGTGCCCCCCGTTCTGGAGTAGCCATGGTGGACCTCAAGCGCCTGCGCCAGGAACCCGAGGTCTTCCACCGGGCCATCCGGGAAAAGGGGGTGGCGCTGGACCTCGAGGCCCTCCTCGCCCTGGACCGGGAGGTCCAGGAGCTGAAAGGGCGCCTCCAGGAGGTCCAGACCGAGCGCAACCGGGTGGCCAAGGAGGTCCCCAAGGCCCCCCCGGAGGCGAAGGAGGCCCTCGTCGCCCGGGGCAAGGCCCTGGGGGAGGAGGCGAAGCGGCTGGAGGAGGCCTTGAGGGAGAAGGAGGCGCGGCTTGAGGCCCTCCTCCTCCAGGTCCCCCTCCCCCCCTGGCCCGGGGCGCCCGTGGGGGGGGAGGAGGCGAACCGGGAGATCAAGCGGGTGGGGGCCCCGCCGGAGTTTTCCTTCCCTCCTTTGGACCACGTGGCCCTCATGGAGAAAAACGGCTGGTGGGAGCCCAGGATCAGCCAGGTCTCGGGAAGCCGCTCCTACGCCCTCAAAGGGGACCTCGCCCTTTACGAGCTCGCCCTCCTCCGCTTCGCCATGGACTTCATGGCGCGGCGGGGCTTCCTCCCCATGACCCTCCCCTCCTACGCCCGGGAGAAGGCCTTCGTGGGCACCGGCCACTTCCCCGCTTACCGCGACCAGGTCTGGGCCATCGCCGAAACCGACCTCTACCTCACGGGCACCGCCGAGGTGGTCCTAAACGCCCTCCACTCCGGGGAGATCCTCCCCCACGAGGCCCTTCCTTTGCGCTACGCGGGCTACGCCCCCGCCTTCCGCTCCGAGGCGGGAAGCTTCGGCAAGGACGTGCGGGGGCTCATGCGGGTCCACCAGTTCCACAAGGTGGAGCAGTACGTCATGACCGAGGCGAGCCTCGAGGCCTCCGACCGGGCCTTCCAGGAACTCCTCCAAAACGCCGAGGAAATCCTGAGGCTTCTAGAGCTCCCCTACCGCCTGGTGGAGGTGGCCACGGGGGACATGGGCCCGGGGAAATGGCGGCAGGTGGACATTGAGGTCTACCTGCCCTCGGAGGGGCGCTACCGGGAAACCCACTCCTGCTCGGCCCTTCTGGACTGGCAGGCCCGGCGGGCGAACCTCCGCTACCGCGACCCCGAAGGCCGGGTCCGGTACGCCTACACCCTGAACAACACCGCCCTCGCCACCCCCCGCATCCTGGCCATGCTCCTGGAAAACCACCAGCTCCAAGACGGCCGGGTGCGGGTCCCCAAGGCCCTCGTCCCCTACCTGGGCAAGGAGGTGCTGGAACCGTGCGGATAGAGGCGGCAGAGCTCAGGATTTTGGAGCTTCCCCTAAAGTTCCGCTTTGAGACGAGCTTCGGGGTGCAGACCAAGAGGACCATCCTCCTCCTGAGGCTCTTCGGGGAGGGCCTGGAGGGCCTGGGGGAAGGGGTGATGGAGCGCCTTCCCCTCTACCGGGAGGAGACGGTGGCGGGGGCCAGGTACCTCCTGGAGGAGGTCTTCCTGCCCCGGGTCCTGGGGCGGGACCTCCCCAACCCCGAGGCCCTGAGGGAGGCCCTTATGCCCTTCCGGGGCAACCCCATGGCCAAGGCGGTCTTGGAGATGGCCTTCTTTGACCTCTGGGCCAAGGCCCTGGGGAAGCCGCTTTGGCAGGTCCTGGGCGGGGTGCGGCAGGCGGTGGAGGTGGGGGTCTCCCTGGGCATCCAGCCCTCGGTGGAGGACACGCTTAAGGTCGTGGAGCGGCACCTCGAGGAGGGCTACCGCCGCATCAAGCTCAAGATCAAGCCGGGCTGGGACTACGAGGTCCTGAAGGCGGTGCGAGAGGCCTTCCCCGAGGCCACCCTCACCGCCGACGCCAACAGCGCCTATCGCCTCGCCGACCTCCCCCGGCTTAGGCGCCTGGACGAGCTTTGGCTGGACTACCTAGAGCAGCCCCTGGCCTACGACGACCTCCTGGACCACGCCAAGCTCCAGCGGGAGCTTTCCACCCCCATCTGCCTGGACGAGAGCCTCACGGGGGCGGAGAAGGCGAGGAAGGCCATTGAGCTTGGGGCGGGCCGGGTCTTCAACATTAAGCCCGCCCGCCTCGGCGGCCACGGGGAGAGCCTCCGGGTGCACGCCCTGGCCCAAAGCGCCGGGATCCCCCTCTGGATGGGGGGGATGCTGGAGGCGGGGGTGGGGAGGGCCCACAACCTCCACCTGGCGACCCTTCCCGGCTTCACCAAGCCCGGGGACGTGAGCTCGGCGAGCCGCTACTGGGAGGAGGACCTCATAGAGGAGGCCCTCGAGGCCAAGGACGGCCTCATGCCCGTGCCGGAGGGCGTGGGCCTCGGGGTCCACCTGAAGCTTCCCTTCGTGGAGCGGGTCACGCTATGGCAGAGGTACATGTCCGCGAGCTGAGGGGCTGGGAGGAGATGGAGGAGGTGGTGGCCCTCCAGCGGGAGGTCTGGGGGCGCGCGGAAAGCGACCTGGTGCCGCGGGGCCTCCTCATCGCCGTCCAGGACGAGGGGGGGCTTGTGGCCGGGGCCTTCGCCGAGGGGAGGATGGTGGGCTTCGTCTTCGGCTTCCCCACAAAAGACCCCGCCCTCCACCACTCCCACATGCTGGGCGTCCTGGAGGCCTACAGGGGCACGGGGGCGGCCCTCCTCCTTAAGCGCTTCCAAAGGGACTGGTGCCTCGCCCGGGGCATTCGGAAGGTGGTCTGGACCTTTGACCCCATGCGGGGAGCGAACGCCAACTTCAACCTGCGGAAGCTCGGGGCCACGGCCAGGACCTACTTCCCCGACCACTACGGCCCCATGTCGGGCATCAACGCCGGGGCCCCCTCGGACCGGCTCCTCGCCGAGTGGGACCTCCTCTCGGAAAGGGTCTACGCCCGCATCTACGCCCCCCCGCCCGAGCCCGAGGTGGCGGGCCTCCCCCAGGTGAACCGGGTGGAGGGGGAGGTGCCCCTGGAGGCGAGGCTTGACCTCGAGGCCGAGAGGCTCCTCTTCCAGATCCCCGAGGACTGGGGGAGGATCCTCCGGGAAGACCCCGCTTTGGCCCTAACGTGGCGGGAGCACAGCCGCCTGGTCCTCCCCCACTACTTCGCCCGGGGCTACCGCCTGGTGGACTTCCTCCGCCACCCCAACCGGTATGTCCTGGCTAAGGACTGAGCTCTGGACCGCCGAGGTGGTCTACACCGGCTTCGGCACCCCCATGCTCCGGGGGGCCTTGGCGGTGCAGGGCGGGTTCGTGGTGGGCCAGGGAAGCCTGGAGGAGCTAAGGGCCCGCTTTCCCGAAGCGGAGGTGGTCCACAAGGGCCTTGCCCTCCTCCCGCCCCCGGTGAACGCCCACACCCACCTGGACCTCACCCTCCTCCCCCTCTACCGGGGGCCCTTCGCGGGCTTCCTGCGCCACGTGGTGGCCCACCGGGAACGGCGGGGGCTGGAAGGGACGAAGCGGGGCCTGGAGGAGCTTCTGGCCTCCGGGGCGGGAGCCTTCGCCGACATCGTCTTCAAGGACGAGGGGATGGACTTCCTCCTCGAGGAAAGCCCCCTCCCCGGGGTGGCCTTCTACGAGGTCTTCGCCCCGGAGCCCTCCCTGGCGGAGGAGGTCTATAGGGCGGTGCGGCGGAAGGTGGAGGCCTGGCGGAGGCGGGAAGGGAAGGTAAGGGTGGGGCTTTCCCCCCACGCCCCCTACTCCGTGAGCCCTCTCCTCCTCAAGCGGCTTGCGGAGTGGGCCAGGGCCGAGGGGATCCCCCTCATGGTCCACGCGGCGGAAAGCCCCGAGGAGGTGGCCTTCCTCGCTCGGGGGGAGGGCCCCTTGCGGGAGGTGTACGGCCGCTTCGCCCAGACCCCCTGGACCCCCCCGGGCACGACCCCCGTCCGCCACCTCCACGCCCTCGGGGTCCTGGGGCCCACCACCCTCCTCGTCCACGGGGTCCAGGTGGACGAGGAGGAGGTGGGGCTCCTCGCCGAGACGGGGACCAAGGTGGTCCTCTGCCCCCGGTCCAACGCGAACCTGGAGGTGGGGGAGGCCCCCCTCGCCCTCTACGCCAAGCACGGGGTGGAGCTCGCCCTGGGCACGGACTCTAGGGGCTCAAGCCCCGACCTGGACGTGAAGAACGAGGCCCGCTTCCTCTGGGGCCGGGCGGAGCCCCGCCTCCTGGTGCGGGCCCTCACCCGGGGAGGGTACCGGGCCTTGGGCCTCCCCACGCCCAGGCTCACCCGGGGGACGCCCCTGGCTTTGGTACACTCCCTCTGATGCCGCCCCGCCCGCCCAACCGCTTCCCCCTCTTGGACGAGGGGACGCGCCACTTAGGCCCCCTCATCCTCTACAGCGCCTTCACGGGGGCCGCGGCCGGGCTTGGGGTGGCCCTCCTCAACCTGGCCCTGCGCGCCCTGGGAGAGGCCGCGGGGCTCGCCTTCGGCTACCTCCCCCCGGAACCCCCGGGGGAAGGGGGGCTTTTGCAGGCCTTCACCGGGCCCCGCTTCTGGCCCCTGGCCCTTCTCCTCCCCCTCCTTTTTGCCCTCATCAGCCTCCTGGGAAGCGGCCAGGGGCTTTCCGCCCTCCTCCTCCTGGCCCGGGAAGGGCGGGAGGCCTCGAGGCTCGCCCACCCCCGGTCGGTCCTGGGGGGGGTGCTGCAGCTCGCCCTCTACTCCCCCCTGGGGCGGGAAGGGCCCTTTGGGGTGCTCGGCCTCTGGCTGGGAAGCGCCCTGGACCGCCGCTTTCCCCGGGTGGGCGGGGGGCTGGCCTTCGCCGGGCTTGCCGCGGGGCTTGGGGCCGCCTTCCACGCCCCCGTGGCGGGGGCCCTCCTGGCCACAGAGATCCTCTACCAAAGCCTCCTCCTGGAGGCCCGGGCCCTCACCCCGGCCCTCATCGGGGCCCTTTCCGGCTTCGCCGTGTACGGGGCCTTCTTCGGCTACACCCCCCTCCTGCCCTTCCGGGTGGAGGTGGGCCTCGAGGCCCTGCCCGCGGGGATGCTCACGGGCCTCCTGGCGGCCCTCCTCGCCGCCTCCCTCACGGAGGGAAGCCGCTTCCTGCGAAGGCGGCTTAAGCCCCTGGCCTTTCCCCTGCGGCACGGGCTTTTGGGCCTGGCCCTGGGGCTTAGCCTCCTCCTCGTGCCCGAGGCCTTAGGGGCGGGCCTCGGCTGGGTGGCGGTGGCCACCACCCCTCTTCTTGGCCTCTCCGCCCTCCTCTCCTTGCTCCTCGCCAAGCTCGCCCTGGTCCTCCTGGCCCAGGGGGCGCGGGCCTACGGGGGCCCCTACACCCCGGCCCTGGTCCTGGGCGGCCTCCTGGGGGCCCTCCTCGCCCGGCTCTCGGGGCCCCTGGCCCTGCCCCCGGAGGCCTTGGCCCTAGCCGGGGGAAGCGCCGTCTTGGCCGGGGTGGCCCGGGCCCCCTTCGCCGCCACAGTGCTGGCCGCGGAGTGGGGGGGGTACGCCACCTTGCCCCTCGTCCTTCCCGCCGTCCTCCTGGCCTACGTGCTGAGCCCTGCCCACCCCTCGGAAGGCCTCAGGGAAGCCCTGGCCACGCAGGAGGAGCCTCCGTCTGAAAGGCCTCCGCAAAGGGAACCCCCGCCTCCTGCCCCAGAAGGCGGCGCCGAGCCCGGAAGTCCTCGAGGCTGAAGGCCCACCCGTAGAACTCCCGGTAGAAGGCGAACACCTTCTCCGCCACCTCCTGGGTCTCCGCCACGTTCACGTACACCCAGGGGCGCAAAAGCTCCCGCCTCGGGTAGTGGTAGAGGCGCACGGGCTTCCGGTGGGCCTCCCCCACGAGCTTGGGGATGCGGCAGAGCTTCAGGGCGGAAAGCACCGCCTGGTGGGTGGCCCGGTGGTCCGGGTGGACGTCCAGGGGGTCCCAGGTGATCACGGCGTCCGGCCGGAACTCGGCCATGAGCCGGGCCAGGGCCAGGGCCTCCTCCCGGCCCCCGGTGAGCAGGGTGTCCCGGAAGGGCAAGAAGCGGGGCTCGGCCCCGATGAGCCCCGCCACGTGGGCCCCGTGCCCTTCCCGCACCCGGGCCACCTCCTCGGGCGGCGCGTCCCCGAACTGGCTGGCGAGCTCCCCCCGGGTCATCCAGACCAGCATCACCCGGTCCCCCTTCCGGGCGTGAAGGGCCAGGGTGCCCGCGGCGCCGATCTCGTCGTCGGGATGGGCGAAGACCGCCAGAAGGTTCATGGGGCCAGTCTACCCGCCTTGCCCCCAAGGGGGAAACCCCTTAGCATGGGGCCTAACTATGGTCAGGGGCATCAGGGGCGCCATCACCGTGGAGGAGGACACGCCGGAGGCCATCCACCAGGCCACCCGGGAGCTTCTCCTGAAGATGCTGGAGGCCAACGGCATCCAAAGCCACGAGGAGCTCGCCGCCATCATCTTCACCGTCACCGAGGACCTCACCTCCGCCTTCCCCGCCGAGGCCGCGCGGCAGATCGGCATGCACCGGGTCCCCCTCCTCTCCGCCCGGGAGGTGCCGGTGCCGGGAAGCCTCCCCCGGGTGATCCGGGTCCTCGCCCTCTGGAACACCGACACCCCCCAGGACCGGGTGCGCCACGTCTACCTGAGGGAAGCGGTGCGGCTCCGGCCTGATCTGGAAAGCGCCCAATGAGCCTTGACACGCCGGTCCCCCGGGCGTATCCTGAAAAAGGCTAAAGGAGGTGCGGGATGAAGAAGGCGTATCTGGTTTGGGGGATGGCGGCGCTTCTTAGCCTGGGAGTGGCCCAGCAGGCGGGAGGCCTCACCCTGGAGGGGGTAGAAGCCCTGCGGCAGGAGGCCCGGAAGGCCTACCCCGTGGGGTTCGTGGACCTCGCCCCCTGGAAGCGGGCCCTGGAGGCGGCGGAGGCCCTGGCGAAGCAGAACCCCAACGACCTCCGGGCCCTTCGCCTTCTGGCCGAGATCTACACCGAGACCCAGTGGGCCATCCGCGCCTGGGAGGCCTGGATGAACTACCGGGAGAAGGGAGGCACCTGGGACGAGGCCGCCAGGCAGGCGGCGGCCAAGGTGGCCCGTACCCTGGCCTTCTACGCCAACCAGCGCGGGGACCGGGCCGAGGCGGAGCGCTGGGCGGCCCAGGCCCAGGCGGTGGAGGCGGGCCAGTAATACCACCCCATGCTGGCTTGCGCCAGCATGGGGGCCCCGGCGCAAGGTCCCTGGGGCCTCCTAGGGCCCCTAGGGTGAAGGAAACCGGAAACATAGGGCAGGAGTTTTCACCCTACCTCTCACCCTCCTTCCCGAGCCTCCTCCTTGGGGGCGAGGTGGCTTTTATCTCGGTCAGTAGCCTCTCCCCAGCTACCCTCTGGGCGTGGCGCCACGCCATCCCCGGAAAGGCCAGCCGCACCTCCCTCATCGCGTGAAAGGCCTGTACCACCAGCTCCGCGTGCATGAGCTGCGCCGCAAACGAACGCGCCTGGCTCCTTCCCTGCCCCAGGTTCTGCTTGTAAAGCCTATGCACCACCTCCGCCTTCCAACGGCAAAACCACGCCTCCAGCACCTCCTGCACACCCCCCGCCAGGGTGGAGACCAGGGCAAAGCCCCACCACCCAGCCCCGCGCCCCACCCAGACCAGCACCAGGTCCACCCACCCCACCTGGGGCCACTCCACCCGCACCCGCTTGGCGTAGGCCCCAAAGCGCCGGTAGTACCGGGCCCTCCCGGGAGGGTAGGCCTGAAGGAGCTCCCCCACCGAAAGGCTCTCCCCCACCTCCGGCTCCAGGGGCCGGACCTTCACCCGGCTCCGCATCCGGCCCACGAAGGGAACCCCGGCCCGAATGAGGGACCTCAGGGTAAGTCCTCCGCTGAACTGGGCGTCGGCCACCACCGCCTTGAGGTTCAGGCCGGGCTCCAGGGCCAGGAGGTCAAAGACCTCATCCAGCAGGGCCTCGGAGGGGGTCTTCGCGGGGTAGAGAGGGGTTTCCATGCCCGGGTTGAGGAAGGGTTTGAGGGCCAGGGGGTAGGGGTCCTGGTGAGGGTAGACGAGGGTGAGGGAGAGGAAGAGGTGTCCCCAAACGGGGGCCTTGCGGCCGGAGTGGTAGACCTGGCCGAGGCCCTGGATTTGGGGGCCGGTGTGGGGGGAGGGCATGAGGTCCACGGCCAGGTAGGGGTCCCTGGGGGCTGTTTGATACCCTTTTATGCTAATTCCTTCGTCCTAGGCCACCAGTGGAACAGGGTGTGCCGCCTGAGGGTCTCGGGGTCCTGGGCAAGGACCCGGC
>NZ_FNBC01000012.1 GCF_900102145.1 Thermus arciformis | reverse complement strand
GCCAGGTAAAGGGCGTGGCTGTAGCGCCAGGGGCGGCCCCGCTTGCCTTTGGGGGTGGGAGGGGCCACCTCCCGGGCCAGGCGCAGGCAGTGTTCCAGGACCTCCTTGGGGCTTGCCTCCCGGCGAACGAAGCCGCGCTTGCCCATCAGGAGGGAGATATACACCCGTCCTCCTGACCTTTGCAAGGCAAGCCCAGTGTTGGGGCGAGAGAGAATTCGCGCGCTCGTAGAATCGTGAATAAAATCACTTACTTTCACCTAGACGGACGCAACAAGGGCAGGCATCTGAACAAGGGCATAAGCCCCGGAAACCACAGAGGAGGGGCCCCCGAATGGCAACCGGCCTCGAGGCCCACCCGAAGTTTCGGGAACCCGGGAAGCCTTCGCGAGCCCGGCAACGCCGGACCACTCCGGAGAACAACCCACCGGGGACCAGGCAAGCGAGGGTAGCCCAGGCCCCCTAGGCGGGGCCAAAGCCCCCGCGCCTGGACACCCAGACCGACCCGCCCTGGGGCGCCCTCGGAAACTCCGGCGGCCACCCCGAGCCCCCTCTGAGCCAGGGCCAAGGCGGGCCTCGAGGCCTTGGCTTTGCCTGGCCCCCAGGGAGCGTCCTTCCGGGTTTCCCTATCTTCGCGAAAGGTACATTTCGCGCTTGTATAATGCCCCCATGGCCCCACCAAAAACCCCCGCAGCTATCTGGAAAACCCTCGGCATTAAAAAGCCCGAAAAGGCCCTGGAAGGCCTCACCCCCTATGCGGAATACCTCCTCCTGGAGCGGGGCTACTCGGCCCGGGGGGTGCGGCGCTACCTCCAGGACCTGGCCCTCTGGCACCGCTTCCTCGAGGAGGAAGGCTTCCCCTCGGGCCCCGAGGCGGTGCGGGCCCTGCTCCTCGCCAAGCGCTGGGCCCCAAGGCGCGTCCAGGGGTTTCTCGCCGCCCTCAGGGGCTACTACCGCTACCTGCGGGAGGTTCAGGGGGAGGAGGCCTTGGACCCCACGGAGGGAATCGGCCGGCCCAAGGCCGGGAGGCGGCTTCCCCTGCACCCGAACCCCGAGGAGCTTAAACGCTTCCTTCAGGCCTTCGGCGAGGAGAAGGAAGCGGCCCTCCTCGAGGCCCTGGCCCGCTTCCTCTACGGCACGGGGCTAAGGATCTCCGAGGCCCTCTCCCTGAAGGGGCGGAACGTGGTCCTGGAAGGGGGCCACCCCGTGGCGGTGCGGGTGGTGGGCAAGGGGAACAAGGAAAGGCTGGTGCCCCTTTCCCGAACGGCCCAGGGAGTGCTTCTAGGGCTGGGCCTTCCCCAGGGAAACGTACCTATTTTCACATTCCGTGAGGGAAGGCGCCGGGGCCACATCCCTTCAGCCCGCTGGGTGGAGGCCAAGTTCCGGGAGGCCGCCCTAAGGGCGGGCCTGGACCCCAGACGCTTCACCCCCCACAAGCTCCGCCACGCCTACGCCACGCTCCTGGTGGAGCAAGGGGTGGAGCTGGACGCGGTGAAGGACCTCCTGGGGCACGAGTCCATCGCCACCACCCAGATCTACCTCCACGCCTCCCGGGAGCGCCTTAAGGAGGCGGCCTCGAGGCTTCCTGACCTCTAAAAGGTGAGCCGGGACACTTGTCCCTTCCCCGGGGATGTGGCATAGTGACAAACGAACGTTCGTTATGGACCGCCGCGAGGAGATCCTCCACATGGCCGGGCGCCTCTTCAGCCAGCGGGGCTACCACGCCACCAGCATGCGGGAGCTCGCCCGTCACCTGAACCTCCAAGGGGGAAGCCTCTACACCCACATCCAGTCCAAGGAAGAGCTGCTCCTGGAGGTGGTGCGCCAGGCGGCGGAGAGGTTCCAGAAGGTCTTGGAGGCGCTGCCTTCAGGAGACCCCGTGAGCCGGATGAAGGCCCTGGTCAAGGGCCACCTCCGGGTGATCGCCGAGGAGCTTCCCCGGGCCACGGTCTTCTTCCACGAGTGGAAGCACCTCTCCCCTCCCCTCCTGGAGGAGGCCAGGGCCCTGAGGCGCCGCTACGAGGAGGGGGTGCAGGCCGTGGTGGAGGAGGGGGTAAGGGCGGGGGTCTTCCGGGTGGAGAACGTGCGCCTCGCGACCCTCTTCGTCCTCTCCGCCCTCAACTGGACCTACCAGTGGTACCGCCCCGAGGGGCCCCTCTCCCTGGAAGAGCTCTCGGAAGCCTACGCCAGGCTGGTCCTTAGGGCCCTTGGCGTGGCCGCTTCCCCGGAAGGGGAACGCCGCGAGGAAGGAGGCGAGGATGGCGAAGCTTAGGATCGGCTACCCCGAGGACCCCGACTACCAGGAGAGGTTGGAGGAGTTTGAGGCCCGGATCGCCCGGGGGGAGAAGATTGAGCCCGGGGACTGGATGCCCGCGGAGTACCGGCGCCAGCTCATCCGCATGATCTCCCAGCACGCCCACAGCGAATGGGTGGGCATGCTCCCCGAGGGCGCCTGGATCCCCCGGGCCCCCTCCCTGAGGCGGAAGCTCATCCTCCTGGCCAAGGTCCAGGACGAGGCGGGGCACGGCCAGTACCTCTACCACGCCGCCGAGACCTTAGGGATCACCCGGGAGGAGATGGTGGAGGCCCTCCTTTCGGGGAAGGCCAAGTACTCCAACATCTTCAACTACCCCACCCTCACCTGGGCGGACGTGGGCATCATCGGCTGGCTGGTGGACGGCATGGCCATCAAGAACCAGACCATGCTGGCCCAGTGCTCCTACGGCCCCTACTCCCGGGCCATGGTGCGCATCTGCGCCGAGGAGACCTTCCACCACAAGCAGGGGAAGGAGGCGGTCCTCCTCTACGCCAAAGGCTCCCGGAAGCAAAGGCAGATGGTCCAGGACGCCCTGAACCGCTGGTGGTGGCCCACCCTGATGATGGCCGGCCCCCACGACACCGACTCCCCCCACACCCCCCTCCTCCTCCGCTGGGGCATCAAGACCAAGACCAACGACCAGATCCGCCAGGAGTTCCTGAACGAGCACGTCCCCGAGCTCCTGGAGGCGGGGCTTAGCATCCCCGACCCCGACCTCCGCTACGACGAGAAGACCGGAAACTGGCTCCACGGCCCCATCCCTTGGGACGAGTTCTGGAAGGTGATCGGGGGGGAAGGCCCCATGAACCGGCACCGCCTCGAGGCCAGGCGGAGGGCCCACGAGGAGGGGCGCTGGGTGCGGGAGGCCATGGAGGCCTACGCCAAGAGGCGGCTCGCCCAGGCGGCGGACTAGGGAGGAGCCATGTGGGGGACGGAGTGGCCCCGGTTTGAGGTGATCAAGCAGGACACGGAAAGGAGCCTGCCCCAGATGGTGGGCTCGGTGCACGCCACGGACCCCGAGCACGCCCTCCTCGTGGCCCGGCACGTCTTCGTGCGGAGGCCTTCGGCCTACGCCCTCTTCGTGGCCCCGGCGGAGGCCTTCTTCCACGTGACCCAGGAGGCCCTGAAGGACCCCAAGGCCCTGGAAGGACCCCTGGGGGAAGAAGAGGCCTACTGGGTCTTCGCCAAGAAGAGCCACCGCCGGAGCATGGTCTACGGGGACCTGGTGGGCCGCTTCCTGGCAAGAAGCCCGGGGGAGGCGGTGAAAGAGGCCCTCCTCGAGGCCCAGGGGGTGGCCTTCTGGGCGGTTCCGGAGAGGCTCGTGGCGGGCACCGAGCCCACGCCCGAGGTGGTGGAGAGCTGGTTCGCCCCCGCCCGGGAGAAGACCTACCGCCTGCAGAGCTACTACGGGCTCGTCACCGCCAAGGAGGTGGAGCATGAGGCCTGACCCCTACCTGCAAGAGGCCCTCCTCGCCAAGCTCACGGCCCTGGCCGACGACGAGGTGGTCCTGGCCCAGCGCCTCTCGGAGTGGGTGGCCCACGCGCCCATCCTCGAGGAGGACATCGCCATCGCCAACCTGGCTCAGGACGAGCTGGGCCACGCCAAGCTCTACCTGGAGCTTAGAAGGGAGCTGGACGGGTCCGATCCCGACGAGCTCGTCTTCTTCCGCGACCCCCTGGAGTACCAAAACGCCGTCCTAGTGGAGCTTCCCAAGGGGGACTGGGCCTTCACCATGGTCCGCCAGTACCTCTTTGACCTCTACGAGAACCTCTGGCTGGAGGAGGCAAGGAAGAGCGCCTACCCTCCCCTCGCGGAGGCGGCCGAGAGGATCTTCAAGGAGGAGCGCTTCCACCTGAAGCACTCCGCCCTCTGGGTGGAGCGCCTGGGCCTGGGCACGGAGGAGAGCCACGCCCGGGCCCAGAAGGCCCTGGAGACCCTCTTCCCCTACGCCAAGCAGCTCTTCGTGCCCTTGCCGGGGGAGGAGGAGCTTTGGGCGGCGGGGTACGTGCCGGACCTAAACGCCCTTCGGGACCGCTACCTGGAGGAGACCACGCGCCACCTGGAGCGCTCGGGGCTTAAGGCGCCGGAAGGGGGGTACGTGCCTAGGAGCCGGAAGGAGCACACGGAGTACCTATGGTCCCTCCTCGCGGAGATGCAGTCCGTGGCCCGGTGGGACCGGGAGGCGAAGGCGTGGTAGCCCGGTACTGGGAGGCCCTAAAGGGGGTGAAGGACCCGGAGATCCCCGTCCTCAACATCGTGGAGATGGGGATGGTCCTGGGGGTGGAGGCCGAGGGGAAAAGGGTCAAGGTGCGCTTCCGCCCCACCTTCTCCGGCTGCCCGGCCCTTGGGCTCATCCGGGAGGAGATCGTTAAGGCCCTCGAGGAGGCGGGGGCCGAGGAGGTGGAGGTGGAGGAGGCCCGCACCCCCTGGAGCACCGAGGCCATGGCCGAGGAGGCCCGGGCGAAGCTTCTCGGCTACGGCGTCGCCCCGCCCCTTCCCCTCCCCATGGCCGGGGAGGACCCCCCCTGCCCCCGGTGCGGGAGCCGGGAGGTGGTCCTCAAGAACCCCTTCGGGGCCACCCTGTGCAAGATGTTCTACCAGTGCGCCGCTTGCGGCGAGGTCTTTGAGGCCTTTAAGACCGTCTAGGGAAAGGACGCGCGATGAAGCTCCAAAGCTACCTCATGGGCGAGTGGCGGGAAGGCCAGGGCGAGGGCGTCCCCGTGCGGGACGCGAGCACGGGGGAGGTCCTCGCCCGGGTCACGGCGGAGGGCCTCCCCGTGAAGGAGGCCGTGGCCTGGGGCCGGGAGGTGGGCGGAAAGGCCCTTTTGGCCCTGGGCTTCCAGGAACGGGGAAGGCGGCTTAGGGCCTTAGCCCGGTACCTCTCCGAGCGGAAGGAGGAGCTTTACCGCCTCTACGCCACCACGGGGGGGACGAGGCGGGACGCCTGGTACGACGTGGACGGGGGGATCGGGGTCCTTTACGCCTATAGCTCCCTCGCCCGCAACCTCCCCGAGGGCAACCTCCTCCCCGAGGACGACTTCCTTCCCCTCTCCAAGGACCTCTCCTTCCAGGGGAGGCACCTCCTCGCCCCCAAAGGGGGGCTCACCGTCCAGATCAACGCCTTCAACTTCCCCGTCTGGGGGCTCTTGGAGAAGTTCGCCCCCGCCTTCCTCGCGGGGGTCCCCACCCTGGTAAAGCCCGCCACCCCCACGGCCCACGTGGCCGAGGCCCTGGTGCGGAGGATGCTGGAGTCGGGCCTCCTCCCGGAAGGGAGCCTCCAGCTCCTCGTGGGGGGCGTGGGGGACCTCTTTGACGCCCTGGACCACCGGGACAGCGTCTTCTTCACCGGGTCCAAGGCCACCGCCGACCGCCTCCGCCGCCACCCGGCCTTCCTGGAGCGGGGGGCCCTCTTCAACGCCGAGGCCGACTCCCTAAACCCCGCCATCCTGGGGGAGGAGGCCACGGAGGAGGAGCTTTCCCGCCTCGCCCAGGAGATCGCCCAGGAGCTTGCCATCAAGACGGGGCAGCGCTGCACCGCCATCCGCCGGGTCTTTGCGCCAAGGGAGCGCCTTAAGGCCCTCCTCGAGGCCACCCGAAAGCGCCTCGAGGCCCTAAGGCTCGGCGACCCCCGGGAGGAGGGCGTGGACCTCGGGCCCCTGGCCTCCTTGGAGCAGAAGGCGGAGGTGGAAAAAGCGGTGGCGGCCCTCCTGGAGGCGGGGGCCCGGGTCTACTGGAGGCACCCGGGGAGGGCGGACGGGGCCTTCTTCCCCCCCACCCTCCTCCTCGCCGAGGACCCCTGGTCCGAGGCCCTCCACGGGGTGGAGCCCTTTGGCCCTGTGGCCACCTTCTTCCCCTACGGAAGCCGGGAGGAGGCGGCGAGGCTTGCCGCTTTGGGCGGGGGAAGCCTCGTGGCCACCCTCGCCACCTCCGACCCCGAGGAGGCCCGCTTTTACCTCCTGGCCCTCGCCCCCCACGTGGGGCGGCTTCACCTCCTGAACGCCCGCACCGCGGCCTCCTCCACGGGCCACGGCTCCCCCCTCCCCCGCCTCCTCCACGGCGGGCCGGGGCGGGCGGGAGGGGGCGAGGAGCTAGGGGGGCTCCTTTCCGTGAAGCGCCACCTCGGGCGGGTCGCCCTCCAGGCCGACCCCGGGCTCCTCTCCGCCCTCACCGGGGAGTACGCCAAGGGGGCGGAGAAGCCCGCCGCCATCCACCCCTTCCGCAAGGCCTACGAGGACCTCGAGGTGGGCGAGACCCTCACCACCCACCGCCGCACCGTCACCGAGGCGGACATCGCCCTCTTCTCCGCCCTCTCCTGGGACCACTTCTACGCCCACACGGACGAGCTCGCCGCCAAGGAGGGCCTCTTCGGGAAGCGGGTGGCCCACGGCTACTTCGTCCTCTCCGCCGCGGCCGGCCTCTTCGTGGACCCGGCCCCGGGCCCGGTGCTCGCCAACTACGGCCTCGAGGGCCTGCGCTTCCTGGAGCCCGTGGGGGCCGGGGACACCCTCCAAGCCCGCCTCACGGTGAAGCGCAAGCGCCCCCGGGACGAGAAGACGGGCGTGGTGGAGTGGGCCGTGGAGGTGGTGAACCAGGAGGGCAAGGCCGTGGCCACCTACACCCTCCTCACCCTGGTGGCCCGAAAGGGCGCTTAGGCCCGTGCTACCATGGGGTCATGGGCGAGCACGGCGCTTTCTGCCCGGTCTACGCCGCCTTGAACCTCCTCCAGGAGAAGTGGACGCTCCACATCGTCCGCGCCCTCCTGGAAGGCCCCAAGGGCTTCAACGAGCTTTCCCGGGCCGTGGGCGGGGTGAACCCGGCCACCCTCTCCCAGCGGCTGGAGCACCTGGTGGAGGTGGGGGTGGTGGAGAAGCGGGTGGAGTCCTACATGCCGCCCCGTACCCGCTATAGCCTCACGGAGGCGGGGCGGGAGCTGGAGGCGGTCATCGCCGCCATTGACCGCTGGGCCCGCAAGCACTTAAAGGCGCCGGTGGCCTAAGGCCTCCACGCGGGGGGCTCTACTCCGCTTCCCCGGCCAGGTACTGCAGGTAGTTGGCCAAGCCCATCTGCTGGAGAAGCTCCCGCTGGCTTTCCAGCCAGTCCACGTGGGCCTCCTCGTCCTTAAGGATCTCCGCGATCATCTCCCGGGTGCCGTTGTCCCCGAGGCGTTGGGCCAGGTTCATGGTCTCGTTGTAGCCCTTCACCGCCTGGACCTCCCCCTCGTAGTCCTTGAAGAGGATCTCCTCCACGCTTTGGCCGATCTTGATCTCCCCGATGCGGCTCACCTCGGGGAAGCCCTCGAGGAAGAGGATGCGCTCAATGTGCTTCTCGGCGTGGCGCATCTCGGTGATGGCGTGGGCCTTGAGGTGGCGGGCCAGGGCCTTGAAGCCCCAGTTCTCCGCCAGCTCCGCGTGGACCATGTACTGGAGGATGGCGGCGAGCTCCTCGGAAAGCCGTTCCTGCAAGCTCTGGATCACCTCGGGGTGCCCCTTCATAATCGCCTCCTCCCCTACTCTACACCCACGGGGAGGAAAGCGAGGCGCCATCCCTGGAAGAGGCTGTGCCTGGGGCGATCTTCCAGGGGGAAGTCCTCCCGGAAGTGGGCGCCCCGGCTCTCCTCCCGGGCCAAGGCCGCCCGGGCGAGGAGGCGCATGAGGAGGAGGAGGCTTCCCGCCTCGAGCCGCTCCCTGCCGGCTCTTTCCACCTCCTCCAGGGGCACGGCCTCCGCCTGGCGGAGGAAGGCGAGGAGGGCCTCTTTGCGCCGCACCACCCCAAGGGCCTCCCCCGCTTCCTCCCTCAGGGCCGCCACCGCCTCGGGCGGGGCGGCGAGGGCGGGGAGGGGGGTGGCTTTTGGGGGAAAGGCCAGGTCCTCCAGGGCCCTTAGGGCGGCCCGCCACCCCACCACCAGGCCCTCGAGGAGGCTGTTGGAGGCCAGGCGGTTCGCCCCGTGGAAGCCGGTGGAGGCCACCTCCCCCGCGGCGAAGAGCCCGGGGATCCCCGTGTGGCCGAAGGCGTCCGTCCTCACCCCGCCCATGGCGTAGTGGGCCGCCGGGGCCACGGGAAGGGGCGCCCTCAGGGGGTCCAGGCCCAGGGTGCGGGCCTGGGCCACCACCGTGGGGAAGCGTTCCTCCAGGCGGGGGATGGGCCTCAGGTCCAGGTAGACCCCGCCCGTGCGCTCCCTCTCCCGGAAGACGGCCCGGGCCACCACGTCCCGGGGGGCGAGCTCCGCCAGGGGGTCGTAGCGGGGCATGAAGCGCTCCCCATGGGCGTTCAGGAGAATGGCCCCCTCCCCCCGGCAGGCCTCGGAGACCAGGGCCCCGTTGGGAAGGGCCGTGGGGTGGAACTGGACGAACTCCAGGTCCCTAAGCCCCGCCCCCGCCCGCCAGGCGAGGGCCATCCCGTCCCCCGTGGCCCCTTGGGGGTTCGTGGTCACGGAGAAGAGGCGGCCAAACCCTCCTGTGGCGAGGAGGACGGCCCCGGCCCGGACCTCCCAAAGCCCCTCCGGCCCCCAAAGGAGGGCCCCGGTCACCCGGTTCCCGGAGGCGAGGAGGCTTAGGGCCTGGGCGGGAACCACGGGGGCGGAAAGCCGCTTAAGGAGCCCCTCCAGGAGGAGAAGCCCGCTCCGGTCCCCGCCCAGGTGGAAGACCCTCGCGCGGGAGTGCCCCCCTTCCCGGGTGGGCTCGGGGTGGAAGGGGAGGCCGAAGGCGCGAAGCCTCTCCAGGTGGCGGGGGGCCTCCTCCAGGATGGAGCGGGCCACCCCTTCCTCCACCAGGCCCCGGCCGGCCACGAGGGTGTCCCGGAGGTGGGCCTCGAGGTCCTCCTCCCCCACGGGGAAGGCCACCCCCCCTTGGGCCCAGGGGGTGGAGCCTGCAGGGAAAGGGTCCTTGCTCACGAGGAGGACCCGGGCCCCCCTCTCCTCCGCGGCCAAGGCGGCGTAGACCCCCGCCACCCCGGCGCCCAGGACGAGGAGGTCGGCGCTGCGGCGCTCCATCACCCCACGGCCACCATGGCCTCGAGGGCCCGGCGCGCCCTTCTCGCCACCTCCTCGGGCACCCGGACCACGTGGCGCATCTCCTTCAAGGAGAGGTAGACCTTCTCCAGGGTGATCCGCTTCATGTACTCGCACACGGCGTCGGGCTTCACCGGGAAGAAGGCTTTTTCCGGGGCCTCTTTCTTGAGGCGGTGGAGGATCCCCACCTCCGTGGCCACCACGAACTCCCGGGCCTCCGCCCCCTTGGCGTAGCGCACCATCCCCTCCGTGGAGAGCATCTTGGCGTCGGGCTTGAGGTAGAGGCATCCGCTGCCGCAGCCGCACTCCGGGTGGATGAGGAACTCCGCCCCCGGGTGGGCTTCCAGGAGGGCCTTCAGGTGCTCCTCCCGGATCCCCGCGTGCACGTGGCACTCCCCGGGGAAGAGGTCCAGCCTCCTCCCCGTGACCCGGGCCACGTGGGCCCCCAGGAACATGTCGGGGACGAAGTAGATGGGCCGGTCCTGGGGAAGCCGGGAGACCACCTCCACGGCGTTCGCGCTCGTCACGCAGACGTCCGCCAGGGCCTTGACCTCGGCCTTGGTGTTCACGTAGGCCACCACGATCCCGTCGGGGTGCTTTGCCTTCCAGGCCAGGACGTCCTCGGGCCGGAGGCTGTCAGCGAGGGAGCAGCCCGCCTCCAGGTCGGGCAGAAGCACCGTCTTCTCGGGGTTCAGGATGGCGGCGGTCTCCGCCATGAAGTGGACGCCGCAGAAGACGATGACCTCGGCCCGCGTCCTTTGGGCCTCCCGGGCGAGGCCTAGGGAGTCCCCCACGAAGTCCGCCACCTCCTGCACCTCGGGAAGCTGATAGGAGTGGGCCAGGATGACGGCGTTCCGCTCCCGCTTGAGCCTGAGGACCTCTTGCGCCAGGGCTTCCCCACGCATCCTACCCATTATGCAGGGCCTCCCCTACGGAGACGAAGCCCTGTTCCCAGAAGTGCTCGTCGTAGGCGAAGGCCTTTTCCAGCCGCCTTTCCCGCATGAAGAGGAAGCTCGTCCAGTCCACCAGGCTCACCTCCCGCCTGCCCGAGGCGAGGAGGGCCGTGAGGGCGGCGCGGTGTAGGGCCTCCTCCACGGGCGCTACCTCCACCACCCCCATGAGGTCGTGGACCAGGACCCGGACCGCCTCCACGCCGAGCCGCCTTTGGACCAGGGCCACGCTCTCCACCACCACGTAGGCGTGGGTTTTCAGCGGCCATCGGGCCTCGAGGAGCTCCCGGAAGGTCCGGGCGGCCTCCTGGTGGTGGGCGTCGTCCCGGTCCAGAAGGGCGTAGAGGGCCGAGGTGTCAAGGAAGACGGCCAAAAGCCTCCTCCAGATACCGGTCGTGGGCCTCGCTCACATCCCCTTGGCCGGAGGCGAAGCGGCCCAGGGCGAGGAGGGCCCGCCTGGCCTTGTCCTCGTAGCCCTCCTCCTCCTCCAAAAACCGCTCCACTGCCCGGCGCACCAGCTCCGCCAGGGAAACCCCTTCCGCGCGGGCCTTGGCCTTGAGCCGTGCCCACTGGGCCTCGGTGAGCTGCACCTGGGTGCGCACCATGCCATCATGGTAGCACATGTTGCCATCATGGACGCACCACCAGAAGGGAGAGGTCCAAGGCCTTGGCCGAGTGGGTGAGGGCCCCTACGGAGATGTAGTCCACCCCGGCCTCCGCCGCGGCCCGCGCCCGCTCCAGGGTCATGTTCCCGCTCGCCTCCAAGGGCACCCGCCCCCCCACGCGGCGCACCGCCTCCCTTAGGGCCTCGAGGGGGAAGTTGTCCAGGAGGATGAGGTCGGCCCCGGCCTCCAGGGCCTCCTCCAGCTCGGCGAGGTCCCGGACCTCCACCTCCACCTTGAGGTAGTGGGGGGCGCGGGCCTTGGCCCGCCGCACCGCCTCGCCCACGCTCCCCGCCGCCCGGACGTGGTTCTCCTTGAGGAGGATCCCGTCAAAGAGGCCATAGCGGTGGTTCCTCCCCCCGCCCACCCGCACGGCGTACTTCTCCAGGGCGCGAAGCCCCGGGGTGGTCTTGCGGGTGTCCAGGATCTGGGCCTTGGTGCCCGCCAGGGCCTCCACGTAGGCCCGGGTCAGGGTGGCGATCCCGGAGAGGCGTTGCAGGAGGTTGAGGGCGAGCCTCTCCCCGGCGAGGATGCCCCGCAAGGCCCCCCGGATCCGGGCCACCTCCGTTCCCTCCGCCACCCTCGCCCCCTCCGCCACCAGGGGGGTGAAGGCGGTGCGTGGGTCCGCGAGGGCGAAAACCCGCTCCGCCACCCCAAGCCCCGCGAGGACGCCCCCCTCCTTGGCGAGGATCACGGCCTCGCCCTCGAGGTCCTCCGGAACCACCAGGAGGCTCGTGAGGTCCCCGTGCCCCAAGTCCTCCTGGAGCCAGGCCTTTAGGGCTTCCTCCAAGCCGGTTTCCCAAAAGGCTTCGCCCATCACGCCCCCATTGTAAGAAAGGGGTCCTTCCCCTTGGCCCCCCCGCCTTAGCCTGAAGGGGATGGGAAACCGCCTAAAGGCCGCCCGCAGCCCCTACCTCCTCGCCCACGCGGAAGACCCCGTGGACTGGTACCCCTTCGGCGAGGAGGCCTTCCAAAAGGCGCAAAGGGAGAATAAGCCCATCTTCCTCTCCGTGGGCTACGCCGCCTGCCACTGGTGCCACGTGATGCACCGGGAAAGCTTCCAGGACGAGGAGGTGGCCCGCCTCCTCAACGCCCACTTCGTCCCGGTGAAGGTGGACCGGGAGGAGCGCCCCGACGTGGACGCCGCTTACATGCGGGCCCTCCTTAGCCTCACCGGCCAGGGGGGCTGGCCCATGAGCCTCTTCCTCACCCCCGAGGGCAAGCCCTTCTTCGGGGGCACCTACTTCCCCAAGGAGGACCGGATGGGCCTTCCCGGCTTCAGGCGGGTCCTTTTGGCCGTGGCCGAGGCCTGGGCGGGGAAGCGGGAGGCCGTCCTGGAAGAGGCGGAGCGGCTGACCCGGGCCCTCTGGAAAAGCCTCACCCCGCCCCCCGGCCCCCTTCCCGAGGGCGCGGAGGAGGAGGCCTTGGACCACTTGGAGCGGGCCTTTGACCCCGAGTGGGGAGGGTTTCTCCCCGCCCCCAAGTTCCCCCAGGGGCCCCTCCTCCTCTACCTCCTGGCCCGGGCCTGGGAGGGGGAGGAAAGGGCGGGGGCCATGCTCCGGAAGACCCTCCGAGCTATGGCCCTGGGGGGCCTCTATGACCAGGTGGGCGGGGGGTTCCACCGCTACAGCGTGGACCGCTTCTGGCGGCTACCCCACTTTGAGAAGATGCTCTACGACAACGCCCTCCTCGTCCGGGTCTACCTTGGAGCCTACAAGCTCTTTGGCGAGGACCTCTTCCTCCGGGTGGCCCGGGAGACCCTGGACTGGCTCCTTTCCATGCAGCGCCGGGAGGGCGGCTTCCACAGCGCCTTGGACGCGGAAAGCGAGGGGGAGGAGGGGCGCTACTACACCTGGACCGAGGCGGAGCTTAGGGAGGCCCTGGGGGAGGACTTCCCCCTGGCCCGGCGCTACTTCGCCCTGGGGGAGGACCTGGGAGAGAGGTCCGTCCTCACCGCCTGGGGCGAGGCCGAGGTGAGGCAAGCCCTGGGGGAGGGGTTTTTCGCCTGGCGGGAAGGGGTGCGGGCGAAGCTGCAAGGGGCCCGTAGGCGGCGCATGCCTCCCGCCTTGGACGACAAGGTCCTGGCCGACTGGTCCGCCCTGGCGGTTAGGGCCCTGGCGGAGGCGGGGAGGCTTTTGGGGAATGGAGCCTACCTGGAGGCCGCCCGGAAGGGAGCCCACTTCCTCCTGGAGAGGATGGCCAGGGAAGGCCTCCTCCGCCACGTCTGGCGGGAGGGGGACCTGGGGGAAGAAGCCTTCCTGAGCGACCAGGCCTTCGCCGCCTTGGCCCTTTTGGAGGTCTACGGGGCCACGGGGGAATGGCCCTACCTGGAGCAAGCCAGGCTCCTGGCGGAGAGGGCTTGGGAGGCTTTCGGCCCACACCGGGCCTCCCAGGGGCTTCCCCTCCCCGCCGCCGAGGTGGAGGAAGGGGCCATCCCCACGGGGGAAAGCGCCCTGGCCGAGGCCCTTTGGCGCCTGGCAGGCCCTTTGGCCGAGGAGCGGTACCGGGAGTGGGCGCGGGAGCTTCTAGAGGCCAAAGCGCTTTGGCTTTCCCGCCACCCCCATGCCCTGCCGGGCTTTCTCCTCTCCCGCCGCCTCTTGGAGGAGGGCTCCGAGCTCATCCTCCCCCTTCCCTCCGCCCTGGCGGGGGAGGCGCTAAGGCTTTACCTCCCCCTCACCCAGGTGGTCTTAGGGCCAGAGGAAGCCCTTCCCTCCTTAAAGGGCAAGGCCGCGGGGAAGGCGTACCTCTGCCTTCGCGGGGCTTGCCGGAGGCCGGTTGAGGACGTGGAGGGGCTTCTTGGGGAGCTGGGCTTGGTGTATGGAGGGGGACAATCTAGTGATTTTTTTCACGATTAAACCTGCTCGTGCCTTTTGTCCCCACAAACGCATTCAGAACCCCGGCCAAAAGAACACCGGCCGGCCCACACCCCCCAAAGTGCGTCCTTCCCATCCTCTTACTGGTCCTGGGCTCCATCTACCTGGGGATGGCCACCCCCACGGAGGCGGCGGCCATCGGGGTGGCGGGGGCGCCCTGAACCGGGAGCTTTCCCTGGACACCTTCCGCCAAAGCCTCCTCGGGGCAGAGCGAGGCCTGCCTGGAGGTCGCCCTTCCCCACGGGGCCAAGGTGGCGCTTAAACTTTGAAAGGAGGCGGTATGACGGTGGACCTGAACGCGGACGCGGGCGAGTCCTACGGGGCCTTCGCTTACGGGCACGACCGGGAGATCTTCCCCCTGGTCACCTCGGCGAACCTGGCCTGCGGCTTCCACGGGGGAAGCCCGGGCCGGATCCTGGAGGCGGTGCGCCTGGCCAAGGCCCACGGGGTGGCCGTGGGGGCGCACCCGGGCTTTCCCGACCTCGTGGGCTTCGGCCGAAGGGAGATGGCCCTTTCCCCGGAGGAAGTCTACGCCGACGTGCTCTACCAGATCGGGGCCCTCTCCGCCTTCCTCAGGGCGGAGGGCCTTTCCCTCCACCACGTGAAGCCCCACGGGGCGCTTTACCTCAAGGCCTGCCGCGACCGGGAGACGGCGAGGGCCATCGCCCTGGCGGTGAAGGCCTTTGACCCGGGGCTTCCCCTCGTGGTCCTCCCGGGGACGGTGTACGAGGAGGAGGCGCGGAAGGCGGGGCTAAGGGTGCTCCTCGAGGCCTTCCCTGAAAGGGCCTACCTGCGAAACGGCCAGCTCGCTCCCCGCTCCATGCCGGGTTCCTGGATCACCGACCCTGAGGAAGCGGCCCGGAGGGCCTTGCGCATGGTGCTGGAGGGGAAGGTGGAGGCCTTAGACGGCGGAGAGGTGGAGGTGCGGGCCGAGACGCTTTGCATCCACGGAGACAACCCCAACGCCCCCGAGGTGGCGAGGGCGGTGCGGAAGGCCCTGGAGGAGGCGGGGGTGGAGGTGCGGGCCTTCTGAGGCCACCCCGGGAAAACGCGGGGCGCTTAAGCCCAGTGGTCCAAAGGCCCGTGGCCCTGGCCCAGGGAAGGCGCCGTCTTCAGGGCCCGGGTGAGGTAGGCCTTGGCCTCGGCCACCGCCTCCGCCAAGGGCCTCCCCTTGGCGAGGAGGGCGGCGATGGCGGCGGAGAGGGTGCAACCGGTGCCGTGGGTGTTGCGGGTTTGGACCCGGGGGGCAGAGAAGCGCAAGACCCCTTCCCGAGTGGCCAAAAGGTCCACCGCCCTTTCCCCCTCCAGATGCCCCCCCTTGAGGAGGACAGCCTCGGGGCCCAGTCCCAGGAGGGCCTTGGCGGCCTCCTCCGCCTCCTCCAGGGTGCGGATGGAATGCCCCAGGAGGGCTTCGGCCTCGAGGCGGTTCGGGGTAATGAGGGCCGCCAGGGGGAAAAGCCTCTCCTTGAGCGCCCTCACCGCCTCCGGGGCGAGGAGGGGGTCCCCGCTTTTCGCCACCATCACCGGGTCCACCACCAAGGGCCGGACCCCGAAGCGCCCCACCGCCTCGGCCACGGCCTCCACGATGGCCACGTCCCCCAAGGCCCCCGTCTTGGCGGCGTGGAGGGGGAAGTCCTGGACCACGCTCTCTATCTGGGCGTAGACCACCTCGGGGGGCAGGAGGTGCACCCGTTGCACCCCCAGGGTGTTCTGGGCGGTGACCAGGGTGAGGGCGCTCGTCCCGTAGACCCCGAAGCGGAAGAAGACCTTGAGGTCCGCCTGCACCCCTGCCCCGCCCCCCGAGTCGGAGCCCGCGATGGTGAGGGCCACCCTCATGCTTCCTCCAAGGACCGGCCCCGGGTCTCCACCCCCACGGCGAAGGCGAAGACCCCGGCGAGGAGAAGAAGCCCCCCGTGGAGGGCCAAGACCCCGCCCGGACCCAAAAGGGGGAGGAGGGCTCCGGTGGCGTAGGGGGCGAGGATCCCCCCCACCCGGCCCACCGCCGCCACGAAGCCCGCCCCGCTTCCCCTAAGCGCCGTGGGGAAGAGCTCCGGGGTGTAGGCGTAGACCGCCCCCCAGGCCCCCAGGTTGAAGAAGGCGAGGAGCGCCCCGAAAAGGAGCACCTCCCCCGGGGAGGAAGCCCGGGAGAGGAGCCAGGCGAAGAGGGCGGAAAGGCCCAAAAACCCCACGAGCACGGGCCGCCTCCCCCAGCGCTCCACCAAGAAGGCCGCCGCGAGGTAGCCCGGCACCTGGGCCAAGGTGATGAGGAGGACGTACTCCAAGGAGCGCACCAGGGTGTAGCCCTGGGCCACGAGGAGGGAGGGGAGCCAGATGAAGGCCCCGTAGTAGCCCGCGTTCAGGGCGAACCAGGCGAGGGCGAGGAAGAGGGTGCGCCGGAGGAGGGGCGGGCGGAAGAGGGCCCCGTAGGGGAGGGGGCGCGGGGCGGGCTCGGGGCGAGGCTCGGGCAGGGGCCCGGGAAAGGCCCGCTCCCAGGAGGCCACCAGGGCCTCCGCCTCCGCCGCCCGGCCCCGGGCCACGAGCCAGCGGGGGGACTCAGGGAGGGAAAGCCTCAGGTAGGCGGCGTAAAGGGCGGGAAGGGCCCCGGCGAGGAAGGCGGCCCGCCAGCCGAAAGCGGGCACCAGGAGGTAGCCCATGAGGGCGGCGAGGAGCCACCCCACGGCCCAGAAAGCCTCGAGGAGGACCACCATCCGCCCCCGGTGGGCCTTGGGGCTAAACTCCCCCATGAGGCTTGCCGCCACGGGAAGCTCCGCTCCTAGCCCAAGCCCCGTGAAGAAGCGGAAAACGAAAACCCAAGGGAGGCTTGGGGCCAGAGCGGTGAGGAGGCTTCCCAGCCCGGCGAGGAAGAGGCTATACCCCACCACCGCCTTCCGGCCGAACCGGTCGGCGAGCCTTCCCCCGAGGAGGGCCCCAAAGAGCATCCCTAGAAGCCCCACGCTCCCCAAAAGCCCCGCCCCCACCGGGTCCAGGCCGAACTCCCGGGAAAGGGCGGGCAGGGTGAAGCTGATGAGCCCCACGTCCATGGCGTCCAGGGCCCAGCCGAACCCGAGGAGGAAGAGGAGCCTAAGGTGGGGCCTCCCCAAGGGCAGGCGTTCCAGACGGGCGAGGGCGTCCATGGCCTCAGGCTACCGGAAGCTCCATCCGCCCCTTCCCCTTGAGCACCGCCTCCACCAGGTTCATGGGGCAGAAGGGGCCGCACATGCTGCAGGCCTTGGTCTTGGAACCCCGTTCCTCCTTGAGGCGCCTCGCCTCCTCGGGGAAGAGGGCGAGGGCGAACTGGCCCTCCCAGTCCAACCGGTAGCGGGCCTCGGACATCCTCCGGTTCCTCTCCAGGGCCCTTTTGTTCCCCCGGGCCACGTCGGCGGCGTGGGCGGCGATCTTAAAGGCGATCACCCCTTGCTTCACGTGCTCAGGGGTGGGCAGGCCCAGGTGCTCCGCTGGGGTGAGGTAGCAGAGCATGTCCGCACCCCACCACCCCGCCAAGGCCCCGCCGATGGCCCCGGCGATGTGGTCAAACCCCGCGGCGGTGTCCACGGGAAGCATCCCCAGGATGTAGAAGGGGGCGTGCCCCGTGAGCTTCTTCTGGATCTGGACGTTGGCCGCCACCTCGTTCAAGGGGATGTGCCCGGGGCCTTCCACCATGGCCTGGACCCCAGCCCTCCTGGCCCTTTCCACGAGCTCGCCGATGGTGAGGAGCTCTGCGATCTGGGCCCGGTCGGTGCTGTCGGCGAGGGAGCCTGGCCTCAGGCCATCCCCTAGGGAGAGGGTCATGTCGTAGGTGCGGGCGATGGAGAGGAGGTCGTCAAAGCGGGCGTAGAGGGGGTTTTCCTCGCCGCGGTGGAGCATCCAGGCGGCCATGAGCCCCCCGCCCCGGCTCACGATGCCCGTGGTGCGGGGGCTATTCCGGTAGACCTCGAGGTTCCTCAGGGTCACCCCCACGTGCACGGTGATGTAGTCCACCCCCTCCTTGCCGTGCTCCTCAATCACCTGGAAGAGCTCGTCCGCCGACATGTCAAAGAAGTTCTTGCGCCTAGCCGCCCGAAACTCCGCCTCGTAGATGGGCACGGTGCCCAAGGGGACGGTGGCCACCTCCAGGATCCGCTTGCGGATCGCCTTGAGGTCTCCCCCGGTGGAGAGGTCCATGAGGGTGTCTGCCCCGTACCGGATGGCCACCCTGGCCTTCTCCACCTCCTCCTCCACGTCCACGTAGTCGTAGGAGGTGCCCAGGTTGGCGTTCACCTTGACGGAAAGCCCCTCCCCGATCCCCTTGAAGTCGGTGAGGGTCGTGTGGTTGGGGTTCCTGGGGATGACGATCCGGCCTGCCGCCACCCCTTCCCGCACGAACTCGGGGGAAACCCCCTCCTTCTCGGCCACGTAGGCCATCTCCTCGGTGATCTTCCCTTTCCTCGCCGCCTCAAGCTGCGTCATCTTCCACCCCCAAAAGCCCTAAGAGCCTCTTTGCCGTCCAAGGGGCGAGGAGGACCCCGTTCCTCCCGTGCCCCACGGCCGCGTACACGCCTTCCCCCACCTCGCCCACGAAGAGCTCCCCCACGGGTCTATACCCCCAGACCACCCCCCTAAAGCGGGCCCCTTCCAAGAGGGGAAAGCGCTCGTGGGCGTAGTCCGCAAGCCACCTGAGGCCGAAGAGGTCCACCCCCTCTTCCCACCCCTCCCTCTGCGTGGCCCCCACGTAGACCCCGCCCTCCCGGGAGAGGAGGTACCCCTCCCCGGCGAAAAGGGGCCCGGGCGGGGCCTCGCCCTCTAGGAGCAACGCCTCCCCCTTGAGGGGCCTGACCCTTAGGCCGAACCTCCCTCCCCAGGCCCCCACGGAGAGGAGGACGAAGCGGGCCCTAAGGGCCCCTTCCCCCCAATAGACCCTCCCCCCCTCCACCCCCTCCACCTCGGCCCGGAGGTAGGTGCCCCCTAGGTCCTGGAAGGCCTGGAGTAGGGCCTCCCGAAGCCTCCTGGGGTGGACGAACCCCCCGGGGAAGCGCCTCGCCCCCAAGGTCCCCCGGACCGGGTAGGGGGAGGGGGCCTCCGCCTCCCAGGCCTCCTTTTCCGAGGGGGTGAGGGCCGCCACCCAGGTGCCGGAAAAGGCCGCCTCCACCTCGAGGCCCCTTTCCTTAAGCTCGGCGAGGAGCTCGGGGTAGCGGGCGAGGCCGTATAGCCCCGCCTCCAGAAGCTCCCCCGAAAGCCCCTCGGGGTAAGGGGCGAGCATCCCCGCGCTCGCGAAGGTGGCGGCCCCGGGCCTCTCCGCGTCCAGGAGGGCCACGGCCACCCCCCGCTTGGCGAGCTCGTAGGCGGCGAGGACCCCGATGATCCCCGCCCCCACCACGGCCACGTCCGCCCTCATGGCTCCTCCTACTGGGGCCCCCGACCGGGCGCAAGCCCGGTCGGGGTAAAAGGCACCCCCTCCACCGGGCTAGAGGGGCTTGCCGCCTCCTTAGGCCGCATGGGCCCCGCGAGGTAGGCCTTCCTCCCCGCCTCCACCGCAAGCCGGAAGGCCTCGGCCATGGCGGGGGGGTCTTGGGCCTCGGCGATGGCGGTGTTCACCAAGACGGCGTCCAGGCCGAGCTCCATCACCTCGGCCGCGTGGGAGGGGAGGCCGAGCCCCGCGTCCACCACCACCGGGGGAAGGCTTGCCTTCTCCCGGGCGAAAAGCTCCAGAAGGGCCCTCGTCCGCACCCCCCAGCCCGAGCCGATGGGGGCGGCGAGGGGCATCACCGTGGCCGTGCCCAAGGCGGCGAGCCTTTTGGCGAGGACGAGGTCCGGCCCCATGTAGGGGAGGACGAGGAAATCCTCCTCCAAAAGCCTCTCCGCCGCCTTCAGGGTCTCCAGGGGATCGGGGAGGAGGTAGGTGGGGTCGGGGATGACCTCGAGCTTCACCCACCTCTCCCCGGTGAGGAGGCGGCCCAGCCGGGCGAGGCGCACCGCCTCCTCGGCCGTGCGGGCCCCGGCGGTGTTGGGGAGAAGCCTAACCCCCTCCAAAGCCTCCAGAAGCCCCACGTGCCCCGGGGCCTTGAGCTCCACCCGCCTCACGGAGACCGTGACCACCTCGGCCCCCGCGGCGGCGATGGCCTCCCGCATCACCCCGAAGTCCTTGTACTTGCCGGACCCCAGGATGAGGCGGCTTTTGAGCTCTACGGGACCCACCTTCCAGGTGTCCATGCTAGCCCCCCTGCATCAGGGCCACCACCTCCACCACGTCCCCGTCCCGCAAGGGGCGGTCCGGGGCCTCGAGGCCCAAGAAGGCCTCCCCGTTGAGGAGGACGGCGACCCCCTTAAGCTCCACGCCGAGCTCCTCCAAGACCTCCTTGAGGGTCTTTCCCTCCAAGGGCTTGGGCTCCCCGTTAAGCCACACCATAAAGCCTCTCCCTAAGGGCGCGGGCCGCCCGCTCGGGGTCAGGGGCATCCAGGATGGCCCGGACCACCACGATGCGCCTGGCCCCGGCCTCTAGGACCCGGTCCAGGTTCCCCAGGTCAATCCCCCCGATGGCGTACCAGGGCTTCTCCCCCAGGTTCTCCGCCGCCCAGCGCACGTAGGCGAGCCCCGCGGCGGGCCTGCCCGGCTTCGTGGGGGTCTCCCACACGGGGCCTACGGAGAGGTAGTCCACCCCCTCCTCCAGGGCCCGCAGGGCCTGCTCCGGGGCGTGGGTGGAGCGGCCCACCATCCCGCGGAAAAAGCGCCGCGCCTCCTCGGGGGTAAGGTCACCCTGCCCCAGGTGCACCCCGTCCGCCCCCAGGAGGGCGGCGAGGTCGGGGCGGTCGTTCAGGAAGAAGGGCACCCCGTGGCGCCGGGCGAGGGCGAGCATCCTCTCCCCGAGCTCCAAAGTAGGCCGCGCCTCCCAGTCCTTGGCCCTGAGCTGCAAAACCTCCACGCCGCCCGCCAAGGCCCTTTCCGTGCGGTCCAGGGTCTCCGCAAAGGTCCAACCGGGCCTTGGGGTCACCACCAGGTAGAGCCTTCCAAGCAACCTTTCACCCCCCCTAGGCCAGCGGGAAAGGCCCACGCGGCCCGAAGGGGGCTAGGTTTTGGGGGATTCGGGTCTTCCGCATAGGCTTCCCTCCGCCGGCATTACCCGGATCAGGTTCCAAGGGTTGCTGGGAGAAACCCAGCTCTCAGCCCTTCCATTCGGGCACCCCTAGCCTGCCCCCCCACTATAGCACGCCCCGAACCTGGGAAGGCAAGCCAGGCCACACTAAGCGTCCACGCCGCTGCCCTAGGGGACGGCGCACGGCGGGCCCTCCCGCTCCCGGGCGGCAGGGGCGCTGCTCCTGAGGGCCCTCCTCACCGCCAGCGGCCTCGCCAGGGGGCCTTATACCCTTGACTTTCATGTGCTCAATGGTATACCATTCCCACCAACCCCCTGGACCGGGGGTCGGAGTTGGAGGTGAGGGATGGCAGGGCCTGTGGAAAGGTTCAGCGGCGCGCGCCTGGACCCGGCGGCGGAGGCGGAGATCCGGTACCTGGAGGCCATGATCGCCCGCCTCGAGGCCGGGGAGGAGGACCCCGAGGACTTCCGGGTCTTCCGGCTCAAAAACGGCATCTACGGCATCCGGGGCCGCCCCGAGCACCACATGATCCGCATCAAGCTCCCCGTGGGGCGGATCACCCCCGAGGGCCTCAGGGTTCTCGCGGACGTGGCCGAGGGCTATGCGGAAAACCGCCTGGCCCACGTGACCACCCGCCAGGCGGTCCAGCTCCACCACGTCCACCGCCGGGACGTGCCCAAGGTCCTGAGGGCGGTGAACGCCGTGGGCCTCACCACCCGCGAGGCCTGCGGCCACTCCATCCGGGCCATCACCTGCTGCCCCTACGCCGGCGTCTCCCCCGAGGAACCCTTTGACGTGACCCCCTACGCCGAGGCCGCCTACCGCTACTTCCTCCGCCACCCCGTGGGGCAGAACCTCCCCCGGAAGTTCAAGATCGCCTTTGAGGGGTGCGCCACGGACCACGCCCGCACCCCCATCCACGACATCGGGGTGGTGGCGGCCTTGGAAGGGGGAAAACGGGGGTTCCGCGTCTACGTGGGCGGGGGCTTAGGGGCCGCCCCCATGAGCGCCGAGCTTTTGGAGCCTTTTACCCCCGAGGAGGACCTCCTCCCCACCATGCTGGCCATCGTCCGCCTCTTTGACCGCTACGGGAACCGCAAGGTCTTGACCCAGGCCCGGCTCAAGTTCCTGGTGAAGAAGTGGGGGATCGCCGCCTTCCGGGAGGCGGTGCGGGAGGAGAGGCGCCTCGTCAAGCTCACGGCCACGGGGGAGGACCTTAAGGCCTGGGCCCCGCCTCCAGAGCCCGAGCCTCCAAGGCTTCCCAGCCCGCCCAAAAAGCCCTTCTCCTTTGCCCCCGGCTTTGACGCCTGGCGGCGCACCAACCTCTTCAAGCAGAAGCAGGAGGGCTTTTACACCGTCACCGTCCGCCTCCCCTTGGGGGACATCACCCCGGAGGGGCTCCGGGCCCTGGCGGCCATCGCCGAGACCTACGCCGCCGAGGTCCGGAGCGCCATCAGCCAGAACCTCCTCCTCCGCTTCGTCCCCGAGGAGGCCCTGGGAGGGCTCTACGAGGCCCTTTTGGAGGCGGGGCTCGCCTGGCCTGAAGCCCACACCCTCCTGGACATCACCCGCTGCCCCGGGGCCGACACCTGCAACCTGGCCATCACCCGCTCCCGGGGGCTCGCCCAGGCCCTCGAGGCCCACCTCTCCGCCCTCCCCCTGGCCCAGGACCCGGGGGCCAAGGCCATCGGCGTCAAGATCTCCGGCTGCCCCAACTCCTGCGGCCAGCACCACATCGCCGACATCGGCTTCTACGGCTCAAGCCGCAAGGTGGGAGAGAGGGAGGTGCCCCACTACGTCCTCCTCCTGGGCGGGAGGACCCGGGAGGGGGAGGCCCGCTTCGGGCAGGTGGTGGGGAGGATCCCGGCGAGGCGGGTCCCCGAGGCGGTGGAGAGGATCCTAAAGCGCTACCTGGAGGAAAGGCAAAACGGGGAAAGCTTCCAGGCGTACCTGGACCGGGTGGGGGCGGCCTCCTTCAAGCCCCTCCTCCAGGACCTCCAGGAGGTCCCCCCCTACGAGGAGGCCCCCGAGTTCTACCAGGACCTGGGGGCGGAAGGAGAGGCCTTCAGCGTGCAGCTCGGGCGCGGGGAGTGCGCCGTTTAAAGGAGGACGCCGTGCGCGTGGCCTACGCGGGACTCAGGCGAAAGGACGCGTTTAAAGCCCTGGCGGAGAAGCTCGGCTTCACCCCCCTCCTCTTTCCCGTCCAGGCCACGGAGAAGGTCCCCGTCCCCGAGTACCGGGACCAGGTCCGGGCCCTCGCCCAAGGGGTGGACCTCTTCCTGGCCACCACCGGGGTGGGGGTGAGGGACCTCCTGGAGGCGGGCAAGGCCCTGGGTCTGGACCTGAAAAAGCCCCTGGAGGGGGCCCTCCGCCTGGCCCGGGGGGCCAAGGCGGCGCGGGCCCTCAAGGAGGCGGGCCTTCCCCCCCACGCCGTGGGGGACGGCACCTCCCAAAGCCTCCTCCCCCTCCTTCCCCAAGGAGGAGGCGTGGCCGCCCTCCAGCTTTACGGGAAGCCCATCCCCTTCCTGGAAAACGCCCTGGCGGAACGGGGCTACCGGGTCCTTCCCCTCATGCCCTACCGCCACCTCCCGGACCCCGAGGGCCTCCTCCGCCTCGAGGAGGCCGTCCTCGGAGGGGAGGTGGACGCCCTCGCCTTCGTGGCCGCCATTCAGGTGGAGTTCCTCTTTGAGGGGGCGAAGGACCCCGAGGCCCTGAGGGAAGCCCTCAACACCCGGGTCAAGGCCCTCGCCGTGGGCCGGGTCACCGCCGACGCCCTAAGGGAGTGGGGGGTCAAGCCCTTCTACGTGGACGAGGCCGAGCGGCTGGGAAGCCTGCTCCAGGGCTTCAAACGCGCCCTGCAGAAGGAGGTGGCGTGACCTACTTCCCCCTGATGCTGGACCTAAAGGGCCGCCCCGTCCTCCTCATCGCCGGGGGGCCCGAAACCCCCGTGAAGCTCAAGGCCCTCCTCGAGGCGGGGGCGCGCGTCACCGTCCTCGCCGAAGAGGACCCCTTCGGCCTGGAGGCGCTGGAACGGGAAGGCAAGATCCGCTGGCTCAGGCGGGGCTATCGGGAAGGGGACCTGGAAGGCCACTTCCTGGTGGTGAGCCACCCCAAGGACAAGGCCATCCACCCCAGGGTCAAGGCGGAGGCCGACCGGAGGGGCGTCTTCCTCGTGGCCGTGGACGACCCCCAGAACGCGAGCGCCATCCTCCCCGCCGTCCTCAGGCGCGGGGAGCTCTTGGTGGCCCTCTCCACCTCGGGGGCCGCCCCCGCCCTCGCCGTGCGGCTCAAGGAGCGCCTGGCGGGGCTTTTCCCCGAGGCCTACGGGGAGCTCGTGGCCTTCCTCCGCACCCTGAGGCCCAGGATCGCCCAAATCCCGAGCTTTGAGGAAAGGAAGCGCCTCTGGTACCGCATCGTGGACCAGGCCCTGGAGGAGCTGGACCTAGACCCCAGGGAGGGCCTAGGGAGAGCCAAGGAGAAGGCCGAGGAGGCCCTAAAGGAGGTGGCGGCATGGACAAGGTGAAGGCGGCCCGGAGCCTGATCCAAGAAGCCCTGGCCCAAAGCCGAAACCCCTGCTTCACCTGCAGCTTCCAGGCGGAGGACGTGGTGGTCCTCCACCTCCTCCTCAAGGAAAAGCCCGAGATCCCCGTCCTCTTCCTGGACACGGGCTACCACTTCCCCGAGGTCTACGCCTACCGGGACGAAATGCGAAAAAAGCTCGGCTTCCGCCTCCTCAACCTCACCCCAAGCCTCTCGCGGGAGGAGCAGGAAGCCCGCTACGGCAGGCTCTACGAGACCGACCCCGGCCGCTGCTGCGCCCTCCGCAAGGTGGAGCCCCTCTTCGCCGCCCTGGAGGCCTACGATACCTGGTTCACGGGGCTTAGGCGGGAGCAGTCCCCCACCCGCGCCCACCTCCAGCCCTTGGAAGAGGCTGTCCTCCCCTCGGGCCACCGCCTGAAGAAGGTGAACCCCCTCTACGACTGGACGTTTAAGGAGGTCTTCGCCTACCTGGCCGTGCAGGACCTCCCCTACCTCCCCCTCTACGACCAGGGCTACCTCTCCATCGGCTGCGCCCCCTGCACGGCGAAGCCCTTAGACCCCTCGGACCCCCGCTCGGGCCGCTGGGCGGGAAAGGGCAAGCTGGAGTGCGGCATCCACCTGCACGGCAAGGAGGGGTAGATGGCCTTTCTTCTGGGCTTTCTCATCGCCTTCGCCATCGGGGTCACGGGGGTGGGGGCGGGGACGGTTACGGCGCCCCTCCTCATCCTCGCCCTGGGGCTTCCCCCGGAGGTGGCCGTGGGCACGGCCCTCCTCTTCGGCTTCCTGGTGAAGATCCCCGCGGGAGGGGTCTACCTCCTCAAGGGGCAGGTGGACCCCAGGGCGCTTTTCCGGCTCCTTTTGGGCGGGGTCCCGGGGGTGCTTCTGGGAAGCCTCCTCCTCACGCAGCTCAAGGGGGCGAAGGACCTCGTCCTCCTCCTCGTGGGCCTCACCGTGGTCCTCTCGGCGGGGCTTGGGCTTTGGCGGGGCCTGAAGGGGGTCGGACGAGGGAGGGAAAGGCCTTGGCTTCTCCCCCCGGCGGCCTTCGGCATCGGCCTCGAGGTGGGCTTCTCCTCCGCCGGGGCCGGGGCCTTGGGGACCCTTCTCCTCCTCCACGCCACCCGGCTTTCCCCCCAGAAGGTGGTGGGCACCGACCTCCTCTTCGGCCTCGTCCTCGCCCTCCTGGGGGGCGGGGTCCACCTCGCCTTCGGCCAGGTGGCCCCAGGCCTCCTCCTCGCCCTGGCCTCGGGCGGGGTGGCGGGGGGGCTTCTCGGGGCCCTCTTCGCCACCCGGCTTCCCAAGGAGCCCTTAAGGCTCGCCCTCCTCCTCTGGCTCCTCTTCGTCGGAGGCCAGCTCATCTACCGGGGGGTGGCCCATGGGTAGGGTCTACCTGGTGGGGGCGGGCCCCGGGGACCCGGAGCTTTTGACCCTCAAGGCCTACCGCCTCCTCAAGGAGGCCCCCGTGGTCCTCTACGACCGGCTCGTGGACGAGAGGGTCCTCGCCCTCGCCCCCGGGGAAAAGGTCTACGTGGGCAAGGAGGAGGGGGAGAGCGCCAAGCAGGAAGGGATCCACCGCCTCCTCCTCCGCTACGCCCAGGCCCACCCCTTCGTGGTCCGCCTCAAAGGGGGCGACCCCATGGTCTTCGGCCGGGGCGGGGAGGAGGGGCTTTTCCTCCTCCGGCACGGCGTCCCCGTGGAGGTCGTCCCCGGGGTGACGAGCCTCCTCGCCTCCGGGCTTCCCCTCACCCACCGGGGCCTCGCCCACGGCTTCGCCGCGGTCTCGGGGGTCTTGGAGGGGGGAGGCTATCCGGACCTCAGGCCCTTCGCCCAGGTCCCCACCCTGGTGGTCCTCATGGGGGTGAAGCGGAGGGTCTGGATCGCCAAGGAGCTCCTCCGCCTGGGACGGGACCCTAGGGAGCCCACCCTCTTCGTGGAGCGGGCCTCCACCCCGAAGGAGCGCCGCGTCCTCGCCGCCCTCGAGGAGGTGGCCGGAGGAAAGGTGGCGGTGGAGGCCCCCGCCCTTTGGATCCTGGGCGAGGTGGTGCGCGTGTTCGCCGAGAAGGAAGCGCCTGTGGACGCTTTGGCCCTGGGAGGTTAGCCGTGGTGGAAACCCTTCCCGCTTTGGAGATCGGCGAGGACGAGAGGCTGGACCTGGAGAACCTGGCCACGGGGGCCTTCCTCCCCGTCAAGGGCTTCATGACCCGGGAGGAGGCCCTAAGCGTGGCCCACGAGATGCGCCTTCCCACGGGGGAGGTCTGGACGATCCCCCTCCTCCTCCAGTTCCGGGAAAGGCCCAGGGTAGGCCCGGGGGACACCGTGGCCCTCCTCCACAGGGGGGAACGGGTCGCCCTCCTCCACGTGGCCGAGGCCTACGAGCTGGACCTAAAGGCCCTCGCCCGGGCCGTCTTCGGCACGGAAAGCGAGGCCCACCCCGGGGTGGCCCGGCTCTACGGCAAGGGCCCCTACGCCCTGGCGGGCCGGGTGGAGGTCCTAAAGCCCAGGCCCCGCACCCCCCTGGAGAAGACCCCGGAGGAGGTGCGGGCCTTCTTCCGGGAAAGGGGCTGGCAGAAGGTGGTGGCCTTCCAGACGCGCAACGCCCCCCACCGGGCCCACGAGTACCTCATAAGGCTCGGCCTGGAGCTTGCCGACGGGGTCCTGGTCCACCCCATCCTCGGGAGCAAGAAGCCAGACGACTTCCCCACGGAGGTCATCGTGGAGGCCTACCGGGCCCTGATCAGGGACTTCCTTCCCCAGGAGCGGGTGGCCTTTTTCGGCCTCGCCACCCCCATGCGCTACGCCGGGCCCAAGGAGGCGGTCTTCCACGCCCTGGTGCGCAAGAACTTCGGGGCCACCCACTTCCTGGTGGGCCGGGACCACGCCGGGGTGGGGGACTTCTACGACCCCTACGCCGCCCACCGGATCTTTGACCGGCTTCCCCCCTTGGGGATTGAGATCGTCAAGGTGGGGGCGGTCTTCCACTGCCCCTTGTGTGGCGGCATCGCCTCGGAGAGGACCTGCCCCGAGGGCCACCGGGAGAAGCGCACGGCCATCAGCATGACCAAGGTCCGGGCCCTCCTCCGGGAGGGAAAGGCCCCGCCCCCGGAGCTCGTCCGGCCGGAGCTTTGGCCTATCCTCCGGCGGGGGGTCTGAGGGCCCGCTCCACCCGGGGCAGGACCTCGGTGCCCAAAAGCTCAATGGCCCTGAGCACCCGGGCGTGGGGCAGGGTGCCCACGGAAAGCTGCAGGAGAAGCCTTTCCGGCCGGAAGAGCTCGTGCCAGTAGAGGACCTTCTCCGCCACCCGCTCAGGGTCGCCGATGAAGTCGGCCCCCTCGAGGGTCCTGGACCAGGCGAAGTACTCCGGGGTGAGGGGCCGCCACCCCCTTTCCCGCCCGATCTTGTTCATCACCTGGAGGAAGGCGGGAAGGGCCAAGCGGAAGGCCTCCTCGTCGTCCTCGGCGAGAAAGCCGTGGGCCGCGAGGGCGAGCCTCGGGGTGTGGCCGTGCTCCCGGGCGGTCTTGCGGTAAAGCTCCACGAAGGGGAGGAAGCGCTTGGGGCTTCCGGCGATGATGCCGAGGACCAGGGGAAGCCCGAGCCTGCCCGCCCGCACCGCCGACTCCGGGCTTCCCCCCGCCGCCACCCAGAGGGGCAGGGGGTTCTGCTTGGGCCTGGGGTAGACCCCGAGGCCGGGGATGGGCTTGGTGAACCGCCCCCCGGGCCAGAAGACCTTCTCCTCCTCCCGGAGCTTGAGGAGGAGGGCGAGCTTCTCCTCAAAGAGGGCCTCGTAGTCCTCGAGGTTGTAGCCGAAGAGGGGGAAGGACTCCACGAAGGAGCCCCGGCCCACCCAAAGCTCCGCCCTTCCCCCCGAGAGGAGGTCCAGGGTGGCGAACTGCTGGAAGACGCGGATGGGGTCGTCGGAGGAGAGGACCACCACGGCGCTGGAGAGGCGGATCCGCTTCGTGCGGGCGGCGATGGCGGCGAGGACCACCGCCGGGGCCGAGACCACGTACTCCTCCCGGTGGTGCTCCCCCACGGCGTAGACCCCAAGCCCCACCCCTTCCGCCAGCTCCGCCTCCTCCAGAAGGCGCCTAAGCCGCTCCTCGGCCGTGGGGGGGCGGCCGAGGTCGGGGTCCAAGGTGCGCTCGCCAAAGGTGTAAAGCCCAAGCTCCATGGCCTAAGGGTAGGCCAGGGCTTTATTTCTTAAAGTATGTGGGGCCACCCTTCCCCCCCGGGCGCACGAAGGGGTAGACTCCCCCCATGAAGGCCTGGGTGCTAAAGCGGCTTGGCGGCCCCCTGGAGCTAACGGAACTGCCCGAGCCCGAGGCCAAGGAAGGGGAGGCGGTCCTTCGGGTGGAGGCGGTGGGCCTCAACTTCGCCGACCACCTGATGCGCCTTGGGGCCTACCTCACCCGGCTCCACCCCCCCTTCGTCCCGGGGATGGAGGTGGTGGGGGTGGTGGAGGGAAGGCGCTACGCCGCCCTCCTCCCCCAAGGCGGCCTCGCCGAGCGGGTCGCCGTCCCCAAGGGGGCCCTCCTCCCCCTGCCCGAGGGCCTCTCCCCCGAGGAGGCCGCCGCCTTTCCCGTCTCCTTCCTCACCGCCTACCTGGCCCTGAAGCGGGCCCAGGCCCGGCCCAGGGAAAAGGTCCTGGTCCAGGCGGCGGCGGGGGCCTTGGGGACGGCGGCGGTCCAGGTGGCCCGGGCCATGGGCCTCCGGGTCTTGGCCGCGGCCTCGAGGCCCGAGAAGCTCGCCCTCCCCCTCGCCCTGGGGGCCGAGGAGGCCGTGACCTACCCCGAGGTGCCGGAAAGGGCCAAGGCCTGGGGCGGGCTGGACCTGGTGCTGGAGGTGCGGGGCAAGGAGGTGGAGGAAAGCCTCGGCCTCCTCGCCCACGGGGGAAGGCTCGTCTACATCGGGGCCGCCGAGGGGGAGGTGGCCCCCATCCCGCCCCTCCGCCTCATGCGCCGCAACCTGGCCGTCTTTGGCTTCTGGCTCACCCCCCTCCTGCGGGAGGCCGCCCTGGTGGAGGAGGCCCTGGGCTTCCTCCTCCCCAGGCTTGGGCGGGAGCTTAGGCCCGTGGTGGGCCCCGTCTTCCCCTTCGCCGAGGCGGAGGCCGCCTTCCGGGCCCTCCTGGACCGGGGGCACACGGGGAAGGTGGTGGTGCGGCTCTAGGCGGGCTCGGGCGCCCGGGAAAGCCCCGCCTGGGCCGCGGCGAGGCGGGCGGTGAGGACCCGGAAGGGGCTCGCCGAGGTGTAGTCCAAGAGGTCCGCCACGAAGCGGACGCTCCCCGCCTCCCCCCCGTGCTCCCCGCAGAGGCCGAGCTTGAGCCTGGGGTTCGCCCGCCTCCCCTCCTCCGCCGCCATCCTGAGAAGCCGCCCCACCCCCTTCTCGTCCAGGCGCTCCGTGGGGTCAAAGGGGAAAAGCCCCTCCTCCACGTACCGGGGGAGGAACTTCCCCGCGTCGTCCCGGGAGAGGCCGAAGGCCATCTGGGTGAGGTCGTTGGTGCCGAAGCTGAAGAAGTCCACCAGGGGGGCGATCTCGGCGGCGAGGAGGGCGGCCCGGGGGGTTTCCACCATGGTGCCGAAGGGGATGGGGCCATACTTCCGGAAAAGCTCCTCGGCGAGGGCCCGCGCCCTCGCCACCTCCTTGGGGTCGGCCACCAGGGGGACCATGACCTCGGGCCTGGGGTCGTGCCCCGCCTCCTTGAGCTCCCTCGCGGCCTCGAGGAGGGCCCTAAGCTGCATGCGGAAGACGGCGGGCCTGAGGAGGAGGAGCCTCGCTCCCCGGAACCCCAGCATGGGGTTCGCCTCCTTTAGGGCCTCCGCCCGCTTGAGGAGGCGCCCCGCCTCCTCGTCCCCCTCCTCCGCCCGGCGGGCGAGCTCCTCCAGGGGGGGGAGGAACTCGTGAAGCGGCGGGTCCAGAAGGCGCACCGTGACGGGGAGGCCGTCCATGGCGAGGAGGATCCCCTTGAAGTCCTCCTTCTGGAAGTGGAAGAGGCGCTCCAGGGCCTCGGCCTCCTCCTCGGGGGTCTCCGCCAGGATGAGGCGGCGCACCCAGGGAAGGCGCTCTTCCTGGAAGAACATGTGCTCCGTGCGGCAAAGGCCGATGCCCTCAGCCCCGAAGGCCCTGGCCCTTCGGGCGTCCTCGGGGGTGTCGGCGTTGGCCCTGACCCCGAGGCGCCGATGGGGCTCGGCCCAGGCGAGGAGCTTTTCCAAAAGGGCCTCCCCTGCGGCCTCCACCAGGGGCACCGCCCCCAGGTACACCTCCCCCGTGCCCCCGTCCAGGGTGAGGAGGTCCCCCTCCCGGATCTCCACCCCTTCCGCTAGGGCCCGGCCCTCCTCGGGGAAGACCCTAAGGGCCTCCGCCCCCACCACCGCGGGCACCCCGAGGCCCCGGGCCACCACCGCCGCGTGGGAGGTGAGGCCGCCCCGGGCGGTGAGGATCCCCTTGGCGAGGTACATCCCGGTGATGTCCTCGGGGGTGGTCTCGGGGCGCACCAGGATGGCGGGAAGCCCCTGGGCGTGGAAGCGCTCCACGGCCTCGTTGGTGAAGGCGGCGTGGCCCACCGCGGCCCCGGGGCTTGCGGGGAGGCCCTTGAGGAGGGGCTTTGGGGCCTTGTCCCGGTCCACGCTGGGCCGGAGGAGGCCGGGGAGGGCGTTGGCCTCCACCCTCATGACCGCCTCCTCCCGGGAGATGAGCCCCTCCTCGGCCATCTCCACGGCGATCCGCACCGCCGCCTGGGCCGTGCGCTTGCCCGAGCGGGTCTGGAGGAGGAAAAGCCTTCCCCACTCCACGGTGAACTCAAAGTCCTGCATGTCCCGGAAGTGCCGCTCCAGCTTCTCCGCCACCTGCAGGAGTTCCCGGTAGAGCTCGGGGGCGTAGTCCTGGAGGCGGGCCAAGGGCTCGGGGGTGCGGAGGCCCGCCACCACGTCCTCCCCCTGGGCGTTCCTCAGGTACTCCCCGTAGAGGCCCTTCTCCCCGGTGGCGGGGTTGCGGGTGAAGCCCACCCCGGTGCCCGAGTCCTCCCCCAGGTTGCCGAAGACCATGGCCTGGACCACCACCGCCGTGCCCAGGTCCTCGGGGATGCCGTAGATGCGGCGGTAGGTCCTGGCCCTGGGGTTCAGCCAGCTTCTGAAGACGGCCTCTATGGCCCCTTGGAGCTGGGCCCAGGGGTCCAGGGGGAAGGGGATGCCGCGGGCCTCGAGGTGGCGGAGGTAGCGGAAGGCCAGCTCCTCCAGGTCCTCGGGCCCAAGGGCCGCGTCCGTCTCCACTCCCCTTTTCGCCTTGAGGGCGGAGAGCATCCCCTCAAAGACCTCGGGCCCCTCCCCCAAGACCACCTCCCCGTACATGGCGAGGAGCCTGCGGAAGCTGTCCCAGGCGAAGCGGGGGTTGCCCGTGGCCCGGGAGAGGGCCTCCACCCCCTCCAGGGTGAGGCCGAGGTTGAGCACGGTGTCCATCATCCCGGGCATGGAGACCGGGGCCCCGCTCCGCACGGAAACGAGGAGGGGAGGGGCCTTCCCCTCCCCTTGGCCAAAGCGCTTGCCCGTTAGGCCCTCGAGGGCCGCCATCCCCGCCCGTACCTCCTCCCAAAGCCCCGGCACCTCCCCCGCCTTCAGGTACTGGCGGCAGGCCTCCGTGGTGACGATGAAGGCCGGGGGGACGGGCAGGCCCGCCCCCGCCATCTCCGCAAGGCCATGGCCCTTGCCGCCCAGGAGGTCCCGGGAAAGCCCCCGGGCCTCGGAGAGCAAGTAGACGCGTTTCGCCATGCTCCCAGTCTGGCCCCACCCGTGGAAGCGTGGAAAGGTGTAGCCAAGGGAAAGCTACACCGTTCGCCTAAGGGGAAAGGAGGGCCCGCCACTCGGCGAGCATGGCCTCGGCGAAGCGGGGAAAGGCCCCGTGGTAGGCGAGGAGGAGGGCCTTCGGGGAAAGCCCCTCCGCCCTCTTCTCCCGCAGGAAGGCCCGGGCCGCCTCGGGGGGCCCGTGCCAGCGGGCGAGCTCCCCATAGGCCCCGTCCAGGAAGACCACGGTGGGGACGATGCGCTTCCCCTCCTTGGCGTAGGCCTCGGCGAGGTCGGGGTTCTCGTCCCGGAAGAAGAAGCGGACCTCGAGGGGAAGCCGGGCGAGAACGGGGATGGCCTGGACGGAGTCCGGGCACCAGTCCTCCACCAGGGCGAGGGCCCTTTGGGCCCTTGGAAGCGGCGCGAGGGGAGGAAGCCCGGCGTAGAAGGCCTCCACCTGGTCCCGGTTCCTCCGCAGGCGGGGAAGGAGCCCCTCGTAGGGGAGCCCCTCCAGGTAGCGGGCCTCGAGCATGGCCCCATCCTCCTGGGCCTAAGGGAAAGGCGCAAGGAGGCCCCTCACCCTGGAGGGGCTAAGTGCCCGCGCCTTGATTTCGCCACATGGGACGCCGGGGGTAGGGCTTTGCGAAGGCTCTTTTGGGGCCCCCGCTCTGGCGCAAGCCAGCGCGGGGTACTTAGACTGGCCCCCATGGACCGGAGGCTCCTCGCCCTCCTCTCCGGGGTCCTCCTCGGCACGGTGAGCGAAAGCAGCCTGGCCCCGGCCCTCCCCGTCCTGGAGCGGGCCTTCGGGGTGGGGCCGGAGGCGGCCCAGGGGGTGGTCTCCCTGGGGCTTTTGGGGGCGGCCCTGGCCTACCTCCCCCTGGCGGGCCTCGCCGGGCGGGTGGGGGCGGCGAGGCTCTTCCGCACCGGGCTAGTCCTCCACGCCCTCTTGGCCCTCCTCCTCGCCCTGGCCCCAAGCCTCTTGGCGCTCTACCTCCTCCGCCTCCTCCAGGGGGTGGCCACGGCCATGGTGGTGGGCCTGGTGCCTGGGCTTGCGGCGAACGCCTTCCCCAAGGCCCGGGGCTACGCCCTGGGCATGGTGGCGAGCACCGTGGCCGCGGGCACCCTCCTGGGCCCGGCCCTCGGGGGGCTCGCCGCGGGGTGGGGGCTTCCCTATGTCTTCCTCCTTCCCCTCCCCGCCGCCTTCCTCGCCCTCCTCCTCTCGGGGAACCTCCCAGAGCTTCCCAGGCAGGAGGGCACCCTCCCAGGCCTCCTCCGGGCGCCCGGGTTCCTCCCGGCCCTCCTCGCCACCGGCCTCTACTTCCTCCACACCCTGGGGACCACCGTGGCCCTCGCCTTCCACCTGGGAAAGGAGGGCTTCTCCCCGAGGGCCATCGGGGGCCTCCTCCTCCTCGGGCCCTTGGAGCTCCTCCTCCTCGGGGCCTGGGCGGGGCGGAGGGCGGACCGGATGGGCTACCGCCGGGTGGCCCTCCTCGGGGCCTACCTCCTCGTGGCCGCGGGCCTGGCCTTCGCCTTTCTACCCCTCCTCCACCCCTTTTGGGGAAGCGCCCTCGCCCTTCTCCTCCTCGGGGTGGGGCGGGCCCTCTTCCAGGCGGCGAACAACGCCCTCGTCCTCTCCCTCGCCCCCAGGGGGACGGAGGGCCTCGCCTCGGGGGCCCTCTCCGTGGCCCGGGCCCTGGGCCAGGCCCTGGGGAGCGCCCTCGCCGGGGGAAGCCTTGGCCTGTTCTACCGCCTCCTTCCCGGCCACGGCCTGGCCTTCGCCGCCACCGCGCTTCTCCTCACGGCCCTCATGGGGCTTGCCGCTTACGGAATGCGGGGGTTTAAGGAACCTGTAAGGCCCTCTTCCTAGGCTGAGGGTGAGGAGGCGAGGTATGGAAAAACCCCGCGTCCAAATCCTTTGGCCTAGGAGGGGACGGGACTGGCTTCTCCTCCTTTTGGGAACCGTTCTGGCGCTGGGCATTCTGGGAAAACTCCTTCCCGAAAGCCCCTCCGAGGTTCAGGTGGGGGTGGTTCGGCTTAAGGTGCCCGCGGGTTGGGAAGTCCGGGAGGTTCAAGGGGGTTATGCCCTCCTGAGCCCCTTGGAAGGAGGGGGGGACCGCTTCCGGGAAAACCTCACCCTTTTGCGGGAACCCCTTCCCAAGCCCCTTTCCACCCCGCAGTACGCCCAGGTGGTGGCCCAGCGCAACGCCCAAGGCCTCGAGGGGTTCGTCCCCGGAAAGCTAGCCCCGGTGCGGCTTGGAAACGCGCAGGCCGTGGCCTTCAGCGCCCGGGGAAGCTACCAGGGGCGGCCCCTGGAGTTCTTGGTTTACGCCTTCGTCCTGGGCCAAGAGGGATACCAGATCACCCTGACCGCAGAACCCGGGAAACTCACGGGCCTTTGGGACGCCGTCCAGGGGGCCCTGGCCACGGTCCAGCTACCCCCTGAAGCTCTGGCTCCCGGGAGCACCCCCTCCATGAGCCCAGGAAGCCCCTCCCCCATCCCAGCCCCCGGTTCCAATCCCTGGGAAGGCTACCCGGCGGGGCCAAACCCCCCTGGGATTCCAGGCCCAGAAACCCCCTTTTCTGTTCCAGCACCCGAGTCCTCCCCCTGGGGGGAGTACCCCGAAGGCCCCTACGGGCCTGCAGGGGACTTCTGGGAAAGCTGGCAGGAAGGGGAGAACTTCAACACCTGGATGGCGGAGGAGTGGAGCCAGCTCCTTTCTGGGGAAACCCCAGAACCCACGTACCAGGACGAGGCCGGAAACCTCTATTGGGAAGGCCCTTCAGGCCTCCTCCATGAGTGGGGGGACTATAGCAACGAGTAAACAAGCAAGTGGGCCATCCGCCGCTGGACGATCCGGGCAGCCAGGGCGGGGCTTAGGCGATGGAGGAGGTCCATGGTCTGGGCGTCCCGGCCCAGGAGCACCCGGAAGGCGTCCCGTTCCACGGCGTCCAGGAGGCGCTTGGCCGCCACCTCGGGCTCGAGGACAGGCACCTTCGCCCCCTCCGCCCTCGGGGCTTCCACCCCCGAGTGCTCGGCGATCCCCGTGCGCATGGCCCCGGGCAGGACCAGGGTGACGCGCACCGGGGTTCCCTGAAGCTCCGCCCAAAGGGCCTCGGTGAGGAGCATCACCGCCGCCTTGGAGGCCCCGTAAAGGGCCTGCCCCGGCACGGGCACGAAGGCCCCCATGCTGGAGACGTTCACCAGGTGGGCCTCGGGGCGCTTGAGGAGCCTGGGCAGAAAGGCCCGGGTCATGTGGAGGGTACCCCAGAAGTTCACCCGCATCACCCGCTCCATGGCCGCCTCGTCCAGGTCCAAGAGGCGCTTAAAGGGCTGGATGATGCCGGCGTTGTTGATGAGGCCGTCCACCTGGCCATGAGCCCTCTCCACCTCCTCGGGCAGGGCCGCCACCTTCTCCTTGTCGGTGATGTCCAGGGGGTGGAGGCTTAAGCCCTCCCCTAAGCTTCCCGCCTTGGCCCGGGTTTCTTGGAGGCCCTCCGCCCTGAGGTCCACCGCCGCCACCCTCGCCCCCCGCCTTAAAAGCTCCAAGGCCAGGGCCTGGCCCAGGCCGCTTCCCGCGCCGGTGACCACCACCACTTTCCCCGCCAGGCGCATGGCCTCAGTCTACACCGCGGGGGTAGGGCTAGGGCGACTGGAGGGCCTCCCAGCGCTCCTTCAGGCGGCGAAAGAGGGCCTCCACCTTGGCCTTGGGGAGGATCACCTGTTCCGTGCGCCCCACCCCGATGAGGTCCCCGAGCTCGTTGTAGGCTTCCACCCGCGCGTGGACCCGGTTCCCCTCGGTTTTCTCGTGGCGGGCCACGATCCTCACCCGCATCCCGGGGAGGGCGGAGGCCAGGTGCCGGGCCTCCACGTAGCTCCCGATCCCCTCCTCCCCCTCCTCCAGAAAGGGGAGGATGATCTTGCGCCCGGCGAGCTCCATGTGCTTGACCATCCAGTAGGTGGCGTAGACGGGGTGCACGGGGCCCAGCTCCTCAAAGCGCACCGTCATCTCGGGGGTGACCACGGTCTCAAAGACCGCCTCGTAGCCTTCGGGGATGGGACGCATCACTTCCTCAGGTCCAGGACCCGCCTGAGCTTCCCCCCCTCGCTCCTTGGGGCCTGGCCCGGGGGGAGGAGGGTGACCTTCATGGTGACGCCGATGTTGTCCTTGATCTTGCGGGCGATCCGCTCCCTTAGGGCGTGGAGCCGATGGTCCGCCTCAATGACCTCGTCGGAGAGGGCCTTCTGGCCGATCTCCCGGAAGAAGGCCTCGGAGACCTCCACCTTGAGCTCGGCCTCGTCCAGGGTGCCCTCCCGCCGCACCACGATCTGGTAGTAGGGCTCCACCTCGGGGATGTCCAAAAGCACCGCCTCCACCTGGGTGGGGTAGACGTTCACCCCCCGGATGATGAGCATGTCGTCGGTGCGGCCGAGGATGGGCCCCATGCGCACGTGGGTGCGGCCGCAGGTGCAGGCCTCGTAGGTGAGGAAGGTGAGGTCCCCGGTCCAGTAGCGGAGGAGGGGCATGGCCTCCTTGGTGAGGGTGGTGAAGACCAGAACCCCCACCTTCCCCTCGGGGAGGGGCTCTCCGGTTTCCGGGTCCACCACCTCGGGGAGGAAGTGGTCCTCCCAGATGTGGCTGCCCTGGCGCTCCTCCACGCACTCGTTGGAAACCCCGGGGCCGATGATCTCGGAGAGGCCGTAGATGTTGGTGCTCCTCACCCCAAGGCCCTCGTCCACCTGCTTCCTGATGGCCTCGGTCCAGGGCTCGGCGCCAAGGACGGCGTACTCCAGGGAAAGCTCCTCCGGGGAGACCCCCCGCTTTCGGAACTCCTCCGCCAGGGTCTGGGCGTAGGAGGGGGTGCAGGAGATCACCTCGGGGCGGAAGTCCTGGATGAGCATCACCTGCCTTTCCGTCATCCCCCCGGAGACCGGCACCACCGTCATCCCCAAGGCCTCCGCCCCCCCGTGGAGGCCGAGGCCCCCGGTGAAGAGGCCGTAGCCGTAGGCGTTGTGGAGCATCATCCCGGGCCTCGCCCCGGCCGCGGCCAAGGAGCGGGCCACCACCTCGGCGAAGACCTCGAGGTCGGCCCTGGTGTAGCCCACCACGGTGGGCTTGCCGGTGGTGCCGCTAGAAGCGTGGATCCTCGCCACCTCCTCCCGGGGCACGGCGAAGAGGCCGAAGGGGTAGTGGTCGCGGAGGTCCGTCTTCTTGGTGAAGGGGAGTTTGGGGAGGTCCTGAAGGCCCCTAAACCGCTTGGGGTCCACCCCGGCCTCGTCAAGTAGCCTCCGGTAGAAGGGAACCCGCTCGTAGACGTAGGCCACCACGCGGCGAAGCCTTTCTTCCTGAAGCGCCCTAAGCTTCTCCCTGGGCAGGGTTTCCAGTTCCGGCTGGTACATCATCCCCATCACCTCCCAAGCGAAAGACCGTTCCCGTGAAAAGGGCCACGAGCTTCCCTTCGGAGACCACCTCCACCCGGTAGGTGGCCGTGCGCCGGGAGAGGTTCACCTCCGCCGCCCTCGCCTCCACCCTCGCCCCCGCCCCAAGGGGCCGGAAGTAGTCCATGCGGCAGGAGAGGGCCACCGCAGGCCCCCGGGAGTTGCTGGCCAGGGCGAAGGCGCTGTCCGCCAGGGCGTAGAGGAAGCCCCCGTGGGCGGTGCCGTGGAGGTTCAGGTGGGCCTCCCCCACCTCCCCCGCCACCACCGCCTCCCCCGGGGCGAGGCGGAGGACCTTTAGGCCCAAGGCCTCCATGAAAGGGTCCCTCACCCCTCCTCCACCTCCCGCGCCAGGCCCAGGTAGGCCTCCACCACCCGGGGGTCTTGGCGAAGCTCCTCCGCCTTCCCCTCCAGCACCGCCTCCCCCGCCTCCACCACCAGCCCCCGGTCCGCCAAGGAAAGGGCCACCTTGGCGTTTTGCTCCACGAGGAGGAGGGTCACCCCCTCCCCCTTGAGCTCCCCCAGGATCCGGTAGATCTCCCGCACCATCAGGGGGGCGAGGCCCAAGGAGGGCTCGTCCAGGAGGAGGAGGCGGGGCCGGGCCATGAGGGCCCGGCCGATGGCGAGCATCTGCTGCTCCCCCCCGGAAAGCGTCCCCGCGGGCTGGCGCCTCCGCTCCAGAAGCCTCGGGAAAAGGCGGTAAACCCGCTCCAGATCCTCCCGGAGGCCCTTCCGCAGGCGGGTGAACCCCCCGAGGAGGAGGTTGTCCTCCACGGAAAGGCCGGGGAAGAGGGCCCGCCCCTCCGGGACGAGGACCACCCCCCGCTGGAGGAGAGCCTCGGGGGTCCTATGGGAGAGGGGCTCCCCCTGAAGGCGCACCTCCCCCTCGGCCCGGGCGAGGCCCAAGAGGCCCCGGAGGAGGCTCGTCTTCCCCGCCCCGTTGGGCCCGATGACGGCCAGGGCCTCTCCCGCCTCCAGGGCCAAGGAGACCCCCCGCACCGCCTCCAGGGCCCCGTAGCGCACCGTGAGGTTTCGCACCGCAAGAAGGCTCATGCCGCCTCCCCCAGGTAGGCCGCCCGCACCAAGGGGTTCCTCTGCACCTCCTCGGGCGTCCCCTCGGCGATCTTCTCCCCGTAGTTCATCACCACCACCCGGTCCGCCAGGCCCATGATGAGGTCCATGTCGTGGTCCACGATAAGCACGGTGTAGCCCTCCCGGGCGAGGGCCTTCAGGAGGCGGGCGAGCTCCCGCTTTTCCCCCGCCCTAAGCCCCGCCGCCGGCTCGTCCAGAAGGAGGACCTCCGCCCCCGAGGCGAGGAGGCGGGCGATCTCCAAGAGGCGCTGCTGCCCGGCGGTGAGCCTGGCCGCAGGCTCCAGGGCAAGCCCTTCCAGGCCCACCCGCTTCAGGGCCCGGTAGGCGGTGGCCAGGGCCCGCGCCTCCTCCTCCCCGTGGAGGCCCAGAAGCACCCGGGAAAACCCCGCCCGGGTCCGGGCGTAGGTGCCCAAGGCGGCGTTTTCCAGCACGGAGAGTTCGGGGAAGAGGTGGGGGTGCTGGAAGGTCCGCCCCAGGCCCAGGGGATGGATCCGGTGAGGGGGCAGGCCGGTGATCTCCTTCCCGAAGAGGAACACCCTCCCGCCGTCCGGGGGGATGGCCCCGGTGAGGAGGTTGAAGGTGGTGCTCTTCCCCGCCCCGTTGGGGCCGATGAGGGCGAGGATCTCCCCCCGCCTCAAGGCGAAGAACACGCCGTTCACCGCAAGGAGCCCTCCGAAGGCCTTCCTGAGGCCTTGGGCCTCCAAGACCACCTCCCCCCGGGCGCCGGAAGGGGCGGGAAGGGGTAGGGGCTCGGCCCGGGGAAGGCTTCCCTCCTTTCTGGGCAAAAAGCGGGCCAGGAGGGGGAAAAGCCCCTGGGGGGCGAGAAGGAGGATCCCCGCCAGCACCAGGCCGTAGGCGATGGTCTCGTAGTTCCCCTGGCGCCCAAGGAGGAGGGGCAGGAGGTCCTTGAGCCAGTCCTCCAGGCCCGTGAAGAGGGCCGCCCCCAGCAAAACCCCGGGGATCGTCCCCACGCCCCCGGCCACGGCCATCACCAGGTACTTGATGGAGGCCTCGAGGGAAAAGGGCGTGGGGTTCACGAAGCGCAGGAAGTGGGCGTAGAGGAAGCCCGCCAGGCCCGCCATGGCCCCCGCCAGGAGGAAGGCCTTGAGGCGCAGGGCCGCCGGGTCCACCCCGAAGCTCGCCGCCGCCAGGGCATCCCCCCGCAGGGCGAGAAGGGCCCGGCCCAGGCGGCTAAAGCGCAGGTTGTGGAGGGCGAGCACAGCGAGGACCAGGACCAAAAGGCTAAGCAGGCCGTAGCGGAAGGCGTTGTCCAGGGGAAACCCCAGGAGGACCAAGGGGGGGAGGTCCGTGAGCCCCGTGTGCCCCCCGGTAAGCCCCACCAGGTTCCCCGCCAGGATGTAGAGGGCCACCTGCCAGGCGATGGTGGAAAGGGGGAGGAAGTGCCCCTTAAGCCGCACGGTGAGCCCCCCGAGGACCAGGGCCAAAAGCAGGGAAAGGGCGAGCCCCGCCGCCAGGCCGAACCAGGGGGAAAGCCCCGCCTTCACCGTGAGGAGGGCGGTGGCGTAGGCCCCCATGCCCATGAAGGCCGCCTGGGCGAAGCTGGTCATGCCGGCGAGGCCCGTGAGGACGTAGAGGGAGAGGGCCACCAGGCCCGAGAGGGCGAAGAAGTTGAGGAGGGTCAGGTAGAAGGGAAAGGGGGCGAGGAGAAAGGGCAGAAGGAGCAGGAGAAACCAGCCGTAGCGCATCACTCCTCCACCGCCCGCGCCCTGAGGCTCTGGAAGAAGAGGGCGGGCACCAGGAGCAAGAAGACCAAGGCCTCCTTGTAGGCGCTGGCGTAGAAGCTGGTGAAGCTCTCAAAGAGACCCACCAAGAGCGCCCCCAGAAAGGCCACCGGATAGCTCAAAAGCCCCCCCAGAATCGCCGCCACAAAGCCCTTGAGCCCCAGCATGAAGCCCATGAAGTAGGCGGCGTTGATGAGGGGCGCGAGGAGAAGCCCCGCAAGGGCCGCAAGAAGGCTCGCGATGGCGAAGGCCACCATCCCCGCCTCCTCCGGACGGATGCCGCAAAGCCTCGCCCCGAGCCGGTTCTCCGCCGCCGCCAAGAGGGCCTTCCCAAAGAGGGAAAGGCGGAAGAAGAGGTAAAGCCCCCCCACGGCCAAAAGGGCGAAGAGGAGGACGAGCACCCCCTGCCAGGAGAGCCCCGCCAAGACCTCCCCCGAAAGGAGAGGCTCGGGGCGGTACTGCTCCGGCCCAAAGAAGACGAGGCCCAGGCCCTGGTAGGCCACGTGGAGCCCCACGGCCATGATGAGGTAGGCGAGCACCGTGGCCTCCCTAAGGGGTTGGAAGAAGACCCGGTAGCTGGCCACCCCGAGGTAGACCACGAGGAAAATGGCCGCGGGGTAGGCGAGGGCGGGGCTTCCCCGGGCGAGGAGGAAGAGAAGAAGAAGCCCCACCCCTCCCAGGAGAGGGAGCCCCCGGCCCCTTCCCCGCTCCAAAAGGGCCCAAAGGGCCCCCAGGGCCAGGGCGAGGCCCAGGGTCCCAGGAAGCTTCCCCCCTTGGAGCCAGACGAGGGAGAGGGGGGCGAACATCATGAGCTCCCCGATGGGCACCAGGATCACCCGGGTCACGGCGAAGACGAGGACCATGGCCACGGCCAGGAGGCCGTAGATCACCCCGTTTTGCAGGGCGTCCAGGAGGAGGAACCCGAGGATGGTGGCGTCCATGGCCTAGCGGAAGGTGCGGACGAGCTTCCAGCGGCCCCCTTCCACCTGCACCATCACCGCGGCGTCCTCAAAGCGGAGGCCCAGGTGGTCCTCCTTGCTGAAGGTGAAGACGCCGTGGGTGGCCACGAGGCCCTTGGTGGCCTCGAGCTCGTCGCGGAGGGCGGCGCGGAAGGCGGCGAGGTCGCGGCCGGGGTCGGCCTTCTTGAGGGCGCGCTCCAGGGCGGGCTTCAGGATGAGCCAGGCGTCCCAGGCGTGGGCGCCGAAGGTGGAGTAGCTGCCGATGCCGTACCGGGCCTCGTAGCGCTGGATGTAGTCCAGGGCGACCCGCTTGGAGGGGAAGGCGCTGGGAAGCTGCTCGGCCACCAGGATGGGCCCGGCGGGAAGGAGGGTCCCCTCCACGTCCTTGCCCCCCACCCGCAGGAAGTCGGGGTTGGCCACCCCGTGGGTCTGGTAGATGAGCCCAGGGTAGCCCCTCTCCTTCAGGGTGCGCTGGGGAAAGACCGCCGGGGTGCCGCTCGCGCCGATGAGCACGGCGTCGGGCCTGCGGGCGATGATCCTCAGGGCCTGGCCGGTGACGCTGGTGTCCGTGCGGTTGTAGCGCTCGCTCGCCACCACCTGGAGCCCCTTGGCCTTGGCCTCGGCCTCAAAGAAGCGGGCCCAGCCCTCCCCGTAGGCGTCGTTGAAGCCGATGTAGCCCACGGTCTTCACCCCGCGGGCCACCATGTCGGCCACGATGGCCCGGGCCATGAGCTCCTCCGTCTGGGGGGTCTTGAAGACCCAGAAGCGCTGGGCGTCCACGGGGTGGATGATGTCCTTGCTGGCGGCCAGGGAGATCATGGGCACCTTGGCCTCGGCCACCACGGGGATCATGCCCAAGGAGGCCGGGGTGGTGGTGGTGCCGACGACGGCCACCACGCCCTCCTCCACGAGCCTCCGGGTGTTCCGCACCGCCTGGGTGGTGTCGGAGGCGTCGTCCAGGATGACGAACTCCACCTTCCGCCCGGCCACGCCCCCCTGGCGGTCCAAAAGCTCCTGGAGCATGAGGAAGGTGTTCCGCTCGGGGATGCCCAAGGAGGCGGCGGGCCCCGTGGCCGAGACCACCACCCCCACCTTCAAGGTGCCCTGGGCCCACGCGGATAGGGCCAGGGCCAAAAGGGGTACCAACCAACGCCTCATCCTTTTCCTCCTTTCTCCCACCGGGCCTGGGCCCGGGTTGGGGCTAACGAACAGCCGTTTGGCTCGGCTTCCAGTCTAGGGAGGGACCTTTGTCCCGTCAAGGCCCGGGCTGGGACCGGGGCCTTCGGCTTAGGTCACGTGCTCGGGCAGGCCCTGAAGGGCCGGGGCCTCCGTGGGCACAAGGCGGTCCTCCAGGTCCAGGAGGGGGCTTCCCTCCAGGAACCAGCTCTTGGGGGTGCGGTGCCCCCAGAGGGTCTGGCGGCGGGGGTCGTTCAGGCTCCAGCGCACCGGGGGCAGGTCGGGGTCCACGGTGAGGTAGTCGGAGGTGTAGAGCTCTATGCGGTGCCCGTCGGGGTCCTTGAGGTAGAGGAACATGGCGTTGGAGATCCCGTGCCGCCCGGGGCCCCGTTCTATTTGGTCCGTGCGCATGGCCCCCGCCAGGATGTCCGCCGCCTTCAGCACGGCGAGGGGGTCGGGGAGCCAGTAGGCGAAGTGGTGGAGCCTGGGGCCTTCTCCGTTGGTGAAGGCGATGTCGTGGACGTTGCCCTTGCGGTGGAGCCAGCTCGCCCAAAGCCTCCCTTGGTCGTCCTCCGTGTACTCCGTGAGGCGGAAGCCGAAGACCTCCTGGTAGAACCGCGTGGCCTCCCCCACCCGGGGGGAGAAGACGTTGAGGTGGTCTATGCGCAGGATGCCGGGCCCCCGGTGCTCGTGGTAGTTCTGGAGGACCCGGGGGAGCTTCTCCGCCTTGAAGTAGAAGGCCAAGGGGTAGCCGAAGGGGTCCTGGAGGCGGAGGATTTCAGGCCTGCCCCAGTCGGACTCGAGGCGATAGGGAACGCCTTCCTGCCTGGCCCAGGCCAGGCCCTGCTCCAGGCCCTTCTCGTCCACCTTGAAGCCCAGGGCGCGCACCGCGGGGAAGGGGGCCTGGGTGAGCTTGAGGCTCCACTCCAGCTCTTCATAGCCCCGGAGGTAGGCCGCCCCTTCCTCCCGGTGCTCCAGGCGGAAGCCCAGAAGCCCCTGGTAGAACTCTAGGCTTTTCTCCAGGTCCCGCACCCAAAGCTCTATGAACCCCACCCTCACGATGGCCATACCAACCTCCTGTAGCCCCTTTGGAAGTAGACCAAAGGAGGCCCCTCCTCCCCGAGCTCTACCCCCTCCACCAGGCCCACCACGATCCGGTGGTCCCCCCCGGGGTAGAGGGCCTGGAGGCGGCAGCGGAGGACGGCGAGGGCCCCCTTCACCCGGCCCCCTTCTAGGAAGACCCCCTCCCTGGGCCTTCCCGCGAAGTGCTCGGAGACCGCCTCCTGCCCCTCGCGGAGAAGGCTCACGGTGAAGGCCCCCGCCCCCTCGAGGACGGGGAGGAGCTTGGCCCGCTCGCTCACCGCCAGGGCCACGAGGGGGGGCTCGAGGCTCAAGGACATGAAGGCCGTGGCCGTCATCCCCCGCTCCTCCTCCCCAAGCCTGGCCGCCACCACCGTGACCCCGCTGGCGAAGCGGGCGAGGGCCTCCTTGAAGGCCTTCTGGGGTTCCCCTGAGGTCACGCCCGGACCTCCTCAAAGACCTTGAGGCTTTCCTTGAGGAAAGCGCGGATCCTCTCCTTGTAGGGCTCCTTGTCGTAGACGCTGTAGAGGGTCTGGTACATGCGCACGGGGTCGCCGAAGAAGAAGCGCTCGTAGAGCTCCTGCCTCGCCCCAAAGCCGGAGAGGGTCATGTCCCAGGCCAGGCGGAAGAGGGCCACCCGCTCCTTGGCCTCGAGGGCCGCCCCCTGGAGGAACTTCTCCAAGAAGGGGCCGAGGGGCCCCTTGAAGTCCTTCTCCGAGGGGAGGGTGATGAGGCCGGAGGCCCCGATCTGCTCCAGGATCTCCCGGACCCTGGGGTAAAGCCTCGGGTAGAGGTTCCTGGCCCCGTCCAGGGCCCCCCGGTCCGGGACCAAGAGGCCGTAGGCGTTCTCCTTGGCCTCCTCCTCCGCCCTCGTCCAGAAGGCCCGCATGGCCTCGAGGTAGACGATGATCTCGGCGATCTTCTCCTGGACGTGGCCGTAGACGTCCGCCCCGATGCCCTCGGCCATGAGGGCGGCCACCCCAAGGAAGGCCTCGGTCTTCGCCGTCTTCAGGGCCACCACCTGGTGGGCCATGTGGTGGAGGGCCCCCGTGGCCGCGTAGGCGTTGTTGCAGAGCTCCACGTTCCCCAGGATGAAGACCCTCTCCCAGGGGACGAGGACGTCGTCAAAGACCACCAGGCAGTCCATCTCCTCGAGGCGGCTGGAGAGGGGGTGGTCAAAGGGGCTGTCCCCCCCCACCAGGCCCTCCCGGCAGACGAAGTGGAGGCCCGGGGTGGAGGTGGGCAGGGCGAAGGCGACGGCGTACTTCTCCGCCCCGGGGCCCTCCTTGAGGAGGGTGGAGGGGAAGATGAGGACCTCGTCCGCCAGGGGGAAGGTGGCCGTCATCCGGGCCCCCCGGACCACGATCCCCTTCTCCGTCTGCTTCACCACCCCCACGGGGATGTAGGGGTCGGGCTGGGCGGAGGGGGGCTTGGCCCGGTTCACCTGGGGGTTGGTGAGGGCGTGGGTGGTGGCGAGGTCCTGGTCCCGGAGGTAGCGGTAGTAGTTCCGGACGTTCTCGGCGAACTCCCCGAAGTAGGGGGCGCTCGCCGCGTAGGCCATGACCACGGCGTTGAGGTAGTCGGGGCTCCGCCCCATCATCCCCAGGTTCTGGTCGGCCCAGAGCTTGTAGGCCCGGCTTCGCCGCTTCAGGTCCTCCTTGGTCTTGGGGATGAGGAAGCTCATCCCGTGCCGCTTGCCCCCTTCCTCGTAGGTGAGGACCTCCCGGTAGCGGGGGTCGTGCTGCAGGTCGTAGAGGGCGGCCATGGTGCGCACGATCCCCCGGAAGACGGGGTGGGTGGTGGGGTCTTGCACCCTCTCCCCCTTGTACCAGAGGTTGGGGGGACGCTCCTTAAGGGCCTCCATGTACTCCGCTCCGGTCCTGGCCATACGGCACCTCCTACTTTCCGAACCTCGGCACGTGCGGGGGGCGGAGGGGAAGGGCGACGGTCTTGAGGTCGGTGTAGAAGTCCAGGGCGTAGGTGCCCCCCTCCCTCCGGTCCCCGCTTCCCTTCACCCCGCCGAAGGGCGTGGGCAGGTGGCGGACGTTGTGGCTATTCAGGTAGACCATCCCCGCCTCGAGCTCCAGGGCGAGCCGGTGGGCCCTTTCCAGGTCCCGGGTGAAGACGTAGGCGGCGAGGCCGTACTTGGTGTCGTTCGCCTTCCTCAAGGCCTCCTCCTCGTCCTTGAAGGGGATGGCCACGAGGACGGGCCCGAAGATCTCCTCCTGGGCGATTTTCATGTGGTTCTCCCCCACGAAGACCGTGGGGAGGAGGTAGTTCCCCCGGGAGAGGTCCTCCCCCCGGAAGGAGACCCTGGCCCGCTCCCCGCCCACGAGGAGCCTCGCCCCTTCCCGCTTCCCCGTTTCCACGTAGCCCAGGACCCTTTGAAGGTGCTCGGGGTGGATCAGGGGCCCCACCTCCGTCTCGGAGTCCAGGGGGTGGCCCACCCGGATGGCCCTGGCCCTTTCCGCCACCTTCCCCACAAAGTCCTCAAAGATCTTCTCCTCCACGAGGAGCCTGGAGCTTGCCGTGCACCTTTCCCCGTTGAAGGAGAAGATCTGGAAGACCACGGCGTCTAGGGCCCTCTCCAAATCGGCGTCGGCGAAGACCAGGGCGGGGCTTTTGCCGCCGAGCTCCGGGGAGAGGCGCTTGAGGTGGTCTGCGGCGTTGCGCATGACGATCTTCCCCGTCTCCGTCTCTCCGGTGAGGGTGAGGAGGGGGACGAGGGGGTGGGCCACCAGGGCCGCCCCCGCCTCCTCGCCATAGCCCTGGACCAGGTTGAAGACCCCCGGGGGAAGGTCCGCCTCCCTTAGGATCTCCGCGAGCTTCGTGGCGGTGAAGGGGCTCCACTCCGCGGGCTTCAGGACCACGGTGTTCCCGAAGGCGAGGGCGGGGGCGATGCGCCAGGTGGAGAGCATCAGGGGGGCGTTCCAAGGGGTGATGATTCCCACGGGGCCTGCGGGAACCCGCACGGTGTAGTAGAGCCAGTCCCGGTCCACGGGGAAGGTCCGGTCCTCCATGGCGTGCTCGGCGTACTCGGCGTAGAAGGCGAAGTTCTCCGCCGCCCGGGCCACCTGGGCCCGGACGATCCTCAAGACCTGCCCCGCGTCCAGGCACTCCATCACGGCGAGCTCGTCGGCGTGCTTCTCTATGAGCTCGGCGATCCTTAAGAGGTAGCGCTTCCTCTCCTTGGCCTTGGTGCGGCTCCACCTCCGGAAGGCCTCGTGGGCCGCCTTGGCCGCCCGGTCCACCTCCCTCTCCCCGCCCCTTGCCGCCACGCCCAGGACCTCGTTCGTGGCGGGGTCTAAGGAGGGAAAGGTCTCCCCGCTTTCCGAGGGGACGAACTCCCCGGCGATGAAGTGGAGGGCGGGCCTTTCCTTGAGGCGCCGGCGCACCTCCTCAATCGTCTCCCAGGAAATCCCGGCCACCCGGTCCGCGTACCTCATGGCTCCTCCTCTATGGGGTTCTCCAGGGCCCCAAGGCCCTCAATCTCCAAACGCATCACGTCCCCGGGCCGCACCTGGCTGATCCCCTTGGGGGTGCCGGTGAGGAGGACGTCGTAGGGCTCCAGGGTCATGAACTCGGAGATGAACTCCAATAGCTCCGCCACGGAGTAGAGCATCCTCGAGGTGTGCCCCTCCTGCCTAAGTTCCCCGTTCACGTAGGCCCGAAGCCAAAGGTCCTGGGGGTCTTCCACCTCCTCCACCACGAGGAAGGGCCCCAGGGGGAGGAAGGTGTCCCGCCCCTTGGCCCGGATGGGGGGGCGGAAGGTGTTGGTCACGTAGTCCCGGGCCACGAGGTCGTTGGCGATGGTGTAGCCCAGGACGTAGTCCAGGGCGTCCTTGGCCCTCACCCGCTTCATGGGGCGGCCCACCACCACGGCGAGCTCCACCTCGTAGTGGACGAACCTCGCCCCCTTGGGGTAGAGGACCACCCCCTTGTGGGGGAGGAGGCTGGAGTTGGGCTTCCAGAAGAGGGCGGGCTCCTCGGGGCGCGCTAGGCCAAGCTCCTCGGCGTGATCGGCGTAGTTCAAGGCCACGCCCAGGACCTTCCCCGGGGCGAAGGGGAGGAGCCAGGTGACGTCCTCGGGCCTGTGGGCCTCCCCCGCCTCGTCCAGGAGGAGGCCTTCCCGGTAGACCCCCTGGTGGACCCTTCCCTTGGCGAGAAACCGGGCGAGCTTCACGCCACCTCCTTCTGGGGGATGAGGCCGTAGCGCTCGGCCATCCGCCTAAGCCTCTCCTCCACCTCCGGGGTGGTGGAGCCCAAGGGGGGCCGCCACTCCTTTTCCAGTAGCCCCATCCAGGAGAGGACGGTCTTTAAGGGGATGGGGTTCGTGTCCCAGAAGATGGCCTCGTTGGCCTCGAGGAGGTAGAAGTGCATCTCCCGCGCCCCCTGGTAGTCCCCCGCCAACGCCCTTTCGCAGAGGAGGGCCACCTCCTTGGGGAGCCAGTTGGCGGTGGCGGCGATGGTCCCCACCGCCCCCAGGCTCATCATGGGGAGGGTGAGGCTTTCCAGGCCGCAGAAGACGAGAAAGTCCCGCCCCGCCTCCAAAAAGAGGTGGGAGAGGTACTCCAGGTCCTTGGAGGAGTGTTTGAGGCCCACGATGTTGGGGAAGTCCCGCCTCAAGCGCCCCACGGTCTTGGGGGCGATCTCCACCCCGGCCCTTCCCGGGATGTTGTAGATGAGGAGGGGAAAGTCGGGGACGGCCCTCGCCACCTCGGCGAAGTAGCGGTAAAGCCCCTCCTGGTTGGGCTTGACGTAGTAGGGGACGATGACCATGGCCCCCTGGGCCCCGGCCTCCTGGGCGAAGCGGGTGAGCTCCAGGGTCTCCTCCAGGCGAAGCGCCCCGGTCCCCGGGATCACGGGGACGCGGCCCGCCACCTGGTCCAGAACCACCTCCATGGCCCGCTTCCTCTCCTCCAGGGTCTGGGCGCCGGGCTCGCCCGTGGTGCCCCCCACGCTCACGCCGTGGGAGCCCCCCTGGACGGCCCGCTCCACGAGGCGCCTTAGGGCCTCCTCGTCCAACCGGCCTCGCCGAAAGGGTGTGGGTAGGGGCGGTATGGAGCCGCGGAACATGCTTCTCCTTTCGCCCTCCAGGATGCCCCGGGGGCGGAGGGGGGACAACTGGAGATTTAGACAACTCATCGGGATTTTTTGGACTTTATAACAAAGCAGGCCCCGCTTGCCGGGGAAAGGAGGGGAGTGTATTGTTTAAATACACAATGGCCGCGGGAGTTTTTGGAGAAACCCCCCTGGGCTTCACCGCCCTCTGCCGGGACCTGGGCCTAAAGGTCCTGGTGCCCTCGGAGAGGCCCGTCCTCTACCTCCTCCCCGAGGCGAGGCCCCTCCTCTCCCAGGAGGGGGCCCTCCTCCTCTTCCGCCCGGAGGGGGGGCTCTTCCGCCACCGCTCGGCCTCGGGCTTCCTCCTCCCCGGGCCCGACCCGGAGGTGGAGGCCTTCTGCCGAAGGGAAGGAATGGGCCTGGCCCTCTACCCGCCTTGGCTGCGGAAGGAGGAGGTGGAAAGCGCCTTGGCCTCGAGGCTCTTCGCCCTGGGTCCCGGGCTCGCCCTGGCGGGGCTTTTGGACCTCCTCCTGAAGCTTCCCCCAAGGCCCCTCCTGGAAGTGCTCCACCAGGCCACGGGCCTGGCCCTGGCCCAGGTGGCCTCCTGGGGGGAGGTCCTGGCCTTCGCCGGCCCCGTGCCCCCACAGCACCCCAAGGAGCCGGGGGATGGCCGGGGGTACCTGGCCCTGGAGGCGGGGGAAGGGGTCTTGGTGGCCTACGGGGAGGAGGGCCTTCTCCGGCGGGCCTTCGGGCTTTTGCAGGTGGCCTCCCACCTCCTCCGCCTAAGGGCCCTGGAGCGGGGCCTGGAGAGGATGCAGGAGGAGTCCTTGGGCGGGGCCCTTCTGGAAGGCCTCATCCTGGGGGAGGCCGAGCCCGAGCGCCTCTTCGCCTTCGGCTTCACCGAGGGGGTGGAGTGGGTCTTGGCCCTGGTGGAGCCCCCGGCCGTCCCCGGCCGCCACCGCCTGGCGGAGGAGAAGCGGCGGGAGGCCACCTTGGAGCTTCGCCGCCGGGCCGGGGCCTACCTGGACCGGCTCGGCGTCCCCTACCTCCTCACGGCCCGGGGGAACCGGGTGGCCGCCATGTGGCAGGTGCACAACCCGAGGCGGGAAGCGGAGGCCCTCCTCGAGGCCCTACCCCCGGGAAGCCGCCTGGGCTACTCGGCGGTGCACGCCGGCGGCGGGGTGCAGGAGGCCTACCGGGAGGCCCTCATCGCCCTCAAGGCCGCCCGCCCCGGCGAGGCCCTCTCCTTCACCGGCCTTGACCCCGTGGCCTTCGTGCTCCTCCAGCAGTCCCCCGAGGACCTCAAGGCCCTGGTGGAGCGGTACCTTCCCCTGCCCCCCAAGTGGGTGAAGACCCTCGAGGCCTACCTCCAGACCCGCACCCTGGAGGAGGCGGCCTCCCGCCTCAACGTCCACCCCAACACCCTGCGCTACCGCCTGAAGCGCATGGAGGCCCTCCTCGGCCCCCTCTCCCAGCCCGAGACCTTGGCCCGGGTCCACCTGGCCCTGAGGGCGCGGGAGCTCCTCCTGGGCTAAGGGCCCCCCGTAGAATGAGGGCATGAAAAAACCCTTGAGCCTGCTCCTGGTCCTTTGTATTGGGGCCGCCTTGGCCCAGACCCTGGTGGAGGCCACCGCCGTGGCCGCCCTGGCCTCGAGCTTGGACCCCGCCGTGCGCCTCCCCGCGGGAAGCTACAAGGCGAGGAGCCTCGAGCCCATCCTCCTCCGCTTCCCCGAGGCCAAGGGGTACGCCCTGGAGGCCTTCGCCGCCAAGGGAATCGCAAGCCGCCTCCACGCCGCCTTCGTGCAACAGGTCCTCACCCACTTGGCCGCCGCCGGCTACTTCCTGGAGGGCCAGGAGGAGAAGGTGGTGGGCGGGGAGGTCCGGACCAAGTACGTGCTCAAGGACGGACTCGGGAGGACGGCCTTGCTCCTGGTGGTGCGCAAGGGGGACGAGCTGGTGTACGCCTTCGGGAAAAGCAAGTGATTTATTTCACGATTTCACCCGCTTGTGCTAAAGCTCTCCCCATAAAGCCGCCCCCCAGAAGCCCACACCTCCCATCCTCCCCCAAAGGAACCGCCACCCCTCTCCCCCAAGCCCGAAGGCCAGGCCAAAGCCCATCCCCTCCCTATACAGGACCCTTCCGGAGAAGCCCAGGGCCTCGAGGGCGCCCTCCACCCCCAGGCCAAACCCCCAGGGGTAAACCCCCTCTAGGGTGAAGAGGAGGCCCCCCGCCGCCCAGGAGGCTCCAAGGAGCCCCGAAAACCCTCCCTCCCACCGCCCTTCCCCGTAGAAAAGCGCCTCTCCCAGGCGCCCCTCCGCGGCCACCCCCGCCCCGCCCCGGAAGAGGTAAGCCCGCACCCCCTGGCCCCGCACCTCGGCGAACCCTCCCCGCTCCCTCACCCAGCCCGCCCGCGCCACGACCCCTTCCCCGTACCAGGAAAGGGCCCCGCCCCACACCCCTTCCTCTCCCCCGGCCGGGGAGGGCCTGTTCCAGGTGTAGGGGTAAAGCCGCCCCTGCCCGAGGGAGAGGGGGAAGCGGCCGAGCTCCAGCCCCCAGGGCCCTTCCCAGAGGGTCAAGGAAAGGCGCTCCAAGCTGACCCCACCCTCCCCGCCGGGCAACCCCAGGTAGGGGACCAAGGAGAAGGCCACCCGCCCCCCCTCCCAGGAGGAAAGCCCGGCCAGGCGCAGGTAAAAGGCGGCCCTCCCCTCCCCACCCCAGACCCCAAGCTCCAGACCCTGGGCCAGGGCCAAGGAAAACCCCAAGAGGAAGCCCAAGGCCCTCCGGATCAAGCCCTCTCCTCCCCCACGACCCGCCCGTCCTCCAGGCGGACCACCCGCCGCACGTGGGCCAGAAGGCGGGGGTCGTGGGTGGAAAAGAGGAAGGTCACCCCCCGCTCCTCGTTCAGGGCCTTCATCCGCTCCACCAGGGCCAGGCCCGTGCGGGAGTCCAGGTTGGCCGTGGGCTCGTCGGCCAAGACGATGAGGGGCTCGGCGGCCAGGGCCCGGGCCACCGCCACCCTTTGCTGCTCCCCCCCGGAAAGCTGCCGGGGGTAGCGGTGGGCCTTGTCCTTCAGGCCCAGGGCCGCCAAGGCCTCCAGGGCCTTGGCCTCCCGCACCCGCCTCTCCACCCCCCGGGCCTCCAGGACGAAGGCGGCGTTTTCCAAGGCGGTGAGGACCGGGAGGAGGTTGTAGGCCTGGAAGACGAGCCCCACCTTCTCCAGCCGGAGCCGGGCCCGGGCGGCCCGGGAAAGCCGGTCCACCCGCACCCCGTCCAGGAAAACCTCCCCTTCCGTGGGCACGTCCAGCCCGGCGAGAAGGTGGAGGAGCGTGCTCTTGCCGCTTCCCGAAGGCCCCACCAAGGCGGTGAACTCCCCGGCCTCCACCTTCAGGTCCACCCCCCTCAGGGCCTCGGTCTCCACCCCGTCCCCCCGGTACACCTTGCGCACGCCTTTGGCCTCTAGGATGGGCATACTTCCTCCTTTAGGGCACGTAGCGCATGGCCTCCACGGGCTCCAGCCTCCGGGCGAGCCAGGCGGGCCACAAGGCCGCCCCCAAGGCCACCCCCACGCTGTAGCCCAGGGTGAGGAGAACCTCCTTCACCCCAAGGCGGCCGTAGAGCACCTCGGGCAAACCGAACTCCCGGTACTGCTCCAGGATCCACTGGGGAAAGGGAAGCCGGAAGCCCTCCTTGAGCTCCAGGTAGAGAAGAAGGCCGAGCCCAAGCCCCACCAGGGCCGCCCCTCCCACCAAAAGGAGGCTTTCCCAGAAGACGAGGGCCATGACCTGGGAGCCGCTAAGGCCAAGGGCGGCCATGAGCCCGAACTCCCGGACCCGCTCCACCAGGGAGAGGTACAGGGCGTTGAGGAGGATGAGGCCCGCCAGGACAAAGAAAAACCCCAGGTAGACCGCCATCACCACGTCGTAAAGGGGGAGGATGGCGGCGTAGGTGGGGTTGGCCTCCAGCCAGGTCTCCACGGAGAGGCCGGGAAGACCGGCCGCGAGCCTGGCCTTGAGCGCCTCCAGGGGGGCGAGCTGGTAAAGCCCCACCTCGGGAAGCCGCACCTCCAGCCGGGTCACCCGCCCCGGGGCCAGGAGGGCCTGGGCGTCGGCCAGGGGCAGGAGAAGGGTGCGGGCCTCCAAGGAGGTCTCGGGGAGGTCCAGCAACCCCACCACCCGGAGGGCCACGATCCCCAGGCCAAGCCCCCCGGGGGCGTAGACCACCACCTCCTCCCCCAGGCCCACCCGCAACGCCCGGGCCAGGGCCTCCCCCAAAAGGGCCTCCCCAGGACCTTGAGGAAGCCGGCCCGCCTTGAGGAGGCGCTTCTGCCTAAGAAAGCCCGGCTCCGTGAGGCCGGTGAGGGAGGCGGGGCGGCTCCGATCCCCGGCGATGACCAAGGCGACGCCCTCCAGCACCCCTTCCACCTGGGCCCCCGGGGGGAGGTCCAAAGCGGGGGGAACGAAGGCCAGGCGGTCCAGGTCCTCGAGGTCCCGGTAGCCCGCAACCCGCACCACCAGGTGCCCGGTGCGCTCCAGGAGGAGGCGGAAGAAGGCGTCCATCGCCCCCCCGTACACGGAGAGGAAGAGGATGGAAAGGAAGACCACCAGGGCCACCACGCCCCCCGTGGTCAGGCTCCGCCCGGGGGTGCGCAGGAGGTTGCGCCAGGCCAGGCGCAGCACCTAGCACCCCCTTTCCAGGTAAAGGGGCTGGAAGCACCGCTCGGGCACCGGGCCCACCTGGGCCTCGAGGACCTGGACCAAGGTGCGGTAGCCCGGGCGGAGGAGGTCCTTAAGCTCCATCTCCCGAGGCAAATGGGCCCCGTCCAGGCGCTGGTAGGCCCTAAGGAGAAGCTCCCGGACCGCCTCCCCCCGCTGATCGTAGTAGACCACCCGCTCCACCAACCCCTCCCGCAGGTACACCTCCACCTTGCCGTAGGGCGTGGGGGCCCCGGGCTTGGGGAAAAGGCGCAGCACCCCGCCCTCCTCCGCTACCTCAAAGAGGGCCTCCAGGTCCCGGCCCATGAGGTCCTGGTAGGTGAGGTCGGAGCCCAGAAACCGCTCCGACCGCCCCGTGGGAGGCAGGCGCAGGGTGCGGCCCAAGCGGGGGTCAAAGAGGTACAGGTCCTGGCCCAAGGACAAGTAGGCCTGCCCCGCCTCGCTCTTGGGCTCCAGCACCCGCACGTGGGCCCTTTCCCCGTCGGTGAAGACCTGGAGGCGGTAGGTTTTGCTAAAGCCAGGCCGCTCCACCTTCAGGACGTAGACCGCCCGGTGGGCCGGGCCCCTCAGGTGGTCCAGGGCCGCTTTCAGCTTCTCCAGGGGGCTTTGCCCCCAGGCCCAAGCCAAGAAGAGCAACGCCGCCAAGAGCCTCGCCATTCACACCTCCTTGAGGTAAGCGGAAACCTCCATCCGGAGCAAAAGCCGCCCGGGGAAGAGGAGGGCGAGGAGGGCGGAAAGCCCCACCACCAAAGCGGCCACCAGGGCGTAGCCGGGACGGACGGCGGTGTAAAGGTGCTCCGCCAGGCCCGCCTCGGGCAGAAGCTCCGCCGAGAGGCGCATCAGGGGGCCGAAGACGTCGTGGGTGGCGGTGTACCACAAAAGGGCGTAGCCCCCAAGGAGGCCCGCGGCGAGGCCAAGGCCGCTGGCCAAGGCGGCCTCCAGGGCCACCTGGCCGGCGAGCCGCCAAGGGGCGAGGCCCAGGCTTTCGGCCACGGCGAACTCCCTGAGCCGCTCCCGGACGCTCACGTAGGCGGTGCTGGCCACGGCGATGGCCGCCAGGAAGAGGAAGAGGCCCAGGAGGGGAAGGTAGAAGAGGCGGCTCGCCTCGTAGTCCGCGCGGATGGGCCCCATGAGGGACCAGATCCCCCGGGCCTCGAGGCCCGGGGGCAGGCGCCGGTTGAGCTCCTGGGCCAGGGCCTCCTCCTGCCCCCTCGGGGCCTCGAGGGCCAGGTGGGTGGCCCAGACCCCGGTGAGGCTCCGGGCGTCTTCCAGGTGGAGGTAGACCCCGGCGAAGTCCACGTTGGAAACCCCGGCCCTGAGGATCCCCACCACCCGAAGGCCCAAGGCCTTCCGGCCCGTCTCCACCACCAGCCGCTCGCCCAAACGCACGTCCAGCCTCTCCGCCAGGCGGTACCCCAGGACCACCTCCCCCGGCCCCGCAAGAAAACGCCCCTCGGCCACCTTGGAGGGCACCCGGGAAAGGGCCCGCTCGCCCCCCGGGTCCACCCCCAGCGCCTCTGCCCCATGGGCCTTGTAGGGGGAGCGGAGGAGGACGGGGAGGGCGAGCCTGGGGGTCTGGGCCAGGACCCCGGGGTGGTCCACCCGGAAGGGCGCCTTAAAGCCGCTTTGCGGGTCGGGGTCCTGCCACCAGGCCTTCGGGGCCACCACCACGGGGGCCTCCACGTACCGGGCGTAGCTTTCCACCAGGCTTTCCCCGTACCCGTCCAGAAAGCCCAGCATGAAAAGCACCGCTAAGGTGACGTAGCCCACCACCAGGGAAAGGAGGAGGGCGCGCCGCCTGTGGCGGAGCACGTTGCGCCAGGCGAGGCGAAGCAGGGTCATCCTTCCTCCCGAAAGCGCTCCAGGAGCTTGGGAAGCTCCTCCTCAAAGAAGGCGTAGAGGTCCCGCATGGCCCGAAGCCGCTCCCCCCTCCCCTCTCCCACGAGGGCCAGGCCCCTTTCCGCCTGCTCCCGAAAGAGGCCCAAGGCCTGCACCTTCTGCAAAAGGAGGCGCCGCCACGCCCCAGGGCGCACCGCGTAGCGGTCCGCCCGCTCCCCGGGGCGGCGTAGGCGCTCCGCCAAGCCCAGGCGCACCAGGAGGTGCAAGGCGGGGCTTAGGGCTCCCTTGCTTACCCCCAAGGCCTCCCCGATCTCCCTGGCGGTCTGCTCAGGGGGGTGGGCCACCAGGAGCCAGGCCAGCACCCGGCCCGCCATGCGGGGAAGCCCCGCGCCCTCAAAGAGGAGGGCGGTTTCCTCTACCCAGGCCTCGAGGGCGGGACGCATGGCCTTAGCCTACGGGGTTCGGAAAGTTTGGTCAAGCGTGAACTCCAAAAACCCAAGCCCCCCTCCCGCAAAGGAAGGTAGGCCCGGAGGGGGCTAAAGCTCCGCCACGTCCACCCGCTCCAGCACGGGAAGGGCCCTCAGGGCCTCCAGGACCTCGGGGGAGGGCTTCTGGTCCACGGTGAGCACGAAAAGGGCCCGGCCGCCGGGCACGTCCCGCCCGAGCTGCATCCCGGCGATGTTCACCCCGGCCTCCCCCAGGAGGGTCCCCACCTGGCCCACCACCCCGGGGCGGTCGTAGTTGACGCAGACCAGCATGTACCCCTCGGGCACCACCTCCAGGGCGTAGCCGTCAATGCCCACCAGGCGGGGCTTCCCCCCGATCACCACTCCCCGGGCCCGGCGCTCCTCCTGGTCCGTGGTGAGCCTCGCCTCCAGAAGCCTCGTGTACTCCCCCGCCTCCTCGGAGCGCAAGGTGGTGAGGGCGATGCCCCGGTCCTTGAGGAGGGGCCTCGCCGAGACCAGGTTCACCGCCCCCTCCCCCAGGACCCTGGAGAGAAGCCCTTTGGCCACGGCGCTGGCCACGGGCTCGGGGTCCTTTTCAAACCGGCCCAGGAAGCGCACCTCCAGGGCCTGGGGGCGGCCCCGGGTGATCTGGGCGAGGAGCTTGCCCAAGGCCTCCCCCAGGGGGAGGAAGCCCCGGAGGGCCTCCAGGGCCTCGGGGTCAAACCCGGTGTTCAGGGCGTAGGAGAGGTCCCCCTCCAGGGTGCGCACCACCCTCTCCAAGATGGCCTCCCCCACCCTTTCCTGGGCCTCGAGGGTGTTCGCCCCCAGGTGGGCGGTGTGGACCACCCTGGGGTGGTGGACGAGGGGGTGGTCCTTGGGCGGGGGCTCCTCGGCGAAGACGTCCAGGCCCGCGGCGAAGAGGTGGCCCTCCTCCAGGACCTCGAGGAGGGCCTTCTCGTCAATGATCCCGCCCCGGGCCGCGTTCACCACCACCGCCCCCCGGGGCAGGAGGTAAAGCTCCCTCCGGCCGATCATCCCCCGGGTCTCCTCCGTGAGGGGGGTGTGGACCGTGAGGAAGTGGCTCTGCCGAAGGAGGTCCTCCAGGTGCTCCAGAAGCTCCACCCCGAGGCTTTCCGCCCGGGTCTTGGGGATGTAGGGGTCGTAGGCCAAGACCCGCATCTCAAAGCCCTTGGCGAAGCGGGCCACTTGGCTGCCGATGCGGCCTAGGCCCACGATGCCCAGGGTCTTCCCCTTGAGCTCCAGACCCAAAAACTTCCGGTCCCACTCCCCGCTTCGGATCTTCCGGTCGGAAAGGGCGATGCCCCGGGCGGCGGCGAGGAGGAGGCCGAAGGCGAGCTCGGCGGCGGAACGGGTGTTGGCCTCGGGGACGTTCACCACCAGGATCCCGAGGCGGCTTGCCGCCTCGAGGTCCACGTTGTCCACCCCCACCCCGCCCCGGCCCACCACCTTGAGGCGCTTCCCCCGCCTCAGGAGCTCGGCGTCCACCTGGGTGCGGCTTCGGGTGATGAGGGCATCGTAAGCTGGGATGACCTCCAAAAGCTCCTCCCGCCCGATCCCCGGGCGGTAGTCCAGGACGACCCCCGGGTACCTCACGTCCCCAAGCCGCATGTCGTCGGAAACCAGCACCCGCCACATATACCCTTGACCCTAGCACGGGAAAAGGCCCTTGGGCAAGGGTTCCGGTACACTACACGGGGCCTTGTGGTATCCTGGCCCAGAGCAAAAGGAGGCCTATGAAGGTAGCCTTGGTAACCGACTCCACCGCCGACCTGCCCAAGCCCCTTCAGAGGGAACTGGGGGTCCGGGTGGTCCCCCTTTACGTGAACCTGGGGGGCCGGGTGTATCGGGACTGGGAGGAGATCACCCCCGAGGAGATCTTCCAAAGGGTGCGCTCCGGGGAGGCCTTCCCCAGCACCAGCCAGCCCTCCCCCGAGGACTTCGCCCGGGTCTACGAGGAGGCCCTGGGGGAAGCGGACCACGTCCTCTCCCTCCACATCTCCAGCCGGCTTTCCGGCACCCTGCAGTCGGCGGAGCTGGCCGCAAGCCGCTTCCCCGGCAGGATCACCCTCTTTGACAGCCGGGCGGCCTCCTTGGGCCTCGGCATGATGGTCCTCAGGGCCAAGGAGCTTCTGGACCAGGGCCAGGACCTCCAGGGCGTGGTGGCGGAGCTTGAGCGGATCCGGCAGGACCACTTCGTCCGCTTCACCGTGGCCACCCTGGAGTTCCTCAGGCGGGGAGGGCGCATCGGCGGGGCCCAGGCCCTCCTGGGCACCCTCCTCAACATCAAGCCCATCCTCACCCTCAAGGACGGCCGGGTGGAAACCGCGGGCCGGGCCCGGGGGGAGAGGAAGGCCCGGGAGGCGATCCTCGAGGACTTCCGCGCCTGGGGAAAGGGGCGGGGAAAAATCCGGGCCTTCTTCCTCTACAGCGCCGAGGAAGGGGCCGTGAAGGAGCTCAAGGAGATGGTCCTCGCCTCCGGGCTTCCCGTGGAAGAGGCCCTGGTGAGCGAGCTCGGGGCGGTGATCGCGAGCCACACGGGACCGGGAACCTATGGCTTCTACGCCTACAGCCTCTAGCGTGGCCTTCGTGGCCGACTCCACCCTGGGGCTTTCCCCGGAGGAGGCCCTGGCCCACGGCATCCACCTGGTGCCCCAGCAGGTGGTCCACGGGGGAAGGAGCTTCCGCGACCTCCTGGACATCTCCCCGGAGGAGGTGCTGGCCCTCCTGGCGAAGGGGGAAAGGCTCACCACCAGCCAGGTGGCCCCGGAGGACCTACGGGAAACCTACGAAAGGCTCCTCGCCACCCACGACCGGGTGGTCTCCGTGCACGTCTCCGGGAAGCTTTCCGGGACCGTGGCCACGGCCCAAGGGGTGGCCCGGGCCTTCGGTTCCCGGGTGAAGGTGCTGGACTCCTGGTCCTTGAACGGGGGGCTCTGGCTGGTCCTGGAGGAGGCCCGGCGGCTTTTGCGCTTTGGGGTGGCCTGGGAGCGGCTGGAGGAGGCCCTCGCCCCCTACCGCCAGAGGGTCAGGGGGTACGTCCTCCCCCAGACCCTCACCTACCTCCACCGCTCGGGGCGCATCGGGGGCCTGGCCCACTTCGTGGGGGGGCTCCTCCGGATCCTGCCCATCCTCACCTTTCGGGAAGGCCGGGTGGAGGCCGGGCGCAAGGTGCGGGGCTTCGGGGAGGGCCTGCGCAAGGTGGCCGAGCTTTTCCGACAAGAGTTCCCAGAAGGGGGCCTGGTCCACCTGGCCCACGCGGGAAACCCCGAAGGGGTGGAGGCCCTAAAGGCCCTGGTGCAGGCCGAGGGGGTGGAGGTCCTGGCCACCCTCCAGGCGGGGGCGGCGGTGAGCGTGCACGCGGGGCCCGGGACCGTGGCCCTCTTCGCCGGGCCCAGGAGGTAGGCGTGCGGGCGGTGGTGCAGCGGGTCTCCGAGGCCTTCGTGGAGGTGGAGGGGGAGGTGGTGGGGAGGATCGGGCTGGGCCTTCTGGTCCTCCTCGGGGTGGGGCAGAAGGACACCCTCGAGGACGCCCTCTACCTGGCCCGCAAAATCGTGGCCCTGCGGGTCTTCCCCGACGAGGCGGGGAAGATGAACCTCTCCCTCAAGGACGTGGGAGGGGAGGTGCTTCTGGTGAGCCAGTTCACCCTCTACGCCGACACCCGCAAGGGCAACCGCCCCTCCTTCGTCAAGGCCGCTCCCCCCGACCAGGGAAAAAGGCTCTACGAGGCGGCCATAGAGGCCTTCCTGCAACAAGGGGTGCACGTGGAAACGGGGGTCTACGGGGCCCACATGCGGGTGCACCTGGTGAACGACGGCCCCGTGACCCTCCTCTTGGACTCGGAGGAGCGGCTTAGACCCCGGTGACCCCCTGGGCCCCGGGAGGGCTCTCACCCGCCTCATGGGGAAAGGGCATAGGCTAAAGCGCGCCCTAAAAAGCGCGGGATAGGCATGAAAAAAGTAGAACCCAAAGACTGGATCCCCCTCATCAAGCCCTACACCAAGCCCCACCTCTCCCGAAGCCTCCGCCAGGTGGCGGATACCCTCCTGCCCCTCCTCCTCCTCTTCTACCTGGCCCACAAGGCCCTCGAGGTCTCCTTGCTCCTCACCCTGGCCCTGGACCTCCTGGCCGCCCTCTTCCTGGTGCGGCTTTTCATCCTCCAGCACGACGCCGGGCACGGCTCCTTCTTCCCCAAGAAGTGGATGAACGATGCCCTGGGCTTCTTCGCCGGGGTGCTGACCCTGGTCCCCTACCACCACTGGCAGCTCTCCCACGCCCGCCACCACGCCACGAGCGGCAACCTGGACAAGCGGGGCGTGGGGGACATCTACACCATGACCCTGGAGGAGTACCTCAAGGCCACCCCTTGGCAACGCCTGCAGTACCGCCTCTACCGCAACCCCTTCGTCATGTTCCTCCTGGGGCCCATCTACGTCTTCATGCTCTCCTACCGCCTGCCCCTGGGTTACGGCTCGGAAAAGCCCTCGGTGCGGAACTCCGTGGCCCTCACCAACCTCTTTTTGGTCCTGCTCTGGGTGGGCCTCTACCTGGCCTTCGGCCTCAAGACCCTCCTTTTGGTCTACCTCCCCATCCAGTACCTCGCCGGAATGGTGGGCATCTTCCTCTTCTACGTGCAGCACCAGTTTGAGGACGCCTACTGGGAGCACGACCCCCGCTGGGAGCACCTGAAGGCGGCCATGGAGGGGAGCACCTACCTGAAGCTCCCCAAGGTCCTCCAGTGGCTCACCGGGAACATCGGCTTCCACCACATCCACCACCTGGCCCCCAAGATCCCCAACTACCTCCTGCCCAAGGTGCAGGAGGAGGTGGACCTGGTGAAGGTGGCCCCCACCGTGACCCTGAAGGACGCCCTCAAGATGGCCTTCGCCGACCTTCACCTCCACGACGAGGAGAGCCGCAAGCTGGTGGGCTTTAAGGAGGCCCGAAGGCGCCTGCGGGAAAGGGAGAGGCTCGCTAGTGGCGGAAGTGGCGCACGCCCGTGAACACCATGGCCATCCCCGCCTCGTCCGCCGCCCGTATGGAATCCTCGTCCCGCACGCTTCCCCCGGGCTGGATGATGGCGGCGACGCCGTAGGAGGCGGCAAGGCGCACCACGTCGTCAAAGGGGAAGAAGGCGTCCGAGGCCAAGACGGCGCCCCTGGCCCTTTCCCCGGCGGCCTCGAGGGCGTGCCGGGCGGCGGCCAGGCGGTTCGTCTGCCCCACCCCGATGCCCAGGGTCTGGCCCTCCTTGGCCACCACGATGGCGTTGGAGCGGACGTGCTTCACCACCTTCCAGGCGAAGAGGAGGTCGGGCCACTCCTCTGGGGTGGGGGCCCTTTGCGTGACCACCTTAAGCGCCACGGGGTCCTCGGTGTCCGCGTCCTGGAGGAGGACCCCACCCCTTAGCCGCCTCAGGTCCAGGTAGGCCCCCTGGCCGGGGAAGGGCACCTGGAGGAGGCGAAGGTTCTTCTTCTTAGCGAAGACCGCCAGGGCCTCGGGGCTAAAGGAGGGGGCCAGGACCACCTCCAAGAAGACCTCCGCCATGGCCTCGGCCGTGGCCCCGTCCACGGGGCGGTTGAGGGCCACAATCCCCCCGAAGATGGAGACGGGGTCGGCCGCGTGGGCCTTGCGGTAGGCCTCCAGAGGGGTTTCCCCCAGGGCCACCCCGCAGGGGTTCTGGTGCTTCACGGCCACGCAGGCGGGCCCCTGGAACTCGGAGACCAGGTTCCAGGCGGCCTCCGCGTCCAGGTAGTTGTTGAAGCTCATGGCCTTGCCCTGAAGCACCTGGGCCTCGAGGAGAGGCCCCTCCTCCCCCGCCACCCGGTAAAGCGCCGCCTCCTGGTGGGGGTTTTCCCCGTAGCGCAAGGAGGCCTCCCGCTTGAGGACCAAAAACTTCTCCTCGGGGAACTTCTCCCCAGAAAGCCACTCGGCGATGGCGGCATCGTAGGCCGCGGTGTGGGCGAAGGCCTTGCGGGCGAGCGCCCGGCGGAACTCCGGGGAGGGCCCCGCCTTGAGCGCCTCCAGAACCCGGGGGTAGTCCTCGGGGTCGCACACGGGAAGCACCGCCAGGTGGTTCTTGGCCGCCGCCCGGAGCATGGCGGGCCCCCCGATGTCAATCTGCTCCAGGGCCTCCTCCAAAGAGGCCCCCCGGGCCACCGTCTCCCGGAAGGGGTAGAGGTTCACCGCCAAGACCCCGATGCGCTCCAACCCCAAGGCCTTAAGCTCCTCCTCCTGGTCGGGCCGGGCAAGGAGGGCGGCGTGGACCTTGGGGTGGAGGGTCTTGACCCTTCCCTCCAGAACCTCCGGGAAGCCCGTGAACTCGGAGATGTAGGTGACGGGAAGCCCCGCTTCCCGAAGGGCCTTATAGGTCCCCCCGGTGGCGAGGAGGCGGAAGCCCAGGGCGAGGAGCCCCCTGGCGAAGTCCACAAGCCCCCGCTTGTCCGAAACGGAAAGGAGCGCCCACATGAGAGGGATTGTACTCCCCTGGAAAGGCCTTCCGGGGAGGCTGAACCCGGACAGACACATGTGAGACTGGACGAGTAAAAATGTGGGGACCACTCCAGAAGAGAGGGGGTCCCCACGGATGCAGCTTACCACGGTTGGCAAAGAGGTTTTGCGGGGAGCGCGGAAGGCCCGGGAACTCCAAGAGGCCGGGGCCGGCGATCCCACGGTTCAGGACCGCTTACGGAAGCTCAAACAGGTGGAGGCGCTCAGGAAATACCGGATGGGCTGGCCCGAGATCCAGGAGCTTTTGGGGATCAGCCGGGCCACCTATTACCGCTGGCGGAAACGCCTCAAGGAAGAGGGCCTTGCCGGTCTTAAGCCTCGGT
>NZ_FNBC01000026.1 GCF_900102145.1 Thermus arciformis | reverse complement strand
CCTTCCCGAGGGGGCGGAGCTCTACCTGGACCGGGGGTACGAGAGCCATCTGTACGAGGACCTCCTCCGGGAGGCCCAGGAGGTTGTTCCCATGGTCATCCGCAGGAGGAACAGCCGGCGGTATCTCCCTTGGATGCAGTACCTGGCCATCGTGGGGCGGAGGGTGGTGGAGACGGTGGGGAGCATGCTCCATCACCTCTTCCCCAGGCGCATCCACGCCGTGACCCAGGAGGGTTTCGTCATCAAAGTTCTCACCTTCGTCCTGGCCCATAACATCAGTCTCCTGACCCAGAAGATGGCTGGGTAGCAACTTGGGTTAGCGTAGCATGGGCCCATGAACCCCGTGGTCTTCATCCGGGAGAAGCGGGAAGGAGGCAAGCACCGCCGGGAGGACCTCGAGGCCTTCCTCTTTGGCTACCTGCGGGACGAGGTGCCGGACTACCAGGTTTCCGCCTGGCTCATGGCGGCCTTTCTGCGGGGCCTAGACCTCGAGGAGACCCTCTGGCTCACCGAGGCCATGGCCCGCTCGGGGAAGGTCCTGGACCTCTCCGGCCTGCCCCACCCCGTGGACAAGCACTCCTCGGGGGGCGTGGGGGACAAGGTGAGCCTGCTGGTGGGGCCGATCCTCGCCGCAAGCGGGTGCACCTTCGCCAAGATGTCGGGCCGGGGCCTGGCCCACACCGGGGGGACCATAGACAAGCTGGAATCCGTCCCGGGCTGGCGGGGGGAGATGACGGAGGCGGAGTTCTTGGAGAGGGCCCGGAGGGTGGGCCTGGTCATCACCGCCCAAAGCCCGGACCTCGCCCCCCTGGACGGGAAGCTTTACGCCCTCCGCGACGTGACCGCCACGGTGGAGAGCGTGCCCTTGATCGCGAGCTCCATCATGAGCAAAAAGCTCGCCGCCGGGGCGCGGAGCCTCGTCTTGGACGTGAAGGTGGGCCGGGGGGCCTTCATGAAGACCCTGGAGGAGGCCCGGCTTTTGGCCAAGACCATGGTGGCCATCGGCCAGGGGGCGGGAAGGCGGGTGAGGGCCCTCCTCACCTCCATGGAGGCCCCCCTGGGGCGGGCGGTGGGAAACGCCATAGAGGTGCGGGAGGCCATACGGGCCCTCAAGGGGGAAGGCCCCGGGGACCTTCTGGAGGTGGCCCTGGCCCTGGCGGAGGAGGCCCTAAAGCTCGAGGGCCTGGACCCCGCCCTCGCCCGCAAGGCCCTGGAGGGCGGGGCGGCCTTGGAGAAGTTCCGGGCCTTCCTCGAGGCCCAGGGGGGAGACCCCAAGGTGGTGGAGGACTTCTCCCTTCTTCCCCTCGCCGAAGAGCACCCCCTCCTCGCCGAGGAGGAGGGCGTGGTGCGGGAGGTGGACGCCTACAAGGTGGGCCTCGCCGTCCTTGCCCTGGGCGGGGGGCGGAGGCGGAAGGGGGAGGCCATTGACCACGGGGTGGGGGTCTACCTCCTCAAGAAGCCCGGGGACCGGGTGGAACGGGGGGAGGCCTTGGCCCTCCTCTACCACCGGAACCGGGGCCTGGAGGAGGCCCTTGGGCACCTGCGGGAGGCCTACGCCCTGGGGGAGGAGGCGCACCCTGCCCCTTTGGTCCTCGAAGCGGTTTAGGTACCCCAAAAGCGGGTTCCTGGGCCAAAACCGGGGCGGGCGCTTGGCCCCCAGGGGTGGTATACTTCCTCGGGATGAAAAGGCGGCCTGTCCGGTACACCCTCCTCCTCGCCCGAAGCGGTGGGGGGAGCCGGGCCCTCACCTTTCCCGGCTGGGCCTTTGGCCTCTTCCTGGCCTTCCTCGCCCTCTGGACGGGGGTGAACCTCTACCTCTGGCACCGGGCCCGGGAGGTGCGGGCCCTCGAGGCCAGGCTCCACGCCCTCTCCCAGGAGGCGAGGCGGCTTTCCCTGGCCCTGGAGGCGGAGAAGGCCCAAAACGGGGCCCTCTCCCAGGAGGCGGAGCGCACCCGGAAGGAGCTCGAGGCCCTCAAGAAGGCCATAGAGGAGCTCCGCCGCCGCGCCGGGCTTTCCCCCATCAACGCCCTCCCCGTCCGCTACCAGGAGGGGGCCAAGGGGGGCGGGGCCATGGCGGCTTGGACCGAGGTGGAGGCCACCCTTTTGGACCTGAAGGCCCAGCTCGCCGAGCTCACCCCCGCCCTGGAGCGGACCCTGGAGGTGGAACAAAGCCTCCCCCTCGGGCTTCCCCTTAGGGGGTACCGGGAGGTCACCTCCTTCTTCGGGGTGCGCAAGAACCCCTTTGGCCCCGGGGTGGAGTTCCACGATGGCCTGGACTTTTCCGCCCCCTACGGCGCCCCGGTCTACGCCACGGGAGGCGGGGTGGTGGCCCGGGTGGGGTGGATGGGGGCTTACGGCCTCGCCGTGGTGGTGGACCACGCCCAAGGCTACCAGACCCTCTACGGCCACCTCTCCCGCGCCGCCGTGCGCCCCGGCCAGCGGGTGGCGCGGGGCGAGCTTTTGGGCTTTGTGGGCTCCACCGGCCGGTCCACGGGGCCCCACCTCCACTACTCCGTCTACCGCCAGGGGGAGGCGGTGGACCCCCGTCCCTACCTCGTGGGCCGATAAAATGAGGCGGATGTTTAGGCGCAAGGAAGCCCAGGCTCTGACCTACCTGGGTCCCGACACCGAGGTCCTCGGCGACCTCAAGGCCAAGGGCCAGGTGCGCATAGACGGCCGGGTGCAGGGCTCGGTCCTGGTGGAAGGGGAACTGGAGGTGGGCCCCACGGGCCGGGTGGAGGGCCCCAAGGTGGAGGCCAAGGCGGTCCACATCCACGGCGAGGTGCGGGCCGACCTGGTGGCGGAAAGGGTCTCCCTCGCCAAAACCGCCCGCTTCGCCGGGACCCTCCGGGCCCAGGCCCTGGACGTGGAGGCGGGGGCGGTTTTCGTGGGACAGAGCGTGGCCGGGGAGCACAAGGCCCTCGAGGCCCCCAAGGAGGCGTGATGGCCCTGGAGAGGCTCTTCCGCAGAAAGCGCCCGAGCGGGGGCGGCCGGGACGTCCCCGAGCTTTGGACCAAGTGCGAGGCCTGCGGGGCCCAGATTTACAAGAAGGAGTTCCAGGAGAACCTCCACGTCTGCCCCAAGTGCGGCCACCACCACCGCATGCCCGCCGAGGAGCGGGTGGCCATGCTGGCCGACCCTGGCACCTTCCAGGAGACCACGAGGCTTCGGCCCCTGGACCCTTTGGGCTTCGTGGACACCAAGCCCTACGCCGAGCGCCTCAAGGCCTACCAGGGGGAGACGGGCAGGCCCGACGCCATCCTGGGGGGCACCTGCGCCATCGGCGGGGTGCCCGCGGTCCTCCTCGTCATGGACTACGCCTTCGCCGGAGGCTCCATGGGGAGCGTGGTGGGGGAGGAGATCGCCCGCGGGGCGGAGAGGGCGGCGGAGGAGGGGAGGGCCCTCGTCATCGTGGCCGCCTCGGGGGGGGCGAGGATGCAGGAGGCCGCCCTTTCCCTCATGCAGATGGCCAAGACGGTGATGAGCCTGGACCTCCTTTGGGGAAAGCGCCTCCCCTACGTCTCCGTCCTCACCGACCCCACCACGGGGGGGGTCACGGCGAGCTTCGCCGCCTTGGCCGACGTGATCTTCGCCGAGCCCGGGGCCCTGATCGGCTTCGCTGGGCCCCGGGTCATCCGCCAGACCATCCGCCAGGAGCTCCCCGAGGGCTTCCAGCGCGCGGAGTTCCTCTTGAAGCACGGCATGGTGGACCGGGTCACGGACCGCCGCCGCCTGAAGCGGGAGGTGGTCCAGGCCCTCCGCCACCTCCACCCGGGAGTCCCCTATGCCCCTGGAGTTTGAAAAGCCCATCCTGGAGCTGGAACGGCGCATTCAGGAGCTCAAGGAGACGGCCAAGGCCACGGGGGTGGACCTCCAGGCCGAGATCCGCCTCCTGGAGGAGCGCCTGGCCCAGCTCAAGAAGGAGACCTACGGGAACCTCACCCCCTGGCAGCGGGTCCAGCTCGCCCGCGCCCAAGGGCGGCCCACCACCTTAGACGTCCTGGAGAAGGCCTTCCAGGACTTCCTGGAGCTCCACGGGGACCGGGCCTTCGCCGACGACCCCGCCATCGTGGGCGGGCTCGCCTACCTCGAGGGGGAGAAGGTGGTGGTGGTGGGGCATCAGAAGGGCCGGGACACCAAGGAGAACCTCCAGCGCAACTTCGGCATGCCCCACCCCGAGGGCTACCGCAAGGCCATGCGCCTCATGGACCTGGCGGACCGCTTCGGCTACCCCTTCCTCACCTTCGTGGACACCCCCGGGGCCTACCCCGGGGTCTCCGCCGAGGAGCGGGGCCAGGCCTGGGTCATCGCCCAGAGCATCCAGCGGATGAGCCGCCTCCGGGTCCCCGCCGTGACGGTGATCCTGGGGGAGGGGGGAAGCGGGGGGGCCTTGGCCATCGCCGTGGCCAACCGGGTCCTCATTCTGGAAAACGCCTGGTACTCCGTGATCAGCCCCGAGTCCTGCGCCGCCATCCTCTGGCGGGACGCCAAGGAGGCCCCCAAGGCCGCCGAGGCCCTGAAGCTCACCGCCAAGGACCTCCTGGCCCAGAAGGTGGTGGACGCCGTCATCCCCGAGCCCGAGGGCGGGGCCCATAAGGACCCTGACCGGGCCATCCAAAACCTCAAGGAGGCCCTTCTAAAAACCCTGGAGGAACTCAAGGGCCTCTCCCCGGAGGCCCTTTACCAGGACCGCTACCGCCGCTTCCGGCGCCTTGGGGCCTATGCCGAGCCTTAAGGGGTCTTGGCCTTTTTCCCTCAGGATTTTCACACCTAAGCCCTAACCTAGGGGTGGAGGTGAAGGCTATGAGGAAACTCCTTTGGGCGCTCTTGGGGCTTGGGTTGGGCCTGGCCCAGCAGCTTAGCCCCCAGGGCATCCTCGTGAACCCGGTGCCCACGGACCTCAGGGTGAAGGTCTGGGTGGACAAGGACCCCGCCAAACGGGGGGACGCCGTCTACCAGGTGGGCGAGCCCATTTACATCTACGTGAACGTCAACCAGGACGCCTACGTCTACCTCTTCAACGTCAACGCCGACGGGGAGATCAACCCCATTCTGCCCAACGCCTACGAGCGGCAGAACTTCCTCCGGGCGGGGGAAACCCGGCGCTTTCCCCCGGAAGGGGCCCGCTACCGCTACACCGTCACCGGCCCCGAAGGGGAGGACCGCATCCTGGCCGTGGCCAGCAGGCGCCCCCTTTCCCTGGGGGAGATCCTGGACGTGGAGGCCAACCGGGTGAAGGTCCGGGGGGCGGAGGCCCTGGCCCGGGCGCTTTCCATCGTCATAGAACCCCTTCCGGACAAGGACTGGGTTACGGACGTGGCCCGCTACTTCGTGGGCCGGGTTTCCGCCCCGGCCACGGCCACCCTGGCGGTGGACTCCAGGCCCCAGGGGGCCGAGGTCTACCTGGACGGCCGCCTCCAGGGCCGCACCCCCCTCGTCCTTTCCGTGAACCCCGGGCGGCACGAGGTGGAGCTTCGGCTTGCGGGCTACCAGCCCTACCGGGTGACGGTGAACCCCAAGCCGGGGGAGCGGGTGCAGGTCTTCGCCCCCCTCTCCCCCGAGCCCCGGCAGGGGACCTTGAGCGTGAGCTCCACCCCTCCGGGGGCCGAGGTCTACGTGGACGGGGCGTTGCGGGGCCGCACGCCCCTCACCCTGAGCCTGCCCGAGGGGCGGTACAGGGTGGAGCTCAGGCTTGCGGACCACGAACCTTACCAGGCCCAGGTTTCGGTGCGCCGGGGGGAGACCACCCGCTTGGACGTGCGCCTCACGCCCATCCCCCGCACGGGCACCCTCTTCCTGGAGTCCAGCCCCCAAGGGGCCGAGGTCTACCTGGATGGCCGCCTCCAGGGCCGCACCCCTCTGCGCCTCACCCTGAACGAGGGCACCTACCGGGTGGAGCTCCGCCTCCCGGGGTACGAGCCCTATGGGGCCACGGTGCGGGTGGAAAGGGGCCGGGAGACCAGGCTTGTTGCGAGCCTCAGGCCCCTGCGCACCGGGGAGCTCTTCCTGGAGGCCAGGCCCGAGGGGGCCGAGGTCTACCTGGACGGCCGCTTTGCGGGGCGGGCTCCCCTTAGGGTGAGCCTCGAGGCCGGGCTCCACGAGGTCCGGGTCCTGGCCCCGGGGCACGCGGAGTACCGGGCCCAGGTGGAGGTGCGCCCCGGGGAGACCCTGAGGCTTTTCGTGGAGCTCGTCCCGGTGCGGGCGATCCTGGAGCTTTACCTCAACGTGGAGGCCCGGGTCTTCCTGGACGGGGAGGAGGTGGGCATGGCCAAGGGGGGCTACCTCCGCCTCGAGGCGCCTTTCGGCGAGCACGAGCTCACCCTGGTGGCCCCGGGCTACCGCACCCTGGTGCAGACGGTGCAGGTGAGCGGAAACCAGACCCTCCGCTTCACCTTAAGGCCCCTTTAAGGCCAGCATGCCCCGGTGCCTCCTTGGGTGAGCCGAAGCCCATACGGGTTCCCACCGCGGCTTTGGCCGCGGTGGGGTTTTCCTTTCGGTAGGATGGGGGGGATGGAGGCCATCCTCTTGGCCGGGGGCGAGGAGCCCTGGGCGCGAAAGTACGGGGTGAGGAGCAAGGCTCTGGTGCCCTACCGGGGAAGGCCCATGGCGGAGTGGGTCCTGGAGGCCTTGAGGGGGGCGGGCCTCGAGGCCATCTACGTGGGGGAGAACCCGGGGCTTTCCCCGCCTCCCAGGCTCACCCTCCCCGACCAAGGAAGCCTCCTCGCCAACCTCGAGGCCGCCTTGGCCCACGTGGAGGGAAAGGCCCTGGTGGCCACCGCGGACCTCCCCCACCTCACCCCCGAGGCGGTGCGCTTCGTCCTGGAGAGGGCCCCCGAGGCCGCCTTGGTCTACCCCATCGTGCCCAAGGAACGGGTGGAGGCCCGCTTTCCCGGGAACCGCCGCACCTACGCCCGCCTGAGGGAGGGCACTTTCACCGGGGGGAACCTCCTCCTCCTGGACAAGGCCCTCTTCTTCCAGGCCCTGCCCTTGGCCAAGCGGGTGGTGGCGCTAAGGAAAAGGCCCTTGGCCTTGGCCCGCTTGGTGGGCCTGGATGTCCTCTTCAAGCTCCTTCTGGGGCGGCTTTCCCTGGGCGAGCTGGAGGCCCGGGCCGGGAGGATCCTGGGGGTGGAGGCCCGGGCCCTCGTCACCCCCTACCCCGAGGTGGGGGTGGACGTGGACCGGGAGGAGGACCTGGTAAGCTAAGCCCATGCGCACGGTGAAGGAGCTTCGCCTGGCCGGGCTTTTCGCCTACTTGGCCGCCCTGGTCCTCGGGCTTCTTTCCTCCTACATCGTCCACGCCCTCCTGGGGGGTGGGGGCCGCTTGGGCTGGGGAAGCTTCAACTTCTTCGGCCTTTTGGAGGGCCTGGCTTTCCTCCTTGTCTTTACCTTCTCCCTCTATCTGGCCAAGAAGGCGGTGCGGGTGCCCTGCACCACCCTGCTCACCGCCGGGCTGGTCTGGCCCACCCCGGCCTGGCGCCTGGCCAAGCCCCTGCCCCGGGTGGAGGCCCTCGAGGCCTACGAGGGCCGGGGGGTGGCCCTCTTGGTGCAGGAGGGGCGTCCCGTGGGGCTTTTGGGCCTCTCCGACCACATCCTGGCCCTGGAGGAGGTGCCCAGCGTGGAGGCGGAGGTGGCGGCGAGCGAGCTTTACCCCCTCTTCCTGCGCCAGCCCCTGGTCCTCGTGGTCCGGGGGGAGGAGGTGCTTGGGGCCATCCCCCGGGAGGCCTTTTTCCGCCACCTGGGGGTCTGATACCACCCCACGCTGGGGGGCCCCGGCAAAGGGCCAGCCGGGCGAAGGAAACGGGGAGAAAGGGTATGGCCTTGACAGGAGGGAAGGTGCCCTAAAATAGGGGGGAGCGGTAGCTCAGGAGGTGGAGAATGCCGCACGTGATCTGCGAACCCTGCATCGGCGTGAAGGACCAGTCCTGCGTGGAAGTCTGCCCGGTGGAGTGCATCTACGATGGGGGGGACCAGTTCTACATCCACCCCGAGGAGTGCATTGACTGCGGGGCCTGCGTCCCCGCCTGCCCGGTGAACGCCATCTATCCCGAGGAGGACGTCCCCGAGCAGTGGAAGTCCTACATTGAGAAGAACCGCAAGCTGGCCGGCCTAGAGTAGGGGCGCGGCCCGGCCTCCCCGCCCTCGAGGCGGGGGGGCGTTCTTTTTCCCGCCTAGGCCCGGGAAGGTCCCCTAAGGCGCGAGCTCCCGCACGTACCAGCTCAGGGCGGGCCCGCCGTCTTTCACGTGGCGGAAGCCCTGGGCTTCAAAAAAGGCCTTGGCCCGGGGGTTGTGGCCGTAGACCACGGCGTAGAGCCTTTCCACCCCTGCCAGGTGGGAGAGGAGGTGCCTCAGGGCCCGCCGGCCGAGCCCCTGGCCCTGGTGGTCCTCCCGGATGAGGAGGAGGCTCAAGGTGGCGTCCCCTTCCTCGGGGTAGTGGAGCTTGTAGTCCAGGTAGCCCACGGCCTCCTCCTCCAGGAAGAGGAGAAAGGCCCGGCGGCGGGGGTCCTTGCCGAGGGTGAGGAGGTCTTGGAGGACGTCCTCCAGGGTGGGGGGTTCCATCCCGATCAGGGTGAAGTAGCTCGGGCTTTGGAGGAAAAGGCCGTGGAGCCTCGGGGCGTCCTCCGGCGAGGCTGGCCGCAGGCTTAGGCTTAAGGCCCGCATCCCGCTTATCCTACCCGCGCTCTTCCAAGAAGGGGGTGAGAAAAGACCGCCCCGGGTTTCCCGGGGCGGCCCTCCGAGGCCGTTACTTGCGGGCCGGCTCCACCACGGTGACGTTCACCGCCTGGGGGCCCTTGCCGTTCTTGCCCGGCTCCACGTCAAAGGTGACGATGTCGCCCTCGTTCAGGGTGCGGAACCCCTTGGCGTTGATGGCGCTGAAGTGGACGAACACGTCCGTGTCCCCTTCGCGCTCAATGAAGCCGTAGCCCTTCTCCGCGTTGAACCACTTGACCCGACCCTTCTGCATACCGCTCCTTCTTCTTCCGGGCCCGAAGGCCCGTATCCGGGGCTTGAGGGGTTGCTTTAGACCCTGTTGGGGCCACCCTAAAGCGACCCGGAATGACCCACTATACCACGGGAGGGGCTACTTGCGGAAGAGGCCCTTGAGCTTTTCCCAGAAGCCCTCGGGGGCCACCTCCTCCCCCACCTCCTCGGCGTAGGCCCGGAGGAGCTCCTTGGCCTTTGGGGAGAGCTTTTTGGGCACCACGAGCTCCACCACCACCCGCAAGGCCCCCCGCCCCCCGGGGTGGGGGAGGCCCTCCCCGGGAAGCTCAAAGACCTCCCCGTGGCCCGTGCCCGGGGGGATCTCCAGGGGGATGGGGCCCTCGAGGCCCGGCACCTCCACCCGGGCGCCCAAGGCGGCCTGGGCCAGGCCGAGCTTGAGGCGGTAGACCAGGTCCGGGCCTTCCCGCTCCAGGTGGGGGTGGGGGCGGACCTTAAGGCGCACGTAGAGGTCCCCAGGGCCCCCCGGGCCCAGGTTGCCGTACCCAGGCACCCGGAGGAGGTGCTCCTCCCCCATACCCGGGGGGATCTTCACCGGGATCCGCTCCTCCCGGGCCACGCGGCCCCGGCCCCGGCAGACGGGGCAGGCCTCCGCCAGGAGGAAGCCCTGGCCCTTGCAGTGGGGGCAGGGGGTGCGGCTTACGAAGGTGCCGAAGAAGCCTCGCTGGTAGCTCTCCACCACCCCTTGGCCCCCGCAGGTGGGGCAGGCCACCCGCCTCCCTCCCTGGCCCCCGCAGGCCTCGCAGGGGACCAGGCGGCTGTAGGCCACCTCCGCCTCCTTGCCCCGGAGGAGGTCTCGGAGTTCCACCTCCACCTGGACCTCGAGGTCCTCCCCCCGGGGGGCCGGGCGGCCTTGGGGGCGGAAGCCGAAGACCTGGGCGAAGAGGTCAAAGAGGTCCTCCACCTTCACGCTCCCTTCCCCCAAAAGCCCTCGGTCGTACTGGGCCCGCTTCTCGGGGTCGGAGAGGACGGCGTAGGCCTCGTTGATCTCCTTGAAGCGCTCTTCCGCCGCCTTGTCCCCCGGGTTCTTGTCCGGGTGGTACCGGAGGGCGAGCTGGCGGTAGGCCTTCTTGATCTCCTCCTGGGTGGCGTCCCGGCCCACCCCCAGGATGGCGTAGTAGTCCTTCATCCACCTAGCACTTTACAAGGGAAGGGGGTTTTGCTAAAGTAGCCGGCAATGAGGCTCCTGCGAGCTATCCGGTAGGGGGCCCCTTCCTTCGGGAAGGGCCCCCCCGGGTTTGCCCGCGGGGGCCTCGGCCTTTGAGGAGGCACGAGGATGCTGCTCTTGACCCCCGGACCCACCCCCATCCCCGAACGCGTGCAAAAGGCCCTCCTCCGCCCCATGCGCGGCCACCTGGACCCCGAGGTGCTGGCGGTGAACCGGGCCATCCAGGAGCGCCTGCGAAGCCTCTTTGATCCCGGGGAAGGGGCCTTGGTGGCGGCCTTGGCGGGCTCGGGAAGCCTGGCCATGGAGGCGGGCCTCGCCAACCTGGACCGGGGCCCGGTCCTGGTCCTGGTGAACGGGGCCTTCTCCCAGAGGGTGGCGGAGATGGCGGCCCTCCACGGCCTCGAGCCCACCGTCTTGGACTTCCCCCCGGGTGAGCCCGTGGACCCCGAGGCCGTGGCCAAGGCGCTGAAGCGGCGGCGCTACCGCATGGTGGCCTTAGTCCACGGGGAGACCTCCACCGGGGTGCTGAACCCCGCGGAGGCGGTGGGGGCCCTGGCCAAGGAGGCCGGGGCCCTCTTCTTCCTGGACGCCGTCACCACCTTGGGGATGCTCCCCTTCTCCATGCAGAGGATGGGGGTGGACTACGCCTTCACGGGGAGCCAGAAGTGCCTCTCCGCCCCGCCCGGTCTCGCCCCCATGGCCCTCTCGGCGGAGGGCCGCCAGGCCTTCACCGGGAGGCGGGGCTGGTACCTGGACCTCGCCCGGGTGGCCGAGCACTGGGAGCGGGGCGGGTACCACCACACCACCCCGGTCCTCCTCCACTACGCCCTCCTCGAGGCCTTGGACCTGGCCCTGGAAGAAGGCCTGGAGGCCCGGGAAAGGCGGGCCCGGGAGATCTACGCCTGGCTTTTGGAGGAGCTTAAGGCCCGGGGCTTCCGCCCCTACCCCAAGGCGAGCCCTCTGCCCACGGTCCTGGTGGTCCGTCCCCCCGAGGGGGTGGAGGCGGACCGTCTGGTGAAGGCCCTCTACGCCCAAGGGGTGGCCGTGGCCGGGGGCATCGGCCCCACCCGGGGGCAGGTCCTGCGGCTCGGCCTCATGGGGGAGGGGGCCCGGAGGGCGCTTTATGAGGCCTTCCTGGAGGCCCTGGACCGCGCCTTGGCCCTAGCGTAGGAAGAAGTAGGCGTAGACCAGGGCCAAAACCATGCGGTAGTAGGCGAAGGGGCGGAAGCCCCAGCGCTCCACGGCCGCCACCATCCAGCGCACGGTGAAAAGAGCGGTGGCCAGGGCCGCCGCGAAGCCCAAAAGGAGGAGTTCCCAGCCTTCCTTCGGAACCGCGGGGGCGCTTTTTACGAGGTCGTAGCCCACCGCGGCCAGCATGGTGGGCAGGGCCAGGAGGAAGCTGAACTCCGCGGCCGCCTTCCGCTTAAGCCCCAGGAGGAGGCCCCCCAGGATCGTGGCCCCGCTCCGGCTGGTGCCGGGGAAGAGGGCGGAAAGCCCCTGGAAGAACCCGATCCAGGCCACCCGCCCCAGGGGAAGGGCCTTCACGTCCTCGTACCGGGCCCGCTCCGCCATGCGGTCCGCGAGAAGCAGGGCCAGGCCCACGAAGAAGAGGAAGAAGACCACCACCCCGTCTTTCCCCAGGATGTACCCCTTGATGAGGGGGTAGAAGAGGAAGCCGATGGCCCCCGTGGGCACGAAGGCCACCCCGATGCGCACCCAAAGCCCCCGGTCGGCGGCGAAGCGCTTTCCGTAAAGGAGGAGCACCGCCAGGATGGCCCCGAGCTGGATGGCGATGAGGAAGGTCTTGAGGAAGGGGTCGTCCTCCACGGGCAGGCCGAGGAGGTGGAAGAGGAGGGTCAGGTGGCCGGTGGAGGAGACGGGTAGGAACTCCGTGAGCCCCTCCACGAGTCCCAGGAGAAGGGCTTCCCAAGCGCTCACGCGGCCCATGCTACCATGGGGGCGTGGAGGTTTCCGTCCTCATCCCCGCCGCCGGGAAGGGGGAGCGGCTTGGCCTTGGGCCCAAGGCCTTCCTCCGGGTGGGGGGGAGGACCCTTTTGGAGTGGACCCTGGCCGCCTTCCTGGAGGCCGCGGAGGTCCTGGTGGCCCTGCCCCCGGGGGCGAGCCCCCCTCGAGGCCTAAGGGCCACCTTCCTGGAAGGGGGGGAAACCCGGCAGGAGTCGGTGGCCCGCCTCCTGGAGGCGGCGAGCCTCCCCCTGGTGCTGGTGCACGACGTGGCCCGGCCCTTCGTAAGCCGTGCCCTGGTGGAACGGGTGGCCAAGGCCGCCCGGGCCCAGGGGGCAGCGGTGCCGGTGCTTCCCGTCCCCGACACCCTCATCCGCCCCGAGGGGGAGGCCTACGGGGCGGCCCTTCCCCGGGAGGCCTTGCGCCTGGTGCAGACCCCCCAGGGCTTCTTCACCGCCCTCCTCCGCGAAGCCCACGCCTACGCCAGGAAGCAGGGGCTTTCCGCCACCGACGATGCCCAGCTGGTGCAGGCCCTGGGCTACCCCGTGGCCCTGGTGGAGGGGGAGAGGACGGCCTTCAAGGTCACCTACCCCGAGGACCTCTTCTTGGCGGAGGCCCTGGCCCGCGTATGGAACGGATCGCCCCAGGCAAGGTGAACCTGGGCCTCTCCCTCTTGGGGAGGAGGCCCGACGGCTACCACGAGCTCCACACCCTCTTCGCCGCCCTTTCCTTCGGGGACCGCCTCCACCTGGAGCCCATCCCCGAGGGGATCGCCTTCCGCGGCCGCTACGGGCGAAGGAACCTGGCCTACCGGGCGGCCTCGGCCTACCTGGAAAAGGCGGGCTGGCCTGGGGGGGTGCGCATCGTCTTGGAGAAGAACCTCCCCGAGGGGGCGGGCCTCGGCGGGGGCAGTTCCGACGCCGCCCAGGTGCTCCTGGCCCTGAAGGCGCTTTACCCGGCGGAGGTGGACCTCTTTTCCCTCGCCCTCTCCCTGGGGGCGGACGTGCCCTTCTTCCTCCTGGGGGGGGTGGCCGAGGCCCGGGGGGTGGGGGAGCGGCTCAGGCCCCTCGCCCTGCCCCCCTTGCCCGTGGTGGTCTTCGCCTCGGGTCTTCGCCTCCTTACCCCCTTGGTCTACCGGGAGGTGAAGCCCCACGACTTCGCCCCGGAGCTTCCGGTGGAGGCCATCCTGGAGGCCCTGGCCCGGGGGGAGGAGCCCCCCTACTGGAATAGCCTCGAGGGTCCCGCCTTCCGCCTCCACCCTGAGCTTCAGGAGGTCAAGGCCCGGCTTCGGGCCCTGGGGCTTAAGGGGGTCCTCCTTTCCGGCTCGGGGAGCGCCTTCTTCGGCCTGGCCGAGGACGAGGCCCACGCCAGGCGGGCGGTGGAGGCCCTGAGGCGCACGGGCTACGCCCGCTGGGGGTTTTTGGGAGGGAACCATGGGGCTTTTGCAGCAGACGGAGGCCCGCTACCGCCAAGCCCTGGAGGCGCTTAAGGCCCTTCCCATCCGCTGGGACCGGGAGCGCTTCGCCTTTTGGCTGAAGCAGGACTACCCCTTCGTGGAGGCCCTCTACCGCTACCAGGTGGCCCTCCTCGCCGAGGCCCCCCAGGCCCACCGCTTCCCCCTGGTCCAGGCCCTCTTGGCCACGGTGGAGGAGCTGGACTGGCTTTTGGCCCAGGGGGCGGACCCCAAGGCCCCCGTCCACCCGGTGCGGCGGGAGTACGTCGGCCTCCTGGAGGAGATGGCCGGGCTTGGCTACCCCTACCGCCTGGTGCTCTTCTACTTCCTCAACCGCCTCTTCCTCGAGGCCTGGAACGCCCACGTGGAGGGCGACGGCCCCTGGCGGGAGCTTTCCGAGCACTGGGCGGCCCCGGAGTTCCAGGCGGTGCTCTTTGACCTCGAGGTGCTGGCCCAGGGAGTGGCCGAGGGCCTGGACCAAGAGGTTTTGGCCCGCTACCTGGAGCGCATTCTGGAGATGGAGGAAAAGACCTGGAGCCTCCTCCTGTGAACCCTGCTTCGCCCGGCTAAGTACCCCGCTCTGGCTTGCGCCAGAGCGGGGGCCCCAAAAGGGCCTTCGCAAAGCCCCACTTCCGGCGTCCCATGTGGCGAAATCAAGGTGCGGGCGCTTAGCTTGAGGAAGCCCCTTGAGAAGGCTGGCGCAAGCCAGCATGGGGCGGCATGTCGCGCTGTCCCAGGAAACCCCACCCCCTGGCTCCTCAAGATGGGACGTCCAAGGGGGCTTAGTTTAGGTCTTCTCCCCAGGCCTCCTCAAAGAGGCGCTTGGCCTCCACCAGGGTGATCTCCAGGGTTTGCGAGACCTCCTCGGCGAGGAGGTGGATGGCCCGCCTCAGGGCCTGCCGGTCCAGGTCGGGCAGGCCCCGCTCCAGCTCCCAGGCCCTGAGCTGCCCGGCCATCTGGGCGAGGCGGTAGGGGTTTCCGTCCGCCAGGATCTCGCTGGTCTTGCGGTGCCGGGCGGCCCACTGCTTGGGCAGGGGCATCCGCCCGTTTTTAAGGAGGTCCAGGATCACCGGGACCTCCTCCGGAGCCAAGGCCTTGCGCATGCCCACGCTCTGCGGGGCCTCCACGGGCACGTAGGCCTTGGAGCGGGAGCCGGGAAAGTCCACCTGGTAGTAGGCCCGGCTGACGCCGCTCACGCTGCGCTGGGCTATGCCCGCCACCACGCCCACCCCGTAAGGGGGCAAGACCACCTTGTCGCCGGGACGGAACTCTTTCACGGCGCGACTCCTTTCCGGAGCACCAGAAGAAGGTGCTCCAAATACGCCTCCACCTCCAGCTGGGGGTTGCAGCCAAGGGCCGCGATCACCGCGGCCGTGGCCTTGGGGGAGAGCTCCGGCCGCACGGCCCCCTCCTCCTGGCCGCTTCGCACCAGGGCCTCCAGGAGGTCCAGGTAGTGCTGGTGAAGCCCCTTGAGCCAGGGGGTGGGGTCCTCCATGGCCTCCCGGGCCACCGCCGCCCAAAGCCCCCTCCACTCCGCGACCCAGGCCAGGCGCTTTTCCAGGATGCGCTCCAGGCACATAAAAAAGGGCGCCCGCAGGCGCACCAACTCCTCCACCTCCCGGTAAAAGGCCCAGGTTCGCTCTTCCACCAGGTTTTTGAGGAGGTCCTTCTTGTCGCGGAAGTAGAGGTAGATGGTCCCTTTCCCCACCTCGGCCTTCCGGGCCACGTCCTCCATCTTCAGACCGGAAAGCCCGCTTTCCCGGAGAACCTCTAGGGTGGCCTGGAGGATGGCCTCTCGCTTTCCCTTAGCTAAGGCCCCCGGGGGGGATACCATCGCGGCCACGACCCCAAGTCTACCACACCGCCCTTTTCCTTTCATGAGGAGGCGGCTACCCTATAGGGTATAGGAGGTCCGCCATGCGGCAGGGTTTCTTCGCCTTGCTCACCGCCGACCCGTTGCGGGGAACCTTGCGCCCCGTGGAGGCCAGGCTCCTGGAGGAGGCCAGAGGGGAGGCCCTTTTCCTCGTGCCCTACCCCCTTAGGGACCTGGCCGAGGCCTGGCGGCTGGCCTACCGCCACCTGGGGCTTAGGCGGGGCCAGGTCCTCTACCTGAAGCGGCGGGAGGAGGCCTTTGACCCCGAGGTGGCCCAGAGGGTGGCGGCAAGCCCCTTGGTCCTCCTGGCGGCCGAAGGGCTCCCGGAGTTTTTGGACCTTATCCGGGGAAGCCTGGTGTTGCAGGCCCTCTGGGAGGTCCACCGCCAGGGGGGTGGGGTGGTGGCCTTGGGGGATGCGGCGGGGCTTCTGGGAGAGGCGGCCTTTTACTCCTGGGAAGGGGAGACCCGGGCCGCCTTGGGCCTCGCCCTTTTGAAGGGCCTGGCCCTTCTCCCCAAGGTGGAGGAGCGGGGACGCTTCCTCGCCCTTTCCCGTCTGGTGGCGGACAACCCCGACCTGGTGGGCCTGGGGCTTTTGGAGAACACCGCCTTGCGCCTCCTTAGGGGCCTGGGGGAGGTGTGGGCGGGCGGGGTGGCCCTGGTGGACGCCGGGGGGGCCGAGTTCACCGCCCGCGGGGTCAAGGGCCTCAAGGTGGACGTGCTTTCCGCAGGGGAGCGCTTCCCCTTGCCCGCCCTTTAAGGCCACCCCCGGGCGAAGGGAGCCGAGGGTGTGATACCCTTTCCCCATGCCCTCGGGGCGCGTTCACGAGGCCCTTAACCTCACGGCCTTGGGCCTGGGAAGCCTGGCCTACCTGGCCCTTGGGGGGTCTCCGGAGGACCCCAGGGCCTTGGCCTTCGCCCTGGCGTACCTGGCGGGCACCTTCCTCCTTTCCCCGGACCTGGACCTGGCGGAGAAGGAGGTGCGCGCCAGACGGCGCTGGGGGCTTCTGGGCCTCTTCTGGCGGCCCTATGGCTGGCTTTTCCGCCACCGGGGCCTTTCCCACACCTGGGTCCTGGGCCCCCTGACCCGGTTGGGGTACCTGGGGGGGCTTCTGGCCCTTTTGGGGTTCCTCGTCCAGGGGGTTTTGGGGTTTTGGGGGGTGGAGGTGCGGCTTAGGCCTCCCTCCTTTGGCCTCGAGGCCCTGGGCTTTGGCCTCCTTGGCTACTACCTCTCCCAGTGGCTTCACCTGGTGGCCGACGGCATCTGGCCGGACCACGACCTCAAGCGCCTTCGGCGGCCAAGGTAAGGGGGTTCACACACCCTTGATGGACATGAGGCAGAATAGGGGTATGGCCAAACTCAAAGCCCTGGCGCTTCTCCTCCTCCTGGGTCTGGCCTGGGCCGTCCGCCCCGGGGAGCCCCTGCCGGACTTCGCCCTTTTGGACCCGGCGGGCAACCTCGTCACCCCCAAGACCATGAAAAAGCCCGCCGTCATCGTGTTCTGGGCCAGCTGGTGCCCCGTGTGCCGGGCGGAGTTCCCCGGGCTGCACAAGGTCGCCGAGGAGACCAAGGTGCCCTTTTACGTCATCAGCCGGGAGCCCAAGGACACCCGGGAGGTGGTCCTGGAGTACATGAAGGCCTACCCCCGCTTCATCCCCCTCTTGGCCTCCGACCGGGACAAGCCCCACGAGGTGGCGGGCCGCTTCAAGGTGACGGGCCAGCCCTGGACCTTCGTGGTGGACAAGGAGGGGAAGGTGGTGGCCCTCTTCGCCGGCCGGGCCGGGCGGGAGGCCCTTTTAGACGCCCTCTTGCTCGCCGGGGTGGAGCTCCCATAGCTCCGCCCGGCGCACCTCCCCCTCCGGCCTGAGGCGGAGAAGGAACCCGGCCCCCAGGGCCTCGGGGTCCCCCCATTCCACCAGGGTGAGGCGGGCCTCCTCCTCCGCGGCCAGGAGCTGGGGGAGGAGGCTTTGGGGGTCCGGGAGGCGGTAGAGGTCGGCGTGGACCAGGAGGCCTTCCGGGGTGGGGTAGGTGTGGATGAGGGTGTAGGTGGGGCTGGTGACCCTGCCCCGGAAGCCCAGGGCCTCCGCCAGAAAGCGGACCAAGGTGGTCTTGCCCGCCCCCAGGGGCCCCTCCAGGGCCACCACCGCTCCTGGAGGCAAAAGGGGGAGGACCTCCCGGGCCAGGGCCCGGGTGTCCTCGAGGCTCCCCAAGGTGCGGGCGAGGAGGAGTCGCATAAAAATAAGGCCCCGAAGGGCCTTTTGGTGCCGGGAGCGGGACTTGAACCCGCACGCCCTTGCGGGCACCACCCCCTCAAGATGGCGTGTCTACCAGTTCCACCATCCCGGCAGGCCGCGCCCTAGGCGCAAGCCTTAGTTTAGCAGAAGGCCCCCTCTTGTCAAGGCGATTGCCAAACGGGGGTTCCTGCCCTAAACTCGGGTAGGCGGGCCGGTGTAGCTCAGCGGTAGAGCAACCGCCTCGTAAGCGGTAGGCCGCCGGTTCGAATCCGGCCACCGGCTCCACACCAGAACGCAAAAACCCCCGCCTTACTCTCAGGGCGGGGGTTGCTTTTGACCAATAACTGACCAATAAGGAGCTTAAGCCTGGGGGTAGCCTCCATGACCCTTGAGGAGGGTTTGAAGGTCCAGAACATAGCCCTGGCGTTCCTCCTCAAGAACATGGCGGTACACCCTGAGGGTGATGTCAAAGGAAGCGTGCCCGAGGCGTTCGCTTACCACTTCCAGGGGCACCCCCCGGGCCAGCATGAGGGAGCCCCAGGTATGCCGGAGGTCATGGACCCTACAAGGGCGGATGCCAGCTTGCTGGCAAATACGCCTTAGGGCGTGATTGGGATAGTCAGGATGGACCGGAGCCTTCCCGTCCTCTCCAGGGAAAACCCAGGCTTCCTTGAGCGCTTCCGGGGGAAGCTTCTGGGCAAGCTCCTCATACCGGGACTTGAGGGCTTGGAAGAGGTCAAGGGGGAGAGGAAGGACCCTTCGGGACTTGGGCGTTTTGGGGGTGCTGATTTCACCCCCTGAGCCCACCTTGCCCCAAGCCCTTTGCACCTTGAGTTCTCCCTTCTCAAAGTCAATGTCCCCCCACTTGAGGCCAAGGGCTTCTCCCTTCCTCAACCCCAGGCCCAGGAGGAGGCGGAAGAAAAGCTCAAGGGGGTGGCCCTCAGCGGCCTGGAGGAGGGCTTCAACCTCGTGGGGCTCAAGGGCCCTTCCCGGCTTCTCGGGAGGCGCTTCCCTTCCCTGAGCTTTACGGGGTGGCCTTACCAGGCTCACAGGGTTTCTGGCTATGAGCTCAAGCCGGACAGCCTCGTCAAAGAGGGCCCGGAGGAGTTGGTACACCTTGAGGGTTGTCCTGGGGCTAAACCCTTCCTTGACCAAGAAGTCCATAGCCCCCTGGATATGGGAGGGTTTGACGGCTTGGAGCTTGAGGCTTCCCAAGCCCCTACCTTTACCCCGGAGCTCGGGCATGACCAGGCTAAGGTCTTCCAGGTAAACCTGAACGGTCTTGGGCTTGACTTCTTGGGCCTTCCGTTCAAGCCAGGTTTTGGCCCATTCGGCGAGGGTGAGGAGGGAAGGGTCAACATAGGTGCCCCTTTGCAGACTTACCCGGAGCTCCGCGAGCTTTTCGGCCACTTCCTGCTTGGTCTTGCCGTAGACGGAACGGGTCTTCTGCCTGCCGTCAGGCCATGTGCCCACGGTCAAGATGCCTTCCCAACGCCCATCCTTGCGCTTGCGGATGTGGCCTTCTCCCTTTGCCCGTTTCCGCTTCATCTCTGGATTGCCCTACCAAATCCGTTCTCGGTAATACTCTTCAAGGGTCTTGCCTTCAGCTTCTGCCTTAGCCTTGTCTATTAGCCTTTGCCGCCATGTTTCCACAAGCTTGCTTGCCGCCAAGAAGAGAAAGGTGGACTGCTTATAGAAATCCTCCCATGTTTCCGGGGGATTTTCTCCTCCTTGACTTTTTTTAATGAGCTCTTCTGGGTTACTTGCCCAATCCTGCCAAGATACTTGGCCCGTCAGATACAAACTGACCGCTTGCCTAATGAGCTCGGATATGGCTATGCCGCGCCTTTTAGCCTCTGCTTTGACAAGAGCCTGCATCTCTGGGTCCATGTAAACATTCAGAAAAGGGGTCTTGGGTTTTCCGGACTTTGTCCTGGGCATGCTCTACATGGTACCCCAGACATGGTACCCCAGAAAGTCAGACGGAGCTAAGGGGTGGCAGTAGAGCCCTGGCCGAAGTGGTCAAGCTGTATCTTGACACTACTGAGTTTTCATGCTCCAATAGTGGTGGGTGGGAGCCATGAAAAAGGGAGAGCTTTCCCGGGAGAGGCTTCGGGAGAAGGCGCTTCAGAAGGGGGTAAAGGCCATAGCCCTTAGCCCCGAGGAGTTTGCCGGGGCGATAGGAGTGAGCCTTTCCACCGTTTACAGGCTCATTCGTACCAAGCGTATTCCCTCTGCTCGGCTTGGTAAGCGCATTCTCATCCCCCTCAGCGCCGTGGAGGAGTTTTTGAACGGGGAGAGGGAAGAGGAGGAGGTGGCCCATGCCCGGCGTTGAGGAGCCTGGGAGGGGCCGCGCCTTCAAGCGGCTCCTGAGTGTGCCCGAAGCGGCGGAGCGGTTAGGCCTTCCGGTCAATGCCGTCTACCAGTTTTGCCGGGCCAAGCCGGAGCATCCCCTTTTCATGCCCCATATCAGGCTCGGTAAGCGCGTCTATATCCCACCGGAGGCTTTGGAACTCTGGGTGCAGAAGAACACGGTTGGCTTGTCGGAGGTTTCTGGGGAGGAAGCCTTTTGGCGGCAGGAAGGAGAGGCGTTGGAGGAATAGGAGGGGACTATGGTCAAGGTCAGGGAAGCGGTGGTGCAGGAGGAAGGCCGGGTTTTGGAGCAAGTGGTGGTGGAGCTCGGATGGGCCCGCCTGCCTGAGCTTTTGGCCTTCGTGGAGGAGCTCAAGGCCAAGGTCAAGGAGCTTGGGGCCTCTGTCCTGGAGGCCTCCTTTGAAATGCAGGCCGTGGTGGAGGGCACCAGCCCTGACCTTGTGCAGGAGCTCAAGGCTTGGGCCAAAGAACCTGCTGACCCCCTGGGGAGGAGCCTGGGGGTCAGCGTTCGGAGGGGGTAGCTGATGGTAAGGCCAAAGGGTGGTGCTTTCTTCAGCGTAAAGGACTGGGAGGCGGTTAGGCAAGCCCTTTTGCGCCTGAACGAGGAAGGGCTTGCCCCCCACCTTCTCCTTTTGGTGGAGGGAGTGGAGGTAGGCCCTCACCTTTCCCCCGCGTGGTGGGAGGGCCTTAGGGAACTGCTTGAGGCTTTAGAGGCTCTGGGGGTCAGGGTTTGCCCCGTGGTGCAGTACCGGGACCCTGAGGAAGGCTTCAGGGAAGTGGACCTTGAAGGCCTCCTTCGGAAGGTAGCCTCCGTGGGGGAGGGGGTATATGGCGAATCACGGGAGGCTTCCATGCCCCCTTTGGAGGGGCAAAATCCCGTTTGGAAGGGCAATCCGCGGGGAGAGGTTGCCGGGCTTTCCCTGAATACCCTTCCCCCCCTTGCTGGTGGAGGGGGTGGGAGGAAGCCCCCGCAAGTGAGCGTGGGGGCCTTGGGGGAGGGGAAGCCGGATGACTTCTTCCTCCTCCTCGGAACCCTCCTTTACGGCTTGACCAGCCTTTGGGAGGTTTGGCGTTCCCGAAAGGCGAGGGGGAGGGCTGTTGCTCACGAGGAGGAGGCTTGGGCATGAGCGTTTTGGAGCACATCCTTTTCCAAACCCGGGCCCGTCCCTCGGGGAAAAACCGCTGGATAGGGCATTGCCCGGCCCACGAGGACCGGGAACCTAGCCTTTCCATCCGGCTTACCTTTGACGGGAGGGTCCTTCTCCATTGCTTTGCAGGGTGCCCTATTGAGGCGGTTTTGGCGGCTTTGGGCCTGGAGTTTCGCGACCTTTTTGATGGGGTGAGGAGGGGGGCCTTTGAGGCCTGGCCCCCTCCCCCCTATCGGGGAGAGGCCAAGCCGGACGAGAAGCGCCGGAAGGCCTTACAAAGGCTTTGGGGAGAGGCCATTCCCCTTGAGGGGAAGGGGGCGGAACTGGGGCGGCGCTACCTCGAGGCCCGAGGCCTGAACCTCGAGGCCGTCCTCCCCGGCCTCCAAAACCTGCGCTTTCACCCCTCCTTGGAGTACCGGGAGGGGGGGAAGGTCCTGGGGGTCCTCCCTGCCCTCCTGGCCCGGGTGGAGCACCCTCAACACGGCTTAGTGGCCCTCCACCGCACCTATTTGAGCCCGGACGGGAGGGGCAAAGCTCAAGTCCCCTCCCCCAAAAAGCTCACTAAGGCCGTCTTTGAGGGGGCCACAAAGGGCGCGGCCATAAGGCTTTATCCCCTGGAAGGGGAGGCTTTGGCCTTGGCCGAGGGGATAGAAACCGCCTTGGCGGTGCGGGAGGCCGGGCTTTTGCCCGTTTGGGCCACGGTGAGCGCCAACGGGTTGGAGTGGGTAGAGCTACCCCAGGAGGTGCGAAGCGTCCTGATAGCGGCAGACCACGACCCCAGGGGCTTGGAGGCCGCCCACAACCTGGCTGGCCGCCTGTTCCTTGGGGGGGTGAGGGTTTCCGTGCTGGCCCCTTCCTGGGAAGGGAAGGACTGGCTAGATGTGCTCAAAGGGGCCAAGGCGGAAGGGGGGAGGGTCCATGGTCAAGGCTAACTTCCTGGCGGACTTGGAGCGCTTGAAGAAGCCCATCCCCTTTTCTCCCGAGGGGCTTCCCGAACCTGCTCCTTTGGAGGAACTAGGGGAGGAAGAGCTTCCCCCCTTCCCCGGGGAAATCCTTCCCGGGGAGCTAGAGGCCTTTTTAAGGCCCTTCGCTGAGCGTTTGGCGGTGGAGTACGGTGCCGTAGCCATCACGGCTTTGGGCTTGGCCTCAGGCCTCCTGGCGGGGCGCTATGTGGTGCAACCCGACCCCCAAAATCCCACTTGGCGCGAGGGGGTCAACCTTTGGGTTGCGGTTATCTCCGACCCCGGCACCAAGAAGACCCCCATCCTCAAGACCTTGGCGGAGCCCCTTTACGAGCTAGAGGCCCACTTCCAGGAAGAGTATGAGGAACGGCGGAGGACCTATGAACTGGAGCGCCAAGCCTGGCAGGCCAGCAAGCCCCAGGAGCGGGGGCCAGAGCCCCAGGAGCCCAGGGCCTTCCGGGTCCTGGTGGAGGACGCGACCAAAGAGGCCTTGGCCCAAGTCCTCAAGGAAAACCGGGGCGTTGTGGCGGTGTATGACGAGCTCAAGGGCCTCTTTAGCACCTGGCAGAGGGTGGACCGCCAAGCTGACCGGGCCTTTTACCTGAAGGCCCATTCCGGGGGAAGCCACCGGGAGGACCGCATGGGCCGAAAAGGCCACTTCGTGCGGGACATGTGGCTTGCCATCGTGGGCTTCATCCAGCCCGGGCCCTTTCGGCGGCTCCTGAAGGAAGCCGCCAAAGGGGGGGAAGAGGCGGACGGCCTGGTCCAGCGCTTCGTGATGGTGGAAGGGCGGCTTCTCCCTTGGAAGAAGGAGCGGCCCAGCGTTCCTAGGGAAGCCCAAGAGGCCTACAAGGCCTTCATGAAAGGCCTTTGGCAATCTCCCGAGGGAGCACCCAGGATTTTGCGCTTCGCCCCGGATGCCCAGGAGCTTTGGTACGAGTGGGAGGACGAGGTGGAGCAGGAGGCCCGGGATCCGGACCTTCCTCCTTCCTGGAAGGCCTATCTTGGCAAGCGCTTGCTCCTCACCGCCCGCTTTGCCGGGGTTTTGAGCTTGGTGTGGAAGGAGGGGGAATGGGTCAGCGCGGAAAGCCTTCTTCGCGCGATTGAGCTGGTGCAATGGGCAGACGCTCACGCCAAGCGGATTTGGCGGGGGGCAACCCGGGGGGACTACTCCCCTGCAAACCGGGTAGCCGTGAGGATTTTGGAGCGCGCGAGGGAAGGCAAGCTACCCGAGCAAATCACGCCCAAGTGGGTTTGGGACCTTGGCTTTGCGGGGATAGAAAGCGTGGCTCAGGCCGCCAAGGTCCTTCAGCGCCTGGCGGAAAAGGGCTGGCTTCTTGAGGTCCAGCCCCGCAACCGCAATAGGGGAGGCAAGGCCTTCGTTCTTAACCCCAAAGTCCTTGAGGGCTTAAAGCCCGAGGAGCTTCAAGGGGCATAGGGTAGGCCTCTTCTCCCCCGCCCTGGTATGGGGCGGGGGCCTTTCTATCCTTGGTGCTCCTCAAGGGGCGATGGGGGGTGAGCTTAAAAGAACGGGTTTTCTTGACCCTTGCCTTTCCTTTTTCCCTTAAAAATCGCCCTTTTCTAAAGGGGGGTAAGCACCCCCCTTTAACCCCCCTTTAGGCGTTCTGGAGCCTGCTTTCTAAAGGGGGGTTCAACCCCCCTCAACCCCCCTTTAGAAAAACTGAAGCCGTGCCAAAAATCCTAAAGGGGGGTTGAGCCGCAGATTTTACCCCCCTTTAGAACTTGCGTCCTGGACGGGAAAAGTCCTCCTAAAGGGGGGTAAAGGGGGGTAAAGGGGGGTTAAAGGGGGGTAAGCGAGAAGAGGGCATTTCCCCTGTCTGGGACGGCGAAAACCACTTCCTAAAGGGGGGTAAAGTGGGGGGGTCGCCCTTTTATATCCTGAGGGGGGTGGCTGAGGTGAATGGTCAAAAGGCCTTTGGGGTGATGCTTTTAGGCCTCATAGCCCTCTACTTCACCCTTCAGGGGCGTAAGGAGCCCCCGGCTCCTCCTCCCCCTCCTTCCTCCTCTCCTCAAGGAGAGGCCTCCCCTACCTGCCAAGCCCGGGTGTGGGCCGCCACCCTGGGCTACCAGGAGGTGCGCTTACAGCTTGAAGGGCAAGCCTCCCTCATCCGCCTGGCATGGCCCCAGGGGAGCCTTGAAGTGGAGACCCCCCGGGTGTGCTCGGCGGGGGAGTGCCGGGTGCCCATTCCCCCAGGGGTGAGGCCCGTGGAGGTGAGGGTGGACGCGTGCCCCCCTATCCGCCTGGGGGAGTGAGGGCCTGGGGTCAGCCCCTCCCTTCCAGGGGGGGCACCCTTACCACGGTCAGGCCCTCCTTCTTGGCCGCCCGGTAGAGGGTTCGGTCAAAGGTGAGGAGGGCGGTGTCCGGGTAGAGGCCCCTGAGGAAGAGGGCCCCTTCCAGATGGACCGCATCCGCCCCCTTGAGGGGGTGCCTTTCGCATAGGCGGGCCGCCCTCATGTGGCCTTCCAGGGTGGGGGTGAGGACTTCCAGGTACTCCCAAAGCTCGTAGAGCTCCCGGAGGGCCTTGCGGTAGAGGGGACGGGTGAGCCTGCCGTCCCTCTGCATGGCGTGGAGGACCCCCACCGCTTCCGGGAGGGCGAAGGCGCTTGCCGCGTGGGCTTGGGCCTGGGAGAAGGCTTCTCGGGCCAGGTCAGAAAGGTCCTCCCGGAGGAGGACCTTGAGGAGGCCGCTGGTTTCCAGGAAGAGCCTCAACGCCTTTGCTCCTGGAGGTAGGCGAGGCTGGGCTTCCCAGGCTTGGGCACCACGGGCTCAGGTAGGGGAGGCTTTCCCTTCTTGCGGGGAGGGGTGATGAGGAAAGGGGCCTCTTCCTTGGGTTTGGGCCGCGTGCTCCTGGGCATGCCCTCAGTCTACCCGGCCAGGAGGCCCGGGCAAAGCGCCGGGTCAGGGTGAAGGGTGTCCCCTGGGGGCGAAGGGGCTTTCGGGGCCTTGGGGCTTCCACCCCCTTCTTCCTTTCCTCTTGGGGGAGGGCCCTCACCGGGGGGAGTCCCGAGGAAGGGGCGAAACGCCCTTTATCCCTCGGGGAGCCTCCTCCTATCCTTGGGGCATGGCGGTCCTGCAGGGGCACCGGGAGGGGGAGGAGGGCTTCCGGGAGGAGCCTCCTACCCCCTACCGGGGGGAAGGCCCTAGAGGAGGGAGGATGGGGCATTTGGAGCTCACCGAGTGGCAAAAGCGGGTGCTTGGCTATCTGGCCCAGGCCGGAGAGGCCCGCCTTTCCGAGGTGGCCCGGGCCCTGGGGGCGGGGGAGGCGGGGCTTAAGGACCTTTTGACCCGCCTGAAGGCCCGGGGCCTGGTGGAGAGCACCGCAAGGCGCACCTGGAGGCCCACGGGCCAAGGGCTTTTGGCCCTAAAGGGGGTGCCTTCCCGCCCCTCCTCCCTGGCGGCTCATCCCGGCTTTGCTTCCCTCCTTGCCCTCCTTCCCGTCCCCGAGTACCGGGCCCTCTTGCGCCTTACCGTGGCGGTGGCCTACCTGAGGCGGAAAGCCCCCCACTTGGGGCCCATGCCCTGGCTTGGAGCCTATGGGCCCCCAGGAACCGGGAAAAGCACCGTGGGGGAGGCGGCTTTGGCCCTGGTGGGAGGGCGCTTCTTTGATGTGCGGGCCATGACCCCAGGGGAAGCCTTGGGTAGGAGGCGGCAAACCCAGGGGGGAGGCTGGGAAGTGGAGCCCCCCGCCACCTTGGAGGGGCCTATAACCGTCCTGGATGAGCTTGGGGAGGCCCAAGCCGAGCTTCAAAGGGCCCTTTTCGCCCTGGTCAACGACCGCCCCACGGTGCTCATAGAGGGGCAGGAACTTCCCCACCGGGCCGCCATCTACGCCACATGGAACCCCGAGGCCCGGGAAGTGCCCCTCCCCGAGGGGGCCAAGAGGCGGGGCCTCCTCCTCAACACCGCCCCCTATGTCCGCACCCTCCACAAGGCCTTTCTTCGGGAAGGGGTAGGCGAGAGGCTGAGGGAGCTTTTGGACACCTACCCCTCCCCTTGGGTAGACCTAGAGGCCCTTCCTTCCCCCAACCTCGAGGGCGTGGACCCTGGGCCCCTCAGGGAGGCCCTTTACCGCCTGCTCACCCCAAAGGGCAAGGGGGAAGTACCCCTAGGGGCCCTCAGGCCTCTTGCCGTGGCCTACAATACCCTTTACTTTCCAGAAAAAGAGGCCTCCTTGGTGGAGGTGGCCTACGACATGGCCCTTCTCCTGGCCTCCAGGCCGGGCCTCCTCCTCCCCGGATGGGCCAAGGCCCTTCAAGGTTTGCGGGGAGGCCTTCCCCTTGAGGAGCCTACCCCCCAAGAGGGAAGCAAGGACTACCGGGCCCGTATGGAAGAGTGGGGGAGGCGGAAGCGCTTGGAGGCCGCCTTGGCCCGCCTTACCCGGGAGCTTCACCGCTACCGGAGCCTGACCCGGGAGGAAGAGGTGGCCCGCGCGGAGCTTTTGGGCAAGGTGGAGGCCTTGAGGGAGGAACTGGGCAAGGAGGCCTCCCCCGCCCCCTTGGAGGCCTTGGAGGAGGACGGGAAGGCCTTGCTCCGAGCCATGGAGGAGCTTTTGGAGCGCATACGCCACCGCCTTGAGGTAGAGAGGAAGCGCTTGCTGGAAGAGGCGAAGAGCCTCAAGGCCCAGGCCTTAGAGGCCTACAACCTGGCCCAAAAGCTCAAGGCCCTGGCCTATAGGAACCCGGAGGAGGGCATGCGCCTTTTGGAGGAGCGCGGCATGGTCCAAAGGGTAGCCGTGGCCGCCCTCCCCGCCCCCAAGGAGAAGCCCCCAGAGGAGCGGGTCATGCAGGGTTTTAGCGTGGCTTTGGGCCTCCTCCTAGGGCTTTCGGGAAGGCGGGAGGGGTGGAGCCTAGCCCTGGAAGCCGCCCTCCCCAAGGCCCCGCCTTCCCTAGCCCCCGTTTGGACCTTCCAGGGGCAGGAGGTGAAGGACTTGGCCCGCTTCCTTTGGGAGATGGCAAACCGCCTGGAAGGGTGGGCGCGGCAAAACTCCTCCAAAGCGCAGTCCCTGAGGGAAAAAGTCAGGGGTTTGGCCTGAGGATAGACCAAGATTTTGACCAATAAGCAACGGGCAACAGCAGGAACCAACGGCGACCAAAACCCCCCTAAAGGACCCTTTTGAACGCTTTTCACCACAACCGCCTTCCCCAAAAGCCCGGTTTTAGGGGAGCTCGTAAGCGGTAGGCCGCCGGTTCAAATCCGGCCACCGGCTCCAGCTCCCCGCCTGGGCAGAACCCCGGCGGGGCTTTTTCGCCCCCCTGTCTTGCCAAAAGAGGCCTAGCCCTGTAGACTAGACAAGTTGAGGGCCCTCAGGGCCAGCCCCTGGTCCTGAGGGCGATGCCCTGTGCGGGCATAACGGGGAAGACCCCTTCCCCGGGCGGATCTTGAGAACACGGGGGCAAGTCCAGGAAGAAGGGAGTGGTGGCACTGCCGACGATCAATCAGCTCGTACGAAGGGGCCGCGAGAAGGTCCAGAAGAAGAGCAAGGTTCCGGCCTTGAAGGGTTCCCCCTTCCGCCGAGGGGTGTGCACCGTGGTGCGCACCGTGACCCCGAAGAAGCCGAACTCCGCGCTCCGCAAGGTGGCCAAGGTGCGCCTCACCTCCGGCTACGAGGTCACGGCCTACATCCCCGGCGAGGGGCACAACCTTCAGGAGCACTCCGTGGTCCTCATCCGGGGCGGGCGTGTGAAGGACCTCCCGGGGGTGCGCTACCACATCGTCCGCGGGGTCTATGACACCGCCGGGGTGAAGGACCGGAAGAAGAGCCGCTCTAAGTATGGGACCAAGAAGCCCAAGGAGACCAAGGGAGCGGCCCCGGCCAAGAAGAAGTAGGTGAGGGTATGCGGAGAAGAAGAGCAGAGGTACGCCAGCTCCAGCCCGACCTGGTTTACGGGGACGTGGTGGTGTCGGCCTTCATCAACAAGATCATGCGGGAGGGCAAGAAGAACCTCGCCGCCCGCATCTTCTACGAGGCCTGCCGCATCATCCAGGAGAAGACCGGCCAGGAACCCCTCAAGGTCTTCAAGCAGGCGGTGGAGAACGTGAAGCCCAGGATGGAGGTCCGTTCCCGCCGCGTGGGTGGGGCCAACTACCAGGTGCCCATGGAGGTCTCTCCCCGTAGGCAGCAGTCCTTGGCCCTCCGCTGGCTGGTGCAGGCGGCCAACGCCCGCTCCGAGCGGGGCGCGGCGATGCGCATCGCCCACGAGCTCATGGACGCCGCCGAGGGTAAAGGCGGGGCGGTCAAGAAGAAGGAAGACGTGGAGCGCATGGCCGAGGCCAACCGCGCCTACGCGCACTACCGGTGGTGAGCCATGGCGGTTAAGGTAGAGTACGACCTAAAGAGGCTCCGCAACATCGGTATCGCCGCCCACATTGACGCCGGCAAGACCACCACCACCGAGCGCATCCTTTACTACACGGGCAAGATCCACAAGATCGGCGAGGTCCACGAGGGCGCGGCCACCATGGACTTCATGGAGCAGGAAAGGGAGCGGGGCATCACCATCACCGCCGCCGTGACCACCTGCTTCTGGAAGGGCCACCGCATCAACATCATTGACACCCCGGGCCACGTGGACTTCACCATTGAGGTGGAGCGCTCCATGCGCGTCCTGGACGGGGCCATCGTGGTCTTTGATTCCAGCCAGGGGGTGGAGCCCCAGTCCGAGACCGTCTGGCGCCAGGCGGAGAAGTACAAGGTGCCCCGCATCGCCTTCGCCAACAAGATGGACAAGACGGGGGCCGACCTCTGGCTCGTGATCCGCACCATGCAGGAGCGCCTGGGGGCGAGGCCCGTGGTGATGCAGCTCCCCATCGGCCGGGAGGACACCTTCTCGGGGATCATTGACGTCCTCCGGATGAAGGCCTACACCTACGGCAACGACCTCGGCACCGACATCCGGGAGATCCCCATCCCCGAGGAGTACCAGGAGCAGGCCCGGGAGTACCACGAGAAGCTCATTGAGGCGGCCGCGGACTTTGACGAGGGGGTGATGCTCAAGTACCTCGAGGGCGAGGAGCCCACCGAGGAGGAGCTGGTGGCCGCCATCCGCAAGGGCACCATTGACATCAAGATCACCCCCGTGTTCCTGGGTTCGGCCTTGAAGAACAAGGGCGTCCAGCTCCTCCTGGACGCGGTGGTGGACTACCTGCCCTCCCCCCTAGACATCCCCCCCATCAAGGGCATCACCCCTGAAGGGGGGGAGGTGGAGATCCACCCCGACCCCGACGGCCCCCTGGCGGCCTTGGCCTTCAAGATCATGGCCGACCCCTACGTGGGCCGCCTCACCTTCATCCGCGTCTACTCCGGGACCCTCACCTCGGGCTCCTACGTCTACAACACCACCAAGGGCCGCAAGGAGCGGGTGGCCCGGCTCCTCCGCATGCACGCCAACCACCGCGAGGAGGTGGAGGAGCTGAAGGCAGGGGACCTGGGCGCCGTGGTGGGCCTCAAGGAGACCATCACCGGGGACACCCTGGTGGGGGAGGATGCCCCTCGGGTGATCCTGGAGTCTATTGAGGTCCCCGAGCCCGTGATTGACGTGGCCATTGAGCCCAAGACCAAGGCGGACCAGGACAAGCTTTCCCAGGCCCTGGCCCGCCTGGCGGAAGAGGACCCCACCTTCCGCGTCTCCACCCACCCCGAGACCGGCCAGACCATCATCAGCGGGATGGGCGAGCTCCACCTGGAGATCATCGTGGACCGGCTCAAGCGGGAGTTCAAGGTGGACGCCAACGTGGGCAAGCCCCAGGTGGCCTACCGCGAGACCATCACCAAGCCGGTGGACGTGGAGGGCAAGTTCATCCGCCAGACGGGCGGCCGCGGCCAGTACGGCCACGTGAAGATCAAGGCCGAGCCCCTGCCCCGCGGGTCTGGCTTTGAGTTCGTCAACGCCATCGTGGGCGGGGTGATCCCCAAGGAGTACATCCCCGCGGTGCAGAAGGGCATTGAGGAGGCCATGCAGTCGGGTCCCCTCATCGGCTTCCCCGTGGTGGACGTCAAGGTCACCCTCTACGACGGCTCCTACCACGAGGTGGACTCCTCGGAGATGGCCTTCAAGATCGCCGGCTCCATGGCCATCAAGGAGGCGGTGCAGAAGGGGGATCCCGTCATCCTCGAGCCCATCATGCGGGTGGAGGTCACCACCCCCGAGGAGTACATGGGCGACGTCATCGGCGACCTGAACGCCCGCCGGGGCCAGATCCTGGGGATGGAGCCCCGGGGCAACGCCCAGGTGATCCGGGCCTACGTGCCCCTGGCGGAGATGTTCGGTTACGCCACCGACCTGCGTTCCAAGACCCAGGGCCGGGGCTCCTTCGTCATGTTCTTTGACCACTACCAGGAAGTGCCTCGGCAGATCCAGGAGAAGCTCATCAAGGGTCAGTAGACCGCTTGCGGGGTGGGCCCCTTGGGCCCGCCCCTTGCTTGAAAGGAGAAGGAAGATGGCCAAGGGCGAGTTTATCCGGACGAAGCCTCACGTGAACGTGGGGACGATTGGGCACGTGGACCACGGGAAGACGACGCTGACCGCGGCGTTGACGTATGTAGCGGCGGCGGAGAACCCGAACGTGGAGGTGAAGGACTACGGGGAGATTGACAAGGCCCCGGAGGAGCGGGCGCGGGGGATCACCATCAACACGGCCCACGTGGAGTACGAGACGGCGAAGCGGCACTATTCCCACGTGGACTGCCCTGGGCACGCGGACTACATCAAGAACATGATCACCGGGGCGGCGCAGATGGACGGGGCGATCCTTGTGGTGTCGGCGGCGGACGGGCCGATGCCGCAGACCCGGGAGCACATCTTGCTGGCGCGCCAGGTGGGGGTGCCGTACATCGTGGTGTTCATGAACAAGGTGGACATGGTGGACGACCCCGAGTTACTGGACCTGGTGGAGATGGAGGTGCGGGACCTCCTGAACCAGTACGAGTTTCCTGGGGACGAGGTGCCGGTGATCCGGGGGAGCGCGTTGCTTGCCCTTGAGCAGATGCACAAGAACCCCCAGACGAAGCGTGGGGAGAACGAGTGGGTGGACCGGATTTGGGAGCTTTTGGACGCCATTGACGAGTACATTCCCACGCCGGTGCGGGACGTGGACAAGCCGTTCTTGATGCCGGTGGAGGACGTGTTCACCATTACGGGCCGTGGGACG
>NZ_FNBC01000048.1 GCF_900102145.1 Thermus arciformis | reverse complement strand
TCACTCCTCCCCCCACCCCGGCACCACGAGGCTCTTCATCCCGGTCCAGTAGGCCACCTTCTCCCTGGGGTGGCCTTCTTTGAGGAAGCGGCGGATGGCCCGCCAGCGCAAGGGGAGGGCGAGGTCGGCCCGCCGCTTGCCCTGGGGCTTCACCCCGGCGAAGTCCGCGAACTCGGTGAGGATCCACTTGGCCTCCTCCAGGCCCAAAGGCTTCCCCCGGTTCTTCCCCGGGGCGGGTTTGAGGAGGAGGTGGGGGTAGGGGAGGGGCTGGTGGGAGGCGAGGAAGGCCCTCTGGGGGAGCCAGTCGGCGAGGACCTCCCGGGCGAGGGGGGAGAGGGGGACCTCCCGGAGCTTGGCCCCCCGCACCAGGAGGACCTTCTCCCGCACGTCCTCCTGCCAGAGCTCCACGGCCTCCTTCACCGTGAGGCCCACTTCTCCGAGGAGGACGAGGAGGACCCGGAGGAGGGGACGCCAGTAGGCCAGGGGGTAGAGGTCCACTTCCCGGAGGAGCCGGGCGTACTCCTCCTCGGGCATGGCCCGGGAGGGGGCGACCACGGGAAGCTCCTGGCGGGAGGGGAGGCGCACGTGAGGGGGCATGGGATGCCCGGCCCAGTCCAGGAAGGGGAAGAGGTGCCTGAGGCTCGCCCGGGCCCGCTCAACGGTGCCCCAGGAGAGGGGCCCCCTTTCCCCTCCGGGGAAGCCCCTCTCCTTGGCCTCCAGGAGGAAGGCCTTGGGGTCCTCGGGCTCCAGATGGGGCCACCGCCTCCCCTTGAGGGCGAGCCAGCGGACGAAGTAGCCCACGTAATGGGGGGCCGCCCGGTCGGGCTTCTTGCGGTGGCGCACGAGGTAGGCCCAGAGGGCCTCCTTGAGGGCACCCTCGTCCCAGCGGGCCAGGGCTTCTCCCACCAGCCGCTTCCTCTCCTCCGGGTGGTCCCACACCTCCAGCCCAAGCCCTTCTCTCATCCTCACTATCATCTTAGCCCCCCCACCCCCTCCACCGCCACCCCGTGTGTAGCTAAGACTTTCCCCGCATCGGCTTTTCCCCTTCCCCACGCCACTCTCCACACCCTGACCTCTTTTCCGCGAGGGTTAGGAGTCGGGCTTCCTGGGGGTGTGGCCGGAAAAAGTGGGGGCAAGGATTTCAGAGGGTTCAGCGCACCAGGACCTTCACCCCCCTGGCCGGGGGCCTGGCCTCCGCCTCCCCCCGGGGCTCCTCCGGGTCCAGGGCCCCGTCCCCGTCCCGGTCCAGGAAGGCGAGGAGGCGGTAGGTCCCGGGGGAGAGGCCTTCAAGCCGGAAAGGCCCCCCTTCCGGGGGCAGGACGAAGCTCCGGCAAACGCCCCCCTCGGAGCAAGCCGAGAGCACCACCCGGGCGGGAAGGGCCTCCACCTGGACCTCCGCCGTGGCTTCAGCCCCACCCCCTTCCAGGCGCACCCGGTAGGCTCTGGGGGCCGTCCCCGTGGGCGCCCGCACCCGGAGGTGGGCCGTGCCCTGGGCGGGGTTCGGGGCGAGGTAGGCGGCAAGCCCCCCTTCCGCCGCCACCCGCACGGGGACCGGGTAGGGGCTTAGGACCTCCACGGGGAGGCTCCCCTCCTCCCCAGGCTTCAGGGCCAGCTGGCCCTCCACCCGCAAGGCCACCCCGCCTCCCTCCAGGGCCTTCAGGGCGGCGAAGGCGTCTAGAAGCCTCCCCTCCGGCGTGGACCTGCTCCCCGCGAGGAGGGCCCCCTCCAGGGCCTCAGGGGAAGCCGCCCCCCGGGAGCGAAGGAGGGCCAGGGCCGCCGAGACGTGGGGGGCCGCCTGGCTCGTCCCCTTGAGGAGGCGCCAGCCCCCCGGGGTGGGGCCCAGGACCCCGGAAGCCCCGTCCCCCCCGGGGGCGAGGAGGGGGGCGGAGCGGTTGGAGTAGGAGGCGAGCCTCCCGTCGGACCCCACCGCCCCCACGGTGAGGACCCCCCGGCAGTTCCCGGGGAAGTAGTCCCGGAAGTCCCGCCCGTAGTTCCCCGCCGCCGCCACCACCAGGACGCCCCGGGCCCTCACCTCGTCCAGGGCCTCCTGCAAAGCGGGGGAGCAGGGGCCTTCCCCGCTCAGGGAGAGGTTCACCACCTGGGCCGGGTGGGGGTTTGGGGGAAGCCCCGGCACGGGGATCCCCGCCGCCCACCGGAGGGCGAGGATCAGGTCGCTCTCCCGCCCCGTCCCCTCGGGGGTGAGGAGGCGGATGGGGAGGATGTGGGCCTGGGAGGCCCCCGCCATCCCCACCCCGTTCCAGGCCGCCGCCAGGACCCCGGAGACGTGGCTCCCGTGGAAGGTCTGGAGGGGGCTTCCCGTGCTGGGCTCCGTGGGGTCGGTGTCCCCGTCCACGAGGTCCAGCCCCGGAAGGAGGACGCCCTCGAGGTCGGGGTGGCCGGGGAGGACCCCGGTGTCCACCACCGCCACCACCACCCCCTCCCCCGTGGCCTCGGCCCAGGCCTCGGGGAAGCGGGCCAGGGGGAGGTTCCACTCCTCGGGGAAGAGGGGCTCGGCCTCGCCCCCCTGGGCCCGGAGGGGGCGGTCGGGCAGGCTCAGCCCGCCCAGGGCCTGGCCCCCCAGGCCCTCCACCCGGTACCACCCCCCGCCCAAGGGCCTCCCCGGGCACCCCTTGGGGCAGTGGGCCAGCCGGCTCGTGGCGGCCTGGGGCGCGACCCCTTCCCCGCCCACGTAGACCGTGCCCTCCAGGTAGAGGTCCAAGGAGGAAGCCCCCTCCACCACCAGGCGGAAGGAGGCCTCCCGCCGCATCCCCCCGCCCTCGGCCACCACCCGGGCCTCCCAGGTCCCGGCCTCCCGGGCGGGGATGGCGAGGGAGAGCTCCCTCTTACCCTCCACCTCCAGGGGAGGAGGGGTCATCCCCGGGGGAAGGCCCTCCACGAAGAGGCGGGCCCTGAGCCCCCTCGCCTCCACCCGCGCCGGGAGGATGGCCGTCTCCCCCTCCCGAGCCCGCACCTCCTCCTGGCCCAGGGAGAGCCGAAGGAGGGGGGCCTCGAGGGCGCACCCCGTCAAAAGGAGCAGGCTAAAAAGGAGGCTCCAGGTCCTCCTCATCCAGGCCCACCTCCGCTACCCGCCGGGCGAAGGCCGCCTCGAGGGCCTCGTAGGCCTCCTCCAGGCCGGGGAAGTCCCCGAGGTCCTCCCGCTCCCCTCCGGGGCCCTCCCACCAGGCCCGGCACCGCCCCGTGGGCCACTCCTGGACCCACCCGTCCCCCATGGGGGTCTCGTAGACCCGCCGCTTCTGGCTTCCGTCAAACCGGAGAACCCGCATTTACTTCCCCCAAGCCACAGCGAAGTACCCCCGGAGAACCGCCACCACCTCCGGGCTTTCCACCACCACGAAGGCCGCCCCCTTGGGGGCCACGAAGAACCGTCCGTCCGCCAGGAGGAACCACCCGGCCATGGGCGCCCCCCCGAGGCGCACCACCTTCGCCCCCCGGGCCCAGGGAGGAGGCGCCTCCCGCCCCAGGACCAGGGTGAGGCGCTTCTCCTTCAGGGCCTCCCCCAGGGAGGCCGGGGGAAGCCCCACGGCCACCACCTCCTGGGTCCGGTTCGCCAGGAACCAGTAGAGCTCCCGCTCGGAGAGCTCCCGCACCTGGGGTAAGCCCTGGGCCAGGGCCGGGGCCAGGGCGAGGAAGAGAAGGGCGAGGAGCCTAGAAGAGCTCCCCGCTTTCAAGAAGCCTCTCCACCTCATCCTCGTCCTCCCAAGCTTCCTCCGCCTCCCGGTCCAGGCACTCCAGGCAGGCCGTCTCCAGCTCCCGGCCATCGGGGAGGCGGATCGTGATGCGCCTCGTCCCGCCGCACATGGGGCACGCCATCACGCCACCTCCGGCAACGGCACCCGGAACTCCGGGGCCCAGTAGAGCGCTTTCTCCCCCTCGGCGATGAGGAAGGCCGCCTCAATCCCCCGCTGGTAGAGCCGCCACCCGAGCTCGGGATGGCGCACCAGGTAGTACTGCCCCGTGTGGTCCACCTTCACCACGCTGGACTCCTCCACGATCCGCCAGAACTCCGCCAGGTCTGTCCGCACGCTCTCACCTCCACCGAACCGCCAAAGCCAGGAGCCAGAGGTGGGCCGGGTAGAAGGCGTAGGCCGCAAGCCCCACCGCTCCCCACTTCAGGGCCTCCAGGGAGGCCTTGGGGAGGGAAAGGGAGGGGCTCACCGCACTTCCTCCTGCCTCCTCGAGGCGCTCACCACGTAGCTCGTGGCTAGGCGCATCACCAGGGCCACTTTGTTGGAGACGGGACCGTCCGGGGTAAGCCAGAGCCAGCGGTCTGGGGTGCTGTATCCGGGGGCGAAGAGGTAGCCCTTCCCCCCGGCCCAAAGGATGGGCAGACCCAGGATGACCCCGGAGAGCTCCGGGGCATCCCGCTCACCCCCCACGGCCACCACCTTGAGGAGGCCTTCCTTCACCGCCTCCTTCAGCTCCGCCTCCAGCTTTCTCGCCGTCCTCCCGTCCGTGACGATGTAGGCCTTGGGGATCCGTATCCCTCCCGGCGGGCAGGTGTAGATGGGCACGCCCCCGTAGGAGATGTTCTGGCACCCCCCTCCGTGCAGGATGAGCCCGAGGTAGCGGGCCAAAGCCTCCACCCCCGCCCCCGAGCCCACCACCATCACCTCCTGGCCCCGGGCGAGGGCGTTTTGAATCTCCCCCCAGAAGGTGGGGTAGAGCATGTCGTCCGGGAGGCCGCACATCTTCAGGGTGGTGCACAGGACGCACTTGGTCACCCGGTACACCCCCCGGAGGACCAAGGAGGGCTGGGAGAAGTCCAGTTGGGCGAGACTACTGGGGTCGCACGAGAGGACCTGGCTGACCTTGTTCAGGTTGTTGCTGATCCCGCCCCAGTCCAGGTTGGAGAGCCAGTCGAACTGGGCCAGGGCCGGGGCCAGGGAGACCGCTACCAAAGCCAACACCTTCCGCATCCTCACCTCCCCAAAAGAGGCCGATAGAGCGCCCTCAGGTCCAGGGCGTAGGCCGAAAGGTCCGAGACCAGGGTGTAGGGGGCTCCCCGCACCCCCGGCACCTCGTACCCCTCGGGCACGGAGACCCACCGCCAATGCGTCCTCTCCAGGGCGAAGGGAAGCACATAGGGGGGTACCCCCAGGGGTTGCACGGGGCCTTCCAGGGGGAGCGAGGGGTAGGCGATGACGCAAGGGGGGCAGTATTCCACCCGGATGTCGATGGTGAGGGGCGTGTGCCAGTAGACCACCAGGCGGGAGAGCTGGCCCCAGGCCCACCCCATCCAGTTCCCCAGGTTCACCTGGGAGAGGTCCACATTGCGGATGTCGGGGACCGTGGTCACCTCCAGGAAGTTCGTGCCCTGGAAGAAGGTGGCGTAGCCGAAGGCCTCGTAGACGGGGAGGGAGGAAGGGGGGAGCCACCGCTTGGCCTCCTCAAACTTCCAGAGGCCCGGGGCCTCCTTCGCCTTCAGGGGCTCGTCCTGGGGCTTGCCCCCGGTAAGCTTTTCCACCTCCCCCTTGGCCTTCACCACCTCGTCCACGGTCATGAGGGCCGTGGCCGCGCACGAGGCCACCCGGTCCAGGTCCCCCGCGCACCCCTTGAGGACGGGGATCGCCCCGGTGAGGGCCCTCAAGGGGGCGTTCACCAGGTTCTCCAGGTTCCCCTTCAGGGCGTCCACCCCCGGAAGGCCCAGGAAGGCCCGGGAGTCAAAGAGGGTCTTCGCCGAGCGGTAGAAGTGCACGTAGAGGTACACCTTCTCCACCTCCGTCCCCGCCCGGTCGATGAGCCGCTTGTAGGTGTCCCAGATGGCCTGCACCTGGTCCCAGAGGGCGGGGAGGTCGGCGGGGAAGAGCTCGGTGTAGACCGGGGCCACCACGCTCCCCGCCCCGAGGAGGTGGCCCTGCCAGGGCACGGGGAGGTAGGCCTTAGGGTTCCCCAGGCTCCGGAAGTCCCTGGGGAGGAGGGAGAGGAGGTCCTGGGGCGTGGAAGGCCTCGGGGTGAGGAGGGCCCTCGCCACGTCCTTCAGGTAGTCGGCGTAGTAGTCCGTGAGGGCCTTCTGCATGGCCCGCTCTACCCGGGCGTTCGCCTCCGCCTCGTTGAACCAGAAGGGGCGGGAGGGGTAGCCCGGGGTGCGGAAGACCTCGGTCCCCTGGACCAGGACCTTGAACCCCGGGATATACATGAGGGGCAGGATCTGCATCCCGAGCCCGTCGCAGAACTCCTTCGGGTCCACCTGGGGCACGGGGAGGTACTTGTCCAGCTTGTGGAGCCCCGCCGAGGCCCACCTCCCCAGGTCCAGGGGGGTGGAGCGGGTGGCGGCCTCCAGGAAGGCGGTGTCCACCCCCTCGGAGGGCACCATGAGCTTGAACTCGGGGAGAGGAGGATTTAGCTCCGGCCCCTTCACCCCGGCGAGGCAGTAGGCGAACCAGAAGGCGGGGTTGTTGAGCTCGGTGATGACCCTCCAGTAGTAGCGCTCCTCAAACCTCTGCCACGCCTTCCTCAGGTCCCGCGCCACCTCCCGGGTGGCCTCGAGGCTGGAGAGGGGGAGGTAGAACTCGTGGGCCTGGGCCTCCGGGGTGGTGGCCCCTCCCTGGTAGTCCCTAAGGCGGTCCTTCCTCAGGACCTCCAGGTAGGGCCACTTCCCCTTCAGGACCTGCTCCAGGCGGTAGTCCGGGGCGGAGAGCAGGTACTTGGTCCAGTCCTCGTAGGTAGGCCCCTGGGCCAGGGCCAGGGAGAAGAGGGAGAGCGCCCAAACCCACCGCATCTCACAACCCCCTTTCCGCGCACCAGTCCCTGAGGGGCTTGAACCAGAGCTTGGCCTCCTCCCGCCCCGTCCCGGCGAAGGGGTTCCCCTGGGGCGAGAGGGAGCGGGTGATGTAGCTCACGTAGGGGTCGCCCTCGGCCACCTCCAGGTCCTTCCCCGTGGGCTGGAGGTAGCCCTCGAGGCCGGGGACCCGGTACCGCTTCCCCTCCGCCGTCACGTACCCGAAGGCCTCCACGGGGCGGTCGTTGTCGCTGGCGTAGCGCCAGGTCTCCTGCCACCCCCGGAGGTAGGCGGAACCCGTGTAGCGAAGCCCGGTGCTCAGAACCACCTTGTAAAGGTTGAAAAGCCAGGTGTAGTCCACGCTCACGAAGTAGGCGTACAGGTACGCCGTGCCCACATCCCGGCCTGAGGCGTCCTTCACCGAACAAGTCCACTCAGAAGTGGTCCTCAACCTACACCCTGAAAGGGTGTAGGTCTGCCCCCCGTAAGTGAACTGGATGCCCTCCGGGGTCGTCCCCCAATCGTAGTAAGCCCCCAGGTTGGAAAGGGTGGTTGTCCCCCCCTGGGCGTACACGTAGGCGTACCCCCGGTACCGCCCCTGGGTGTCCCGCACGTTGAAGTACCGCGCCCCGCTCCAGGTGGCCCCGGAAGCCCACCCCTCCAGGTAGAAGCTCTCGTCTCCCCGCCCCACCACGGCGCTGAACCGCCCGTCCCAGTCCGAGGGGCGCGTTCCCAGGCTTGTAGTCCAATTGGTGAAAGGGGACAGGCCCCACTCCTTGAACTCCACCCGGGCTCTGAGGTTGCTTTGGGAGATGTACCCCCACACGAGGGCCCGGGCCTCGGGAAGCCCCTCCTGGGTGGGGGAGAGGGGCGTGGTGAAGTAGAGGTAGTCCGTCTCCTGCCAGTCCGGGCGGTCCACCAGGAACCTCCCCGCCATCACCGCCCCCTTCTGGGAGGAACCGGCGGTAGAAGAGGGCGGGTAGATGACGGCGAAGGACTGCTCCTTGGCGAGGCTTTCCCGGGGCATCACGTGGTAGCGGGCGTCGCTCCGGTAGAGGGAGCAGTAGCCCCTCGCCGTCCCCTCCGGGACCACGAACCGCTCCTGCCCCCCGTTTCGCGCCCGGAACTCCTGGGCCAGGGTCTGGGTCCAGGCCGAGACCTCGGGGACGAAGAACCAGAGGGTGCTTCCCCCGGGCTGGCGGGCGTAGAAGGCCCTCAGGTCCGCTAGAGAAGAGAGGACGCTCTTCGCCACCACGTCCCGGTCCCCCGGGGAGATGCCGGAGAGGATGGACCCCTGGACCGAGGGGGACTGGTAGGACTCCATCCCGGGATAGCGGTACCGCTCCCTGGCGCTTCCCCCGGGGGGCCTCACGGAAAGCCACCCCCCCGCCTCTATGGGCACGGGGTTGTCCGGGGAGGGCATCCAGGTCCTGGTCCCCTGGAGGGGCCAGACGGCGTACTGCACCTGGTGGTAGGAGGGCCTGTTCTGGGAGTCGTAGACCGTGCTCACCGAGGCCCGCCCCCGGAGGCGGTTCTGGGAGTCGCGGAGGTCAAAGACCGCCCCGTTGTAGGGAGTGTTCGGAGTGTACCCCGAGAGGGTGAAGTAGTCGCACCCGGAAATGCAGAGGTAGAGCTTCCCGTTCCACCCGAGGGTCTGGTTGGTGGAACCCTGGGTGGGATTGGCCCCGCTTTCCACCAGGAACTCCACCACCACGCTGTACCCCTGCCTCATGTCCCCCTGGAGCGTCCCCCGGACCTCCGTGGAAGGACGGGGGCCGTCCACGAGGCCCACCTGGGCCAGGGCTAGAGAGAGGAAGGGGACGAGAACGAACTTACGCACGCCTCACCTCCCGGGAAAAGGCGTCCACCAGATGAAGGACCACGGGCCAGAGGAGGCCCGCGAAAAACCAGGAAGGACCGTATGCGAGAGCAAAGACGATCCCCGCCGAAACGCCGATGGCCCAACGGATCCAGGTCATGGGTACTGCCTCCCCCGCTGGAACATGGGGTCAATCATGAGGAGGGTCTTCAGGGTGGGCACCAGGCCCGTGGGGGTCTCCGCCAGGGCCAGGCACCGCCTCCCCTCTGGGGTGTCCTTGTAAGTCCCGCACCCCTGGAGGACCTGGCTCCGCTCGTCCTGGGGCACCGCGGGGTACTCGGGGTCCGAGGGGTCGTAGTACTTGCGGGGGATCACCCGGTCCATGAGGAGGTAGTCGTGCCGAAGCCCCTTGACCATGAGGAAGGTCTTGATCTCCACCTTGGGACCGATGTCGGCCCCACGGGAGTTTTGAGCGCTGAAGCAGAAGGTGATGAACCCCCCGCAAAGCCTCCCGGTGTAGAGAAGGCCGTAGAGGATGCTGGGCACGTCCGTGAGGATCTTGACCTCCCCCGCCGGGTCCGCCCGCTGGCAGATGCCGAGGAAGCCACAGTCGTAGAAGTAGCCCTGGGCCACCTTGGCGAGGGCGCTCCGCACGGGCTCCGGGATCTCCTTGGCGTAGGCGTAGGCGAGCATGGAGGCCGTGGCCCGCTTGTGGTCCTCCACGAGGCGGGTGGCGAACTCGTTCAAGACCTCGTCGTAGGAGAGCTCCCGCTCCCAGGTGAGGTAGGCCGCCCCCCGGCTCGAGGTGGAGATCGTCCCGCTCAGAGGAACCCAGTAGCCCCGGAGGAGGGTGCAGGCGTAGTAGGGATACCTCGGCGCGCCCCCAGAGGTGGTCACCGTGGTCGTCTGCTCCTTGCCCTGGTCGTCCCGGTACTTGCAGGACCAGTCCTCCCACCACTCCTTCCAGTAGACGAAGGCCTCCGCCACAAAGTTGTGGAAGCCGTTGTCCCGGAAGGAGAGGTCCCGGGTGGACACCTGGACCTCGGGGCACCCCTGGACCGGGTTGGGGGACAGGAGGGCGGGGTAAATGGGGTTCCATGGCCCCACGTCTCCGAGGGCGAGCTGGCTTCCCGTCCACCGCACCCGCACCCAGGCCGTGGTGGAGGGGGAGGAGGTCCAGGCCCGCACGGTGAAGCTTCCAGGAGAGGCCAGGGCGGTGGGGGAGACGGTGAGGTAGACCTGGGGCCTCCCCACGGGAAGCTCGGGGTAGTTGGGAGCGGTGTACCGCACGGTGCAGGTCTGGGCGAAGGCGAGGCCCAGGAGGGGGAGGAGTGGCAACATGATGCGGCGCATCAACCCATATTGTAGCAATGCTTGCTTAGCTTAGGGCCCGCTCCGCCTCCGCCAGGCGCTCCAGGAGGGCCTCCCGCCGCCTTAGGAGGGCCTTGTAGCGGGCCAGGGCCTCCAGGAACTCCCGGGGCCGGGTGAAGCCCTCGGGGGGTTGCCACCCCTTGCCCAGGTACTTCCACCGCCACCGCCCCCCCTTCTTCACCTTGAGGTAGGGGTAGGGCCCGTGGGGACACTTCCGGCAACGCTCCTTCCCGCACTTGACCCGCCGCCAGTAGACGGGGAGGGGGGAGAGGGCCTCGAGGGCCTTGCGCTCCTCCTCCAGGCGGGCGAGGGCTTTTTAGCTACACACCCCCCTCCAAAAGGCCCTAGTGCGGCGGTTCCAGGGCCATCTGGAAGCGGGGACCTCGAGGCGGGGTAACCCGAGGAAAGGGGCCCGCTTGTGTTAGCCTTGACTAACCTCAAGGGGTCTACTAATATGGGGGTGTGCAGTGGCGCAGTACCGGGTGGAGCTTTATCGGGATGCCCGAGGGTACTCTCAAGTCCTGGAGTTCTTCAACGCTCTCAAGAGGAGCAACCCCAAGCTTCTGGCCTTCGCCCAGCGCCTTCTCAAGAACTTGGAGGAGCACGGTCCTGACTTGCGTCCACCTTTGGCCAAGCCTCTTAAGGGGCTCCAGGCGCCCATCTGGGAACTGCGTCATCCCTCGGGGCTTCGGCTTTACTACTGGCGGCAAGGGGCCACGCTCTTCGTCGTCGCCGCGGGGGAGGTTAAAAAGCGGGACGAGGCCGACCCCGACTTGCTGGAGTTCGCGGTGAAGGCTTACAGGGAAAGCCAGAGAAACCTTAACTAGGGGGACTTGCCATGGGAAACAACATCAACTTTAGCGACTACTTCCGGGAGTCCATGAAGGACCCGGAGGCCCGGCGGCTTTACCGGGAGGTCTTGGACGAGGAGCTCTCCTGGCTCCTCAGCTACCTGCGGGAGGAGAGGGGGCTTTCCCAGAAGGAGGTGGCCGAGCGCCTCGGGGTCTCCCGGGGCCGGGTGAGCCAGCTGGAGACCTCCGCGGGCCTCTCCATGAGCCTGGAGAGCCTGGCCCGCTACGCCCAGGCCCTGGGGCTTTCCCTAAGGCTGGAGTTCGCCGACGAGAGGGGGGAGGTCCTGGCCCGCTTCTCCCTCGCGGCGGACGAGCCCGTGGCGGAGACGACGAATCCCTCTTGGGAAAACGCCGGATTTGGCCCGGAGCCTGCTTTCGGCAAGGCCTCCTGGGCTTCTTGGGCCGCCTAGAGCATGGAAAACAAATCGGAAACCATCCGCAGGCTTTACCGGGAAGGGAAGAGCGTCTCCGAGATCGCCAAGGCCCTGGGCCTGAGCTACCAGAGGGTCTACAGCACCCTGAAGCGCTCGGGCCTCCTCAAGCCCAAGGGAGGAGAGCCCTCGCCTTCTGGGGAGCCCGACCCCGAGGCCTACGCCAGGTTCCTCCAGGGTCTGGAGATCCGGTCCGTGGAACTGACGGAGGTCCACGCGAAGCTGGAGCGCTCCCCCAAGGGGAAGCTCTCCTTCTGCATGGGCCTCGAGGCCTTCGGCCCCGAGCCGAGGGAGGGGGGCTTCACCGCCGGGCTCGCCTTGAACCTGGACTTCCAGGACGAGGAGGGGCTCTTCGGTTTCCTGCGGCTCAGGGTGAGGGCCGGCTACGCCACGCCCCTCTTCCCGGACGAACTCCTCTTCCGCACCTTCAGGGAGCGAAACCTGATCGTGCACCTCTGGCCCTACCTGAGGCTCTACGTGGACTTCCTGACGGCGCAGATGGGGCTTCCCCGCCTGGTCCTGCCCGCTTGGAAGGTCTAGGAGGCGTCGCCTTCTGCCCCCTTAGTTTGGGGCTTATTTGAGGTGTGGCGCTAAGCAACCGGGAGATCGTGGGCAGGGCCCCCCGTCTCGGGCCGGATGGCGGTGGCCCAGTGAAGCCCCTACCTGAGCAGGACCACCCGGAGCTTCCCCTCGTACCGGGCAAGGTCGGCGTCCGCGGTCCAAAGCTCCTTCGCCCCCGCCTCCAGAGCGGTGGCCAGCACCAGGGCGTCCACCAGGGGCAGGTGGAGGCCGTGGGAGAGCCGGGCCGCCCGCTCCCCAATGGTCCAGTCTGGCCAGACCACCCGGCAGACGGCGGGGATGGCCTGGAGGAGGAGTTCCGTGTCCTCCTTCTCCAGGGCGCCCTTCAGGCCCAGGCGCAGGAGCTCCACCAGGGAGAGGCCCGACACCACCCCCTCCCTTTCCCCCTCCGCCAGGGCCCGCCACAGGGCCCCGGCCTCCTCGTGCCCCTCCAGGAGGCGGAGGAAGAAGCCGGTGTCAAGGGCGGTCACGCCGCCCCTCCTCCAGGAGGCGGTGGGCCTCCCCGGCCACCCGGCTCTTACCGGCCCGTTCCAGGACCTTCAGGCCCAAGGCCCTGCGCCGGCGCTCCTTAAGGTAGGCCTCCAAGGCCTCGGCGGTGAGGGCGCTCATGGACTTGCCCTCGTTCTCCGCCGTCTGGCGGAGGAGGCGGGCCAGGTCCTCGGGGATGTGGACGGTTAGGCGCATACAGGAAGAGCATAACACAGGGAAGGCGCAAGGAGCTGGGTCCGTGGGGCGACACAGGGGCCCACCCCGGGAGGCCTCAAAGCCCACCCTGCCAAGGTAGGGGAGACTGGGAAAGTAGTGGGTGCGGCTTGAGACCCTGCTCCCCTAGTGGTCTTCAAGGTCTGGTAAAAAAGGGCGCTGAGTGGGTAGCTAGGGAAGAGGAAGGTTGTGGGCATCTCGGAGGATCCTTGCCTCCTCGCTGGCCAAAGCCCCGAGTCCCTGAGCCCACGTACACCCCGAGCGGTAGCCCACGCGGTAACGACCCCCGGAAGGGTAAACCAGTTGAGCGCAGTCGCCCCAGTTGTCCCACGCCGGTTGGGTTCTATTCCAGAACAAAGCCTCCTGGGTTGGGTTGCCTTGGCCCGTGTAGACCCGCAAGGAAGCCCCGGGCTCCAGGGTGAGGTCCGGGAAGGCGAAGGTCTCCCCAAGCTTGTTCTGAAGGAAAAACCCCTTAAGGGAAACCGGGGCCGAGGCGAAGCGGGGGTCCGCCGTGATCTCCACGAACTCGTTGTTGGGGTTGAGGGCGTCTCTGACTCCCATATACCGGACCTTCGTAATGGCCACCGGAGCGCGGTCCGTGGGTTGGGGGTTGGGCGGAAGGCTTACCTCGGCAAACAGGGGAGGCGCCTTCCCCTCCGCCCAGAGCCATACGCTGGAAACCCCGGAAGGGTGCTTGCTCCAGGGATCCTCTCCCTCTCCGCTCCAGCCATAGGGGTCAAAGACCGGCCACGCTGAGCCCCTCAAACGGCGCATCTCGAAGTGCAGGTGGGGCCCCGTGCTGCATCCCGTGTTGCCGGAAAGGCCCAGGACCTGTCCTGCGCGCACCTGGTCGCCCGTCCTTACCTGCACCTCGCTTAGATGAGCGTAGATGGACAAAAAGACCTCTCCGTTCGGCAGGCGGTGGCGCAACACGACGCCCAGGCCAGACACCGTCTTGTCTAGGGAAGGGCAGTAGAAGGGGTTCTCCCAACCCGCAAAGGCCACCTCACCGTCGTAGATCGCCAGGAGGGGCGTGCCTTCCGGCATGGGGAAATCGTACCCCTGGTGTCCGTCTACCCCGGGAAGCTTCTCCCCCCACCAGCTGAGGAGGTAGCCGTTGTTGTCCTGGAACTGAAAGGGGTACTCGTGGTCGCTGACGTTGGTAACCCGGAACTCTCCCTTAAAGGGCAACGTCAGCACGGGAGGAGGGTCCACTTTGCTCGCCGGACTCGAGCCGGACGAGCAACCAATGAGCGCCAAGGGGAACAACAAAAACCATCCCGATGAACATAAGGACATCCTAGGTGACATGAGGTTTCCTCCTGTCTGTAGCGTCAAAGGGTCGTGTAAGGATTTATGTGTAAGGGTCCGTGTTTAATAGGGGGGCACACCTTGGAACGAGGAGGTGCCCCGTGGACCAGGATACCTTGCGGATCTTGCTGAGGGAAGCGGTGCGGGAGACAGTAGCCGAGGTTCTGCAGACGGTTCTGGAGCTGGACCGGACAGCCTTCTTGCAGGTGCACGGGGGGCGCAGGAACGGCTACTACCCCCGCAAGCTGGAGACCACCTTCGGCCAGGTGGACCTGAAGGTCCCTAGGGATCGGGAATCTCGGTATTACCCGGCTTTCCTTAAGCCCTACGCCCGCCGCCTGGTGGACGTGGG
>NZ_FNBC01000018.1 GCF_900102145.1 Thermus arciformis | reverse complement strand
CCATGCGGTCGTCGTTCAAAAGTTCGGGGGTGATGCCGGGCCCCAGGAGCAGCTCGGTGGGCTTGCCCTGGAAGAAGTGGCCGAAGAGGTAGAGGGGAGAGGTGACGAAGCCCAGGGCGTTCAGTATGGCGGCCTTGAGGGCCATGCCAGTGGAGACCTTTTCGCCCGGCCTTGGGCCCACGAACCGGTCTACGGTCTGTACCAGTCCTATCTGATCCAGGATGCTGGCCACCAGGCCCAGGTGGCCCAGGTCGTACACCTGTAGGTTGGGTGTGGTTTCCATCCCAAAATCCTAAGGCCAAGGAACGAGGGGTGCGGAATGTCGGCCAAAAGGACCTTTCCAAGCCTTATTTGGGGCAACCCGTGTTGCGAAATCAACGTGCAGCCACTTAGGCCACGAAGAGGTCCAGCACGATGAAGAGGAACATCCCCAGGCTCACCCCCACGTTCGCCTGGAAGAAGGCCACGTCCACCTTGGAGAGGTCCTCGGGGGAGACCAGGCGGTGCTCCAGGAGGAGAAGCCCCCCCACGAGGAGGAGGCCCAGGTAGTAAAGGGGCCCGGCGCCGTAGCCCACCCCGGCTAAGAGGAAGGCGAGCCAGGCCAGGAGGTGGCTTGCCCGGGCCACCCAGAGGGCCTTAGGGATCCCGAAGCGGGCGGGGATGCTCTTCACCCCATGGGCCCGGTCAAAGGCGTAGTCCTGGGTGGCGTAGAGGATGTCAAACCCCGCGATCCAAAGCCCCACCCCCGTCCAAAGGGCGTAGGCCGTGGGGGCGAAGCTCCCCGTGACGGCGATCCACCCCCCGGCGGCCGCCGCCCCGATGGTGAGGCCCAGCACGTAGTGGCAAAGCCAGGTGAAGCGCTTGGTGTAGCTGTAGAAGACGAGGAAGAAGACGGCCACGGGGAGGAGCCTGGCGGTGAGGGGGTTGAGGTGGAGCCCGGCGTAGACCAGGAGGAGGAGGCCGAAGAGGGCGAGGGCCAGGGTCTCCCAGGGCTTGACGAGCCCCCTGGGCAGGTGGCGGTTTTGGGTCCTGGGGTTTAAGGCGTCCAGCCGCCAGTCAATGAGGCGGTTTAAGGCCATGGCCATGGTCCTGGCTCCCACCATGGCCAGGGTGACGAGGAGGAAGGTGCGCCACCCCGGCCACCCCCCGGCCGCAAGGAGCATCCCCCCGTAGGCGAAGGGGAGGGCGAAGAGGGTGTGCTCAAAGCGGACGAGGTCCAGGTAAAGCTTGAGGCGGCTCACCCTTTGCGCACCTCCAGGATGCGGTTTTTCTCGTCCACCAGGACCACGGTGGGCTTGAGGCTTCTCGCCTCCTCCTCTTCAAAAACCCCGTAGGCCACGAGGATCACCAGGTCCCCTGGCCGCACCAGGTGGGCCGCGGCCCCGTTGATCTTCACCTCCCCGGAACCCCTTTCCCCGGGAAGGGCGTAGGTGGTGAGCCGGGCCCCGTTGGTGATGTCGTAGATGTCCACCTGCTCGTAGGGAAGGATGCCCGCCGCATCCAGGAGCTCTTGGTCCACCGTCACCGAGCCCACGTAGTGGAGGTCGGCCTCCGTCACGGTGGCCCGGTGGATCTTGGCGTGGAACATCACGCGCCTCACGAAGCCCGAGTTTACTCCTCCCGGGCCTCCTCGGGGAGGGTGCCCTCCACGAAGAGGGTCTTGGCCCCCGTGTAGAGCACCTGGCCCGGGGCGGCCTTCCTGGGCCGCCACACGTGCTTTTTGCGGGTGTAGTCCACGGGCACCTGCCTCTCCCCCCGGGCCTTGGAGTGGTAGGCGGCGAGCCTCGCGGCGAAGAGGAGGTCCTCCAGGGGCGGGTTCTTCCCCTCGGCCTTCAGGACCACGTGGCTTCCCGGCACCCCCTGGGCGTGGAACCAGAGGTCCTCGGAGTGGGCGGCGCGGGTGAGGAGGTCGTTCTCCTTGGCGTTCCGGCCCACCAGGACCAAAAACCCGGAAGGGGAGGTGTAGCGGAGCCCGATCCTAAGGCCCTTTTCCCCCTTGGGCCTTCGGAGGGCGAGGAGGCCCTCCAGGTCCAGGGTCTTGAGCCTTTCCTTTTCCGCTTCCAGCTCGCGGATTTTGGCCTCGGTTTGGGGGATGAGGTCCAGGGCCCTTTCCGCGAGGGCCTCGAGGCGCCTCGCCCGCTGGTAGAGCTTCTGGGCGTTCTCCTGGGGGGAGAGGGCGGGGTCTAAGGGGATCTCCACGGGCTTCCCGTCAAAGCCCTGGAGGACCGCCTTTTCCGCCCCCTTGGGCACCTCCTTGAGCCAGGCGAGGAGGAGGTCGGCCTTCCCTCGGAGGGCCTCGGCCTCCTCCAGCCGCTCCAGGGCCTCCTGGTAGTCCCTAAGCCTCGCCCGAAGCGTCCGGACCTCCCGGTCCAGGGCCTCGAGGAGGGGTTTCCTCAAGGCCTCCTTCTCCTCCTCGGCCCAGCGGGCCCGAAGCTCCTCGGAAAGCTCGGTGCGCAAGGCGGGGTCCTCCACCAGGGTCTTTAGGGCCTGGTACACCCGCCCAAGCCCCGCCTCGTCCAGGGGGGTCTCGGGGGTGAGGCCGGCCCGCCGGGCGAGCTCCCCCATGAGCTCCTGCCCCACCCCGTCCACGTGCCGGACCACCTCCTTGAGGGGCCTGCCCAGGAGGGGGCGGAGGTCTTCCTCCCTTAGCGTCCTCGGGTCCAGCTTGGCGTAGGGGGGCGGGGGGGTGTAGGGGAGGCCCGGCCTCAGCTCCCGGTAGCGGTTCACCTCCTTGGTGATGGGCCGGTCCACCCCCAGGATCCGGCCTTCCTCGTCCAGGAGGAGGAGGTTGGCGTTGCGGCCCGTGGCCTCCAAGACCAGGACCGAGGGGGGCGTGTCCACGAAGCCCTTCTCCCCGGCGAAGCGGAAGAAGGCCACCCGGTCCAGCTTGAGCTGGCTCGCCTCCACCAAAGGCCCCTTGACCCGGGCCTGGAGCTGGCGCTGGAAGGGGGTCTTGGGTTCCCCCTGAAGCCTCCCCGGCTCCAGGGCGAGGCTCGGGGTGGGCGGGCGGTGGTGGAGGACGAGGTTGAAAAGGCGCCCGCTTCGCCCCTTGAGGAGGACGGCCACCGTCCCCTCCTCGGGGAAGGCCAGGCCCAGGTTCTGGGCGGGGAGCTCCTTCTCAAGCTCCCGTAAGACGGCGTGGATCAGGAGGCCTTCCATTTCCTGAAGGCGAGGAGGAAGGCGGTGTGCCCCACCTGCTGGAAGCGGGGGTGGGCCACGGGAAGCCTGACCTCCCACTCCCGCCAGGCCACCTCCAGCATCCTTTCCAGCCTGAGGGGAAGCCCCTCGGCGGCCCTTAGGGTCTCCAGGACCTGGGTGACGTTGGGGAGGTAGGCCACGAGGAAGCGGTCCGGCATGAGGGCCGAGGCCGCCTTCTCCAGGACCTTCCAGGGCTCCATGAGGTCCAGGGCCACCCCGTGGTAGGCCTCTTGGGGAAGCTCGGCCTCCTCCAGGCCTCCTTCGTGGAAGCGGACGTTGTCCACCGGCCAGAAGGCGCGGACGTTCTCCACCGCCTGCTTGAGGTGGTGGGGCCGCTTCTCGTAGGTGTCCACGAGCCCTTCCCGCCCCACCGCCCGGGCCAGGAAGAGGGTGAGCCCTCCTGAGCCCGTGCCCGCCTCGAGGACCCGCATCCCCGGGGCCAGGTCCAGGAGGGCCACCATGGCGCTCGCGTCCTTGGGGTAGGTGGGGGTGGCGCTCCGCCGCATGTGGAGCACGTACTCCTCCAGGGTGGGGCGGTGGACGGAGAGGGGCTCCCCCAGGTGGGTGCGCACCACGCCCCCGGGGCCGGCCTCGAGGATGGCCTCGTGGGGCACCGTCCCCCGGTGGTGGTGGAAGACCCCCCCGAGCCGCGGGCGGACCAGGAAGGCCCGGCCCTTGCCGTCTTTCAGCAGGAACACCTCGCTCATCGGGCCACTTTAGCGGGCGAGCTCCAGGTAGTCCAGCACCCGGCCCAGGTCAAAGGGGTTCGGCACCAGGTAGGGCCCGGCGAAGGCTGTGGGGGTGCCCCTGAGGCCAAGCTTCAGGGCCAAGGCCCGCTCCTCCTCCACCCGCGCCCGGACCTTGGGGTCTTGGAGACAGGCGGCGAAGGCCTTCTCCTCCAGGCCCAGGGCCCGGGCCAGGCCCAGGTAGTCCCCGAGGCGCCCCTCCATGAGGCGGTCGTGGTAGGGGAAGAAGGCCTTCTGCTCGGCGGCGCACTCGCTGGCTATGGCCGCGGGGAGGGCCTCGGGGTGGATCTCCACGAGGGGGAAGTGGCGGTAGCTCACCCGAACCTCCCCCCGCTCCGCCCGGGCCCTAAGGGCGGGGAGGACCTCCCGGGCCAGGCGCTGGCAGAAGGGGCACTGGAAGTCGGAGAAGACCCTCAGGAAAGGCCCCTTCTTCCCGAGGACGTGCCGGTCCTTCCCAAAGGCCTCCTCGGGGACCTGCCGGGGGGTGAGGCGGGCCTCCAGGGAGCCGGAGAGGGCGAGCTCCAGGAGGAAGGCCTCCCCCAGCCCCAGGGTGAGGCGCTGGCCCTTGAGGGCCTCCCGGTTCTTGGCGTACCAGTCCAAAAAGGGCCCGGAGAAGCCCATCCCCGTGCCTTTCTCCAGGAGGCGGGCCAGGAAGGAGGCGTTCTCGGGGCCCTGGTAGCGGAGGGCCAGGAGGCGGCCGTTTCGCACCTCCTCCACCACCTTGGCCCCTTCGGGCAGGGGGCCTAGGGCCTGGCGGAAGGCCTCCACGGGCCTGGCGATCTGGGCCCAGGCCAGGCCCAAAAGGGGCAGGAGCCAGAGGGCCCTCATACCTTGAAGAAGCCTTCCACCGGCAGGACGAAGACCACGGCCCCGCCCACCTGGACCTCCACGGGCTGGGCCAGGAAGGGGTCGGGGGCCTCGGAGAGGGGCAGGCCCCGGGTGACCAGGCGGGTGCGGGTGCGGCACTTCTCCCGGATGAGGTCCAGGACCTCGGGCACCCGCTCGTCCTCGAGGCCGATGAGCAAGGTGGTGTTCCCCTCCCGCAAAAACCCCCCGGTGGAGGCGAGCTTGGTGGACTGGAGGCCCCGCTCCAGGAGGGCCTTGGTGAGCCCGGGGGCGTCCGTGTCCTGCACGATGGCCACGATGAGCTTCATTGGAGCCTATTGTACACCCCATGCCACTCCTGGAGGCTTAGGGCCCTTTGGGGCTCTTCCCGGGCCCGGAGGATGGCCTTTAGGCTCCACCAGGCGCCTTCCAGGGTGGTGATGAAGGGAAGCCCCCGCTCCACCGCCCGCCTCAGCTCGGGGTGGGGAAGGGGGGCGATGAGGAGGTCGTACTCCCCTTCCACCAGGTCAAAGCCCGCCTCCCTGTAGGCCGCTTTGAGCTCCTCGGCCCGCGCCTCTTCCCTCGGGGGGAGCCCCTCCGTGATGAAGCGCACCCGGCCCTGGAGGGGTAGCCGCTGCCCGGCCCCGAGCTCCGCCTTGTAGTAGGCCAGGTAGGGGTCCTCGTCTATCCCCATGCTCTCCCCGGTGGAGCGCATCTCCGGGCCCAGCACCGGGATGACCCCGGGGAACTTGATCCAGGGGATGACCACCTCCTTGGCGGCGTAGTAGGGGGGCCTGGGCTCCAGGTCCTTTACCCCAAGCTCCCTCAGGGTCTTCCCCACGGCGATCTTGGCGGCGAGCTTGGCCAGGGGGACGCCGATGGCCTTGGAGACGAAGGGCACCGTGCGGGAGGCGCGGGGGTTGGCCTCGAGGACGTACACCTCCTCCCCCAAGACGGCGTACTGCACGTTCAAAAGCCCCCGCACCCCGAGGGCCAAGGCCAGGCGCCGGGTGTAGTCCCGGACCTTCTCCAGGGCCCTTTCGGGGACGTGGACGGGGGGAAGGAGGGTGGCCGAGTCCCCGGAGTGGACCCCGGCCCTTTCCACGTGCTCCATCACCCCGGCGATCATCACCTCCTCCCCGTCGGAGAGGGCGTCCACGTCCAGCTCCGTGGCCCCTTCCAGGAAGCGGTCCAGGAGGATGGAGGGCTTCTCCTCCAGGGGGGCGTAGACCTCCTCCAGGTAGCGCCTGAGCTCCTCTTCCCCATAAAGGACCCGCATGGCCCGCCCCCCCAGGACGTAGCTCGGCCGGGCGAGGAGGGGGTAGCCCACCTCCTCGGCGAGCCTCAAGGCCTCCTCCGGGGTCTCGGCCACCCGGCCCTCGGGCTGGGGGATGCCGAGCCTCTGGCAGAGGGCGTGGAAGGCGTGGCGGTCCTCCGCCTGGTGGATGGCGCTAAAGGGGGTGCCGAGGAGCCTGACCCCGGCCTCCTCCAGGCCCTGGGCGAGCTTCAGGGGGGTCTGGCCCCCCAAGGTGGCGATGACCCCCAGGGGCTTCTCGTGCTCCACCAGGTTCAGGACGTCCTCCAGGGTCAGGGGTTCAAAGTAGAGGCGGTCGGCGGTGTCGTAGTCCGTGGAGACCGTCTCGGGGTTGGAGTTCACCATGATGGTCTCAAACCCCTCCTCTTTAAGGGCCCAGACGGCGTGGACCGTGGCGTAGTCAAACTCCACCCCCTGGCCGATCCTGATGGGCCCCGAGCCCAGGATCACCACCTTGGGCTTTGGGGTGGGCCAGACCTCGTCCTCCACCTCGTAGGTGGAGTAGTGGTAGGGGGTGTAGGCCTCAAACTCGGCGGCGCAGGTGTCCACGGTCTTGTAGACGGGCGCCACCCCCAGGGCCTTCCTCTCGGCCCGCACCTCCTTCTCTCCCTTCCCCAAAAGCTCCCCGATCCTCCGGTCGGGAAGGCCCAGGGCCTTGTAGAAGCGAAAGTCCTCCCGGTCCTTGGGGGGGTGGCCCTTGAGCCAGGCCTCGGCCTCGGCGATCTCCTTCATCTGGTGGAGGAACCAGGGGTCTATCCGGGTGGCCTGGTAGAGCTCCTCCACGGGCATCCCCCGCCTAAGGAGCTCCATGACGGCGTAGATGCGGTCGGGGTTGGGGTAAAGCTTCTTCTCCAACGCCTCCGTCCTCACCCCGGCGAGGGCCTTTACGTCCCGCTCCAGGCCCCTCAGGGCCTTCATGAGCGCCTCCTTGAAGGTGCGGCCCATGGCCATCACCTCCCCCACGCTTTTCATCTGGGTGGAAAGCTCGTCCCTTAGCCCTCCCAGGGTGTTCGGGAGGTCCTGGAACTTCTCAAAGGCGAAGCGGGGGATCTTCACCACCACGTAGTCAATGGTGGGCTCAAAGGAGGCCGGGGTCTTGCGGGTGATGTCGTTCGGGAGCTCGTCCAGGCGGTAGCCCACCGCGAGGAGGGCGGCGATCTTGGCGATGGGGAAGCCCGTGGCCTTGGAGGCTAAGGCGCTTGAGCGGGAGACCCGGGGGTTCATCTCAATGACCACCATCCGGCCCGTCCTCGGGTCCACGGCGAACTGGATGTTGGACCCCCCCGTCTCCACCCCGATCTCCCGGATCACCGCCTTGGCGGCGTCCCGCATCCTCTGGTACTCCACGTCGGAGAGGGTCTGGGCGGGGGCCACGGTGATGGAGTCCCCGGTGTGGACCCCCATGGGGTCCAGGTTCTCAATGCTGGTGATGACCACCACGGTGTCGGCGTGGTCCCGCATCACCTCCAGCTCAAACTCCTTCCAGCCCAGGACCGACTCCTCCACGAGGGCGGTGTGGACGGGGGAGAGGGTGAGGCCCCGCCCGAGCACCTCCTTGAGCTCGGCCTCGCTCCTGGCGACGCCGCCCCCCGTGCCCCCCAGGGTGAAAGAGGGGCGGACCACCACGGGGTAGCCCACCTCCCGGGCGAAGTGGAGGCCCTCCTCCACGCTCCCCACCATTTGCCCCCGGGGCACCTCGAGGCCGATCCTCCGCATGGCCTTCTGGAACTCTTCCCGGTCCTCTCCCTTCCTTATGGCCTCCGCCTTGGCCCCGATGAGCTCCACGCCATACTTTTGCAGGATGCCCTCCTCGTAGAGGGCCATGGCCAGGTTGAGGCCCGTCTGCCCCCCTAAGGTGGGGAGGAGGGCGTCCGGGGCCTCCTTGGCCAGGACGGCTTCCAGGTACTCCAGGGTGAGGGGCTCTATGTAGGTGCTTTCCGCAAGCTCCGGGTCGGTCATGATGGTGGCGGGGTTGGAGTTCACCAGGACCACCTCGTACCCCGCCCCCCTCAGGGCCTTCACCGCCTGGGTGCCCGAGTAGTCAAACTCGGCCGCCTGGCCGATGGTGATGGGCCCGGAACCGATGATGAGGATTTTTTTCAGGTCTTTTCTCGGCGGCATCGCGTACCCGGGGGATGAGCTTAGCACAAAACCGGGAGGACGCCAAGGCGCTTTGGCGAAGTTATGCGAGAAGCTCCGGGAGAACATGCATAATCTTGCGCCAGGCTCCCCACCCCCCGCGCTATACTCTTTTCTATGCGCAAGGTCCCTCCCGAGGAGCTCCCCGCCCTCCTGGCCTCCGGGGTGCAGGTGGTGGACGTCCGCCCCGAGGAGAAGCGGAAGACCCCTTTGCCCTTCCCCGCCCTCTGGGTTCCCTTGGAGAAGATCCAAAAGGGAGAGCACGGCCTTCCCAGGGTTCCCCTCCTTCTGGTCTGCGAAAAGGGCCTCCTGAGCCAGGTGGCCGCCCTCTACCTCGAGGCCGAGGGCTACGAGGCCATGAGCCTGGAGGGCGGCCTCGAGGCCTTGACGAAGGGGAAATAGCCCCTTAGAATGGCGGATGCTGAGCGTGGTGAGCGTAGCTCAGCTGGTTAGAGCACCGGACTGTGGATCCGGGGGTCGTGGGTTCAAGTCCCATCGCTCACCCCAATCCCGCCACCCCGAACGGGGTGGTATTTTAAAGGGGGGCCTCGCCCTCCCTTGCGAGGATGGCGGAACCGGTAGACGCGCCGGACTTAGGATCCGGTGGGGCAACCCGTGCGGGTTCAAGTCCCGCTCCTCGCACCAGCCGGGCGGGGCCCCCCCTTTGGCGAGGTGAGGCGTGGCGGAGATCCTGGAGCGTTCCGGTTATCGGGTGAAGGTCCGGGTAGAGGTCCCGGCGGAGAAGGTGGAGGCGAGCTACCAGGCCATGTTGAAGGACCTGGCCCGGCGGGTGCGGATTCCCGGCTTCCGCCCTGGCAAGGTGCCCTTGAAGGTGGTGGAGGCCCGCCTGGGCCGGGAGGAGCTCCTCGCCGACCTCAAGGAGCGCCTGGTGGAGGAGACCTACCCCGAGGCGGTGCGGGAGCTCGGGCTTCTCCCCGTGGCCGCCCGGGTGGTGGAGGAGGAGCTTAAGGAGGGGGAGGGCTTCCGCTACGTGGCCGAGGTGGAGAACTACCCCGAGGTGAAGCTCCCCGACTGGCGGGGCTTCGCCCTGGAGGTCTCCCCTCCCGAGGTCACCGAGGAGATGGTGGAAAGGGCCCTGGAGGAGCTTCGCCAGCGCTACGCCGAGCTCGTCCCCGTGGACCGGGAGGCGCGGGAGGGGGACCACGTCTTCGTGCGCACGGGGGAGGGGGCGGAGTTCCCCATTGACCTTTCCAAGGCCCTGCCCCACGTGCGGGAGGCCCTTTTGGGCAAGCGGGCGGGGGACGTGGTCATGGTCCCCGTCTTAAACGACAAGGGCGAGAAGGTACGGGAGGTGCGCACCGAGGTCCTGGAGGTCAAGACCCTGGAGCTTCCCGAGCTGGACGAGGAGTTCGCCAAGACCCTGGAGGCGGAAAGCCTCGAGGACCTCAAGGCCAAGGTCCGGGAAAGCCTCAAGCGCCAGGCGGAGGCCCAGCACCAGGAGGCCAGGGAGCGGGCCTTCCTGGAGAAGCTCGCCGAGGGCCTGGAGGCGGACATCCCCCCTTCCATGGTGGAGGCGGAGGAGCGCCACCTCCTGGAGCACCTGGCCGAGGACCTCTACCGGCAGGGGATCGGCCTCGAGGCCTACCTCGAGGCCCTCAAGAAGAAGGGCGAGTTTGAGAAGTTCCAGGAGGAGCTCCGCCAGGAGGCCCTGAAGCGGGTGCGCCGCTCCTTGGCCAAGGAGCGGCTCGCCGAGGAGCTTCGCCCCGAGCTCACCGAGGAGGAGTGGCAGGCCTACCTCCAGGCGGTGGCCCGCTCCTACGGCCTCACCCTCCCCGAGCTCAGGCGGGAGTTCGGGGAAAGAGGCCTGGAGCGGCTTAGGGCCGCCTACCTCCAGGACAAGGCCTTGCGCATGGCCCTGGCGGAACTCGCCTGAAGGCGCCCATGGTGGCCCAGGGGGGTTTTCCTCCTGGGCTTGCCGCTACAATGGGGAACGGTATGGTGATCCCGTACGTCATTGAGCAGACCGCCCGCGGGGAGCGGGTCTACGACATCTACTCCCGCCTCCTCAAAGACCGCATCATCTTCCTCGGCACCCCCATAGACGCCCAGGTGGCCAACACCATCGTGGCCCAGCTCCTCTTCCTGGACGCGCAAAACCCCAACCAGGAGATCAAGCTCTACATCAACTCCCCCGGGGGGGAGGTGGACGCGGGCCTCGCCATCTACGACACCATGCAGTTCGTCCGGGCCCCGGTTTCCACCATCGTCATCGGCATGGCGGCCAGCATGGCGGCGGTGATCCTGGCGGCGGGGGAGAAGGGCCGCCGCTACGCCCTGCCCCACTCCAAGGTGATGATCCACCAGCCCTGGGGCGGGGCCCGGGGCACGGCGAGCGACATCGCCATCCAGGCCCAGGAGATCCTGAAGGCCAAGAAGCTCCTCAACGAGATCCTGGCCAAGCACACCGGCCAGCCCCTGGAGAAGGTGGAGAAGGACACGGACCGCGACTACTACCTCTCGGCCCAGGAGGCCCTGGAGTACGGCCTCATTGACCAGGTGGTGACCCGTGAAGAGGCCTAGGCCCCACTGCAGCTTCTGTGGCCTCCGCCCCCCCGAGACGGGGCGGCTTCTGGAAAGCCCCATTGAGGACGTCTACATCTGCGAGGACTGCGTGGAAAGGGCCCAGGAGCTCCTGGCCCAGGAGGGGCGCCGCGCCCCCAAGGGGCCGAGCCGCCTCCCCCGGCCCCAGGAGATCAAGGCCCACCTGGACCAGTACGTGGTGGGGCAGGAGGCGGCCAAGCGCGCCCTAAGCGTGGCCGTCTACAACCACTACAAGCGCCTCCTCCACCCCGAGGCGGAGATCGGCAAGGCCAACATCCTCCTCATCGGCCCCACGGGCACGGGCAAGACCCTCCTCGCCGAGACCCTGGCCCGCTTCCTGGAGGTGCCCTTCGCCATCGCCGATGCCACCACCCTCACCGAGGCCGGGTACGTGGGCGAGGACGTGGAGAACGTCCTCCTCCGCCTCCTCCAGAACGCCGACTTTGACGTGGAGCGGGCGGAGATGGGCATCGTCTACATTGACGAGATTGACAAGATCGCCCGCAAGTCGGAAAACCCCTCCCTCACCCGGGACGTCTCCGGGGAAGGGGTGCAGCAGGCCCTCCTCAAGATCATTGAGGGGACCATCGCCAACGTCCCGCCCCAGGGGGGGAGGAAGCACCCCCACCAGGAGTTCATCCCGGTGAACACCAAGAACATCCTCTTCATCCTGGGCGGGGCCTTTGAGGGGCTGGAGAACATCGTCAAGGCCCGGGTGGGCCAGACGGCCATCGGCTTCACCGGGGGGCGGAAGGAGCGGGAGGAGCCCCTGGAGGTCATCCCCGAGGACCTCATCAAGTTCGGCATGATCCCCGAGTTCGTGGGCCGGGCCCCCCTCATCGTCCAGCTCCATCCCCTCACCGAGGACGACCTGGTGCGCATCCTCACCGAGCCCAAGAACGCTTTGGTGAGGCAGTACCAGGAGCTTTTCCGCATGGAGGGGATGGAGCTCCGCTTCACCCAGGCGGCCCTCAAGGAGGTGGCGAGGCGGGCCCTCAAGCGGGGCACGGGGGCGCGGGGCCTCAGGGCCATCCTGGAGAAGGCCATGGTGGACCTGATGTTTGAGGCTCCGGGGAGCGGGGTGAAGGAGATCGTCTTTGACCTCCCCCACCTGGACCACCCCCTGAAGGCCCTGGAGGAGGCGCGGCTCAAGCAGGCCTCCTGAGGGGCCGCACCTTGATTTCGCCACATGGGACGCCGGAAGTAGGGCTTTGCGAAGGCTCTTTTGGGCCCCCGCTCTGGCGCAAGCCAGAGCGGGGTACTTAGCCCCCAAGCCGCCGCACCAGCTCCTCCTTCAGGGCGAAAAGCCTCTCCGTGAGGGAGACGTGGTAGACGTGGGGGTTCACGAGGCGGCGCACCCCGGGGTCCAGGAGGGCCACGTCCCGGTCCCGGCGCTTCCTTAGGGCTTCCAGGGGGAGGGGGGGAAAGAGCCTCCTTCCCCGGTAGACCTCCTCCAGGAGGGGTTCTAAGCGGAACTCCCCCGGCCTCAAGGTGCGCCTTTTGGTGGGGTCCGTGGGGTGGCGGAGGCAAAGCGCCTGGTCCTCCCGCACCTCCTCCTCGTGGGTGGCGAGGAGGTCGGCGGTGGCGAGGCCCCGGCCATCGTAGACCCGAAAGACCTTCTTGTGCCCAGGGTTTAAGACTTTTTCCAGAGAGTCGGAGATCTTGATGGCCGGGGCCCAGGTGCCGTCCTCCCGCACCGCCACCAGCTTGTAGACCCCGCCCAAGGCCGGGGCGCCCCAGGAGACCACCATCTTGGTGCCCACCCCGTAGACCAGGCGCTTGAGGAGGCCTTCGGGGTCCACCCCGTAGCGGGGGGCCTCCTCCAGGACCTGGCTTTTGATCTGCCAGATGACGAGCTCGTCCAGGTCCCCGGAGAGGACGATCAGGACCTCGGGGAACCCCGCCTTGTCCAGCTCCCTGGCCACCTGGATGGCGAGGTAGGCCAGGTCCCCGGAGTCTATGCGCACCCCCACGGGCCTATGCCCCTTGCGCCTAAGCTCCTCAAAGACCCGGATGGCGTGGGGAAGCCCCGAGTGGAGGGTGTCCACGGTGTCCAAAAGGAGGATGGTGTCGTCGGGGAAGACCTCGGCGAAGGCCCGGAAGGCGTCCTCCTCGCCGTAGCCCAGGGCCATGAAGGCCTGGACCAGGCTGTGGGCGTGGGTGCCCGAGGCGGGAAGGCCCAGGAGGTGGGAGAGGCTCACGGCGCTACTCCGGTTCGCCCCCCCGATGAGGCTCGCCCGGGTGGCGCTCTCCCCGCCCTTGGCCGGGGCGCGGCGGAGGCCAAACTCCAAGACCACAGCCTCCCCCGCCGCCTCCCGCACCCGGCTCGCCTTGGTGGCGATGAGGGTCTCGTAGTTCAGGCGGTTCAAGAGGGCGGTCTCCAGGAGCTGGGCCTGGAGGAGGGGGCCTTCCACGCTCACCAGGGGCACCTGGGGGTGGGCCACCCGCCCCTCGGGGAGGGCCCTTAGGGTGAGGCCGGAAAACCCCTCCATCGCCTTGAGGTAGCGGAGGTAGTCCTCGGCGAAGAGGGGCTTCCCCGAGCGGCCCTTTAGGCTGCGGAGGGCGGCAAGCTCCTCCTCACCGAAGCGGGCCCCCTCCATCCAGCTTAGGAGGGGGTCCAGCCCGGCGAAGACGGTGTAGCCCGCCTGGTGGGCCCCGTAGTCCGGGTTTTTCCGGTAGAAGGCCTCAAAGAGGGCCTCCTTCTCGTGGAGGCCTAGGCGGAAGTAGACCTGGCCCATGGTGAGCTGGTAGAGGTCGGTGTAGAGGATGCCGAAGGGGTCCATGGGCCTAGCATAGCCCCCTCCTTTTCGCTACACTAGCGGGATATGGTGGAGGTCCACACCTGTAGCCCCGGCTGCCGCCACCACCTGGGGGGGGCGGGCTGGGGGGACGCCCCCTTGGTGTGCCTCGGCTACAACAAGGAGGCCCGGGCGAAGAAGTTTCCCTACCTCCAGGCCCTCCTGGAGAGGCCCCTGGTCTTTGACGGGGCCATGGGCACCGAGCTCCAGAAAAGGGACCTCACCCCCGAGGACTACGGCGGGGAGGCCTACTTCGGCTGCCCCGAGGTCCTGAACCGCACCCGGCCCGAGGTGGTGCGGGAGATCCACCTCGCCTACCTCGAGGCCGGGGCCGAGGTCATAGAGACCAACACCTTCGGGGTCCTGCGCCACGTCCTCGCCGAGTACGGCCTTGGCGAGGAGGCGGAGGAGCTCGCCTTCCTCGGGGCCAAGATCGCCCGGGAGGCCGCCGACCCCTACGGGGCCTTCGTGGCCGGGGCCTTGGGCCCGGGCACCAAGCTCGTCTCCCTGGGCCAGATCTCCTGGGACGAGCTCCACCGGGCCTACAAGGAGGCGGCCCGGGGGCTCCTTAGGGGCGGGGTGGACCTCATCCTCCTGGAGACCGCCCAGGACATCCTCCAGGTGCGCTGCGCCGTCTTGGCGGTGCGGGAGGCCATGGCCGAGGTGGGCCGGGAGGTGCCCCTCCAGGTCCAGGTGACCTTTGAGGCCACGGGGACGATGCTCGTGGGCACGGACGAGCAGGCGGCCCTGGCCGCCCTGGAGAGCCTCCCCATAGACGTGGTGGGGATGAACTGCGCCACGGGCCCCGACCTCATGGACAGCAAGGTGCGCTACTTCGCCGAGCACAGCACCCGCTTCGTCGCCTGCCTCCCCAACGCGGGCCTCCCCCGGAACGAGGGGGGGAGGGTGGTCTACGACCTCACCCCCGAGGAGCTCGCCAAGTGGCACACCAAGTTCGTCCTGGACTACGGGGTGAACGCCGTGGGGGGGTGCTGCGGCACGGGCCCTGAGCACATCCGAAAGGTGGCCGAGGCGGTGAAGGGGCTCACCCCGAGGCCAAGGCCCGAAAGCTTCCCTCCCCAGGTGGCCTCCTTGTACCAGGCGGTGCCCCTGAGGCAAGAGGCGAGCCTTTTCCTCGTGGGGGAGAGGCTCAACGCCACGGGGAGCAAGCGCTTCCGGGAGATGCTCTTCGCCCGCGACCTCGAGGGCCTCCTCGCCCTCGCCCGGGAGCAGGTGGAGGAGGGGGCCCACGCCCTGGACCTCTCCGTGGCCTGGACGGGGCGGGACGAGCTTGAGGACCTCCGGTGGCTCCTTCCTAGCCTCGCCACCGCCGTCACCGTCCCCGTCATGGTGGACTCCACCTCCCCTGAGGCCATGGAGCTCGCCCTCAAGCACCTCCCGGGCCGGGTTCTCCTGAACTCCGCCAACCTCGAGGACGGCCTAGAGCGCTTTGACCGGGTGGCCTCCCTGGCCAAGGCCCACGGGGCGGCCCTCGTGGTCCTCGCCATTGACGAGAGGGGGATGGCCAAGACCCACAAGGAGAAGGTGCGGGTGGCCCTGAGGATGTACGAGCGCCTCACGGAGCACCACGGCTTCCGCCCCGAGGACCTCCTCTTTGACCTCCTCACCTTTCCCATCACCCAAGGGGACGAGGAAAGCCGCCCTCTCGCCAAGGAGACCCTCTTCGCCCTAGAGGAGCTACGGGAGAGGCTTCCCGGGGTGGGCTTCATCCTCGGGGTCTCCAACGTCTCCTTCGGGCTCAAGCCCCGGGCCAGGCGCGTTCTCAACTCCGTCTTCCTGGACGAGGCGAGGAAAAGGGGCCTCACCGCGGCCATCGTGGACGCGGGGAAGATCCTTCCCATAAGCCAGATCCCCGAGGAGGCCTACGCCCTCGCCTTAGACCTCATCTACGACCGCCGCAAGGAGGGCTTTGACCCCCTCCTCGCCTTCATGGCCTACTTTGAGGCCCACAAGGAAGACCCCGCCCAGAAGGAGGACGCCTTCCTGGCCCTGCCCCTTCTGGAGAGGCTCAAGCGCCGGGTGGTGGAGGGGAGGAAGGGGGGCCTCGAGGCCGACCTGGAGGAGGCCCTGAAGGCGGGGCACAAGCCCTTGGACCTCATCAACGGCCCCCTCCTCGCGGGGATGAAGGAGGTGGGGGAGCTCTTCGGGGCGGGGAAGATGCAGCTTCCCTTCGTCCTCCAGGCCGCCGAGGTGATGAAGCGGGCGGTGGCCTACCTCGAGCCCCACATGGAGAAGAAGGGGGAGGGCAAGGGCACCCTGGTCCTCGCCACCGTCAAAGGGGACGTGCACGACATCGGCAAGAACCTGGTGGACATCATCCTCAGCAACAACGGCTACCGGGTGGTGAACCTGGGGATCAAGGTGCCCATTGAGGAGATCCTGAAGGCCGTGGAGGCCCACAAGCCCCACGCCGTGGGCATGTCGGGCCTCCTGGTGAAGAGCACCCTGGTGATGAAGGAGAACCTGGAGTACATGCGGGATAGGGGCTACACCCTCCCCGTGATCCTGGGCGGGGCCGCCCTCACCCGAAGCTACGTGGAGGAGCTAAGGGCCATCTACCCCAACGTCTACTACGCCGAGGACGCCTTTGAGGGCCTGAGGCTCATGGAGGAGCTCACGGGCCACGCCCCTCCCGAGCTTACCCAAAAGCCCCCCCAAAGGCCCAAGAGGGAGGCCCCCAAGGCGGCGCCCCGCCCCCGGCCCGTGGGGGAGGTCCCCGCCGTCCCCCGGCCCCCCTTCTTCGGCGTGCGGGTGGAGGAGGGGCTGGACCTCGCCACCATCGCCCACTACGTCAACAAGCTCGCCCTCTACCGGGGCCAGTGGGGCTATAGCCGCAAGGGGATGGACCGGGAGGCGTGGCAGGCCCTGGTGGAGCGGGAGGCGGAGCCCGTCTTCCGGAGGCTCCTTAATGAAGCGATGGCGGAAGGGTGGCTTGAGCCCAAGGTCCTCTACGGCTTCTTCCCCGTGGCCCGGGAGGGGGAAGAGCTTCTCGTCTTCTCCCCGGAGACGGGGGAGGTGCTGGAACGCTTCCGCTTCCCTCGGCAAAGGGGCGGGGGCCTGAGCCTCGTGGACTACTTCCGCCCCCGCTTCGCCGCCCCTTTGGGGGACGAGGCGGACTGGATGCCCAAGGAGGCCTTCCGGGCGGGGGCCCGGGACGTCCTCGGGGTCCAGCTCGTCACCATGGGGGAGGCCCCTTCCCGAAAGGCCCAGGCCCTCTTCGCGTCCGGGGCCTACCAGGACTACCTCTTCGTCCACGGCTTCAGCGTGGAGATGACCGAGGCCTTGGCGGAGTACTGGCACAAGAGGATGCGGCAGATGTGGGGCATCGCCCACAAGGACGCCACCGAGGTCCAGAAGCTCTTCCAGCAGGGCTACCAGGGGGCCCGCTACTCCTTCGGCTACCCCGCCTGCCCCGACCTCGCCGACCAGGCCAAGCTGGACCGGCTCATGGGCTTCCACCGGGTGGGGGTGCGCCTCACGGAGAACTTCCAGCTGGAGCCCGAGCACGCCACCAGCGCCCTCGTGGTCCACCACCCCGAGGCCCGCTACTTCAGCGTGGACTAAAATGGCCCTATGGGCGAGGCGGCAAGGACGCTGGAGCTTCTGGACGCCGAGGCCTACTTGGCCCTGGAGGAAAAGTCCCCCGTGCGCCACGAGCTCTTTGAGGGCGTGCCCTACGCCATGGCGGGGGCAAGCCTTGCCCACAACCGCACCGTGGGCAACCTCTACGCCCTCCTCAGGCCTGGCGCCTTGGCCAAGGGCTGCCGCATCTACACCGAGACGGTGAAGCTACGGGTCTCTGCCAGGACCTTCTACTACCCCGACCTCATGGTGGTCTGCCAAGGGGTTCCGCCCCACACCCACTACGAGGAGGCCCCCTGCCTGGTGGTGGAGGTGGTGTCCGAGGCCACCGAGGCCATAGACCGAAGGGAGAAGCTCTGGCGCTACCGGGAGATCCCGAGCCTCCAGGGCTACCTCCTGGTGGACTCCCGGGAGAGGCGGGTGGAGGGCTACTTCCGCCAGGGGGAGGGTTGGCTCTACCGCTTGTGGGAGGGGGAAGGGGAGGTGGAGGGGCCTTGCCTGGAAGCCCGGTTCCCTCTAGAGGCGATCTACGAAGGGGTGGGGATTTGAGACGCCTACAAGCGTCCCGCATGTGAAGGAGCCGGACGCGGTCGGAAAGGCTACGCCGCCTCATGTATGGGGCGGGCCTCCCTTAGGACCTCTTCCCGGAGGTAAGGGCTCAGGCTCCCCAGGGTATGGAGGTCCACCCTGCGCCCGAAAAGGCGGGTGAGCTCCTCCTGAAGCCTGGCGAAGCCCAGGCCCGGGGTGCGACCGGGAAAGAACTCCACCAGGAGGTCCACGTCGCTTTCCTCATCGGCCTCGCCCCGGGCAAAGGAACCAAAGAGGAGGAGGCGCCGGACCCCGTACCGCTGGCAGACCTCCGCCAGGTCAGGGGAGAGAAGAGGGAGCCGGGAGGACATAGCTTACCTCACTGTAACACTAAGGAGGGCCCGAGAGGTCGCCTCGCCTCAAGGCAGAACGGCCACCCCCTGCGCCGCCCGGGGGTTCAGCGGAGGAAGGTGAGGACGGCCAGGGCCGCCGCCAGGGCGGTGAAGTAGAGCATGAGCTTGTTGAAGGCGGTGTTGATCTCCGCCTTCACCTCCTGGCGGAGGCCCGCCATCTCCTGCCGCAGGCTTTGGATCTCTGCCTTAACTTCCTGGCGGAGGCCGTTGAGCTTTTCCTCCACCTCCCGGCGCAGAGCCCCGATCTCCGCCTTGACCTCCTGGCGGAGGAGGTCCACCCGCCCCTCCAGAGAGGCCACCTGGCCCGGGAGGGTGGCCATGACCCCCTCCACGATCCCCTCCAGCTTGTAGAGGCGTTCCTCCGTGGTCATTGCCCTCAAGGTAGCACAGGTTGGGGGCGTGGGGAGTACAGCGCCCCTCTTTCCTGGCCAGGCTTAGCGCTGCTGGGTGGCTAGGGAAGGCTTACGAGCGTTCCGTCCGAGCTTTTGTAGATCACCTTCTTCAAATCCGCCCCTTCCAGCGAAGCTTCAATGACGTAGTCTTGGGAGTCAAGGTAGGTGATAGTGCACTCCTTTACTGTGCTTGGGCGCTGGCCAAAGCCGCTTAGGCAATCGGTGAGATGGGTGGGGAGGGCTCCCGTGGAAGGGTCGCGCTGAGCTTCTAGGGCTAGGGCCACGTTCCGGACGTAGCTTTGCCCAGCTAGGAGATGGGCCTTTTTGTAAGTGCTGGCTACGGGTGAGTAGGAGAAAGTTATGAAAATGCCCAGAAAGATGAGGACAATGAGAAGCTCCACTAACGTGAAGCCTAGGCGCATAAGTTATTTTCTCCTTAAACAGGTTGGGATCGGATATATCCGATCCCAACCTGTTTAGCCCTTTCAGTCTACTGGAAGGTCAGCTGTCCCGTGGAGCTGTCGTAAGTCACCTTAGTTTTTGACCCACCCGAGTAGGTGACTTCGACTTGGAAATTGTTGTTGTTGTCAGTAGCCGTTACGGTGCAGTTTTGCACTACGGCAGGCTTGGTAACCGAGGTAGGGCACGTTGTGGCCGTAACTTGCCCCGTAGCGGGGTCCCGAGTGGCCTCAATTTCAGTAGCCACGTTGCGCGTGTAGGCCACCGCAGCCGTGTCGTTCGCCCGCTTCCTAGCGTTAAGAAGGTTGGGGATCAGCACAGCCGCAAGGATGGCGATGATGACGATGACGATCAGAAGCTCAATCAGGGTGAAGCCTTTCGCGTTCCGCATACTTCTTTTCCTCCTAAGGTTTCCCGCGCCTATATGTATCGCGCGGCCATGAGTGCCTGAAGCCGACTTGCCTACCTCCTACCCAGCCTTGCTTCAACCTCTCTTAGCCCTTTCTCACCTCCCTTCTGGGGCCATTCTCTCGCTCGCCCCTTGCCCTTGTCAACCCCCCCTTTTGGGGGGTCATCCTCAGGATGGGGGAAGGGTGTGAAAGCGGTGTGAAGGCCAGGCCCACCCCACCGCCTAGGGCGGGCCTGGGGATCACCTCCGGCTCAGGACCACGGGCCGGGGGGCGCTGTCGGTCTGGGTGTTGGGCAGGTCGCTGTTGAGGGCGTTGGAGTTTTGGATGTAGAACTGCCCCCCGCCGTTTCGGATGGTGCCCCCGAGGCTCACCGCTCCGCCGATAAAGGCTCCGGTACCGTTGAAGGTGATGGTCCCCCCCGCCCACATGAAGGCGTGGGTGTCCGCCCGGCCGTTGAAGGTGATGTCCCCCTCGCTCACCACTAGGAGGGCGCGGTTGTTCAGCAGGTCGGCCCCGCCGTTAAAGTTGAGGGACTGCCGGGAGGCGAGGGTGGAGTCCCCCTTGAAGGTGGCGTCGTTGTTGAGGTTGACGGTGCCGTTCGCGAAGAACTTGCTGTCCGTGGCCTGCACGTTTCCCAGGTTCAGCCCACCCTGGGCCGCCACCTTGACCCTTTCCAGGGTGGCGGCGCCGTTCACCTGGAAGGTGCCCCCCACGTAGAAGGTCACGTCGCGGAGCGTGGTGTTGTTGGGAAGGGTGACGTTCCCCTGGACGCAGACCCTGCTTCCGGAGAAGAGGGGAAGGGCTTGGGCCAGAAGGGCGTTGACGTTGCTGGTGTTGGGCGTGATCCCCTTGCTGGTGAGGAAGGCCAACAGCTCGCCCGCCTGACCGGGGTCCAAAGAGGTGAGGGTGTACTGGCAAAAGCCTTTGGTTTGGGCGTCCTGAAAGGGGCTTGTAACGCGGACCCCTAGGCTCCCTTGGCTGATCGCGTCCACGTCGGGTCTTTGGATGCGGGTCGCCTGGTCCCAGCGCACGGCTCTGCCCGTGACGGCGTCCAGGCACGTAAGGTTGGGGTCGGAGGGGGTCTGGTACACCGGGCAGACCTGGTACCTGGGCGTGGAGCCGTTGCAGACCACCCTGTTGTTCCCGCTCGCATTGCACTGGGTGCCCGTTACCCCTTGTCCCCCCGTGATGGGCGGCGGGTTGACCTGGTTAATCCCGCGGCAGTTACTTCCGTCCTCGTCGCACACCCGGATCTGGCCCGAGAGGTTGGCGTAGCCTTGGTCGGCGTGGAGCCGGCTTCCCCAGAGGTCCACCCCCCCGTTGATAGTGATGCGCCCGCCGCTAATCCATCCCTGGCCAAACAGGGGGTTTTGCGCCTGAGTGGGAACGCTCTGGAGGCGCACCACGGCCACGGCGGTGTGCCGGGCGAGGCCCATCTGCCCCTGGCTTTCCACCCGGATCTCGTTCCCCTGGGCCCCCTGGGGGGTCAGGGAAACCTGGTAGCCTTGGCCGGGGAGGGTTTGGGGTGCGCTTAAGGCCGTTTTGCCGTGGAGGTAGGCCAGGGCGTGGTCCACGCCCGCTTCCGCCCGCTGGCGGGCCTGGGCCCGGTTTAGGAGGTCACCCCCGGTCTTAAGGTTGCCTAGGGCGCTTTGCACCATGGCCAGGGAGAAGGCGAGGACCGCCATCATTCCCACGAGAGCCACCACCAGCGCTATGCCTTTTGCGTTCATCCCACACCTCCTTTCAGTGCGCCAGGTTCGGCGTCTGCACGAGCCACAGCTTCTCCGCACGCAGGCGGCCGTCGCCTGCCGCAGGGGGCAGAGCCAGGAGGCCAGGGGAAAGCCCAGGAGGGTAGTCCAAGGTACTCCCCGGGGTGAAGGCGGGGGCGCCTCCCCGCACGGGGATGGAGGCCAGGAGGTAGAGGGCCAGGGCGCTCACCTTCGGGGTTGCGCCCTCGGCCCTCAGGTTCACGGCCTGCGCCTGGCGCCTCCAGGTGCCCCCTTCCAGGTAGGCCACCCGGAAGGCCTCTACCCGGATCTCGTCCCCTCCCAAGACGGGGTTGGTGGGCGAGGGCGTGCACCCCTCGCCGGTGCAGGCGCCCCAGCGGAAGACCCCCTGGCTCACCCCGTAGCCCGTGCCCCTGACCTGGCCCAGGCTTTCCCCACAGACCTCCTCCATCCCCGCCTCGCAGAGGAACCAGCCCGTAAGCCCGTCCCCCTCGGGGCTTGGGCTTAGGACCAGGGCCTGGCCCGTGAGGCGGTAGCCCACGGTGTAAAGCTCCCGGGCCAGGGCAAGGGCGGTGAGGCTAAGCTCGTCGGCGAGCCGCCCCCTCGCCCTTTCCCGCTCCCTGAGGATGGCGCTGGAGTTTTCCAGGGCCAGCACCACCAGGAAGAGGCTCCCCAGGAGGGCGGAGGCCAGCAGGAGTTCTAGGAGCGAGAACCCGTGCCTTCTCATGGCCGATACACCACCGTTTCCAGCCGTTTTCCTTCCACTTCCAGGACCACCTGGAAGGCCCGCGCGTCCCCCGAGGTGGGGCAGGTGAGGCCGCCGTCCTGGGCCACGCCACAGGGGACGGCGGTGCAGGTGCCCTGCCTGCCCCCGAGAGTTAGGGCGCCGTTGCAAAGGGTGGGGACGCCCTGGGGGTCCTGTCTCAGTCTTTCCATGAAGTTTTCCATCTCCCGGACCACGGCCTGGAGCTCCCGGCCTTGCCGGCCCCCGCGCAGGCTCGTCACCTGCAGAGAGGCGAAGGCCAGCACCACCACGGCGAGGAGCCCCAAAGCCAGGAGCACCTCCAGCAAGGTAAAGCCTTTACGGGCACCCATCGCCGCTCACCTCCCGCGCTCTTCCTCCCATGCCCACGCACAGGGTGAGGGTCCGCCCGCCCAGGCGCAGGGCCAGGCGCGCCCCCGTGTTGGGCCTCCCCAGGGCGTTGAAGCGAAGGCCGGGGGAGAAGCCGCTCCTCAGGTCCAGGGCCACGCCATACCCTCCTGGGTCAAACCGGCGCAGGACGGCTTCCCCTGCGTCGCACCCCCGGTTTCGGTTTTCGTCCACGCAGCTTAGGAGCCCCCGGCCCTCCGGGACCACCGCCACCCCCGTCCCCCTGCGGATGGCCTCGGTGCGGGCGGCGAGGAGGAAGGTCCTGAGCTCGGCCCCCGCCGCCCCGAGGCGGTAGGCGGCGCTGTAGTTGGTGTAGGCAAGACCGCCCAGGATGCCCAGGACGGCCAGGACCACGAGAAGTTCCAGCACGCTGAAGCCCTGCCTCGCCCAAGGAGCCATTTCGCTAAACCACTTTAGGGGTCCGCCCCCCGGGTGCGCATCCCCCAAACGGGGGGGTATGATGGGGCCATGCGGGAGGTCTACATCGTCGCCGCGGCCAGGACCCCCATCGGCAGGTTCGGGGGGGCCCTGAAGGACCTAAGCCCCGTGGAGCTCGGGGCCCACGCCATGCGGGCCGCCCTGGAGCGGGCGGGGGTGGAGGGGAAGGCCCTTGACCTCTACGTCTTCGGGAACGTCCTCAGGGCCGGGCACGGGCAGCTTCTGCCGAGGCAGGCCGCCCTAAGGGCGGGCATCCCCAAGGAGGTGGACGGGTACCAGGTGGACATGGTCTGCGCCTCGGGGATGATGGCCGTCTTGAACGCGGCGCAGTTCCTGCGCACCGGGGAGGCCCACCTGGTCCTCGCCGGGGGGATGGAGTCCATGAGCCAGGCGGGGTTTTACCTCAGCCACCGGGCCCGGTGGGGGTACAAGTTCCTCATGGGGGCTCCGGAAAACCTCCAGGACATCCTCCTCCGGGACGGGCTTTCCGACCCCTTCACCGGAGAGGCCATGGGGGAGCAGGCGGAAAGGCTCGCCCGGGACCACGGGGTGACGCGGCAGGAGGTGGACGAGGCCGCTTACCTCTCCCACAAGCGGGCCTGGGAGGCCACGGAAGGGGGGCAGTTCGCCTGGGAGATCGCCCCCCTGGAGCTTCCCGGCAAGAAGGGCCCGGTGGTGGTGGACCGGGACGAGGGGATCCGCCCCGAGACCACCCCGGACGGCCTCGCCGCCCTGAGGCCCGCCTTCAGGCCGGACGGGGTCCTCACCGCGGGGAACTCCAGCCAGATCTCCGACGGGGCGGCGGCCCTTCTCCTCGCCTCGGAGGAGGCGGTGAAGGCCCATGGGCTCAGGCCCATCGCCAAGGTGTTGGGCGGGGCCTGGGCTGCGGGGGAGCCCTGGCGCTTCCCCGAGGCCCCCATCCCCGCCGCCAAAAAGCTCCTGGACCGCCTGGGGATGCGGGTTTCCGACTTCGGCCTCTTTGAAAACAACGAGGCCTTCGCCCTGAACAACGTCCTCTTCAGCCGCCTCCTGGGGGTGCCCTACGAAAGGCTCAACGTCTTCGGGGGGGCGGTGGCCCTGGGCCACCCCATCGGGGCGAGCGGGGCGCGGATTCTGGTCACCCTCCTGAACGCCCTCCGGGCCAAGGGGGAGGAAAGGGGCCTCGCCGCCATCTGCCACGGCACCGGGGGGTCGGTGGCCGTGGCGGTGGAGAGGGTTTAGCGGTACCCTGGGGGATGGGGTGGACCTCATCGTGGTGGGCCCTGAGGTGATGGGGGGAAAGCCTGTGGTGGCGGGGACACGGATCACGGTGGAGGAGATCCTCCGCCGCCTCGCCGCGGGAGAAAGCCCGGAGGCCATCCTGGAAGCCCTGCCCCGGCTGACCCCGGAGGGCCTGCGCGCCGCCTTGCTCTATGCGGCAGAGGCCCTGGGGGCGTGAAGCTTTTGACCGACGAGGGGGTGGGTGTCTTCGCCTTCGGGTCCGCTGTCTGCCCTAAAGAAGCCCATCCAGCTCAAAGGCCTCGAGGCGGTATTCCTCCAAGGCCACCCGGAAGCCCCCGTTTTGCGCCAGGAAGCGGGCGGCTTCCCGCAGGGTCGCCTCCACCCAGGCGGGGTCGTTGCCCAAGACGCTGAAGCCCACCACCTCAAACCCCCAGGCGTCCAGGCCGTAGAGCCTGGCGGCGGAGACGGGGAAGCGGGCCTTAAGCCTCTCCAGGGCGGGCTTGATGAGGGCCCGCTTCTCCTTAAGGCTCCTCGCGGGGGTCTCCAGGCGGGCGGTGTAGAGGCCGAGGTAGGCCTTCATCCCTCCTCCCCGCCCAGTTTGCCCCCCGAAAGGGGAGGGGACAAGGGGAAAAGCCCCGCTTTCGCGGGGCCCCTTGGTGCCGGGGGCGGGACTTGAACCCGCACGCCCTTGCGGGCACATGACCCTGAATCATGCGCGTCTACCAATTCCGCCACCCCGGCAGACGCAAGGCCCATTCTAGGCCACCCCCTTGCCTTCGTCAAGCGCCTCCAGGTCCCCCAGGGGCTCCACGTAGAGGGGGGCGAAGGGGGCCTCCTGCCAAAGCCGCACCCGCCCCAGGCGGTGGGCCTCCAGGAGGGCGGCGAAGGCCACGGCCCGCTCGGGCCAGGCGCGAAAGGGGAGGCTTCCGAAGGCCACCCGGCCCCGGAGGAGGTGCCTAAGCCGCTCCCAGGCCTCCTTCAGGCCGAAGCCTTCCCGGGGAAGGTGGAGAAGGGCCCTGCGGAAGGGCTTCGCCGCCTGGAGGAGGGCCTTTTTGGGGAGGCGGAGGGCGGGCTTGGGCAGGGGGGGTGGGGGCACGGGGAGGAGGCGGGCGCGGCGCTGCAGGCGGGCCTCGAGGAAGGCCACGGTCTCGGAGAGGTCCAAAAGGGCCCGGACCAGGGGGGCCTCCTCCCCTTCCTCTTTGGGGGCGAGGGCCCTTTCCGGGGCGAGCTTGAGCACCAGAAGCTCGGCGAGGGGGGGAAGGAGTTCGCTCCGCTCCCGAAGGTCCTCGGGCACCTGGGCCAGGGCCTGGTCCACCACCAGGAGGACGGGCACCTCCTTTGGGGAAAGCTTCCCCCGCCGGAGGGCCTCCCGCAGGGCCTCGAGGGGGCCGGAGAAGCCGGGAAAGCTGAGGTGGATCACCGGAGGACCGGGTGCCCCTTGGGCAGGAGAAGCCCCACCTTCTCCCGCACCTCCTCCATGGTGGCCTGGGCCACGGCCCGCGCCCGCTTGGCGCCTTCCAGGAGGGCGTCCATCACGTAGTCCGGGTCCTTCTTCAGGGCCTCGGCCCGCTCCCTTATGGGCCTCAAGGTCCGCATGAGGTGCTCAAAGAGGATCCGCTTCACCACGTAGGTCCCCACCCCCGCCTTCCGGTACTCCTCCTTCAGGGCCTCCACCACCTCCTTGGGGGCGAAGTAGGCGAGGTAGGTGAAGACGATGGTGCGCTCGGGGTCCCCGGGGTCGGAGAGGCGGATCCTCTGGGGGTCGTCGGGGAGGTGCTGGATCTTCTGCCAGATGCTCTCCTCGGGCTCCAGGAGGCCGATAGTGTTGCCTAAGGACTTGCTCATCTTGGCCTTGCCGTCAATCCCGGGGACCCGGGGGGCCTCGGGGTTTAAGAGGGCCTGGGGTTCGGGGAAGGTCTCCCCGAAGAGGTGGTTGAAGCGGCGGGCGATCTCCCGGGTGAGCTCAATGTGCTGCACCTGGTCCTCCCCCACGGGGACGGTGTCCGCCTTGTAGATGAGGATGTCCGCCGCCTGGAGCACCGGGTACATGAGGAGGCCAGACCAAACGGTCTCCTGCTTGCTGGCCTTGTCCTTGAACTGGGTCATGCGGGTGAGGTCCCCCAAGGGGGTGAGGGTGGTGAAGACCCAGGCGAGCTCGGTGTGCTCGGGCACGTGGGACTGGACGAAGAGGGTGACCCGCTCGGGGTCAAGCCCCGCGGCCATGTTCACCAAGGCGGCCTCAAAGGTGCGCCGGGCGAGGGTAGAGGGGTCGTAGGCCAGGGGGTTGGTGAGGGCGTGGTAGTCCACGATGCAGAAGAAGGCGTCCCGCCCCAGCTTCTCCCCGATGGCCACCCACTGCTTGATGGCCCCCAGGTAGTTGCCGATGTGGATCTCCCCCGAGGGCTGGATGCCGGAGAGGACCCGTTTCATTACCTCCCAGGGTAGGGGGTGGAGGGCGGGGCGTCAACGCCGCCAGGCGCTTTAGGTAGGATGAGGGGATGAAGGACCTGGTGGAGTACCTGGCGAAGAGCGTGGTGGACCGGCCCGAGGCGGTGCGGGTCCAGGAGCGGCGGGGCCGGGAGGGCCCCCTTTACGTGGTGGAGGTGGCCCCCGAGGACAAGGGCCGCCTCATCGGCAAGGGGGGGCGGGTGATTGAGGCCATCCGCACCCTGGTGCGGGCCTACGCCAAGCGCAAGGTGGGGGTGGAGGTGCGCTAAGTACCCCGAGGGTCCCAAAAGTGTGGCGAAATCAAGGTGCGGGCCCTTAGAATGGAGGCATGCGCCTGGTGGAGATCGGCCGCTTCGGGGCGCCCTTCGCCTTGAAGGGCGGGCTTAAGTTCCGGGGGGAGCCCGTCCTCCTCCACCTGGAGCGGGTCTATGTGGAAGGGCACGGCTTCCGGGCGGTGGAGGACCTCTACCGGGTGGGGGAGGAGCTCGTGGTCCACCTGGCGGGGGTCTCCTCCCGGGAGCTGGCCGAGGCCTTGGTGGGCCTCAGGGTCTACGCCTCCGTGGAGGACCTTCCCCCCTTGGAGGAGGGGCGGTACTACTACTTCGCCCTTATAGGCCTTCCCGTCTACGTGGGCGGGAAGCAGGTGGGGGAGGTGGTGGACATCCTGGACGCCGGGGCCCAGGACGTGCTGGTGATCCGCGGGGTGGGGGAGAGGCTTCGCGACCAGACGGAGCGCCTGGTGCCCCTCCAGGCCCCCTACGTGCGGGTGGAAGGGGAGGCCATCCACGTGGAGCCCATCCCGGGGCTTTTTGACTAATGCGCTACACCATCCTCACCCTCTTCCCGGGCCTCATAACGCCTTGGCTTTCCGAGTCCCTCATCAAGAAGGCCCGGGAGCGGGGGCTCATCTCCGTGGAGGTGGTGGACCTCAGGGCCTTCGGCCTGGGGCGGCACCGCGCGGTGGACGACACCCCCTACGGCGGCGGGGCGGGGATGGTGATCCGGGCCGACGTGGCCGTGGCCGCCCTGGAGGCGGTGGGCCCGGCGGAGGAGGTGATCCTCCTTTCCCCGGCGGGGAAGCCCTTCACCCAGAAGGTGGCCGAGGAGCTGGCCCAGAAGGAGCACCTGGTCCTCCTCGCGGGGCGCTACGAGGGGTTTGACGCCCGGGTGGAGGCCTTCGTCACCCGGACGCTTTCCATAGGGGACTACGTGCTCATGGGGGGGGAGGTGGCGGCTTTGGCGGTCCTCGAGGCCACCGCCCGCCTCATCCCCGGGGTCATCGGCGACCCACAGAGCCACCGGGAGGACTCCTTCGTGCGGGGGCTTCTGGACTTCCCCCACTACACCCGCCCCCCCGAGTTCCGGGGGCTTAGGGTGCCCGAGGTGCTCCTTTCCGGGAACCACCAGGAGGTCCTCCGCTTCCGCAGGAGGGAGGCCCTAAAGCGCACCCTCGCCCTGAGGCCCGAACTCCTTTCCGAGGCGAGGATCGGGGCCCTCGAGGCCCTTTGGCTTGCGGAACTGGACCGGGAAGGCTAAACTTAAGGCTGTTGCCCATGAACCCTTAAGGGTTCCTCTGGGAGAGGAGGCACGCATGAACCGAGGAGCGCTGCTTAAGGTGGTGGAATCCCGCTACGCCCGCACCGACCTGCCGGAGTTCCGCCCCGGGGACACCGTGCGGGTGGCCTACCGGGTGAAGGAAGGCAACCGGAGCCGCATCCAGAACTTTGAGGGCATCGTCATCAAGATCAAGCGGAACGGCTACAACTCCAGCTTCACCGTGCGCAAGGTGAGCTACGGGGTGGGGGTGGAGCGCATCTTCCCCATGAACTCCCCCCTCATTGAGAAGGTGGAGATCGTACAGCGGGGCCGGGCCCGCCGGGCCAAGCTCTACTTCATCCGCGAGCTTTCCGAGCGGGAGATCCGCCGCAAGCTTCGCGCCGACCGCAAGCGCATCGGCCAGGACCAGGAGAGGGCCAAGGCGGCCGCCCAGGAAAGCCCCCAGGAGTAGGCTAGGGGTTCAGAAAGCCCAGGGCCCGGGCCCTTTCCAGGGCCTCCACCCGGTTGCGGGCCTGGAGCTTCCCGTAGAGGCTTTCCAGGTGGTCTTTCACCGTGTCCGGGGAGAGGGCCAGGGCCCGGGCCATCTCCTTGGTGGAAAGCCCCCGGGCGAGGAGCCCTAGCACCGCCTCCTCCCGGGGGGTGAGGCGGGGAAGCTCTGGGGGCTTTAGGCGCTCCTCCCCGGCCAAGACCCGCATCAGCCGCCGCTTGAGCTCGGGGGCGGAGAGCTCCTTGGAGAAGTAGGCGTCCGCCCCGGCCCTGGCGGCCTCCAGGAGGAGGGCGGGCTCCTGGTAGGTGGTGAGGAGGGCGATAACCCCCCCGTACCCCGCCTCCCGGAGCCTCCTGGCGCAGGCGAGCCCGTCCAGGCCCGGCATGCGCAGGTCCAGCAAGACGGCCTCCGGCCTCAGGGCCAGGGCCTTGTTCAGGGCCTCTTCCCCCGTGGCGGCCTCGGCCACCACCTCCAGGCCCTCCGCCTGAAGGCCCGCCCGCAGGCCCAGGCGGAAGAGGGGGTGGTCGTCGGCGATGAGGACCCGCATCCCCTTTAGGCTACCCCAGGGGCTATACTCGGGGCATGCCCCTCACCCTAAACACCCTGGCGGAGCTTTCGGGCCTGGCCTCGGAGCACGTCCTCCGGGAGGAGGTGGAGGAGACGGGCACTCCCCCCGAGGCCATCCTCTCCAAGATGGCCGAGCGGCTTGCGGTGATGCGGGATTCCATCCGGCGGGGCCTGGCCTCCGACGCCCCCAGCGTGGCGGGCCTCGTGGGGAAGAACGCCAAGACCCTTTGGGAGGCTCCCGACCCCTTGCAGGACCCCCTCCTCAAGCGGGTCCAGGCCTACGCCATGGCGGTGAACGAGGAAAACGCCCGCATGGGGCGCATCGTGGCCGCGCCCACGGCGGGAAGCGCCGGGACGCTTCCCGGGGCCCTTCTGGGCGTGGCGGACCACCTGGGAATCCCCGATGAGCGCCTCCTCATGCCCCTGGTCCTGGCCGCGGGGGTGGCCAAGATGATCGGCCGGGTGATCCACATCGCCGGGGCGAGCGGGGGGTGCCAGGCGGAGATCGGCTCCAGCGCCGCCATGGCCGCCGCCGCGGTCACCGAGCTTTTGGGCGGCTCCCCGGAGGCCTCGGCCCACGCCGCCGCCTTGGCCCTGCAGAACACCCTGGGCCTGGTCTGCGACCCCGTGGGGGGGTTCGTGGAGGTGCCCTGCGTGATGCGGAACGGCTTCTACGCCGTCCACGCGGTGAGCGCCGCCTCCATGGCCCTTTCGGGCATAAGGAGCGTCATCCCCCCCGACGAGGTGGTCCTGGCCATGGCCGGGATCGGCCGCCTCCTCCCCCTGGAGCTCAAGGAGACCGGCCTGGGGGGCCTGGCGGACACCCCCACGGGCCGGAGGCTGGCGGAGGAGGCCCTGAAGAAGACGTGAGGGCCTGCGCGCCTGGGGGTCTTACTCCTCGCCCTTGGCGATGGGCACCCCCACCAGGTTGCCCCATTCCGTCCAGGAGCCGTCGTAGTTCCTCACCCGGGGGTAGCCCAGGAGGTACTTGAGGACGAACCAGGAGTGGCTGGAGCGCTCGGCGATGCGGCAGTAGACCACCACGTCCTTGTCCTTGGTGACCCCGAGGGGTTCGTAGAGGGCCCGAAGCTCCTCGGCGCTCTTGAAGGTGCCGTCGGGGTTCACCGCCTTGGCCCAGGGGATGTTCTTGGCCCCGGGGATGTGGCCCGCCCGGAGGGCCCCCTCCTGGGGGTAGTTCGGCATGTGGGTGAGTTCCCCCCGGTACTCCTCGGGGCTTCGCACGTCCACCAGGGCCCCCTTGCCCTCCTTCACCTTCAGGATGTGCTCCAATACGTCGTCCCGGTAGGCCCGGATGGACTCGTCCCGGTAGGGGACCTCGTAGCGGCCGGGGGGATAGGCGGGGACCTCGGTGGTGAGGGGGCGGCCCTCCTCCACCCACTTCTGCCGTCCCCCGTTCATGAGCCGCACGTCCTTGTGGCCGTTGTACTTGAAGAACCAGAAGGCGTAGGCCGCCCACCAGTTGTTCTTGTCCCCGTAGAGGACCACGGTGGTGTCGTTGGAGATGCCGAGCCTTTCCATGAGCTTGGCGAAGCCCTCCTCGCTGATGAAGTCCCGGACCACCGGGTCCCAGAAGTCCCGCTGCCAGTCAATCTTCTGGGCGCCGGGGATGTGCCCGGTCTCGTAGAGGAGGATGTCCTCGTCCACCTCCAGGACCCGGACCTGGGGGTCGTCCAGGTGGGCCTGGACCCACTCGGTGCTCACCAGTACCTCGGGATGGGCGTAGCTCATGCGCGCACCTCCGGCCCCCAGTATACCCTTGAGCGTGAAAAAGTAAGGAGAAGGGGGCCACATTCGGGGGCCCTTGTGCCCCTTCGGGGGTTCTGGTATAAAGGCCTTGGGGAGTAGCCGCCCCGGAAGGGGCCAGCCGGCCGTCAGTACGGGAGGTTTCCCCGGTCGGCTGGGGCGCCTGAGGGCGCATGGCGAGACCACCTGTAAGGGTGGCCTCGAGGCTTTTGCTACTTCCCAAGGAGGGAAGACATGGACACGCTCGCTTTCTTGCTCATGGGGTTGGTGTTCGTGGCCAGCCTGATCATCCAGGGGGGTCTACAGGCCACCTTCGCCCGCTACAGCCGGGTGGCCAACAGCCGGGGGCTCACGGGGGCCCAGGTGGCCCGGGCCATCCTGGACGCCCACGGGCTCAGCCACGTGCGGGTGGAGCCCGTGCCCGGGGCCCTCACGGACCACTATGACCCCCAGGCCAAGGCCGTGCGGCTTTCCGAGCCCAACTACGCCTCGCCGAGCCTGGCCGCCTTGGCCGTGGCCGCCCACGAGGTGGGCCACGCGGTGCAGGACGCCCAGGGCTACGCCTGGCTCAGGGTGCGGGCGAGCCTCTGGCCTGCGGCGAGTCTGGGGAGCAACCTGGGGCCCATCTTGGTCCTCGCGGGCCTCTTTCTCGGGGCCTTGGGCCTCGCCAAGCTCGGCCTTTACCTCTACCTGGCCGTGGCCCTCTTCCAGCTCATCACCCTGCCCGTGGAGTTTGACGCTTCCAAGAGGGCCCTGGAGTTCCTGAGGCGCATGGGCTTCCTGGGGCGCGAGGAGATGGGCCCCGCCCGGCGGGTGCTCACCTGGGCGGCCCTCACCTACGTGGCGGCTTTGGCCTCCTCCTTGGCCACGATCCTCTACTACGCGAGCCTCCTCGGCCTCTTCGGCCGGAGGGAGGAGTAGGTGCCCCTCCTCCTTTGCCCCCACTGCGGGGTGGGCATGCGGGAGGTGGAGCGGCGCGGCGTCCTGATTGACGTCTGCCCCCAGTGCGGCGGGGTGTGGCTGGACAAGGGGGAGCTGGAGAAGCTCCTGGCCGAGGCCAAGGAGGTGGAGCGCCGCTACGAGGAGGAGCTGGAGGGCTTTTACCGCAAGGAGGGCAAGCCCTACAAGAAGAAAAAGGGCTTCCTGGAGTTCTTTGACCTGTTTGACTGAGGGCTTCAAAAGCTACCCCCCGGGAGGCCCCGGGGGGTAGCGGCTTTGGGGTTTACTCCGCCCGCTTGAGCCGGAGGTACCAGCGGCGGTACTCGGTGTACTCGCCCTTCTTGGCCTCGTCCGCCTTGAGCTCGGGGAAGGTGGCGGGGGGCTTGACGATGCCGGGCTCCCCGGGCCGCCAGTTGGCGGGGGTGTTGAGGCCGGTGCGGTCGGTGAACTGCAGGGCCTGGATGAAGCGGAGGATCTCGTCAATGTTGCGGCCCGTGGTGAGGGGGTAGTAGAGCATGCCCCGGAGGATGCCGCTCGGGTCAATGATGAAGACCGCCCGCACCGCGGCGGTCTCGCTGGCGGCAGGGTGGATCATGCCGTAGAGCTTGGACACCTTCATGTCCAAGTCGGCGATGACCGGGAAGGTGATGGGGATGCCCGCCATCTCCTCGAGGTCCTTGACCCAGGCCAGGTGGGCGTGGATGGAGTCAATGGAAAGGCCCACCAGCTGTACCCCGAGGGCCTCAAACTCCTTTTGCCTCTCGGCGAAGGCCAAGAACTCCGTGGAGCACACCGGGGTGAAGTCGGCGGGGTGGCTGAAGAGGACCACCCACTTTCCCTTGAGGTCGGAAAGCCTGAGGTCCCCCAGGGTGGTCTTGGCCACGAAGTCGGGGGCGGGCTCGTTCAGGCGGGGTAGGGTGGGCACGGTGGTTTCTTCCATAAAGAACCTCCTTTCGCTGGCCAGGCCAGCGGGGAACATCATACCTTCCGGGGGTATTTAACGCAAGTGGTTTGCACTAGCGGTTATCCCCCGCCCCTCCCAGCCTGCCCCGCTCCTTGCGGGAGCGGAGCTTGGCCAGGTTGGCCCGGGCCACGGCCTCGAGGCTTTCCCCAAGGTCCGTGGCCACCTGGGCCACGTACCAGAGCACGTCCCCGAGCTCGGCGAGGATGGCCTCCCGGTCCTCCTCCCTGAGGCGCCCCCCGTGGTCGCGGAGGACCTTCTTCACCTTGTTGGCGAGCTCCCCGGCCTCCCCCGCGAGGCCTAAGGCGGGGTAGACCAGGCGGTAGGCCTCGGGGTAGAGGGCGGTCTTCTGGGCTTCCCTTTGGTATTCCTCAAGCGTCATGGGCCACCTCCTTGCGGATGGCGTAGACCCGGCTCACCCCGCCCTCCGCCGTCACCCCGTAGAGGGCGTGGCAGGCCTCCATGGTGCGCTTCTGGTGGGTGACCAGGAGGAACTGCCGCCCGCCTTGGAGGAAGCGGGCGAAGCGGAGGAGGTTGGCCTCGTCCAAGGCGGCGTCCACCTCGTCCAGGACGGCGATGGGAAGCCCTCCTTGCAGCTCCCCCAGGGCGAAGAGGAAGGCCAGGGCCCCCAGGGTCTTCTCCCCCAGGGAGAGGAGGCGGAGGTCCTGGGTGCGCTTGCCCCGGGGCACGAGGAAGAGCCTTAGCCCCCGGCCTTCCCGCCGGGCCTCGGCCCGGGCCCCGAGGAGGAGTTCCGCCTGGGCCCGGAAGGCCTCCTGGAAGCGGTGGAAGCTTTCCTTTAGGCGCTCGGCGTAGGCCTTCTCCACGGCCTTCACCTCGGCCTCGAGGCGGAGAAGGGCCTCCGTGGCCTCCTGCACCTCCTTCTCCCTGGCCTCCAGGAGGGGCTTCAAGGAGGCGAGCTCCCCTTCCGCCAGGGCGTTCACCGGGCCCAGGGCTTCCCGCTCCCTCTCCACCTGGGCGAGCCGCCCCTGCAGGGCCCTGGGGGTGCCGGGGTGGCGCTCCGTGGGGGGAAGCTGGGCGAGCTCCCGGGAAAGCTCCTCCAGGAGGGCTTCCCTGCGGGCCAGGGTGAGGCGGAGGTTTTCCCGCTCGGCGAGGAGGGCGTTCCACCGGGCGAGGGCCTGGGCCAGGCGCTCCTCCGTCTCGCGCCTTTCCCGGCGCAGGGCCTCCCAGCGGGCCTCCAGGGCCCTGGCCTCCTCCTCCAGGGGGGAGAAGGCCCTTAGGCGGCCCTCCAGCTCCGCCAGGCGGGCCCTCACCCGTTTGGCCTCCTCCTGGGCCTCGGCCCAGGCCCGCCGGGCCTCCTGGAGGAGGTTCCAGCGCTCCCAGGCCGAGGCCAGGGCTAAGGCCTCTTCCAGGGCGTCCCTTTCCTCCTTAAGCCTCTCCAGCGCCTCTTCCTCCCGGGGCGCCTCGGGGGGGGAGGGGGGCTCGGGAGGGGGGGGAAGGGGGGTTTGCAGGCGGGCCCAGAGGGCCTTCACCTGGGCCCGGGCCTCCTCCAGGGCCTGGAGCCTGGGGAGGGGCTTCAGGGCTTCCTCCAGGGTCCGGGCCTCCTCCTGGAGGCGGGCGAGCTCCCGGGAAAGCTCCTCCAGGCGGCTTCTCAGGCGGAGGGCCTCCCCCCCTCCTTTCACCCTTCCCCCGGTGAGGGCCCCGGTGCGCTCCAGGACCTCCCCTTCCAGGGTCACGAGCCGCTCCCGCCCCCCCGCCTTGCGGTAGGCCAGGGCGGCCTCGAGGTCCTGGAAGACCAGGGTGTCCCCCAGGAGGACCCTCAAGACGGCCTCCTCGGGAAGGCCCGGGAGGCGCAGGCGGGCCAGGCGGTAGGCGGGGCCGAGAAGCCCCTCGGCCTCCCGGGGCCTGGGCGGGGGGGGAGGGTCCAGGAGGGTGAGGGGAAGGAAGGTGGCCCGGCCCCCCCGGGCCTTGAGGTGGGCGATGGCCCCTTGGGCCGCCTTCTCGTCCTCGGCCAGGACCCACTGCAGCCTTGGGCCCAGGGCCACCTCCAGGGCGAGCTCCAGCCCCTCTTCGGGCCGCACCAGGTCCGCCACCACCCCCAGGATTCCGGGAAGGCCCCGGGCCCGCCTCGGGCCCTCCTGGAGGTCGGCCCCCGAGGCGAGAAGCCCCTCTATCCGGCCGCGCTCCCTTTCCAGGGCCAGGGCCTGGGCCTGGACCTCCCGAAGCTGTGCCTCCAGGGCCCTCCGCCTTTCCGCGGCCTCCTCCAGGGCCTTCAGGGCCTCTTCCCGTTCCTTAAGCTCCCTTTCCAGGCGGGCCCGCTCCTCCCGGGCCCGCTCGTGGGCGAGGAGGCGCTCCTGGTGGCGGGCGAGCTCCAGCTCGTAGCGGCGCCAGGCCTCCTCCAGGCGGCGCCTCTTGGCCTGGAGGCGGGCTTCGGCCTCCTTCAGGGTCTTAAGCCGCCTTTCCGCCTCCTCCCGGCCCAGGGGGGGCGGGGGAGGCGGGGGGCCAGGGTCTTGGGGCGGGGGGCGGTCCAGGGCCTGGAGGACCCGCTGGAGCTCTCGGGCCTCGGCCCGAAGGGCCTCCCGTTCCTTGAGGCCCAGGCGGACCTCCTCAAGCCGCCTCCTCAGGGCCTCCTCCTCCTGGGCCAGGGCCTCCCGCCGGGCCTCGAGGGCCTGCCGCCTCCTCAGGAGGTCTCCCTCCTCCTGGGCCAGGGCCTCTAGGCGGGCCTCCGCCAGGGCCACCTCCTTCTCCGCCTCCTCCTTGCGGGCGAGGAGGAGGCTTCGCTTGAGGCTTAGGGCGAGCCCGGCGAGCTCCCGGGCCCTTTGGGCCTTGCGGGCCTCCCTTTCCAGGGCCTGGGCCCGGGCCTTCAGCTCCGAAAGCGCCTTCTCCTTGGCCTCCAGGAGGGCCGTGGCCTCCTCCAGGCGTTCCGAGGCGGCGCGGGCGGCCTCGGCCACGGGGCGAAGCCCCGCGGCCTCCTCCAGGTGGCCCAGAAGGACCTCCTCGGGGGCCTCGAGGAGGGCCCCCACCTCCCCCTGGCCCACGATGGCGTACCCCCCCCGGCCCAGGCCCGTGCCCGCCAGGTGCAGGGCCAGGGCCTTGGCGCTTAAGGGGCGGCCGTTCACCCGGAAGAGGCTCCGCTCCCCCTCAATGCGCCGCTCCACCGTGAGGCGCTCGGCGCCCCGGGAAAGCTCCAGGCGCACCTCGGCGAAGCCCGCCGGGGGCTTGCCCTCGGCCCCGTGGAAGAGGAAGGCCTTGAGCTCCTGGCCCCGTAGCTCGTGGGCGCGGGCCCCGGTGACGAAGCGCAGGGCCTCCACCAGGTTGCTCTTCCCCGAGCCGTTCGGCCCGAGGATGCCGGTGATGGGGTCAGGGAAGTCCAGGACCGTGCGCTCGGCGAAGGACTTGAACCCCTGGAGGATAAGGCGGTCCAGGCGCCAGGTCTCCTTCATGGCAGGGTGTAGGGCAGGCTCAGGTCCAGGTGGGCGAGCCCCGGGCTTGGCCTCCCCTCCACCAGGAAGCGCACCTCCTTGGCCTCGGGGAAGGTGGAGAGGAGGGTGTAGACCAGGCTGTAGAGGCGGTAGACCTCGAGGGCCGCGTCCAACCCTTGGGCGAAGTCCTGGGGCAGGTCCACCACCCAGGCCCCCTTCGCCTGGAAGAGGGCCTTGGGCTTAGGGGCCTTCAGGGCCTCCGCCCAGGCCGTCAGGGCCTTGGCCTCCGGGGTCTCCCCGGGGCCAAGCTCCAGGGCCAGGGTCTCCTTGAGGAAGCCCTGGGGGGGGTTGGGGCGGTAGAGGACCAGGGAGAGGGAGGGGGTTTTTTGCTCCTCGGCGGGCAGGGGCAAAGCGTGGGCCGCGGGGCCCTTCCCGGCCTCCCAGTAGACGAGGCTCCCCAGGAGGAAGACCCCCAAGCCCAAGAGGTTCCAAAGGGTCAGGAAGCGCTTCATGGCCCCTCCAGGTACTGGCGAACGCCCTGGGCCACGGCCTGGGCCAGGGTCTCCCGGGCCTCCGGGGTCTTGAGCCGCTCCACCCCCACCTCCAGGACCACCGCCGCCCCCGGCACGTCCGTGAGGGCGTAGGGCCCCTCGGCCTGGGCCACCACCAGGCCCAAGGCGGAGAAGGCCCGGGCCAGGGCCTCCGCCAGGAGGCGGGGGTCCCCGGCGTAGACCTTGAGGAGGGCGGCCTGTTCCTTGGGGGCGGTTCTCAAGAGGGCCTCGGCGTTCTTGGCCAGGGGGGTGGAGCGGGCCTTGGGCAGGTAGAGGTTGAGGGCGCTCCCCCCGGTCACGTGGAAGGAGACCACCACCGAGGCGGTCTGGGTCTGGAGAAGGCGGGCCTCTAGGGGAAGGGTCTCGTCCCCCTTCCGGGTCAGGCGGCTTCCCGGGAGGCGGGCCGCCACCCGCCGGGCCAGGTCCAGGGCGAGGTCCTTCTCCCTAAGCCCCTCCACCACCACCCCGGGGTCCGCCCCCCCGTGCCCGGGGTCCAGGAGGACCGTGGGGGTGGGCCTGGGGAGGGGCCCCCACTCCAGGGCCACCTGGCCCCCTCCCGGGTAGAAGAGGCGGTCGGGGGGCGCTTCCAGGGGCAGGAAAAGCCCCAGGGCCTCCTGCCTCAGGCCGGGCTCCGCCCCCTGGGCCAGGAGGAAGAGCACCCCACCTTCCCGCCACATGGCGTTCACCTCCCGGGAGAAGCGGAGGAGGATGCGCCCCTGGGCGCGCTCCACCCCCAAAAGCCTCGCCCAGGGAAGGCCCAGGTCAATGCCCACCTGGGCACGGTAGGAGAGGCCCAGGGCTTCCGCCAGAGGCTTCAGGGGGACGTAGGTCCGACCCTCGCGCTTCCAGGCGGCCCCTTTGCGGGCGGCCTCCCCTTCCCGGGCGAGGACGGGAAAGCTCCGGAAGCGGCTTCCGAGGCCCAGGGCCACCTGGCCTTCCCCTTCCCAGAGGGAAAGTCCAAGCCCCTGGGCCACGAGCCTGGCCTCCCCGTAGGCCACCCCCAGGCCCCCGGGGTAGAGGGCCTCCCCCGTGAGGGCCCCCACCTTGAGGGGCTTGGGGGCCTGGGCCAGGGCGAAGGAGGCGAGGAAGAGGAAAAGGGCCCTCATAGCTCCTCCAGGGCGCGGCGCACCGCCTCCTTCTTGTCCTCGCGCCGCTTTTCATAAGCCTTCTTCCCCCGGGCGAGGCCCAGGAGCACCTTGGCGTAGCCCCGCTCGTTGAAGTAGATCTTCAGGGGGACGAGGGTGAGGCCCCTTTGCTCCACCTTGCCCCGGAGCTTGTTGAGCTCGTGGCGGTGGAGGAGGAGCTTGCGCTTGCGCCGGGGGTCCACGTTGGTGTAGGAGCCTTTTTCGTAGGGGGCGATGTAAAGGTTTTCCAGGTAAAGCTCGCCGTCCTCAAACTTGGCGAAGCTTCCCGTGAAGTCCACCTTCCCCGCCCTTAAGGACTTCACCTCGGTCCCTTTGAGGGCGATGCCCGCCTCGTAGGTTTCCAGGATCTCGTAGTCGTGCCGCGCGCGGCGGTTCTCCAGCACGGGGGCCATCTTACCAAAGCCGGTAGAGGTCTTCCCGGCGGTGCTGGAGGAGGGGGTACTCCTTGCGGTAGGCCTCCAAAAAGGCCCAGTCGGGCTCGGCCACGAGGAGGCCTTCCTCTTCCTGCCGCCCCAAGACCCGCCCGTCGGGGGCGACGAAGAGGGAGGGGCTTCCCGTGTCGGCGCGGCTTGCCAGGAAGAGGTAGGCCTGGTTCTCCGCCGCCCGGGCCCGGGCGAGGACCTCCAAAAGCCCGGCGTAGGCCCCGGGCCAGGCCGCCCCTACCAAAAACCCCTGCGCCCCTCTAAGGGCGTAGGCCCGGAAGAGCTCGGGGAAGTCCAGGTCGTAGCAGAGGGCAAGCCCGAAGACCTTTCCTCCCCAGGGGAGGAAGACGGGCCTTTCCCCAGGGCGGAGGCCCTCGTCCCCCTCTTCCCCTTCCGCCCGGTAGAGGTGGAGCTTGGCGTAGGCGGGGCCTTGGGGGAAGGCCTGCAGGCGGTTTTGCCCTTCCAAAAGGTGCCCCGCGAGGAGGAGAAGCCCCGCCTCCTCCGCCAGCTCCCCCAGGGCCTGGGGGAGGCCAGGCGCCTCCCGTTTGCCCAGAACGAGCTCGGGAAGGAGCAAAAGCCCTGCCCCCCGCTCCCGGGCCTCCTGGGCCAGGGGGCGGAGGGCTTGGAGGAGCTCCCCTAGGCTTTCCCGCTTGGCCAGGTGGGCCAGGGCGAGGCGCATCTACCTTTGGCCCAGGAAGCGCCAGGCGGTGGGGAGGAGGAGGGCGGCCAACACCGCCTTCACCAGGTCCCCGGGGATGAAGGGGAAAAGCCCCATGGTGAGGAGGGCGGAAACGCCCCCGAACTTCCCCGCCCCCATGAGCCAGGCGGCAAGCCAGGGAAGCCCCACGAGGTAGAGGAGGGCGTTCCCCAGGAGCATGGCGAGGAGGGTGCCGAGGAAGCTTCGGTCCAGGCCAAAGCGCTCCACCAAAAGCCCCACCAGGCCCGCCGCCAGGGGGAAGGCGAGGAGGAACCCCCCGGTGGGCCCTAGGATTTTGGCGAGCCCGCCCGTGCCCCCGGCGAAGACGGGAAGGCCCATGGCCCCCTCCAGGAGGTAGGCGAGGAGGGCGAGGAAGCCCAGGCGGCTTCCCAAAGCCGCCCCCACCAGGAGCACCCCCAGGGTCTGGCCGGTGATGGGCACCGGGGTGAAGGGGAGGGGGAGGGCGATCTGGGCGGTGAGGGCCACGAAGAGGCTTCCCGCAAGGATGAGGAGGAGGTCCCGGGCCAGGGTCCTTTGGGACCAGAGGGTCTTCATAAGGGGGGTGTAGGGCAACACCTCGGTCTTCACGCTTTCGCCTCCTTTTCCCGCCCTAGGCGGGTCGTCAACCAAGCTATGGGTTTTCGGTTGACGTGTCAAGGCGGGGGCTAAGGGGTATACTGGCCTGGAGGAGGTGTAGGCATGAAGGTCGGTATCAACGGATTCGGCAGGATCGGGCGGCAGGTTTTCAGGATCCTCCACGAAAGGGGCGTGGAGGTGGCCTTGGTCAACGACCTCACGGACAACAAGACCCTGGCCCACCTGTTGAAGTACGACTCCACCTACGGCCGCTTCCCCGGGGAGGTGGGTTACGACGAGGAAAACCTCTACGTGGACGGGAAGGCCATCCGGGCCACGGCGATCAAGGACCCCCGGGAGATCCCCTGGAAGGAGGCGGGGGTGGGGGTGGTGGTGGAGTCCACGGGGGTCTTCACCGACGCGGAGAAGGCCCGGGCCCACCTCGAGGCCGGGGCCAAGAAGGTGATCATCACCGCCCCGGCCAAGGGGGAGGACATCACCGTCGTCATGGGGGTGAACCACGAGGCCTACGACCCCGCCAGGCACCACATCCTCTCCAACGCCAGCTGCACCACGAACTCCTTGGCCCCCGTGATGAAGGTCCTGGAGGAGGCCTTCGGCGTGGAGAAGGCCCTCATGACCACGGTCCACTCCTACACCAACGACCAGCGCCTCCTGGACCTGCCCCACAAGGACCTGCGCCGGGCCCGGGCCGCCGCCATCAACATCATCCCCACCACCACGGGGGCGGCCAAGGCCACCGCCTTGGTCCTTCCCTCCCTCAAGGGGCGGTTTGACGGGATGGCCCTAAGGGTGCCCACGGCCACGGGGAGCATCTCCGACATCACCGCCCTCCTCAGGCGGGAGGTGACCGCCGAGGAGGTGAACGCCGCCCTCAAGGCCGCGGCCGAGGGCCCCTTGAAGGGCATCCTCGCCTACACCGAGGACGAGATCGTCCTCCAGGACATCGTCATGGACCCCCACTCCTCCATCGTGGACGGCAAGCTCACCAAGGCCATCGGCAACCTGGTGAAGGTCTTCGCCTGGTACGACAACGAGTGGGGGTACGCCAACCGGGTGGCCGACCTGGTGGAGCTCGTCCTGAAGAAGGGGGTCTAGATGCGCACCCTTTTGGACCTGGACCCCAAGGGCAAGCGGGTCCTGGTGCGGGTGGACTATAACGTCCCCATCCAAGGGGGGAAGGTCCAGGACGAGACCCGCATCCTGGAAAGCCTCCCCACCCTCCGCCACCTCCTGGAGGGCGGGGCTTCCCTCGTCCTCCTCTCCCACCTGGGCCGCCCCAAGGGGCCTGACCCCAAGCACTCCCTGGCCCCCGTGGGGGAGGCGCTGAAGGCCCACATTCCCGAGGCCCGCTTCGCCCCCTTCCTTCCGGGCTCGGAGGAGGCCAGGCGGGAGGCGGAGGCCCTGAGGCCCGGGGAGGTCCTCCTCCTGGAGAACGTGCGCTTTGAGCCGGGGGAGGAGAAGAACGACCCGGAGCTTGCCGCCCGGTACGCCCGGCTCGGGGAGGCTTTCGTCCTGGACGCCTTCGGGAGCGCCCACCGGGCCCACGCCAGCGTGGTGGGGGTGGCGAGGCTTCTCCCCGCCTACGCCGGCTTCCTCATGGAGAAGGAGGTGAAGGCCCTCTCCCGCCTCCTCCAGGACCCGGAAAGGCCCTATGCTGTGGTGCTCGGCGGGGCCAAGGTCTCGGACAAGATCGGGGTCATTGAGAGCCTCCTTCCCCGCATAGACCGCCTCCTCATCGGCGGGGCCATGGCCTTCACCTTCCTCAAGGCCTTGGGGAAGGAGGTGGGGAAGAGCCTGGTGGAGGAGGACCGGCTGGACCTGGCCCAAGACCTCCTGCGGCGGGCCGAGGGCTTGGGGGTTCGGGTTTACCTCCCCGAGGACGTGGTGGCGGCGGAGCGCATTGAGGCGGGGGTGGAGACCCGCCTCTTCCCTGCGGAGGCCATTCCCATCCCCTACATGGGGCTAGACATCGGCCCCAAGACCCGGGAGGCCTTCGCCCGGGCCCTGGAGGGGGCGAGGACGGTCTTTTGGAACGGGCCCATGGGGGTCTTTGAGGTGCCCCCCTTTGACGAGGGGACCCTGGCCGTGGGGCGGGCCATCGCGAGCCTCGAGGGGGCCTTCACCGTGGTGGGCGGGGGCGACTCGGTGGCGGCGGTGAACCGCCTGGGCCTGAAAGACCGCTTCAGCCACGTGTCCACCGGGGGTGGGGCCAGCCTGGAGTTCTTGGAGAAGGGCACCCTCCCGGGGATTGAGGTCTTGAAGTAGCTGGCCATGCGGCGCGTCCTTGTGGCGGGCAACTGGAAGATGCACAAGACCCCCTCCGAGGCCCGGGTGTGGTTCGCCGAGCTCAGGAGGCTCCTTCCCCCCTTGCAGTCGGAGGCCGCCGTCCTCCCCGCCTTCCCCATCCTCCCCGCGGCCAAGGAGGTGTTGGCCGAAACCCAGGTGGGCTACGGAGCCCAGGACGTCTCCGCCCACAAGGAGGGGGCCTACACGGGGGAGGTCTCGGCGCGGATGCTTGCCGACCTCGGCTGCCGCTACGCCATCGTGGGCCACTCGGAGAGAAGGCGCTACCACGGGGAGACGGACGCCTTGGTGGCGGAGAAGGCCAAGAGGCTTCTGGAGGAGGGGATCACCCCCATCCTCTGCGTGGGGGAACCCTTGGAGGTGCGGGAGAGGGGTGAGGCTGTGCCCTACACCTTGAGGCAACTCCTAGGGAGCCTCGAGGGGGTGGAGCCCAACGCCCCCGAGCGCCTGGTCATCGCCTACGAGCCCGTGTGGGCCATCGGCACCGGGAAGAACGCCACCCCCGAGGACGCCGAGGCCATGCACCAGGAGATCCGCAAGGCCCTCGCCGAGCGGTACGGGGAGGCCTTCGCGAGCCGGGTGCGCGTCCTCTACGGGGGGAGTGTGAACCCCAAGAACTTCGCCGACCTCCTCTCCATGCCCAACGTGGACGGGGGGCTCGTGGGCGGGGCGAGCCTAGAGCTGGAAAGCTTCCTCGCCCTCCTCCGGATCGCGGGTTAGGGGAGTACCCGGATGGTCCCCTCCTGCGCCACCACGTGAAAGTGCCGGTCCAAGCTTAGGACCAGGCCCCCGTTCCGCTCGGCTAAGTGGCTGCACGTTGATTTCGCAACATGGGTCGCCCGAAATAAGGCTTGGGAAGGTCCTTTTGGGGCCCCCACCGCGGCTTTCGCCGCGGTGGGGTACTTACGGCGACGACCGCGGCGTCGGCAAAGCCCAAGGGCAGGGCCCGGTACCGGGCCACGAGCGCCCTGACCCGGGGCAGGTCCTCTTCCCCGCATTCCAGGGAGAAAGCCCCGGCCTCGAGGTCTTGGAGGAAGGCCTCGAGGGCCCCAAGGCTCAGGCGCCTTTCCGCGAGGTAGGCGATCTCGGCGAGGATGCCCATGGGCACCAGGTAGGGACCCGGATCAGAAAGAAGGAGCGCCTTAACGCGGCCGTGGTCCGGGTCCTTCCGGTTCAGGAGGGCGAAGAGGCGAAGGTGTCCAGAGTGATCATCGCTCGGACCAGACCCTTTCCAGCCACCCCTCGGAGGCGCGCCCGGAGAGCTCCTCGTCCTCGCCCACGCCTAGGGAACGAAGGGCGGGTCTTTGGCGCTGGGTAAGGTAAGCGGCCAAGGCCTCCCGGATGAGCTCTGCCTGGCTTTTGCCCTCCCGCCGCGCGGCCTCCTTTAGGGCGCGGTGAAGCTCAGGGGGGAGGTAGAGGGTCGTCTTCTCCATGTCTTCACTGTACACCTTATATGGTAGGTGTCGTCAGCGGACCTCGAGGGTCAGAGCCGCAGGGGCGGAAGCCCAGGCCCTCACACGTCTAAAATGGCTCCATGGCCCTGGATTTCCCGGCAAGCCCCCTGGCCCCCGCCCTCCGCCTCCTGGAGGAAGGGCGGGACCGGGAGGCGGAAGCCCTCCTCCAAACTTCCCAAGAAGGCCTCCCGGAGGCCGAGCGCCTGGCCCTTCTAGGCTTCGTAGAGGCCCGTAAGGGGAACCTTCGGGCCTACCGCGCCCTGGCCCTGGAGGCCGCCTGAAGGGCCCAGACCCCCCTCACCCTCTACCACCTGGGCCTGGCCCTCCCTCCAAAGGCGGGGGCCCTGGCCCTGGAAGAGGCCCTCCACCGCTTCCAGGGAGACCCCAAGGCCGAGGCCCGCCTCGCCTTCGCCCTGGCCCGCGCCCTAAGGGGGCTTGGCCGCCTCAGGGAGGCCCTGGGCTACGCCGCTCTTGCCCTTGCCCGGGGCTTTGGCCCCTTCGCCCTCCTGGAGTGGGCCTGGCTCGCCCTCCTCGCCGAGGAGGACCCTCCCCTTCCCGACCTCCTCCGGCAGGTGGAACTCCTGGCCCTGGAGGGGGGCACGGGGCTCTACGCCCGCTTCCTCATGGCCCACCTGCGCTTCCTCCAGGGGGAGGAGGCCTCGGGGAGGGCCTACCTGCGGAAGGCCCTGGACGAGGCCCCTCTTCCCGCCCTTCCCTACCTCGCCCCCGCCGGGGTGCGCCTCCTGGGGAAGGAGGTCCTCCCCTTCCTCCTGGCGGCGAGGCCCTGGGCCAAGGAGCCCCTCACCCAGGCCCTCCTCGCCTTGGCCGAAGGGCTCTACCGGGAGGACGAGGAAGGGGTGGCCAAGACCCTGCCCCTCCTCCTGGAGGAGGTGGCGGAGGAGGCCATGCGGGGCCTCCTCTTCCTGGGAAGGCCCCATCCCCTCCTGGGAGAGCTCTCCCGGAGGGGGCAGGAGCTCCTCTGGGCCGCAAGCCCCTCGGCCTACTTCCAGGCCCTGGGAGAGCCAAGGCTTGGGGGCAAGCCCCTCCCCCTGCGCCAGGCGGAGCTCCTCGTCCTCCTCCTCGCCCGGAAGGAGGGGTGGAGGGGGGAGGAGCTGGCCCTGGCCCTCTACGGGGAGGCCAACGGGCCCGCCCTCCGCATGGAGGTGCTCCGCCTGAGGCAACGGGGGCTTGCCGTGGAAAGCCGGCCCTACCGCCTGGCCCAGGCCCTACAGGCGGACTTCTTGGAGGTATGGGGGGCCCTGCGTCAAGGAGACCTGAGCGGGGCCCTTGCCCGCTACCGGGGCCCCCTCCTCCCCCAGAGCCAGGCCCCGGGGGTGGAGGCCCTGAGGGCGGAGCTGGAAGAGGCCCTGAGGCGGGCGGTCTTGGCCCAGGGCGAGGTGGAAAGCCTCTTCCTCCTGGCCGAGCGCCTGGGGGAGGACCTGGGGGTCTGGGAGGCCCTCCTGGAGAGGCTACCCTCCCAAGACCCCCGCCTTCCCATCGCCCAGGCCCGGGTGGAAAGGCTCAGGAGGGAGTGGGGCCTCTAAGGTACCCCACCGCAGCTTTGGCCGCGGTGGGGGCCCCAAAAGGTATTCCCACAGCCCCGGCTTGGGCATCCCATGTTGCAAAGCCGAAGTGGCGCTTAGAGCCCAAGCCCCGGAGGCGGGCAGTGGGGGGCGAGGCACTGGGGAAACATTCCAGAACCCCCGAGGAGGGCGAGGAGAAGCTACAGGCGCTACCCCGGCCCACGTAACCTCCGCGTAACGCCCTGGAGTCTTTATGAGAGCTTCCTGAGTTACGCGGGCGTTACCTTCCCCCTGCTATCCTGGGGTTAACTTGGAAGGGGGGTGAAGAAGGTGCGCAAGGGGGTGCGGGAAGCCGAGGTCGGCGGCCGGACGCGGCGGGTTCACGGGAGCCCCTTCGCCTGGATTCCAAGGGTGTCCTTGGCGCTCCTGGTCGTTCTCTCTGGGCTTTTTGCGGGCTGTGGGCGGGGAGCGGCAACCGCAACATCTTCCCAGAGAGAATCCGGTGCCTGGACGGAACTCGCCCCCGGAATCTGGTACCGGGAGGAGGAGGGGAGGGTTGATATGGAATTTTCGCCAGCCCTCTTCACCGAGGAGAGCGTGCAGAAGTTCGCTGCATACGCCCAAGGGAAAATGGCCCAAGCCATCCCCGAGGAAAAGGCATTCTGGGAGGAACAGCTCCGCTTTGTAAAGGAGCAGCACGCCCTTTGGTCGGATGAGGAGCTTGTGGTAAGCGTCTTGGAAAACATCTTCTTGAGCCGGATTCCTCTTCCTCTTGGGGAACTGCAACGCCAGGAACTTAGGGCGAAGCTGAGGGAAATCGTGAGGCAGGTGAAACGGTATGGTCCGGAGAACCTCCCCGGGGGTGGAGGCTTCCAGGGATTGCCCCCGGAGCTCAAGACCCCCGACGGGGGAATGGTGGTGGGCCCGGACACCTTTTCCCTCCTGGTTCAGTACCTGGGCCCTCACTCCCTTTTCCCCTCTTGTAGCCTGGCGGCCTCGGCCATGCCCACTACGGCCTCTCCTGGGGCTAAGGCCTACGCTACCGCCAGCTGCTCTACCGAAAGCCTCATCTGGGGCCAGGTGGAAACCCGAACTAGCGCCAGGGCGGCGAGCGACTGGCCCCCACCTTGCTACGACTCGGGTTGGCCCACTTCCCAGTGCATGAGCGTGGCCTACGGGAGTATGGGGTGCGAAAGCTCAGCCTGGGCAGGTTACTATTACCAGTGGACCTATGTACACGTCAAAACCTCCATAGGGCATAACCCCAAGGGACTTCCGCGCCTTCCTCCCCCTGCACCCCAGAGGGCAAGCGCCCAAAGGGTGAGCAGGTCCAGCCCCGCCCGGAAGAGGCTCTGTCCCAGCCTCCCGTGCTTCTTGGGCCTCACCGGACGCACCCGGTGCAGCACAAGCCCCGTCCGAAACGCCCACACGAAGGCCAGGCTCAAGGGGACCAAAAGCCGCGAAAGCCTCTCCCCCCGCGTCACGTGCGTGGCCTCCAGGTCAAATCCCCGCCCCTTCAGGGCCCCAAAGAGCCGCTCTATCCCCCACCTGAGCCCGTACACCTCCAGCACCCGGTGAGGGTCCAGGTCCGTAGCCACAATCAGCCACTCCCGGACCCCAAGGCGCAACCCC
>NZ_FNBC01000059.1 GCF_900102145.1 Thermus arciformis | reverse complement strand
AGGCCCAGGTGGCCCAGGTCGTACACCTGTAGGTCGGGTGGGGTTTCCATCCCAAAATCCTAAGGCCAAGGAACGAGGGGTGCGGAATGTCGGCTGGAAGCGGGCATAGCGGGCTTTGCTCCCACCAGCGACGCCGCGTATCGCCGCTTCCTGTTGGAGTTCTAGTCATGAAGGGGAGCTTCCGCGCGCGCCTGCTGGCGACCTTTGCCCTGGGCATGCTCTTCCTGGGGCTAGGGCTTGGGGGAACCGCTTTTTTCCTGGTGAAAACAGGCTTGGAGGCCAGCCTCGAGGCCCAGGGCAAAGCCCAGACCCTCTACCTGGCCCGGCAGCTGGAAGAGCATCTCTTGCTCAACGACCTCTATGCCGTTTTCCGCCAGCTGGAGTCCCTGGAGGGTGAAGGCGTGCTGGGATTTGTCCTGGACCCCAAGGGAGAGGTGCTGGTGCACACCTTCCCGGGCGGGTTTCCCCTGAACCTAAAGACCCTAATAGGGCGCTTCCGCTTCCAAGGGGAAGTCTATAGGCTCTACCGCAGCCCCATCGGGGACGGCTCCGTGGGCGCCTTGGCCCTGGCCTTTCCCGAAACCCCCCTCCGGCAGAAGCTGGCCCACCTTTTGGTCCTAGGCGCCTGGTGGGCCTTGGGGGTGACCGCTTTGGCCTTCCTCCTCGTGAGCCGCGCGGCGGACCAGTTCCTCAAGCCCCTCGAGGCCCTGGTCCAAGGTGTGCGGGCTTGGCAGGAGGGACGGGAAAGGCCCCTCCCCGATCCCGGTGGGGAACTGAGGGTCCTCCACCAGGCGCTGGTGGCCTACCGAGAGAGGGTGAAGCGGCGGGAACAGGAGCTTTCCACCCTGAACCAGGTGGCGGAGGCCGTGAACCGGGCGGAAACCCCAGAAGGCGTGCTGCAAAACGCCCTGGAGGCCCTGGCCCGAAGCGGGCTCTTCCGCTGCGGGGAGGCGTGGCTGGGCGAGGTGCGGGTGGGGAAGGTTCTCTGCCCCTACCGGGACGAGGAGGTGTGCCCCTTGAAAAGGGGCGAACCAAAGACCACCTACCACACCCTGGAACTCACCGAAGCCCGCCTCCTTCTGGACACCGAGGCACCCCAGGCCTTCTTGGAGGCCATCAAAGCCCCCATCGAGGCTGGCCTGCACCGGGCCCGGTACACCCAAGCGTTAAAGGAAAGGGCCCAGGAACGCTCCCAGCTCCTCAAGGCCCTGATCCAGGCCCAGGAGGCGGAAAGGGCCCGCCTCGCCCGCGACCTCCACGACCAGATCGGCCAGATCCTGACGGGCATTGACCTAGGGCTAAAAGCGGTGAAGGAAGGGCGGGTGGAGGCGGTGCCCGCCCTGCAGGAACTGGTGCGGAGCGCCATCCAGGACGTGCGCCACCTCTCCCGCTCCCTGCGCCCCTCCGCCTTGGACACCCTGGGCCTCGAGGCCGCTTTAAAACGCATGGCCGAGGAGTTCCAGGAAAGAACGGGGATCCGGGTCAACCCCCTTTGCCGCCTGAAGGGCCGCCTACCGGAAACCCACGAGACCGCCCTCTACCGTGTGGTACAAGAAGCCCTCACCAACGTGGCCCGCCACGCCAAGGCCAAGCAGGTTTCCGTTGTCCTTCAACAAGAAGAGGGGGAGATCAACCTGGTGGTGGAGGACGACGGCCAAGGCTTCCCCCCGGAGGCCCAGCCCGGCTTGGGGATCCTGGGCATGCGGGAGAGGATAGAACTTCTAGGAGGACGGTTCCAGGTGGAAAGCCTCCCGGGGCTTGGCACCACCCTCTACGCCCGCATTCCCTTAAAGGAGGTGAAAACATGATCCGGGTTTTCCTGGTGGACGACCACCCCGTGGTGCGGGCCGGGATTCGCTACCTTTTGCAAGGAAAGGTGGAGATCGTGGGCGAAGCGGAAACGGGCCAGGAGGCCTTGCTGAAGATCCCCCAGGCCAGGCCCCAGGTGGTGATCCTGGACATCGCCCTACCCGACATGGACGGAATCCAGGTGGCGGAAAGGCTGAAGGCCCTTTACCCCGAAGCCCAGCTCCTGGCCCTATCTATGTATGCGGAGCCGGAGTATGCGGAACGCTTCCTCCAGGCCGGGGGATCCGGCTACCTGCCCAAGGACGCCATTGAGCGGGAACTGGAGGACGCCGTGCTGGCCGTGGCCCGGGGAGAGCACTACCTGCCGCAGAACCTCCTTTACCGCATGATCCAGGCCCAGACCGTCCGCAAGCCGGGGCCAGAGGTCCTCACGGAGCGCGAGCTCATGGTGGTCCGCTATCTGGCCCAGGGCCTTTCCTACAAGGAGATCGCCGAGGCCATGGGCATCTCGGAAAAGACCGTGGCCACCTACCGGGAACGGGCAGCGGAAAAGCTCGGCCTAAGAAGCCGGGCCGAGCTGGTACGCTGGGCGGTAGAGGAAAAGCTCGTGTGAGGACCCCAGAAGCCCCACCCTGCTGTTTCCTTCGCCCAGCTAAGCGCCCGCACCTTGATTTTGCCACATGGGACGCTGAAGATAGGGCTTTGCGAAGGCTCTTTTGGGGCCCCCATGCTGGCGCAAGCCAGCATGGGGTGGTATTACTCCGTGCTCACCCCCTGGTCCACCTGCTGGTTCACAGGCTCCACCATGCGGAAGTGCTCCGCCGGGTTCTCCAGGAGGGCTTCCAGCCGCTTCGCCTTCTCCTCCCGCTTGGCCTCCCGGAGCACCCGGATGTAGGCGGAAAGGAGCTCCCGCACGTCCTCCACGCCCCTAGCGTCCAGGGGCTTCACCGCCACCTTGGCCCCCTTGGCCAGGCGGCGCTTCATGGCCTCCTCCGTGAGGCCCATCTCCGGCCAGTGGCGCAGGTAGACCCGCCCCCCGGTCATGCCCGAGCAGATCCAGGGCCCGGGGTCCCCGAGGACCAGGGCCCGCCCCCGCGTCATGTACTCAAAGGCGAAGCCCTTGGCCTGGGCCCGGGCGGCGAGGTTGCCGAGATCGTCCCGCAAAGGGCGCTCGGGCTCCCCGCCCAGGATCACGTCGGCCCCGGAAAGCCGGATGCAGAAGCGGCTGTCCGCCACCCCCTCCACGATGAGGAGGCCCCCGATGGCCCCGTAGGCGAAGCTCTTGCCCACGGAGCCGTCCACGTAGGCCCCATAGGGGTTCCGGCCCTTTAGGACGGCCACGGTGCCGCCGAAGGCGCTCTTGGCCACCCCGTCCTGAGCCCCGCCTTCCACCACCACCTTGACCCCTTCCACGTTGAAGGCGGCAAGGCCGTTCCCGGCCACGCTCCCCGCGTCAAAGCGGAGCTCCACCTCGGCGTCAAACCCCTTGCCGTAGAGGCGCCGCCTGGCGATCTCCCCGGCGAGGTGGGCCCCAAGCGCCCGGTCGGTGGAGTCCACGGGGCCCTCCTGGAAGACGAGGCGCTTGCTCCCCTCCTGGTAGGCCGCCATGACCACCTCGGTGATGGTGCGGGTGAGCTGGTTCAGGGGCTTCCTGAGGACGTGGGCCGAGGTGTCCTTAAGCCACTCGGGCTCCTCCACGGGCTGGAAGAAGTAGCCGAGGTCCAGCTCCTCCAGGTGGTCCCGCTGGTAGAGGAGGTCCGAGCGGCCGCGAAGCTCCCGCAAGGAGCGGGCCCCGAGAGCGGCCACGAGCTCCCTCAGGGCCTCCCCCTTGGCCTCAAAGAAACGGGTGAGCTGCTCCACCGCCCGCTCCAGGTCCTGGGGGACGAAGCGCTTGAGGCCGTGGGCCAGGGCCTCCTCCACCGTCTCAATCTGGGTGGTGATGCCCACGTGGCAGGTGTCCAGCTGGCAGCCGCGGCAGATGGTGCAGCCGATGGCCACCATGGCCATGGTGGCCATGCCCACCCGGTCCGCCCCCAGGAGGACCATGCGCAGCACGTCGTAGGCCGTCTTCAGTCCCCCGTCCGCCCAGATCTCCACCTTGTCCCTGAGCCCCGCCCGCACCAGGGCGCGGTGGGCCCGGCGCACCCCGATCTCCACGGGAAGCCCCGCGTACTTCAGGGCGTGGAGCCTGGCCGCCCCCGTCCCCCCCTCAAACCCCGAGAGGGTGATGACGTCCGCCCCCGCCTTGGCGATGCCCACGGCGATGGTGCCGATGCCGGGGATCACCGGCACCTTGACCGAGACCAGGGCCTTGGGGTTCACGGTCTTCAGCTCCTCAATGAGCTGGGCCAGGTCCTCAATGGAGTAGAGGTCGTGGTTGTTGGAGGGGCTGATGAGGTCCACCCCGGGGACAGCGTTCCGGGCGGCGGCCACCTTGGGGGAGACCTTCTTGCCGGGGAGGTGCCCCCCCTCCCCGGGCTTCGCCCCCTGGCCGATCTTGATCTCAATGACGCTCGCCGAGTTCAGCATGTAGGCGTGGACCCCGAAGCGGCCCGAGGCCACCTGCTGGCCCCGCCAGGGGGTGTACTTGCCCAGCATGTCGGGGATCTCCCCGCCCTCCCCGTTGACGCAGAGCATGTTGAGGCGCTTGGCCGCCTCCACGTAGGCGCGGAAGGAGGCCTCCCCTTGGGAGCCGAAGCTCATGGCGCTGATCACGAAGGGCAGGGAGTGGGCCCCTACGGAGAGGTCCACCTCCTCCGGGGCCACCTCGCTCCTTTCGGGGAAGCGCACCTCCAATAGCTGCCTGGCGGCCACCGGGTTTTCCCGCTCCAGGGCGCGCACCTTCTCCTGGAAGTGGGCGTAGGGGGCCTGGCCGGTGGCCACCTCCTGGGCCGCCTTGTAGATCCTGGGGTTGAAGCGGAAGTCCTTGGCGGGCATGACCTTTTCCGCCCGGAGGAAGCCCTCCCGCTCCAGAAGGGTCCGCTCCAACTCCAAAAAGCCATAGCCCGCCTTCTCCGAGCCCAGGAAGTTGCGGGTGCCGAAGTACTCGGCGAGCTCGGGCTTAAGGCCGATGGCGCTGAAGACCTTACCGTAGCCCCGGAGCTCGTGGATGCCCATGGTGGAGATGACCTTCTCCAGGCCCTTCTTCAGGGCCTCGAGGACCCCCGCCACCCCCTTCCTCCCCTCCAGGGCCCGGGCCTTCTCCTCCATGAGCCAAGGGGCCACGGCCTCGGCGCCGAGGCCCAGGAGGAAGGCCACGTCGTGGAGGTTCCGCACGCCCCCGGAGTGGACGAGGAGCGAGGTGCGCCGCCTTAAGGCCACCCCCTCGGCGTCCCGCTTCATTAGGGCCCGGTTCACCGCGGCCACCGCCAAGCCCACGTCAATCCAAACCCCGCCGTGGAAGGCCTCCCGGTCGGAGAGGATGAGGACCTCGGCCCCTTCCTCCACCGCCCGCACCGCCTCCTCCTCCAGGCGCTTGAGCCCGGCCAAAAGCCCCTCCTCCACGGCGAACTGGGGGACGAGGGTCTTGGTCTTGAAGCGGGCCCGCACCTCGGAAAGGGTCAGGGTGCCGAAGGCCTCTGCCAGGGCCTGGTCCTCCTCGAGGACGACGGGGAGGAGGAGTTCCTCCACCCTTCCCCCTCCCCGGCCGTGGGGCAAGGGGCGGCGGCCGAGGAGGACGCGGGTGGAGAAGTGCTCCACCTCCCGCTCCCGGTCAATGGCGGGGTTGGTCACCACGGCCACCGTCTCCTTGAAGAACTCCGCGAGGTTGGGCTTTTCCGGGTTCAAGGCGGCCAGAGGGCCGTCGTAGCCCAAAGAGCCGATGGGCTCGTTCCCCGTCTTGGCCAGGGTCTCGAGGTAGGCCTGGTCCCAGCGGTCCCAGCCGAAGGCCCGCTCCAGGCCCAGGGGGGGCGGGGCGGGCTTCTCCTCCACCTCCGTCCCGCTTCCCCCGGCCACGGGGGGCGGCCCCTGCCGCAAGGGGCCTCCCAGGTGCACCCGGTACCCTTCCACCGGGGTGCGGGCGGCCACCCGCTCCAGCACCAGGCGCTGGTGCCGGTCAAAGGGCAAGAGCCTGGGGCCTTCCGGGGTGAGGCGCAGGTAGACCTTCTCCCCGGGGGCCAAGGGCTTGGGCTCGGAGACGAACTCCTCGGCGCCGAAAACGCCGCGCTCGGAGGAGAAGACGAGCTCGTAAGGGGTTTCAAACTGCCAGAGGGGCCTCAGGCCCATGGCGTCCGTGGCGAAGACGGCCTCGTCCCCGTGGCGGCTCACGATGGCGGCAGGCCCCTGGGCCAAGGGCCCGAAGCGCTGGCGCAGGGCCAGGTAAAGGTCCTGAAGGGCCTCCGGCAGGCCCTTGATCTCCCCCAAAACGGGGGGGAAGACCAGGTCCATGGCCTCGGGGAGGGAAAGGCCGTAGCGGTAGATGAGCCCCTCCAGCATGCGGTTCAGGTCCTGGGAGTCCGAGCCCCCGGTGCGGGGGATGCCCAGGTAGTCCATCTCCCGCCGCAGGCGCTCTATGGTGTTGATCTCACCGTTGTGGCCCAGGAGGCCGAAGGGCTGGACCTGCTCAAAGGTGGAGAGGGTGTTGGTGGAGTAGCGGTTGTGCCCCAGGGCGATGGTGCTCTTGAACTCGGGGCGGGAGAGCTCAGGGTAGTAGCGCTTGAGGAGCTCCGCCGCCCCCCGCACCTTGTAGACCACGCTGTGGGTGGAAAGGGAGACCACGTGCACGGGGAAGCTGGCCTCGAGCCTCAGGCCCAGCTCCCACAGGGGGGCGTCCCCGTCCGGGGAGAGCCCCGCCACCTGGAGGAAGATGGGCTCCGTGCGCCGCCCCACGGGCCCCAGCACCTCGCTCACCACCTCTCCCCGCCGGTGGTGAAGGGGACGCACCCCCAGCCGCTGCCCCTCCCGCCCCAGCAGGGCGAAGAACTCCTCTATCCGCCCCTCCTCGCCCTTGGGCAGGAAAAAGTGCCCCACGAAGAAGCGAGGGTTAAAGGCCAGCTTGGGGTCCAGCCCCGCCCGCTCCAAAAAGTGGGCCCAAAGCTCCCGGGGAATATCGGTTTGGATCCCGGTTCCGTCCCCCTCGCCGCGGATGGCCCCGGCTCGGTGGGCCATCCGGTAGAGGCTTTCCAGGGTGCGCCGCACGATCCGGTGAGAGGGCTTGCCGCTCTTCTCCGCCATGGCGATGATGCCGCAGGCGTCCCGCCCTAGGGGGATATCCGGGTAAGCTTCCTTCCAGGTCATCTTCGGGCTCCTTGTGGCTTCGGGGGTTTGGTGTAAGCAAAGAAATGCACGTTGTTCCTCGGATTATACACGTTGGCCCAAGGGGGGTCAAGAAGGGTCCTCCCCGCAGGACCTTCCGCACCAACCTGACCCCGTTCCCCAAGGTAGCCTGGCGTCTGACCGGCGCCCCCTTGCTCCACACACCCCCCTGGGCTTGCCTTGCAAAGGTCAGGAGGACGGGTGTATATCTCCCTCCTGATGGGCAAGCGCGGCTTCGTTCGCCGGGAGGCAAGCCCCAAGGAGGTCCTGGAACACTGCCTGCGCCTGGCCCGGGAGGTGGCCCCTCCCACCCCCAAAGGCAAGCGGGGCCGCCCCTGGCGCTACAGCCACGCCCTTTACCTGGCTATCCTTCTTTACCGCGCCTTCTTCCGCCTCACCTACCGCGAGACGGAGGCCTCACTCCAGGACCTGATGGAAGGGCCTTTCCCTTCCCACCAGTCCCTGGCCCGCTACGCCCTCAAGCAC
>NZ_FNBC01000014.1 GCF_900102145.1 Thermus arciformis | reverse complement strand
TGGTGTACGCCCTGGGGGAGTGGGCGCTGAGGCGGAGGCTTTGGGAGACGGGGTCCAGCCTGCCGGACCAGAAGGGGAGACCCACAGCCAAGCCCACCTTGCGCTGGGTGTTTCAACTGTTCATGTGGGTCCGCCTGGTGGAGCTGGGGGGCAAGTGGCTGGTCCTCAACCTGGCGCCCCATCACGAGACCGCGGTGCGCCTCCTGGGGGCTGGGCGATATTACCTGCTGGAGTGAAGGGGGTGCGGAATGTGGGCATAACCCCCCGGCGGGAGAAAACGTGTTCGTTTGACCCCGCCCCATCCCCGGGGGCAGCCAGACCGGCATCGTGTCCGCCTGGTGGCCCACTGCCACCACCACAGGCCTCTGGTACTGGGCGACAGCCTACCAGATGGGCTCGCTGTCCAGCACCTCCAGGTTAGCGCCGCCGTTGCGAATATCAGGAGGGCTTCTCATGGGGTCCTGGAGAGACTTGATGAACTCCTGCCCGAGCACCCCTTGGAGCTCGGGCCGCCCCTGGGTAGGGTGCTGGCTCCGGTCACGATTGCGCCCTGTGAGCCAGTGCGTTTCTAAGCCTCTCAACACCCTTCTCTAGATCCTCGTAACGCAACACCTCCACCCGGAAGCCCAGCTCCATCAGGGTCCGCCGCTGGCGCTCGTCGATCCTGGCCTGGCGCTCGCTATCGTGGTGGGGCCCGTCCACATAGACCAGGAGGTTCGGTCGATAGAAGAAGTCGGCCACGGTGTGGGCCTCCCCGATCCGGTACTGGGCCTCGTCTGGTAGGGGGAGGCCCTTGGCCTTCAGAAGCCGCAGGAAGTCCCGCTCAAGCTCGGACTGGCACCGGGCGAGGAGGGCTTCCAGACGCTCCTCTCCCCTTCCCCCCTCCACCTCCACCCTCGCCGAGAGGAGCTGGAGGAGGAGGGGAAGGGCCCGATGGCGGTGAAGACGCGGGGCAAGGCGCTGGTTGCTGTAAGAGAGGAGGCACTCGTAGCACGCCCGGGCGCACTCGGGCTTCTCATCCTTGCCCTCGAGGGAGAAGTGGAGGACCTCGAGAGCCCTCCGCACTACCTCGGCGAGAACCCCTTCCTCCTCCACGAGACGCCTGAGGATCCCGAGGCCTCCCTCGGCGTCCTCGAGGTAGAGGAAGCGCCCGGGGGCGACCTCCACCAGGTCGAGCTCGCTCTCTTCCACCCCGAAGTGGGCCTCCATCCCCCGCTTGAGGGCGAAGGCCAGGGAGAGAAAGGCATCGCCCTCTCCTTTTCCTTCCGCTTCCCGTAGGCCCGAGAGATCCAGGAGAAGGGCGTTCTGGGTAGTCTGGACCCTGAGGGCCACCCGCTCCACGGCGCTTCCCGGCTCTCCGGACCGCTTCCTGGCCTCCTCCTCGCTGAGGAGGTCCCCGCCCTCCAGGTCCACGTAAAAGCCCTCGCTTTGCGAGCGCCTATGCCCCCGGTTGATGCGGTGCACCCGCGCCGAGGACGCGTAGACCAGGGGAAGCCTAAGCTCCTCCAAGACCACCGCTCCCCGCCTCCCCTGCCCGGAGAACTCGTAGGCCACCTCGAGGCGGTACCCTCCCCGGAAGCGCTCCTCCTCGTTGGCGGTGATCCGCTCCCGGCGCTTCGTCCTCACCCCCACGAGGTCAAGGACCTGGAGGAGTTCCCCCCTCTCTGCGAGGCTCGCCCCGCACCCCGGGCAGACCTCCTTCTCCCTCTGGGCCAGGTGGCGGCATGCCGCGCAGACCCAGACCTGGGCGAGGCGGCTCCTTAGCCCGCCCGGCGGGGCGTAGAGGGCCACGGGGGTCCACTTCCCCCCCTCGTGGTAGACGACGTTCCCCGGGGCGAACTCGGTGATGGCCACGTCCCTCGGACGGTTGAGGTACTCCCCCTCGCCCCGGGGCACGTAGGCCCGCACCGGGAGGGCCATGAGGTTGTAGCCCGGGAGGAACTCCTCCGAGGCGAGGTAGCGGTAGGGGTAGAAGTCCCCCTCCTCCCGAGCCACGTCCCGCTGGAGGAGGAGGTTGAGCTGGCGCTCGGCTTCCCTGCGCATGGCCTCTCCCCTCTCCCGCTCCTCCCGGACCCTCGAGTCCACGAGCCTGTGGCCCCGTTCCCGCATCTCCCTCGCCGCCCGGAAGAGGAGGCGCCAGGTGTCCAGGACCCGGTCAAAGGCGAGGGGGGCCTCCTCCACCGTTCTCCTGAGCCAGGTTTCCCCGAACCATCCCGTGCCCGAAAGCCGCTCCCAGTCGTAGGCGAAGACCTTCTTCAAGTGGGTAAGGAGGGCCTCCTGCCTCTCTGGGGTGAGGCGGAGGCGCTCCCTCACCTCGGGGTAGAGGGGCAGGTCCTCCTTGTTGATGTCCAGGGTGTACTCGAGGCTCTCCCTCAGGGCCAGGCCCGTGGCGGAGAGCCACTCGGCGTGGACGTGGGCCCCGAGGAGGGACTCGTTGGCGAGTTCCAGGGCGGGGGGGCGCACGCTCCCGCCCACCATCTCCCCTCGCCTCTCAAAGAAGTAGCGGTCGTGGTGGGAGAAGGCCCCGGCGAAGGCCACCACAAGCCCGGGCTGGCCCTGCCTCCCCGCCCGCCCCACCCGCTGGGCGTAGTTGGCCGGGGTCGGGGGAAGGTTCCGCAGGTGGACCATATCCAGGTCGGCGATGTCCACCCCGAGCTCCAGGGTGGGCGAGGCCACGAGGTAGGGAAGCCTGGGCTCCTCCTCGCCCCGGAAGCGCTTCTCCCGCACCTCCCGCTCCTCGGGGCGCACCTGGGCCGTGTGCTCCCGGGCCTCGAGGCGGGCCAGGACCTCGGCGCTCTCCTGGTAGAGGCGGGCGAAGTAGCGGTTCCCTTCCCGCGCCCCACCGCCCCGGAATCGCAAGGGGTCAAAGCGCGGGGTTCCGCCCCCCCGGCGCCACTCCAGGGCCGACTCGGGGATGCGGTAGCGGCCCGGCTCCACCTTACGGAGGAGGTCGTGGGCCATGAGGAGGGCAACGAGGCGTTCCAGGAAGTCTGCGTCCGGGACCACCCCGAAGCGCCGGGCGAACTCCCGCCCCGCCCGCCCCCTCGGGGAGAAGCCCACCTCGCCCTCGCCGGGTTTGGGGGAGAAGGAGGCGGCGAGGACGGGGGTTTCGGTGGTCGGGTCGATGGCCCAGAACTCGTCCAAGTGCTCCCCCGTGCGCCTCACCAGGCTCTCGTACCCCTCCCGCTTGAGGACCGGAGAGTCCACCGCCAGGTGGCGCCTCAGGTGGTCCAGAAAGAAGCGGACGGCCTCCAGAACCCCCTCTTCGGGGAGATGGGGGAAAAGGGGCGCCGCCTCCCGCAGGAAGCCCTCGCCCTCGGCGTAGGGGTAGCCCACCTCCAGGAGGCCCACCTCCTCCAGGTTGGGCTGGGCGAAGCGCCAGCCCCGCCTCAGGTCGGCGTAGAGGCGGTAGCGGAGGAGGTCCTCCAGGACCTGGCGCACCCGCCCCATGGCGGGGCTGTCCTCCTTAAGCTCCTTGTTCTTGACGAACTCCCGCAAGGGGAGGGCCTTCACCACCTCCTGGGCGAGATCCACGTAGTCTAGCCTGCCCCTCCGCTCCAGGGCCCGGACCAGGGCGGCCCGCACCATGACCGTGCGCACGAAGTCGTTGAAGTGCCCCGCCTGCAGGGAGGCGTCCTGGCGGTTGTCGGTGAAGGAGAGGAGCTTGTCTCTCCCCTCCCCCGCCTCCCGGGCCTTCCTCAGGAGGCTCAGGGCGAGGACGGTGGTGGCCGAGGTGCGCCCCTCGCTTCCCAGGTAGGTGAGCTTGGTGAACTCCCGCTCCTGCCCCGTCCAGTCCGCCCCGCACCGGAGGCAGAGGCTGAAGGGAGCGGGCTGGTAGTAGAAGGGGCGGGCCTCCGGCGTGCCCTCCGCCACGATCCGGCCCTCAAGGTCCACGAAAAGGAGGCGGGGGGCCCGCCCCTCCCAGGTTTTTTTCAGCCTCCCCCTCTTGTCGTACCAGGAGTCGGGGAGGTCGTTCTCGGGGTCAAAGTCCTCCACGAAGGCCAGGTAGCCCACCTCCCCTGCCTCGGCCTCGCCCCCCACCAGGTCCTCGTTGGGGAGGAAGCGTCCGTCCACCTTCACCACGGCGTAGTAGTCCTGCCCACACCCCCGGCAGAAGTAGAGGGGGAAGAGGAGCTTCCCGGAAGGCGCGAAGGGCTCCCGACCGAACTCCCGGGTCTCCGCCCCCTCGAGGCTCGCCCGCACCGCCGAGGTCTGGGAAACGAACTGGTGGAGCTTGAAGGCGAAGAGGGGGCGGCCCGCTTCCTCGAGCCCCGCCCCCACCTCCAGAACCTCCTCGAGGCGCCCCCTGGCCTCCTCGAGGGAGAGGCCCGTTCGCTCGGCGAGCTCGGCCGCCACCTCGGAGAGGGGCCTGGGCTTCCTTCTCGCATAGCCCCCTCCCTCCTCCTTCAGGCCCAAGGCGTACTCCACAAAGCGGGCGAGAGGGTGGGCGCAGAAGGCCTCGAGGTGCCGGGGCACCGGGGTCCTCACCCCGGCGCAGAGCTCCTCATCCGAGGGTGGCCCGCCCCGGGTGGCGGGGGTGAGGCACTCCTCCACCACGTCCTCCGGGGGAATGTCCCGTCCGAAGAAGGTGGAGGCGAAGCGGGCCACGGCCTCACGCCGCTCCTCAGGGGTGGCCCCCTCCCGGGCGATGAGGGTGGCGCTGGTGCCCACGTGGACCACGGGCCTTTCCCCTACCCTCGCCCGGAAGCGCCGGGCCAGGAGGGCCACGTCCGCCCCCTGCCTCCCCCGGTAGGTGTGGAGCTCGTCAAAGACCAGGAAGAAGGGAAGGGGGGAAGGAGGCGGGGAGACCAGGGGGTGGTCCTCAGGCCGGGTGAGCAGGTACTCGCCCATGACGTAGTTGGTGAGGAGAAGGTGGGGCGGGTTTTCCCGGATGGCCCGGCGCTCGTCCTCGGTGGTCTGGCCCGTGTAGCGGGCGAAGCGGAGGGGAAAAGGTCCGCCGTACCGGGCCTCGTAGCGCTCCTTGAGTTCCTCGAGGGCGTGGAGCTGGGAGTTCACCAGGGCGTTCATGGGGTAGACCACCAGGGCCACAGGCCCCTTCAAGCCGGGGTTCCGGGCCACCAGGTCCAGGACGGGGATGAAGTAGGCGAAGCTCTTCCCCGAGCCCGTTCCCGAGGTGAGGACGTAGCTCTTCCCTTCCCTCGCCCGGCGCAAGGCCTCCACCTGGTGGCGGTAGAGGCGGAAGGGGCTTCCGTCCGCCCTGCGAAAGACCCTGGCGGTGGTGGGGTGGAGGAGGCCTTCCTCTGCGAGTTCGTCCACCGTGGCTCCCTGCTCGTAGGCGGGGGAGAGCTGGACCAGGGGCTCGGGCCAAAGACCCCCAGCGTCCCCCAGAATGGCCTCCTCCACGAACTGGCGGAGGCGGGGGTCGGCGATCTTGACAAAGGAACGGACGAAGTCCTTGTACGTGGAGAGGGCCCTGGCGTGGAGTGCAAACACGCTCATGCTCGCCTCCAAATTTAACGGATTCATTTTAGCCAAAGCAGGACATACCCACTCATTTTATTTCATCAAAAAGTTCAACAATCTTTAACAAAGCAGAATGGGCTCTTTCCTTTAGCTTGGGAACGCTAAATACTTCGGCCTTAATATGCCCCGACCTTTCGTCATAGTAGTACACTTGCCAAAAAGTAGCTCCTGTTTTGATTAAAGATCCGTGGTTACGCTCGTCATCAACTCCATGGGACCTAGGGCGGAAGTCACGCAACAGCTCCAACGCGATGTTCCCAGTATGCATGTTCCTGTCGCTCTTGACTTCCACCAGCAAAGCTTCACCCTGTGCGCCCTCCTCGTCCGAGCCTATGATAAGAAAATCGTAGGCATTGGCGTGCTTTAAGCACTCTTGCGATTCTTTGAGGCACGTTGTACTGCATGTTCTTATGACACGGAACCCCTTTTCAACCATAAGCTTGTAAGTCTTTTCCTCGAAAGTTTCTTGTAGTCTTCCTTGCGTAAAAATGTGAGGGTCTTTTTCCTCAACTTTAAGACAAGAAACAACACGTTCCCAGAAGGGCGGCAAACTTTCAGGGAAGGGAATTTCTGCTTTGGCCAAGAGCAAGAAAAGCCCCTTGGCCCCATGCGGGGACGTATCCCGATTGCGAAGAACCCTAGGCACGCCACTGCCTGGGAAAGCGAACTTCCCTTTTTCCTCCATTAACTCCCTAATCTTCAGGGTGAGTTCCCAAAGCTCTTTGGACAAGTTACTCCGCATGCCTACTCCCCCTCCAAAGCCACTTTCATCCTGGATTTAAAAAGCTCTAACGCCAAGAAGCTTTCCAATACCAGGCGCCTTGTGCGGTAGAACCCATAGCGCCGAATCTCTTTCTCCTTCATCACCCGGAAGGTTTCCCCGTGAAAGGCGCTACGGGCTTGGCGAGCCCGGTAGCCTTCCTCTTCCAAAGGGTCTTCCACTTCCTCCTCAGGAGAGAGGAGGTCGCCCAACTCGCGCTCCGTCAAGTCCTTCGGGTCCAAGACGTACCGGAGTTGCTTTCGATTCAAACCATAGAGCCTGGCGTAGAACGCATCCAGTTCTGCTCGGATACGCCCCCTCCGCTCCTCGTCCCAGAGGAAGGGCGGGAAGGGGTAAGACTCCTCAAGCCAAGGAGGTGGGTCATCGGGATGGGTTGGAGCATCTTTCCACCAGGCTCGGATGACCTCCCGCAAGAACTCGCTTGCCTCTTCCCAGACTTCTTGAACCAAGGGAGCAAGGTCCCAGGCGGTGTAAAGGAGTTCCAGAACGCGGGGGACGATGAAGGCCATCTCCCTCTCCCTGTAAGCTTCGGGAGGGAAAATGGGGAGTTGCTCCAGGTGCTGGACGGTGATGTCGGTGCCCCCTACCTTTTGACGCGCGGCGTAGTCCAGGACTAGGCTGTTCAGGTTTGCCAGAAGGCACAAGCGCTTAGGGGCAGGGAGGGGGGAAAGAATGACGGGGGCCTTCCCTCCGACGGCGCTGTAGGGAACCGCCGTGGCGATCACAGTACGCTCGTCGGTAGCCCTAGCCACGTTTCGGTAAGCCAGGAACCATCGGGGAACGGCCCCAAGCTTCCCCAGGCGATCGATAAGCCTCTCCTCCGCCACCAGGTACTGGGGTTCAGGAGTATAGAAGGGATTCCTCTTCTCCGACAAGTCCACAGAACGGGTCCGGCCGTTCTCGTAAGTGGCGTAGCGGTGGTCGTACTGGTGGATCATCTTGGCCTCAATAAAGGGAACGGACCTCTTCCCCTCATGAGTCCAAAAGGAGCCCCGTCTAGCACCCTTCTTAGGAAGTAAGTGGCCCGCACTGCTTTCAGAAGAAAACAAGAGGACGGGAGTGGCCATCCAGGGGTTGACTCCCCCCCCCTCTCCGTCTCTCCGTATGAAGACCCCCGCCCGCTCGTAAATCAGGCGGTTCAAGAGGTAATCCTGACGCGTGCGGAAAGAAGAAAGCGTCCGGCTGTTGGGGTTGAAGAGGAAAAGGGCCTCGTCGTCTAGGGGAAAAACCCGGTGGGGGTCATTGGCCTCCTCAGGCTCCTGGAGGAAGAAAGCAACCGTTGCTCTCCTCTCCCGATGAGGGGGCCCCACCACCACCAAGGAGAACCGGAAACGGCGGTCTACATCTGAAAACAATCCCTTTCTGTTTTCAAAGTCTAACAGCCTTTGGAGGAAGCCGCCGTTCCACAAATGTTGGAAGAGGGCTTTTCCGCCAGCATCGGTGCCGATTCCCGTGGGGACCAAGAGGCCTATAAAACCGTCGCCGCGGCGAAGGGCAAGAATCCGCTCCAGGAAAAGGAGATAGGTGTTGAGGCTGGAAACCGAAGAAGCCAATGGGTAGGCTCCAGAGCGCCTGTAAAAGTGGGTTTCACCCTCCAGCCTCTCCCAAGGCGGGTTCCCCAGCACCACGTCAAACCCGCCCTTCTGGAAGACATCGGAGAACTCCAGCCACCAGTGGAAGAAGCGGTGGCGTTCGGCAAAGACATGGGCCAAAGCCTCCACGGCTTCCGGGATCCTTCCCCCTTTCAAGACTTCTCGCACGTGCCGCGAGGTGATAAAAGGCTCTCCTCTCCGGAGGGGTTGAAAGAAGGCGGCGGTCCAGAGGTGGGAAGCAAGGAGGAGCCTGCGCCAGGTTCCCTTCCTCCTTAACTCCTCGTAGAGCCTGGCCTTGGCAGCTACCTGCTCGGCGGTGTCCTCGGGGAGGCAAGCGAAGGCCTCCAGAAGCTTGGCATGGTCCTCCTCTTCTTTAGTGAAGAAGTCCGTGTCAAAGAGCCCCTGCGCCCCAGCCCGCTCCCTGCGATTAGCCTCACGCGCCTCCCTCGCAAACCTCCTGTCGTCCCCCTCCTTGGCCTCGTAAGCCCCGTCCGGGATGCCCTCTACCAGAACCTTGGGGTCCAGTACCCCCACCAGAGAGTCCCCGCACTTCACCCGATGGTCCAGGAAAGAGAGGGGCTTCCCCGGCACGTAGCTTTCCATCCAGAGGGCCATGCGGCAGAGCTCCACCGCCAAAGGGTTTTTGTCCACGGCGTAGAGGCAGTTCTGCACTACGTCACGCACCGCCTCCCGGTAGGCCTCGGGCGAGGGCTCCTCTTCCCCGGTGCGGATTTGGGCGAGCCTTCTCCCCAAGCGCCTCGCCGCTCCAAGGAGGAAGTGCCCGCTCCCCGCGGCCGGGTCCAGCACCTTGAGGGAGAGGAGGGCCGCCTCCTGGGCCTTGGGATCGTCCCCGGCGGCCTTCAGGCGGGCCTCCACCACCGGGTCCAAGGCCTCCTTGAGCACCAGGTCCACGAGTTCGTGGGGGGTGTAGTAGCTCCCGGTGCGCTTCCGCTCGCTTCCCCTCGCGAAGCGGAAGGCCCACCCCCCCTCCTCCCAGACCACCTGGGGGCTGTGGTCCAGGAGGCTCTCGTACACGGAGCCCAGCTCCTCAACGTCCAGGGCGGCGTAGTTCACCCGCTTGAGGGTCCTGGCCTCGGGGTCGTAGAAGAGGGCGAGGCGGCGGAAGGCGGCGAGCAGGTGACGGTTCTCCACGGAGAAAGGGGCCTCCTCCAAGCGGAGCCTCTCCCCGAAGAGACCGCCGTTGAGCACGCCGAGGCCCAGCGCCTCGGCGGCGGGGGCTCCGTTCACCCGAAGCCCGGGGTTCCTCAAGAGCTCGAAGAGGGTCTTGAGCCCGAGCCAGAGGTCGGGGTCCTCGGTGTAGGCCTCCCGCCTCTCGGAGAGGCGGAGGAGGCGGTGAAGGCCGAAGGCCTCCCGGTAGACCTCGTCCCCGCCCAGAACTCCCCTGGCCTCGGCCACCAGGAGGAAGAGGACCCGGTAGGCGAGGCGGAGGAGGTCGTGGTAGAGGGCCTCGGGATCCCGGGCGAGCTCCTCGCCCATGGGTCCCCGAAGGAAGCCCGTGCCGAGTTCCTGGAGGAAGCCCTCCACCGCCTCCCGGAGGCCCTCCCGGACCCGCTCGCCCTGCTCCACGGCCATCAGGTGGTAGCGCTCCACGGGGGCCTCGTGGGCGGTGGCGGCATCCCGCGGCAGGCGAGAGCGGTGCAGGAGGCGGTAGACCAGGGCGAACTCGCCGAAGCGGTCCTCCTCCATGAGGGCCTCGAGGTCCACCTCCAAGTAGGCCTGGCGCCTCACGAAGGGGGTCTTACGCAGGAGGCGGAGGACGCGGCCGTTGGTCACGAGGCCCCAGAGGTGTTCCGAGGCGTTCAGGTAGTCCTGCAGGAGGCCGTGGGGAGAACGGCCCCTCCGGGTGGCCCGGGAGAGGTCCTGACCCCAGGGCACCACGTGGACCGGGGGGGCCTCCTCCATCTCGTCCGCCCGGTAGAGGATCTCGTACTTCCTGTCCCCCGCCTCGGCGTGCCCCCGGTAGCTCAGGCGGTAGCCCAGGAGGGAGAGGAAGGGCTTCACCCAGCGCTCCCGGGTCACCTCCCCCTCGGCCTCGGTGCCCAGGGCCCGCTCCAGCCTCGCCCGGAAGAGGGCGTAGAGGGTCTTGGCCTCCCGGTAGCTCTCGGCGATCTCCTCCTGGAGAGAGCGCCCCCTAGGCAGGCCAAAGTCCCTCGGGGTCTGGAAGGGCACGGTTCCTTTCTCCAGAAGGGCCAGGAACTCGGGGCCGAAGAGGCCGCCCTCGAGGCGGAGGGCGCTCTCCTCCCCCCTCCTCCTGGAAGCCTTCGGTTCGGCGACCAGTCCGATCACGGCCTTCCCTCCTCGATGTACCTGGTGTAATCCCACATCTCTCACCTCGCGGGAACCAGGGCCAAGACCCCAAGCAGGTCGGGGGGCGGGACGGGCTCCACCTCGAGGTCCCCCACCCGCTCCCTCGCCGCCCGCCTCAGGGCCCGGTGGGCCTCCCGAATCTCCCGGGCCCGCTCCCCCAGGTACGCCTCCACCGCTCCCCTGCCCTCCTCGTACCGCTTGAGGGCAAGCGTGAAGAACTCTCGCGCCTCCTCGGAGGAGACGTTCCCCTTGGCCTCGAGGGAGAGAAGCTCCCTCGCCTGCTCTCCCTTAAGGAGCCCCTCAGGACCCAAGGCGAGGAGGAGGACCTCCTCCCCGACCACTTCCCCTTCCCGGCTCCTCAGGAGGAACCGGGGGCGGAGGAGGTAGAGGTAGTGGGCCCGGCCTATCCCTGCCACCCGCCGCACCGCATACCGCCCCCTCTCCCCCCGGAGGGCCCCTTCCAGGAAGTGGCGGGCCAGGGCCACCACCAGGGGATGGGCGCGCCCGGCAAAGCTCGCCCCCTCGGGAGGGGGGTCCTGGAAGGCCAGGAAGAGGGGACGCTCCTTCCCCTTGGCGTCCCGGAAAGGGGCGAGCAGGGGTTCAGGCAGGGTGGGAGAGGGGCGGAACTCGTAGCCCCCGTCCCTCTCCCTGACCTCGAGGCCCACCACCTTGGCCGCAAGGAGGACGAAGTCCCGCACCTCCTCGGGGCTCCCGAGGACGGCGTCGGTGCCCTCGAGGGCCTTCAGGGCCTCCTCAGGGCGGAGGGCCCGCTGGGCGAAGCGGGAACGGTTCTCCCGCTCCCGCTCCACATCCCGGCCCCAGCGCTCCTCCAGGAAGGTGCTCTCGGCGAAGAGGAGGGGCTGCTCCCCCTCGTAGAAGAGGCTCCGCACCATGCGGTCCACCACGTAGCGCTCCTCCTCGGGGACGGGGACGTGGACTCCGAGGGCCTTGCGGATCTCCTCCGCCTTCCTGAGGAGGACTTCCACCACCTTCTCGTCCACGGGGTTGTCCTTCCCCCGGTAGCGCACGGCCACCACCCGCCTGGCCCTCTGGCCGTAGCGGTCCACCCGCCCCTCCCGCTGCTCGAGGCGGTTCGGGTTCCAGGGCAGGTCGTAGTGGACCACAGCGGTGAAGCCCCGTTGCAGGTTAACCCCCTCGGAAACGCAGTCCGTGGCCACCAGAACCCTGGGGGCCTCCTCCATCAGGGCCTCCACCGCCTCCCGGCGGGCCTCCCCGTCCATCCGCCCGGTGACCACGGCCACGTGGGCCTCGGGGAAAGCCTTCCGCACCGCCTCCCCCACGTACTCCGCCGTGTCCACAAAGTGGCACCAGACCACGGGATGGTGCCCCTTGCGGAGGAGGTCCGAGAGGAGCGAGAGGAGGCCCTGGAGCTTGGTGTCCTTCTCCGGGGTCAGGGCCTCCACCAGGCGCTTTAGGCCGGAGAGGCGCTTCCTTCCCGCCCCCTCCACCAGCCCCGAGGCCTCCCGCTCGGCGAGGTCCACCAGGGCCTCGGGCACTTCGTCCGTAGGCGTGGTCTCCGAGCCCTCGTAAACCTGGGGGGCGAGGTCCAGGAGGGCCTCCTCATCTTCCAGAGGGATCCCCCTCCGCTCCAGGGCGGCCCTGGCGCTTTGGGGGCTGGACATGACCGTGCGGAGCAGGGTGAGGGCCGCCCACCACCGCATACGCCTCCGCCCCTCGGCGAGACCCTCGCTTTGGCGCACCACCTCGCGGGCGTAGCGGTAGGTGGCCTCGTAGAGGGCGCGGTATTCAGGGGAGAGGAGGTAGGTTTCGTAGCGCACCTCCCGCTCGGGGAAGAGGGAAGCCCCCTCCCAGGCGGCGGCGATGTCCTTCCGGGTGCGCTGGACAAAGTGCTGGGCTAGGCGGGCCCGCTTCTCCTCGTCCAGGCGGGCGAGGTCCCAGGTGGCGAACTCAGGGGAGAGGAGGCCTAGGAGGCGGCTGAAGGCCTCGGGGAGGCCGCTGTGAGGGGTGGCGGTGAGGAGGAGGAGGTGGCGGTTTGGGTCCTCCGCCAGGGCCCGCACCAACTCGTAGCGCTTCTGCAACGCCTCGCTGGGGCCGCCCACTGCCCCGTGGGCCTCGTCCACGATGACAAGCTCCGGAGCCCCCTCCAGGAAGAGGGCCTTGTGCCGCTCGTGCTTCACGAAGTCGATGCTCGCCACCACCACCGGGAAGTGGCGGTAGAGGTTCTCCCCAGGGGGGAGGCTCCGCTCCAGGCGGGCGAGGCCCCCCGCCGAAACCACCACGGCATCGAGGGCGAACTTGTCCCGTAGCTCTTCGGCCCACTGGTCCAGGAGGTGGGGCGGGGCCAGGACGGCGAGCCTTCGGGCGAGCTTCCGGTCCAGGAGCTCCCGGGCTACGAGGCCCGCCTCCACGGTCTTCCCCACCCCCACGTCGTCGGCGATGAGGAGGCGCACGGGGTGGAGCTTTAGGGCCATAAGGAGGGGGACGAGCTGGTAAGTTCTGGGGCGCACCCCAACCCGGCCTAGGCTTCTCAAGGGAGCGGTGCCATCCCGGAGGAGAAGCCTCGCTCCCTGCAGAAAGAGGCGGAACTCCTGGGGCGAGGCCAGAGGGGTTGCCTTGGGCAGGGGAAAGGAGGCGGGGGAGAGGTCCTCGTGGGGGAGGACCTCGCGGAGGGCCGCCACGAGGTCCAGCCGCACCGGGAGGAGGTCTTCGGCCCCCAGGGGACGGAGATAGAGGAGATCCCCCTCCCGGTCGGCAAGGATCCAGGGGCGCCCGCGGTAGGCGACGAGGGAACCGAGGCGGTGGTCCATCGCTTAACTATCTTAGAAGAGCAGGGAAAGCCTGGGTTCCTTGGCCTGCAGAGCTACTTCCCAGCGCACCTCCGGAGAAACGGAGGTTTGCCTCCCGGGGCGCTCCCACGCTCCCGCCCCTCTCGAGGCCGCACCCCGCGAGGAGGGCCAGGGGGAACATAAGGGCTGGTCCGTGGAACCTCATGCCTCCTCCAGGACCCTCCTGAGCTCGGAGAGGAGACCCTCCACCCGCTCCCGCCGCTCGGGAGGGAGGGCCTCGAGGTCAAGCCGGGCAAGCTTCGCCACCACCTCCCGGTGCCAGGGCTTGGGGGCCTTCTCCTTCCGCAAGACCTCCCGCACCCGGGCCTTCAGCTCCCGCAAGGAGAGGCCCGCCCTCGCTTCCTCTAGGAGGGCCTTCCGCGAGGGCTCGTCCTTCACCTTCTTGAGCTCCAGGGCGGCGGTGTAGGGGATCGCCCCCTCCTCCAGGGCCGCCCTCAGGTCCTCGGGGAGGGAGAGGAGGGGGAGGCGATGCTGCACGAAGGACTCCCAAGACATCCGACCCAGGGCCCTGAAGACCTCCTCCACCCTCTGGGCCTCGGGGCTGCCCACAACGTTGTGGGCAACCACCCCCCGCTTCTCCTTCCGCATCCGCTCGAGGAGCCCCACCACCTCCTCCACGGACCTCCCCAAGTCTTCCGATAGGAGGGCGAGGACCCCTATGGTCTCCTCGTAAGGGTTCAGGTCGTCCCGCTGGAGGTTCTCCACGAGGGCGAGAAGCCTCGCCTCCTTCTCGGAGAGCTCCACCACCCGCACCGGAACCTCGGAAAGCCCCGCCATCCTCGCGGCCCGGTACCGCCTCTCCCCGGCCACGATGGCGTACTTCCCGTCCCCCAAGGGCCGCACCAGGAGGGGCTGGAGGACCCCTTTCTCCCGGATGCTCTCGGCGAGGGCTTCCAGGTTCTCAAAGCGCCTCCGGGGCTGGGCGGAAGGGACGAGAGCCTCGAGGGGAAGCACCCTCCCGCCAGCCTGCACGGGCTTCCCCTCCATCTCCTCCAAGGCAGAAAGCGCCCTGGCCAGGAAGGGGTCCATGGGGCTCGGCTTACGGCTCATCAGGCCACCTCCTTGTGTAGCTCAGCCTTGACCTGCTCCAGGATCCCCTCCAGGAAGTCCCCGAGGGCCCGCATCTCCCGCCGCACCTCCTCCCCGCCCACCGCCTGCACCGGAAGCCGCTGTACTTGAGCCTCCCGGTACACCGCCGGACGGCGCACCAAGGGGGGTGCTAAGGGGATCCGCCCTCCAAGGCCCTCGAGCTGGGCCAAAACCTCCCGGTCCCGGACCGTCCCTTCCAGCCCGTTAGGGATGAGGGCGCGGACGAAGGCGCCCCCGCCCCACATCCCCAGAGAGGCCAACCCCTCGGCGTAGTCCTGGGCCACGGAAAGCACCGTGGGCAGGGCCTGAAGACCCTTGGGTGAGGCCTCCACGGGAACCAGGAGGCCGTCCCCGGCCATGCCCGCAACCCCGGCTAAGGAACCCAGAGAGGGCAAGGAGTCAACGAGGATGAGGTCGTACTCCTGCCGGAAAGCTTCCAGGGCCTTCCTCAGGGCGAACATCTTGTAGGGCTCACGGATGAGGACGAGCTCGGCCCGGGCAAGTTCCACATGCGCGGGGATGAGGCTAACCCCCGGAAGCACCTCCCTCGGCCTGAAGCGTCCCTTACCCTCTAGGAGCCCGAGAAGGGTCTCCTCTACCGGAGCGTCCACGATGCCGAGCCAGGCGGAGAGGTTGGCCTGGGGGTCCACGTCCACGAGAAGAACGCGCTTGCCCCTAGAGGCCATCTCGTACCCCAGGTCCCGGGCCAGGGAGGTCTTCCCCGCCCCCCCGGCGTGGGTGAAGAGGGTGAGCACCACCCCTTCTCCCCCCGGGGCCTCCACCTCCTTGACCACGTACCAGTAGCGGCCAAGGCGCCGCGCGTTGAGCCTCCCCTCCTGGATCTGCTTGAGGGCGCCGGAGTAGGAGAGCCCCTGCTCCATCGCCCAGTCCTTGAGGGGAATAAGGACGGTCTTCTTCATGGTTGGAAGCAATATAACCCGCCTCACGCCGTGAGTCAAATCCCACAGCGGGTGTGTTCTAAATCACCCGGATAAGAGCCTTTCGGCCTCCCTGCCGTGGCCTCGAGGCCGGCGGGGACCACCCCCTCCTTCAGGAAGGATCGTCCCAGAGCCTGGCAGGCTCCACCTTCTTCGCCACGAGCCGCCGGGTCTTCAAGCGGGCCTCCCCCTCCACATAGACCCCGCTTCCCACGGGGGGCAGGGCCTCCAGGAGGCTCAGGGGGGCCCAGAGGACGAGGGTGAAGGGCTCCTTGAGGCGCCCCTTGGGATTGGGCCGCACCTCGAGGCCAAACCTCCCCTCCTCCCGGTCCACGAAGGCCACGCGGCCCTGGGCGGCCATCAAGGGGTGTCCCTTCCCGTCCCCCCTGGGAACCCCGATCCGACCAAGGCGAAGGGACTTCTCCAGAAGGCCCTGGCCGTTCGTGCGGGGCCAAAAGGTGCCCCGGATGCGCGCCCCCACCAGCTCGGCCATGGGCCGGCCCCGGTGGGCCCTAGGCAGGCGGAGGAAGCTCCCGTCCGGGAGGCGGAGGCGGTAGAAGGTGTAGACCTGGCCGTTCGGGGCCTGGCTCTCCTTCACGAAGACCTGCCCTTCCACCATCACCACGGCGGCGTAGTGGGCGCCAAACCTTATGGGAACCCGGCTCAGGGAAGGTGAAGGGGGCGTCGTGACCATTCCCCTCTACCCTAGCACACGCGCCTGGAGGACGCTCTCCCGGTCCACCAGGTAGGCCACCCCGTCCACCTCCACGAAGGCCTTGGCCCCGCCCGAGGTCCACCCGGCGAAGTACCCCCGCCTCCCGTCGGGGAGGAGGAGAAGGGCGTCCTTGGGCACCTCTTCCAACGAGGGCGGGGGAGGGGAGGGGTGCTCGGAGCGCTCGGGCGGGGCGAGGTCTTGGAGAAGGCGGTCCAGGTAGGCCGCCGGGTAGCGGACCGCGCCGAGGCGGGCTCCCTTCAGGGTGCGGTCCAGGGCCTGGACGAAGGCCTCCCCCAGGGGCAGGGCCTCCCGCTCCAGGCGCTCCAGGTAGGCCCGCCAAAGCCCCCCGTGGGCGAAGCCCGGGCGGAAGACCCGGTAGAAGTCCACCCAGAGCCCCGCTTCCTTGAGGCGGGCCTGGAGGCGGTACTTCGTGCCTTCATTCACGAGCGCCGGGGAAGATCCAGAAGGGGAAGGGGAGGCCGGAGACGGCGAAGGAACCGGGAAGGTCGCTTCCCCTCCTCCCTCTGAGGGAGAGGCGGAGACCGCCCTTTCCTCCGGGGCTTTGCGGTCAGCCTCTACCTCTTCAGCCTCCTCCGCCTCCGCCGCTTGGGCGTGAGGATGAGGAGGATTTTTTTCTTCAGTAGTTGTTTCTTTTTCCTTTATTTCCCGCACCGAGAGAAGCCCGTCCTGGAGGGCGTTTTCCTCACCCGTGCCTTGCAAAGCTTGCAAGGGGGTCTGCACGGCGTGCACGGGGGCCTGCAGGTCCTGCCCGGGCGGGGCATCGGAAAGCCACCACCCCGTGGCGTCCCGCTCCACCAGGCCCGCCTCCCAGAGGGCGAGGAGGGCCTTCTCCACGGTGCGGCGGTCCCGCCCGAGGAGGCGGGCCAGGTCCTTCGTGGAGGCCTTGTGGAAGTAGAGGTTGCGGCGAGAGGCGAGGGCGAGGAAGACGGAGTGGGCGGCGTCCGGCAACCTAGCCGAGAGGAGCCTGTTCAAGAGGGGGTTGGGGATGAGGGTGAATCCGTTTGGCGATTCCAGATGGGTCCAGCCGATTCGCGCTCCCACGGTTGCCTTCTGGGCCGCTTACCCCCGGCCCTGGGGCCCGTGGGGCTTCCACCCGGGTTGACATTTTCCCTTCCGCTTGGTACCCTCGGATTAGGGGATCTCGAGAGTACCAAGATGCTTGCGGTGAAGGGATCGGGGGAAACCCCGGTCTTCCTGCTTTTACCTACCGCTACGCGTCCTTAGGCGACCTCTCACCTCCTTAACCCTGGAGTTTAGCACGTCCCCCCAGAGTTGGCTAGCCACAACCGGAGGTTAGCATATATCACCGGTTTTGGCAATACCTGGCCTTTACAGCACCCGCCACCCCCGCACCAGGCCCAAGACCTCGGGGCGCTCCTCCTTGAGCCAGAGGGTGGGGAGGTCCGGGTGGAGGGGGTAGAGGGCCAGAGGATCCCTCTCCAGGGCTTCGTGAGGGAAGAAGGCGGCGTGGCCCTGGGCCTTCCCCAGGTAGACGGCCTGGGGCTGGAGAAGAGGCCTGAGCTCGGTGAGGACCCAGACCCTCCGGGCGGTGGGGAAGGGGAGGTCCAGGGTGGCGAGCCACCTCCCCGGGACTTCCAGGAAGGCGAGGCGCTCCACCACCGCCCCCCGGGGAAGCTCGGCCGGAGCGAGGAAGGCCCGGGAGGCGGGCTTGCCTTCCTCCAGCTCTTTGGGAGAGGTGTAGACGGGAAGGGTGAAGGGGACGAAGCCCAGGTCGTCCCCGGGGACATCCTCCCCCATGACCTGGGAGAGGGTGAGGCCGAGGGCCCTGGCGAGGCCCACCAGGTACTGGGCGGAGAGGGTCTTGGGGTCCACGGCGCCCCGCTCGATCTTGGCCATGAGGCTGGTGGAGAAGCCCGCCATGCGGGCGAGCTCTTCCTGGGTAAGGCCAAGCTCCCGCCGCCTCTCGCCGATGCGGAGGACGTGGCGGGGAAGGGGGCGTTTGCTGGTGCGCGGCATGACCACACGATACGGCCTGTCCTCTTCTGGCGCAACGGCAATTCTGGGAAGCGGTTGGGGCATAGCGCTTCCCGTGCGGGCGCAAGGGGGGTTCGTGCAGATTCTTCCGGGTAAACTGGCCCCGGTGGAACTGGCTTTCGCGATCTACGCGGACGAGTACGGGGAGACAAGGTCGCCTTTTTGCCCGGGACGTGACCTCCGAAGTGTTCGCCCTTTTGAGGGATCCAGCTTCGTGGGAGCAGCTTTGGATCTTTCCCTAACGTACTAAGCCCGGGGAAACCCCGGGCCCAGTCCCTAGTTAACAGGGTGGCCGAGAGGGAAAGCCTTGTCAACGAGGTGCGGGCTTGCCTAGCAAATCGCCTTGTACCCCGGAGGGGGCGGGAGGAGGGAGAGAAGAACCCTAAGGCCGTAAGCGATGAGCTCCAAAAGCGCTCGCGCCCCGAAGCCGGATAACCGGCCGCACCTCCGCTTGAGGAGTGGGGCCAGATAACTCTTTCCCCGTCAGGAGAACACTTTGCGGGCGTGGTCGTAGCGCCAGGAGCGGCCCCGCTTGCCCTTGGGGGTGGGCGGGGCCACCTCCTGGGCCAGGCGCAGGCAGTGCTCCAGGACCTCCTTGGGGCTTGCCTCCCGGCAAACGAAGCCGCGCTTGCCCATCGGGGCGCGAGTATACGCCCGTCATCCCGACCTTTGCAAGGCAAGCCCGGGCAGACTTGACCGTTATGCCGCATAGAGCCCCAGGAACCTGAGGGCGGAGAGGGGATGGAAGGAGAAGGTCTCCAGGGCCGCTTTCAAGGTACGCTGGCGCGTGATCTTCTCCCGCATCCCCCTGCGGTGCAGCAGGGACACCAGAAAGGCCCGGAGGGCGGCCAAGACCTGCGCCCCCACGTTCCGCACCTGGCAGGCGTCCTCATAGAGGAGGACGTCCCGTACCCAAAAGGACCGGTTCTCCATCTTCCACCGGGAAAGGAGAAGCTCCCCAAGCCGCCTCGCGTCTGCTTCCTCGGTCCCCAGGCTGGGGAGGGCGTAGCTCGCCGCGCGCCGTACTTCCCCCGTCCCCTTGTACACCCCACATTCCGCACCCCCTTTACTCCAGCAGGTAATGAGGGTGTCCAGCATGCGGCCCATGCGGTCGTCGTTGAGGAGGCCTGGGGTGACGCCCTTTCCCAGAAGCCACTCCGTGGGCTTACCCTCCCAGTAGTGGCCGAAGAGGTAGAGGGGAGAAGAGACAAAGCCTAGGGCGTTCATAATGGCCGCTTACAAGGTAGCCCCTTCGGGGCTGACCAGGGCCACCCCCGTGCTCACCTTTTCCCCCGGGCGGGGGCCCACCCGTTCGTCCACCAGGGGGACCAGCCCGATACGGTCCACGGTGCTGGCCACCAGGCCCAGGTGGCCGAGGTCGTACACCCGCAGATCGGGTGTGGCTTCCATCCCAAAATCCTAAGGCCAGGGGAGGAGGGATGCGGAATGTGGGTTGAAGGCCGTCGTAAAGGTCCCCCACCGGGAGCCACGCGGCCCTGGCCAACCGCTCACCAGCAAGGGCAGTGTGGCCGGATAGACCCGGGCCGCGAAACCCGAGGGCGGGCGCTTACCTCCTCCAGAGCCGCTCCATCATCGCCCCAAGGGGAGCGGCGAAGACTCCCTCCCCCAACGGGGAAGGTCTCCCCTCCCGGGTAAATCACGAAGGCCTCCTGGGGCTTGAGGTCCTTCAGCGCCTCGTGGAACCCCCGGGAAGGCCGGGGATCAAGGCTCCGCTTGACCTCCACGGCCCAGAGCCTCCCCCCGGGCAGGAGGAGGACCAGGTCCACCTCCGCCCCGGCCCGGGTGCGGTAGAAGTAGGCCTCGCCCCCCTCGGGAAGCACCTGGAGGAGGTTCTCCACCACGAAGCCCTCATAGCTCCTCCCCACCACGGGGTGGGCAAGGAGGTCCTCCAAAGTGCGGAGCCCCAGGAGGGCGTGGACCAGACCGCTGTCCCGCAGGTAGAGCTTGGAGCTTTTCACCAGGCGCTTCCCCACGTTGGCCTCAAGGGGAGGCAGGCGCCTCAGCAGGTAGAGGTCCACCAGAAGCCGGAGACCTTTAAGCTCCTGGCTTGTGACCGAGGGGCCCAAAAGGAGCTGGTGGACCTCCTTGAAGGAAACGCGAAGGCCAACTCTAGAAGGGCAGATACAGGATGGCGTTCTCCAGCTCCCCAGGTCGCGCGGCAGTCAGAAGGAGCTCCAGATCCTCCAAGATCCGGCCCACGCCGACCCCCCGGCGCAAGAGGATGAGCCCAGACATGGGCCTGCCCTCCTCTATGCGCCGCGCGGCCTCGGCGCTCAGGGTGGCGTGGTCCCTGGACACCAGCACCCGTCCTTCCCGGGCGGCCCACTCCAGGACCTCAGCGTCTGATCTCCCCCCAAGGCCCACGTCCACTACCCGAACCACGTCTAGCCCGGGGTGGCGCCGCTTCAGGCCCAGGAAGAGGGCCCTTTCCACGTTCTCGTCCAAAAGGAGCTTCACGCCCTACCCAGCCGGGCGAGAAGGGCCTTGGGGAAGTGGACCCGGGCCCGCTCCTCCGCCTCCAGAGCCGCCCTCTTCGCCCTCTCCCGGTAGGCGGCCACCTCCTCCGGGTGGCGCAGAGCCCAAGCCAGGACGGCGTACACGTCCGCAAGGCTTAGGCTGGGGTAGGCCAGGACCATCTCCTCGGGGGAGAGCCCCCCCTCGTAGGCGTCCAGGAGGTCTTCCAGGTAGACCCGGGTGCCCTCTACCCGGAGGCCTCCGGCCTCGTCCGCCACTAGGGGGATCCGCTCGGTCAGGACCATGCGCCCCTCAGTATACTCAGGAGCCGCCCCGCGCGCCTAGACTTTGTAGTCGGTCAGCGCATGCCTTCCTGTGCTCCTTCTCGCGGAGATTGGAGTGCCCTACGCCGTTTTGCCCGCTGACCGAAGAACCTTGGGTGGAGGGCTTGCACCTTGAGGGGGGTACTGTTATAAAACAGGTAGAGGAGGAGCTATGGCACCCCCCTTGCCGGAAGGGCAAAAGCGGGTCTTTTTAGAAGCGGCGCGGCTCCTGCGCCAGGGCCTTTCCCCCACGGCCCATGACCTGACCCGGGCCTTGGGCTTGCGGCCGCAGACCGTGCGCCAGCACCTGGAGGCCCTGGCCCGGAAGGGCCTGGTGGTCCTCTATCCCCAAGGGCACGGCCGCCCCACCCACGTGGAGCTTACGCCGGAGGGGAGGCTGCTTGCGGGCCTCGCCATTCCGGTGGTGGGAAGGGTTCCTGCGGGGCCCCTGGAGGAGGCTCTGGAGGAGGTGGAGGGCCTCATCCCCCTGCCCGCACGCCCTAACCTTTTCGCCCTCGTGGTGGAAGGGGACAGCATGGCGGAGTACCTCCTGGATGGGGACGTGGTGGTGGTGGAGCGGGGAGTAAGGCCGAGGCGAGGGGAGATTGCCGCCGTGCTTCACGAGGGGAAGACCACGCTCAAGTACATCTACCCCGAAGGGGACATGGTGGTCCTCAAACCCCACAACCCCGCCTATCCCACCCTACGCTTGCCCGCCTCGGAGGTGGAGGTCCAGGGAGTGTTTCGCTTCCTCCTGAGGGGAAGGGAGGCCCTCGAGGCGATGCGGCTTCTTTTGAGGTGGAGCTATGAGCACTGAAGCCCTTTTCCGCGTTCGGGTTGAAGAGGAAGGGAGGTCAGGGTTCCGGCTGTTGCGGTTGCTCCCCTCGCGGGAGCGGTTGGTGGTGGTTCTACGCGAAAGCGCCCTCGAGGGGCTTTTGCGCCTTCCCGAGGGCTCCTTCCGCAGGCTGGCCCATGGCGAGGCCAGCGTGGTGTCTATGGCCAGCCTGCTCCCCGAGGAGCGGCTGCAGCTGGAGACCCTGGGCTATGCTCGGACCTTCAGGCGGCCCAAGGGGGAGGTGGCGGCGGAGGTCTTCTTCCTCCAGGAGGAGATCCCCCTGGTTTGGGCGAGACTGGACCTGGACGGGGCGGGGGTGGTGCTGGAGGCCTTCTTGGAACCCGAGGAGGTGCTCTAAGGGCCCGGGGGCCTAGCGGCCCCACGGGAAGGGGCGTGGACCCACTCACCCAGGCGATCGACACGGTGGACCTGCCGGAGCTCGTGGCCCGGCTCTTCCCAGAGTCCGGGGCCAGGCCCGGCAGGCCCGGGCTCTACCGGGCGGTCTGGCGGGGGGACAGGAAGCCCTCCCTCTCCCTCTTCAAGGCCGGGGGAGTGTGGTTCTTCCGGGACCACGCCACCGGGGAGAGCGGCAACGCCTACCACCTGCTCCTCGCCGCGGGCTTCTCCAAGGCGGAGGCGGTGGAGATCCTCCTCGGAGAAAGGCCCCTCCCTGAGCTCCCGAAGCGGCTCCGGCGCGGGAAGGAGAAGCCCAAGCCCCCGGTGGACCTGGGGGCCGCCCTTTCCGAGGCCCAGGCCCGCCTCAGGGAAGCCAGGGAGCTCCCCGAGGTCCTGAAGGGGCGGGGGCTCACCCTGAGGGAAGCGGTCCTCCTCGGGATGGGGCTTTCCCCCGAGGGGGACCTCTACCTCCCCATCCACGACCCCGAGGGAAGGCTGGTGGCGGTGAAGGTGCGCCACCTGAGGCCCAGGGACGGCCAGCGCTATCGCTACCTCACCCGGGGGTGCGGCACGCCGCCCTGGTACGGCCCGGGCTACGGGAAGCGGGCGGGGGTCCTGGTGGTGGAGGGGGAGCTCAACGCCGTGGCCCTCTACCTCGCCGTGGGGGACCTCCTGGACGTGGTGGGGGTGGCCGGGGTGAACGGCACCCTCCCGGAGCCGGACGGCAGGCCCACCTTTCTCCTCCTGGACGGGGACGAGGCGGGGAGGAAGGCGGCGGAGATGTGGCAGCAGGAGCTTGGGGGCTACCTGCTCGCCCCCCTCGAGGGCGGCGACGCGTGCGAGGTGGCCGAGGCCCTGGGCCGGGAAGCCCTCAGGAAGGAGGTCCTCGCCCGGGTGGCCGAGGCCTTCCTGGAAAGGGAAGGTGTGTAAGATGCGGTCTATGGAAGCCCACCTGGTCCCCTTCGGCGGGGGCCACCTCCTGGTCTCGGAGGCGGGGGTCTTCGCCCTGGCGAAGGAGGCGCGCCAGGCCGAGGCCCTAGGCCGGGAGGCCTACGCCCTCCTCGCCCTCCCCGTGGTGCCCCTGGTGGTGGGGAGCTACCGGCGGGGCTACCACGAGGGGGTCCTCCACGTGGCCTCCCTGGAGGAGCACCTCCAGGCGCTTCCCCGGGTCCTCTCCCCGGCGGACGTGGGCCGGATCGCCGCCTTCCTCAAGGGGGAAGGGGAGAGGCCGGAGGCGCGCCTCCTCCAGCCGGGCCGCCCGGAAACCCCACGGGAGGTGCCTCCTCGGGAGGAGACCCAGACCGGACTGCCCCCACTGCCTCAGGAGGCGCCCCCTGAGGCCTCCCGGCGGGAAATGGGAAGGCTCTTCATCCAGGAGCGGACCCCTTCTCCGCCAGGAGAACGCGGGGCCTTCCCCTCTTCCCCCAGGGAGAGGCGGTCTCCCCTGGTGCCCCTTCTCCTCCTCGCCGCCTCCCTTCCCCTCGTCCTCTACCCCGCCTTTGCGGGGGCCATCCCCGGAGCCCTGGCCCTCTTTCCCGCCCTGAACCTCCTCCTGGTGCAGGACCGCCTGCTTAAGCGCGGGGGGACTGCCCGGGAGTACGTGGACGCCTTCAAGGGGCTCCTCTTCGGCCTGGCCCTGGTGGCCCTCCTGGGGGGAGCAGTCCACGGGGTTCTCCTCTCCCTGGCGGGGGGCCTGGCCTGGGCCCTCCTCCCCGCCCTCTACGGGGTGGCGGCGAGCCTCTGGTCCCTCCCCCTGGGCCGCCCCGCCCGCCTCTACGCCCAGGCCGTGGGGGATGCCCTGGGGCCCGCCGCCCTCCTCACCCCCCTGGCCTTCCTTTACGCCGTGCCCCTGGGGCTCGCCCTCGCTGCCTTGGGCCTCCTGGCCCTCCTGGGGGGACACCTGGGGGAGGACTAGCAACAAAGGCTTGCCTAGCTACCCAATATATGGCAACATGAGGGCATGCGGTTGCGTGCCGTGTTGCTGGCTCTAACCATGGCCCTTCCGGCCCAGGCCCAGGTGGTGCTCAAGACCTATTACGCGGAGGACCTGGTAAAGACCCCGGGGCTTCTGGAGGTAAGCCCAGGCTTCACCACGGTCATCGACTTCTGGGACACGGTGGACGCCGCCTTCTCCGCCAAGCGGGAGCTCCTTCGCCTCGAGGGGGGCGGGAGCAGGCTCCTCCTCTCCACGGGGATGATGGGCACCCAGACGGGGGCGGTGCCCGTGAAGAGCGGGATGACCGACCTGGTGGTGGAGGTGGGGGGGAGGACCCTCCTCTTCACGGTGCGCATCGGGCCGGGGGAGTACCCGAGGCGGTACCAGGTGCTCCTCAAGCGGACCCAGGGGGGGACCTACGCCCCTCTCTCCCAGACTCCTTCCACTCCCACGGCGGGGCCTGCCCAAAGCTCCTCCCCCGCTCCTTCTCCCACCCCCAGCCCTCAGGTTCAGGCCCCGGCGGTGCACTTCACCACCACCGTGGAGGCCCCTTCCGGGGAGGAGGGGAGGGTGAGCGTCTTCTTCACCCTGGAGAACCGGGGAAGCCGCCCCGTGAGCTTCGCCCTCAACGATCTCCAGATCCTGCAGGAGGGGAAGCCCCTCCGGTTTGAGGTGCGCCGGGACCCCCTAAAGGCGGTCCTGAACCCCGGAGAGGGGCAGAGCGGGGTCATCGTGGTCCACGGGGCGAGGCCCGGGGAACTCCTCCTCAGGTGGCGGGGGGTGGAGCTCGGGCCCGGGAGGAGCTTCCTCCTGGAGAGGCGGCTTTTGGGCAAGACCATCGAGGTCCAGACGGAAGGGAGGTAGAATGGACCTCCTCGCGCCTTGGCGGGAAGGCCCCTACACCCTACAGGAGGCCCTGGAGCGCTACGGGGAGGCCCTGGTGGGGGAGGCCCTGAGGCAACGGGTGCTGAAGCCGGTGATGACCCGGCTCGGCCCCGTCCTGGTCCCGGCGGCCAAGGGCCGGAAGCGCCTCGGGCTCACCCGGTACTACACCCCCAGGGCGGGGGCCCTGGAGATGGCCCTCCTGGTGCGGCGGCACGCGGAGGCCATGGAGAGGGAGGGCTGGCGCATGCTCAGGCGGGAGGGGAGCAGGGCCGTCCTGGAGCGGGAGGGGGAGCGGGTGCTCCTGGTGGGGAAGAGGGGGGACCCCACCAAGAGGCCCGCTCCCAGGGACGAGCTGGAGGCCTCCGCCGGGCGGGTGATCGTTCTGACGCACGAGGCGCCTAAGCGAGGTGGCGCAGAGGTGGTGTATGTCTGAGGTGGCGAGCGCCATGAACGGCCTGGTGCTGAGCGTGGAGCCCCCTAAGGCGCTGGTCTTCGCCATCACCACCCTGGGCCTCGCCCTGGGCGGCCTCCTCATCGCCATCGGGGAGCGGGACCGGGGGGTAGGCTATCTCATCGCCGCCCTCCTCGGGGGGATCCTCGCCTGGAACGCCAGGGCCCTCCTGAGCCTGTTTGGAGTATGAACGAGGTCCTTTGTGTCGTGAGCCGGCTGGTGTGCGCCCTCACCCCCCCTGTGGTCCTGGTGGGGGCGCTCGTCCTCTTGGCGGTGATCTTCCTGGGCTACCGAGTGGTGATGGGGGACCTCCGGCGGGCCAAGTGGAGCCTGGCGGCCCTCCTCCTGCTGGCCGGGCTCCTCGCTCCGGTGCCGAACGGGCAGGGCGGGAGGACGGCGGCCTTCTACCCTCTTATCCGCATGCTCACCGGGGGGTACGGGGCCTGCACCTTCATCGGCTCCCCTCCCCGGTACACCCCTTCCCCCGACGAGAAGCCCGTGAAGGGCCTCTCGTGTGGGGGCTCATGAGAAAAGGGCGCAATGGTGGGGCGGCTTGTGGCCATGGGCCTCGAGGTCCTGCCCTTCACCCTGGAGGAGGCCCTGGAGGCGGGGGCCCTGGACCCCCTGACCCGGCCCCTGGGCCTTTCCCTGGGCGACCGGGCCTGCCTGGCCGCTGGGAAGGTGCGCGGGAGGTGGCGGTGGTGCGCTAGGCCCACGGGGCCAGGAGGACCCTCGCCCCCGGGAGGAACCGCCTCAGGTAGGCCACCCGCTCCGGGACGGGGGCGCCCCAGACCTGCCCCACGAACCTCAGGGCGAAGGCCTCCCCCTTGGCCCGGACCCGGGCCCGGGCATAGGCCCCGGCGTCGTACTCCAGGGCCACGGGGCCTTCGGAGGTGAGCCAGACCCCATCGGGCTCCTCCACGGGGTGGCGGGGCCTGGGGCTCACCCGCCACACCCGAGGATCAGGGGGCGCCTCGAGGAGGAGGCGCATCTCCGCCAGGCCCGCCAGGTGGCGGAGGGCGGTGAGGGGGTAGCGGGCCACGCTCGGGTGGGCCCAGAAGGCCACGGGCTCCTCCTTCCGGTAGTAGGTGAGGCCCAGGTAGCCCTCCACCCGCACCGCCTCTTCGGGGGGGACGAGGCCCCAGCGCCGGACCTGCCCCTCGGACCAGGCGAGGTCCACGGCGAGGGGGTTCACGCTCATTGCCCGGCCCCCAGCACCAGGACCGTGAGGGGCGTCCCCTGAGCCACCTCCGCCACCCGGACCACGGCCCTCGTGCCCTCCGGGACGGAGAAAAGGTCTGCCGCCGCCGCCCCCAAGAAGAGCTCCAGGGGCGGGGTCTGCCCCTGCTGGATCACCGTGCCCGAGGGCGTGGTGGTGACGGTGGTCTGCTGGCTCCGGGCCCGCACGTAGTCGGAGAGGCCCCGCAGGGAGCCCCGCACCAGGTCGGCCACCAGGGAGGGGGCTTCCTCCCGGACCTGGGCGGGGAGGCCCTGGGCGAGGTCAGAACCCAGGACCACGGCCCGCACGGGGAAGACCTTCCCCGCCAGGACCGCCTGGTCCAGGTTCACCTCCACCCGGCGGGTGGGGGAGAGCTTGGCCTTGCCCAGGAAGGTGGCCCCGTCCTCCGTCTCCAGGGCCACGGGGACCTCCTGCCCCTCGGGCACCACGAGCCTCACCGCGAGCCTCCCCTCGAGGCGCGCCCCGGGGAGGTAGGGGGAGGAGGCCGTGGCGGGAGGCGTGGAAGAGGCCGTGGAAGGAGGCGTGGAGGGGGCCTGCCTCCCCCCGAAGACCTCGGGCAGGTTGGCCTCGAAGAGGCCAGGCCCCCCAGGGGCCTGGGGCGGGGCGGGAGAGGAGGGGACCGCCTGGGGCGCCTCGGTCTTCCTGTAGGCCACGAAGGAGGAGACGGGGGCCACCTGGCCCGAGGCGCTACCCGCCTGGCCCTGGTAGACGGCGAGGCCCGGACCGGCGGGGGCCTCCTGGGCCTGGGCCTTCAGGGGCACGGAGAGGGAGGGCTTTTCGGGGGCCTCCTGGGCCTGGCCCATGTAGAGGGCCATGGAGGGCGAGGCGGCCTGGGCCTCCCCGGTGGGACGGAGGTAGAGGGTGAGGGAGGGCCCCTCCGTGGGCATGGGCGCGGCCTGGGCGGAGTAGGCTCCCGCGCCTCCCAGGGTCTGGGGCGGGGGAGGCACCTCCCCGGTGGCCGAGGGCGTGGGCGGAGGGGGGACGGCCTCGAGGCGTTCTCCTGACGGAGAAGCGACCGGGGTGGCCGTGGACTGGGACTGGGGCGCGGCCTCCCCCGTGGCCCCGGAAGCGCCAGCCGGGGGTGCGGGAGCCTCCTGGGCCTGGGCCTGAGGGGGCGTTCCGGAGGCCGCCTGGGGAGCGGTGGCCGCCTGCTGGACCTGGGGGGAGGGGTGAGCCTGGGCCGGGCGCTTGGGGCCTCCCAGGTTGTTCAGGGCCCACATGAAGACGACGAGGCCCATCAGGCCCCCCACCCCGATTAGGATCTGCTTGGGACGGGAGGGCACCCACTCCCCGGTGAGCTCGTCATACCGGTTAAAGAGGCGGTTGTAGAGGTCCCGGAGGAAGGCCCGCTTCTTCACCTCCTGGCGGACCTCCTCCTCCGGGGGCCTGACCTGCTCGAACTCGATCCCCTCCTCCAGGAGGGCGGCGAGCTCCGGGTCCTTCTCCCTGAGCTCCTCCAGTAGGGCGTAGAAGCCGGGCTCGTCTGGCCCGGGGAGCTTCTTGCCGAGCTTTTCCTCCGCTTCCTTGCGCACCTCTGGGTTCAGCCTCACGCCCTCATGTTGCCACAAAAGGGCAGGGTTTTGCTATAATGGCAGTCGTATGAGGTTGAAAGGGGGTGAGAGCGGGCGGAAGAGTTCATGGCGGACGGGTTTCAGACTTCAGGCTCGTGGTTCTTCCTTAGGAGGTGAAGCGTGCTGAAGAAGCTGGCTAAGGGTCTTAAGACGGAGCACTTCCGGTTCTTCGCCTTGGCGTTGGCGGTGGGCCTCACCCTCTTCGGGGTGGCGGAGGCGCAGACCACCAGCAACCCCGCCGACCAGGCCTTCGGCAACGTGGCGAACGTCATCTGCACCATCGTGAGCTACCTGAAAGGCCCCGTGGGCCTTGGCATCATCATCCTCATGTTCGCCGTGGGTGGCATATCCCTCGCCATCGGTGGGCGCAACGCCATGCCCCTCATGATCGGGGCGGGCATCGGGGGCATCATCATCGCCGCCGCACCCTACTTCGCCAAGATGTTCTTCGGGAACGCCACCGCTTCGGCCAACGCCTCGGCCTGCACGAGCCTCTTCTGAACCATGCTCAGGCTCCGGGTGTGGCGGCTCTACCAGCCCCTGACGCTCCTCGGCCTCGAGCTCTGGCAACTCTTCCTCGGGGCCGTGGCCATGACCCTGGGGCTCCAGGTGGGCGGGAGCCTGCCGCACCCGGCCCTGGGCCTGGTGCTGGCGGGCGTGGCGGGCTTTCTGGCGGTGAAGTTTTCCGACCGCTTGCGGATGCGCTTCCCCGGGGCGAGCCTCTGGCAGGAAATCGCCTGGCTCACCCAGAAGGAGCGCTACCGCCCCGAGCGGGACGAGGACACGACTCCCCTGATCTATGACGAGCGCTTCCAGAGGTAGCCTCTTCTCCCGGGCGCGGGAGGACTCCCTCACCGCGCTCTTGCCGTACTGGGAGATCCAGGACGGCCTCGTGGTTCTGAACGACGGGCGGGTGGAGGTGGGGGTCAGGCTCGAGCTCCAGCCCACCCTCTTCGCCAGCACCGCCTACATGGAGGGCCTGGTGGGGGTCATCAAGACCATCCTTCGGAGCGGCGTGCCCGAGGGAAGCCGGGCCCGGCTCGTGGTGGAGGTCTCCCCGGCCCCCTTCGCCCGGGTGGAGCGGTACCGGAGCCTCGAGCCCTCCCACCCCACGGCCCGCTTCCTGCAGGAAAGGCGCTACGAGGCCTGGCGGGAGCGGTGGCAGAAGGGGCAGGTCCTGGAGAAGCGGGTCTACCTCAGCGTCCTCCTGGGCAGGCCCCGGCACAAGCGGCGCCGGGTGCCCTTCACCCCGGAGGAGTGGAAGGAGGTGGTGGCGGAGGCGGAGCGGGTGCGGACCCGGATCATCCGCGCGGCTTCCGCCTACCGCGTCCTCGCCTTCCCCATGGGCGACCAGGAGCTCTTCGCCGTCCTCTACCGCTACTTCAACCCCGCCCTGGCCCTTGCGGAGGTGCCCCAGTACCAACAGACCTGGCAACGCTACCCCCGGGAGGCCATCCGCCGCATCCCTTCTCTCAGGCCCCCCACCCTCCGGGCCCAGATCGCCCGGAGTGAGGTGGACAACTCCTACCGGGACGCCCTCTACGTGGGGGGGATGTGGGCGGGGGTCCTCTCCCTCTACACGGTGCCGGACGAGACCTACGCGGAGATGGGGGACGTGCTGGCCCAGGCCGGGGGGGACCGCTTCTACCTGGTCATGGACTTCCTCCACGAGCCCTTCGAGCTCGCCATCCGGGCCCTCAAGGCCCGGGCGAGGCGGTACTACTCCGCCTCCCAGTCGGGGACCTACGTGGACCCCAACGTGCGGGTGGGGCAGGTGGAGACGGAGGGGGCCATCACCCACGTCTCCCAGACGGGGGACCACATCTTCCAGGTGGGGGCGAGCCTGGTCCTCCTGGAGCGGGACCGGGAGACCCTGGAGGAGCGGGTGAGCCAGGCGGTGAGCACCCTGAGCCAGGTTCCGGGGAACCCCTTCCGGGTCCTCAGGAACGGCCTCCTCGCCCCGTGGCTGGCCCAGGCCCCCTTTTCCGGGGGCGTGGCGGAGGAGAAGGTCTACCTCCTGGAGACCAACGCCGCCCACTTCTTCCCCACCACAGGGGCCTGGACGGGAAGCCCGAGGCCCGTGGCCCTCTTCCGGACCCGCCAGGGGGCCCTGGTCTCCGTGGACCCCTTCGACAAGCGGATGCGGAACTACAACGGCATCGTGGTGGGGGGCTCGGGCTCGGGGAAGACCTTCGCGGTGCAGTACCTCCTCTCGGAGCTCTTGCGGGACGAGAAGGCGAGCGTGGTCATCCTGGACCGGGGCAAGAACTACCAGGCCCTGGTGGAGGCCTTCGGCGGGGCCATGGTGGAGATCCGCCCCGGGGCGGGCACCAGCATCAACCCCTTTGACCTCGAGGAGGGGGAGGTGGAGCCCACCCCGGAGAAGAAGGGGGACCTCCTGAAGCTCCTCCGGGCCATGGTCCCCCCCGGGGGCGACCCCACCCAGGAGGCGGTGGAGAACGCCATCCTGGAGGCGGCCATAGACCAGACCTACAAGCGGGCCACCACCGTGGACCTGAGGGAGGACGGCACCGAGGAGAAGCGCTACCTCGGGGCCAGGCTCTCCGACCTGGTGAAGACCCTCCTCACCCTGGACGAGATCGGGGGGCGGGGGGTGTCCCCCTCGGAGAAGGAGGTGGCCCGAAGCCTCGCCCTCCGGCTCCAGTCCTGGACCGGGGACTCCCCCATGGGCAGTTTCGTGGACCGCCCCACCTCCGTCCCCGTGAGCACGGCCCGGGTGGTGTGCTACGAGCTCGAGGGCCTGGACGCCTACGAGGGCCTGGACGTGGTGGGCACGGTGCTCATGGCCGACCTCATCTGGAAGCGGGCGAAGGAGGGGAAGAAGCGGGGGGAGGAGCGGAACCTCCTGGTGGTCCTGGACGAGGCCTGGAAGGTGTTCAAGAACCCCTACGCCGCGAGCCTGGTGGAGGAGCTCTACCGCCGGTTCCGGCACCTGGGTGGCGGGATTTGGAGCATCACCCAAAGCCTCCAGGACTACAGCGGGGAGAGCGCGGGGAGGATTCTCCAGAACACCACCTGGGTCTTCCTCTTCCGGGTGCAGGGGGAGGAGGAGCACGTGCGAAGAGTCTTCGGCCTCTCCGACCGGGCCATGGCCGTGTGGAATTCCTTGGGGGGCGTCAAGGGGCTTTACGGGGAGGTGATGGTGTGGGCGGTGCGAGACGACCGGAAGGAGGGGGACGTGCTCCAGCTGTGGCCCACGCCCTACGACTACTGGCTCTTCACCAGCGCCCAGGAGGAAGCGGCCCGGAGGAAGGCCTTGGTGGAGAGGTACGGGGGGGATGTCCTCAAGGCGGTGGTGGACCTCGCGGAGGGGCGGGCATGAGGGCTTGGATCCCCAAGATCGCTTCGCTGACCTTCGCCTTCGCCCTCCTCCCCGCCCTCGCGGTGAGGGTGGCGTGGCTTTCCCCGAGGCCCGGGACCTACCCGGAGGGGCGGGTCCTGGTGGTGGAGGCCCGGGTGGAGCCCGAGCCGGGGGAGAGGGTCCTCGAGGTGAGGGGTGTGGCCCTTCCTTCGGGGCGGGAGGTCTTCCGCACCACCTCCCTCCAGGTGAAGCGGTACTGGGACACCGGGGGCTTTGGCGGCACCACGGCGCTTCGCCTGGAGGTGGACTACACCGGGGAGAAGACGGGCACGGCCTACGCCCTCCTCGCCCTCCAGGTCCAGGGGACGGGGCTTTCGGGCCAGAACCTCCAGGCCCAGGGCCTCATGGAGGACCTGGACGGCTTCATCGCCCAGGCCTGCCGCTTCATCGGCTTCTACGAGCTCTCCTCGGTGCGGTGGCTGTGCACCGCCCACCGGACCGTGAAGAAGGCCATCAACTACTGGAACCAGCTCGGGGACATGTGGGAGGACTTCAAGAACCAGGCCATCTACTACGGCACCGGGCTGGCCCTGGACTGGCTGGGCAAGGGGCTTGGCCTCCACCAGCTCAACCCCCTGGTGGACCAGGTGGACCAGGCCCTGACGGACCTCATGAGCGACATCCGCCGCCAGAAGAACGCCATCCTGAACGCCCTGGCCCGGGCGCGGGCGGAGCAGTTGCGGGAACTGGACGCCTGGAAGCCCGGGGACGACCCCCTCTACTGGGGCCCGGAGTGGTGGACCCGGCTCATCTCCGGGGTGGTGCCCCAGCTGGGCTTCCAGGCCACGACCCAGAGCCTCGCCGACCTCCAGCGCACGGCCCAGCTCCTGGAGAACCAGTCCCGGGTGGCCCAGAACGTGAAGAACCAGCAGGAGAACCTGAGCCTGGAGAGCACCCTCCAGGACCTCTGGGACACCCTGGGGGCCGCCTGGAACTTCATCGCCGAGGCGGTGTCCAAGGGGTGGGCCTCCCTCACCGGGGGGCTTTCCGGGGCGAGCGTGGTGGGGGCGCAAAGCGCTTCCCCGGGAGGCGCCCTTGGGGCCCAGAACACCCCGGGGGGCTCCGGGGGCACCTCCGGCTCGGGCGGCACCAGCGGCTCCGGCTCGGGGGGCGTGATGGACCCCGGCATCACGGAGGAGCTCATCTCCGAGGCCCAGACCGCCCCCTCCACCCGGGAGGTGACGGAGGTGGTGGTGAAGGGCTTCGCCGAGCTCATCCGCCTGCAGGCCCAGGACTCTTTCCGGGCCGTGCAGGAGATGAAGAACCTCGCCGCCCAGCAGGCCATGACCGTGGAGCAACTGGTCCAGGTGAACCAGAACTTGGTGGAGCTCATCAGGAAGCAGGAGCGTAGCGCCGAGGACCAGCTACGGGCCCTCATGGGCCAGGTGGCCTCCCAGGCGGAGAAGACCTCGGCCAAGTACGTGGCGGCGGGGGAGGCCCTGGAGATCCTCGCGCGGCAATGGAGAGCGCAAAGCGGCACCCCGCCGCCCTCGGGGGGTAGCCCGTGAGGCGGGCCCTTCTTCCCAAGGGGTGGGGCGCGAGGCTTCTCGCCCTCCTCCCCTTCCTCTTCCTCCTGGCCCTGGCGGACCCGCCCCCGCCGCCCCGGGGACAGATCGACCAGGGGGTTCGGGACTTCCTCACGGGCATCCTCAACGCCATGCTCAACCTCAACGACTGGATCGCCCTCTTCAAGGCGAGCCTCCGGGACTTCCAGGCGGGGGCCTACACCATCGGGCGGAGCCTCATCGTGGTGGGCCTCATCTGGAGCCTGATCCGGGCGGTCTACTACGGGAGCCTGGAGGAGGTCCTGGGGGCCATGGCCCGGGTGGTCCTGGCGGGGGGGTTCCTCTGGTTCGGGGAGGTCCTGGACGAGAGCTTCGGCGGGACGCAGGGCGTGTACTACGCCGTCACGAACACCTTCCGCACGGAGCTCGCGGACGCCATGACGGAGGCCGCCAACAACCTCAAGGCCCTGGGGGCGGTCATCAACCCCCTCTTCACCATCGTGGCCATCGTGGAGGCGGGCGTCGTCCACCTCGTGGGGACGGGCCTGAACGACGGGACGAACATGCCCGACTGGGCCCAGCAGATCCTCGCGGGCATCGGGGCGGCGGCCCAGCTTCTCAACCCCGCCTCCCTCCTCCTCGTTCCCTTCGTCATCATCGCCATGGTCCTCACGGTGCTCATCAGCACCATGTTCATGCTGGCCTCCGCCTTCTGGCCCATCGTGGCGGGGAGCCTGGCCCTTCCCATCGGCCTCGGGCCCCAGCTTTTCGGGCGGTGGCTTTCCGTGGTGGTGTGGGCCTTCATCATGGGGGCCGTCGGGCCTTTCGTGGTGCGGGGGGGCATGGAGCTCGGGGTCTCCCGTCCGGCGGCCTACATCGTCTCCCAGGCCAAGGAGATCGTGGACACCACCGTGGAACAGCTCACCGGGCAGTTCCGGGAGAACCGCCGCATCTTCGCCGAGACCCTGCAGAACCTGGCCGTCCAGAACGGGTGGGACCCCCGGGTGTGCGGCTTTGAGGTCTTCGTGGACACGGACGGGAAGCTCAACTACCGGAACGTCCCCCCGGACGGCAAGGCCCTCCTCTCCCCCGTGGCGTGCGGAACCATGACCAAGGAGGCCATCGCCCAGGGAATGCGCCAGATGGGCACCTTCGCCCTGGGCATCGGCAAAGGGCTCGTGGACATGTTCCAGGCCTGGGCCCAGACCCTGCTGATGACCGTGGGAGGCATGGCGGCGGCCCTCCTCATCGCGGGCTATCTCTCCAGCCTGGTGGCCACCTTCTTCGGTGGGCTTTCCCTGGCCGTGACGGCGGCGGCCGTCAGCTACGCCACGGGGATGGCGACCCAGGCCGTGGGCAGGGCCATGGGCGGGGCCGCGAGCGCCCTGGAGGGGATGGGCCAGGCCGCGGGGAGTCTGGGCCGGGGGCTTGGGGGGCCCTCGAGGGCCCTTCCCTCGGGCGCAGGCGGCGGAGGCTTCTCTTCAACCGCAAGCGGTGGGGGCCAGGAGGTGCCTCCCGCCTACCAGCGCACGGTGGAGGTCCAGGCCCCCGGGACGGGGGTGCCGTACATGCACCGGGCCGAGTACGGTCAGGGTGTGGAGCCCGCCGTGGTGCGGCCCGCCCCCGGGGTGGGGCAGAGCGTGGGCTACACGGGTCCCGGGGAGGTCCCCTCCTACAAGGGAGCCCCTGAGGCCCCGGGAAGGTGGACCGACCGGGCCCGGGAGGTGCGGCCCCCGGAGACCCCCTCGGGCACCACCCTTCCCGCAGGGGGGCCGCCTCCGGGCAGGTGGATTGACAGGAGCGCTTACAGGAAGGGAGGTGATGAGGAGTGAAGCGCTGGATTGACCGTGGACCGAAGTGGGTCAAAAGGGACCCCTTGCCCAGGGTGGAGTTCCGCCTGAGCGAGGAGGCCTTGGCGGCGCTTCGCGCCCGGCCCCTGGCCCCTAAGGCCCCAGGAAGGTGGATCGCCCGGGCGCGGGGGAGGAGGTAGGTGGAGGCCGCTTCCCTCTTCGAGACCCCACGCCCCCTCAAGGCCCTTCGGGCTTTGGGGTTCCTCCTCTTCCTCGCCACCCTGGGCCTCGTCTTCTACCTGGGGGCGCGGGGGGCCCTCGAGGCGGCGAACGCCCTGGCCGAGGCGGGCTGGGACCAGGCCGTGGGCAGGCCCGGGGCGAGGGGCCTGGAGTTCGCCACCGCCTGCATGCTCAACGTGGCCACCCCGTGCGGAGGCGAGTTCAATCGGCTCTGGGCGGCCCGGCTCAACTACGACCTCCTCCGGCTCGTCCTGGTCCTGGGGTTCGTGGGGGGCCTCGCCCCCTTCGTCTACAGCCCCGCGAGGCCCAGGAAACTCCCGGGGCAGGGGCGGTGGGCCACGGAGAGGGACCTCGAGCCCTACCTCAACCCCAAGGGCGTGGGCTGGTACGGCCAGCTCGGGAAGAGGCCCCTCCGGGTCTCCGAGGGCCAGCGGGTGGCCCACACCCTGGTGGTGGGGAAGCCGGGGCACGGGAAGACCTCGGGGTACTACCTGCCCAACCTCCTCCTGGACGCCAAGGACGGGTGGACGGCCATCGTCTACGACCTGAAGTACCCGGACCGGGAAGGCCTCATGGAGGCCATGACCTACTACGCCCACCACGGGCGGGCCGTCTACCCCTTCACCCCGTGGGGGGAAAGGTCCTACCGCATCAACTTCCTGGAGGGGGCCGAGGACATCACCCAGGCCAAGCTCATCGCCGAGATCTTCGTGCCCCGGAACCCTAAGGTCCCGGACTCCAAGGAGTTCTACCCGGGCCTCGAGCGGACCCTGCTCCAGGCCCTGATCCACGCCGAGGGGGTGGAGGGGCGGTACTCCCTGGCCCACGTCTACCGGGTCCTGGGGGACGGGGTGGCCGGGCTCAAGGCCTACGTGGAGGTGCGGCCCTACCTGCAGGTGGAACTCAAGACCCTCCTGGAGATGCGGCAGGACCAGCTGGCGGGGATCCTGAACGGGGCCCGGAACCGCCTCTCCATCTGGCTGGACCCGGGCCTCGCCGCCGCCACGGAGCCCGGGCCCATGGAGGTCCCCTGGGCGAAGGTTTTCTCCGAGCCCAGCCTGGTCTACATCGGCGTGCCCCAGGAGCTCATCGGGGACAACGCCTCGGGGTACGTGCTCCTCAAGCTCCTGAAGCGCATCGTGGACCTGAAGACCCTCCAGCACGCTAACCGGAACGGGGGCAGGCTCAAGGTGCCCGTGAGCGTCTACTGGGACGAGTTCCCCAACTTCGGCTTCCTCCCCGGGATCAAGGAGAACCTGGGCACCATGCGCTCCCGGAGGGTGGCCTACCACATCGCCGTGCAGAACACGGACCAGGGGCGGGCCGTCTACGGGGAGGAGTGGGAGGCCATAGAGGGCACCTTCGCCCAGCGGGTCTACTTCCTCTCCGGCCTCTCCGACAACGACGCCGCCCGCCTCTCGGAGGTCCTGGGGGAGACCTCGGTGATGCAGGAGGTGCGGGGGGTGAGCCGGAGGGGCCTTCTCCCCATCCCCACGAGCCGAACCGTGGGGGAGCGGGAGGTGGCCCGGCCCCTCCTCTCCCCGGAGGAGATGCGCACCGCCCCCAAGGGGGAGGCGGTGGTCCTGCTGGAGGGCGCTCCTCCGGCCCGCATGAACCTCTTCGGCATGTGGCGGAAGGAACACCTCCTGCACCGCCTCTGGAAGAAGGCGCGGGAGGCGCGGGTGGAGGAGGCGGGCTTCCCCCTTCCCCGGACGCGGGGGCCCGTCTCCCTCCCCGCCTCCGCTTCGCCCGAAGGGGAGGCCGCCCCCTGGAGCCGGGACCCCTCGAGGCCCGAAAGCCTCCTCCTCTACCTGGAAGCCCTCACCCGGCGGGTGCCCGAGTTCAAGCGGTACTACCGGGGCTCGGAGACCCTTCGCCTGGACCTCCGCCTCCCCGAAGGCTTCCCCACCCCCGAGCCCGCCTGGGTGAAGCTGGGCTGGTGCGAGGTGGAGGGGGAGCCCGTGCGCCTCTCCATCACCCAGAAGGGCCTCAAGGCCATCCAGGGGGCAGACCGGGAGGGGTACCGGGCCCTCCTCCGGTGGTGCCGGGCGGTGGAGCGGTGGAAGAAGGAGCGCCGGGAGGCGCCCGTGCCCGAGGTCCTGGCCTTCCCCCGGGAGGAGGGGGAGCAGGTGCTTTTGGGGAAGCTTTGCGGCGAAGCGGTGGAGGTGAAGGAGGATGAGGTCCTGGTTCGTCCCAGTCTTGGCCTTGGCGGCCTCCGTTGCCCTGGGAAGGAGCTACACCCTGGAGGAGGCGGCGGAGGCGGTGAGGCGGGCCACGGGGGAGGTCCTGGTGCAGGTGGCGGTCCTGGACCTGAAGCCCCTGACGGAGGCCCTAAGGGAGGCCATGGTGAAGGGAGGGGTGAAGGTGTACCTGCTCACCACGGATAGCGGCCTCACCCACCCGAAGAGCTACGGGCCCTCCCTGGCCCTGGCGGGGGCCGTGGTGCGCTTCGCCCCCCGGGTGGACGGGGAGTTCGTGGTGGTGGACCGGAAGGAGGCCATCCGCCTCCTTCGGGGCTACGTGGGCCTCTCCCTGGAGGGGGCGGAGCCCGCTCCCCTGGTGGAGCGCTTCTACTTCGCCTTCCTCCGGGGGGTGCCCTTCGCGGTGGAGGACTGGGTGCACCGGCTCTACATCCGGGAGTACGTGAAAGGAGGTGGAAGGTGAAGTGGGCGGAGCTTCTGGGTAAGGCGGTGGCCGTCTTGGGGGCCGGGCTCTTCCTTCTCGGCCTCTTCCGGCTGGACGGGGCCGGGGTGGGGGCGGGGCTCGTGGTCCTCCTCTACGGGGTGGGCCTCGCCCTCCTCGCCGGGGTCTACGGGGAACTCAAGGCGGTGCGGGCCCTCCTGGAGAGGGAGGTGGAGAAGGGGTGAGGCGAGCGGCCTACCTGGTCCTCCTCCTGGGGGCGGCCTTCGCGTGCGGCCACGTCCCCCAGGACCTCTGGGCGAAGACGTGGGAGTACGCCCGGGCCTGGGGGGTGGACCCCTACCTGGTGGCCGCCGTGGTGTGGGTGGAAAGCGGCTACTGCCCGGGAGCAGTAGGGCGGGCCGGAGAAGTGGGCCTGGGCCAGTTCATGCCGGGGACCTGGGCGCGCACCACGGGGGCTCCCGTGGAGTGGCGGGCCCACCCCGACTGGGCGCTCTGGGCCACGGCGAAGCACCTCCGGGAGCTCTGGGAGGCCACCCGGGACTGGCGGCTGGCCCTCGCCGCCTACAACGCCGGGCTCGGAGCGGTGAGGAGAGGGGCCATTCCCGCCTCCACCCAGAGGTACGTGGAGCGGGTGCTTTCGGTCTACCGGGCCTGGCGGAGGGGGTGATGGAGGCCTTGCCTGCCTTCCACGCCCTCGAGGCCCTGGGCCGGGCCTTCTCCCAGAAGGAGGCCTGGGTCTTGCTCGGGGTGGGGGCCCTCTCGGGGTACGCCCTGGGCCGGGTGGCCCGGGTCCTCCTCCCCTGGACGGCCCTCCTCTACCTGGGGGCGGCCCTCCTCGGGCGGGCGGACCTGGAGAGGCTCGCCCACCACCTTGGGGCGGCCTCCAAGGAGGTGTGGGCCTTCCTCTCCGGCCTCCCCACGGGCCTCTCCCTGGGGGCGGTGGTGGGCTTTTTGTCCGGGCTTTCGGACCGTTGGGAATAACGCATGGTGCGGCTTCGCGAGGGGTTTGACAGGGAGTTCGCGGCGCTCATGGAGAAGCTTCCCCCCTGGGTACGCAAGGAGGTGGAGCCCCACGGGGCGAAGCTGGAGGAGATCGCCATGGACCTCGGGGCCCCCCTGGCCTACACCGTGGACGGGGCCCCCCGCTTCTCGGAGCGGGAGATCACCAAGGAGGACCTGAGCTTCGTCCTTCACCGGGTGGGGGGGTTCAAGGAGAATAACCGGGCCGGGATCGAGGGCACCCTCCACCGGGTCTCCCGCATTCAGTCGGCCCTGGGGGAGATGACGGGGATCACCATCCGGGTGGGGAAGTTCGTGGAGGGGGTGGCGGAGCCCCTCAGGCCCTACCTCCTGGAAAGCGGGGGAAGCCTCCTCGTGGTGGGGCCGCCCCGCACGGGGAAGACCACCCTCCTCAGGGACATCGTGCGCATCCTGGCGGAGCGGTGGGGGCCCCGTGTGGTGGTGGTGGACACCTCCAACGAGATCGGGGGGGACGGGCTCACCGCCCACCCGGGGATCCGGCCCGCCCGGAGGATGCAGGTGCCGGACCCTCCCTCCAGGAACCAGGGGCGGATCATCTACCAGGCCATCGCAAACCACTCCCCGGAGGTAGTGGTGGTGGACGAGATCGGCTACAACGAGGACGTGCAGGAGTGCCTCACCGCCTCCCGGAGGGGGGTGCGGGTGGTGGCCACGGCCCACGGGGAGAGGCTTCTGGACGCGCTGGAAAACCCCGCCCTGCACCCCGTTCTCGGGGAGCCGGACCTGAGGGAAGGGAGGCGGAGGACCCGGCCCTCCTTCGGGATGGCCCTCCAGGTGGTGGCGAAGGGGCGCTACCTCGTCTATCCCGACCTGGCCCAGGCTCTGGACGACCTCCTCCAGGGGAGGGAGCCGGAGGGGGTGGAGCTTAGCGTGTAATGTGTTGCCATAAAAGTTAGAGAGTGGTAGCATGTGGCTATGCGGCGAGTTGCCCTAGCCACCCTTTTGTTGGCGGGTTCGGTGAAGGCCCAGATGGCGGACGTGCCCCCAGGGCATTGGGCCGAGGGGGCGGTGCGGGCCCTCCTGGAGAAGGGCGTCCTCACGGGCTTCCCGGACGGCACCTTCCGGGGGAACCAGGCGGTGAACCGCTACCAGGCGGCGGTCCTGCTCTACCGGGCCTACCTCACCTGGACGGAGGAGGTCCTGGCCCGGGTGCGGAAGGCCCTGGAGGAGGCGGGGGCGGCCCCGGAGCGGATCGCCGAGCTCTACGGGCAGGTGGCCGACCTCCTGGAGGTGGTGCCGGAGGTGAGGCGGGCCCTGGAGGACCAGGGGGTGCGCCTGGAGGCCATGGAGAAGGACCTGGAGGAGGTGCGCCAGGCCCTCCTCACCGCCCTGGAGGCCCAGGCCGCCCTCAAGGACCTGGAGGCCCTGGAGGGGGCGGTGAGCCGCCTGGAGAAGGAGCTGGGGGCGCAGAAGGCGGCCCTCGCCCAGATGGAGGCCCGGGTGAAGGCCCTCGAGGCCGCCCTCGCCGAGCTCACCCAAAAGGTCCAGGAGAACGAGGCGGCCCGGGTGAAGGACGCCCAGGCCACGGGCAAGCGGGTCTACGCCCTGGAGGAGAGGACCAAGGCCTTGGAGGAGCGGGTGGACTCCCGGGCGAGGGCCCAGGTCTACGCCGGAGTGGGGGAGAGGGGCCCCTTCGGAGGCCTCGCCCTGGAGTGGAAGGAGGCCCAGGTGCACCTGGGCACCGACCGGGTGGAGGCCTCCTTCGGGGCGGGAAGCGTGCGGGTGGCCTACCGGAGCCTGGAGGGCCGGAGCGAGGCCACCGCCCGGGCCGGGCTCTTCCAGGGCATCCGCCTGGTGGGGGAGCTCGGGGCGGGGGACGGCGGCTACTACTTCGGGGCGGGCTACGTGGAGCACGAGCCCGAAGGCGGCCTCCTCCCCGGGGTGCACGCCCGCATCGGCCTCGGCGCGGGCCTCGTGGGGGGCGAGCCCGGGCGGTACTTCGTGGAGGCGCAAGGAGGCGCCTTCCTGGGCCCCGTGGACCTGACCCTGGGCTACGGACGCTACTTTGGCCTCGGGAGCGGGGACACCCCCTTCTCCGCCCTCTTCGCCACCCTGGTCTACCCCGGGGAGGGCTTCTTTGGGGAGGCGCGCCTGGCCTACGCCGTGCCCCAGGAGGACATCGGGCGGGACCGGGGCCTTCTGGTGGAGGGAGAGGTGGGCTTCCCCCTCGCGCCCTTCCGGGTGAGCCTCCAGGCGGGGTACCGGGACGGGCTTTGGGGGAGGGGCGTGGCCTCCCACGTGGACCGCTTCCGCTTCACCACGGCCACGGGCTTCTACGGGGGCGTGCGGTTGAGCTATGAGGTTCGCTTCTAGCGCTTTCCTGGCCCTTGCCCTCCTCCTTTCCTCCTGCACGGAGCTCCAGCGGGAGTTCCAGGGCCCGGCCCGCCTCGAGGTGGCGGGGGTCAAGGAGGGGGCGTGCGCCACGGTGAAGGTGGGGGGCCAGAGCGCCACCCGGTGTGGGGACTACACCTTCCGCTTCACGGGGGTGTTCGGGAAGGTCCCCGTGGAGGTGCGGGTGGAGTGGCAGGGGGTGGAGGTCCAGGGCTACCAAGGGGAGGTGGAGCTCAGGCCCGGGGGCATGGCCCGGGTGGAGGTGGCCCGGAGGACCCTCGCCTTGCGGGCGGAGGCCCCCTGGGCGAGCGGCGCCGCCACCTACGAGGCCTGGGTGGACGGGGAGTGGGCCTTCGGGGTGGCGGCCTACCCCGACCCGGCCCCCTCGGGCCTCGAGGGCATGGTCCTGGTCCACCGGGGCGGGGCCTCCTTCCAGGTGCCCACGGCCCCCAGGGCGGTGATCCGGGTGCGGGACGGGGCGGGGGAGGCCCGGGTGGAGGTGGCCTCGCCCCAGGACGGCGGGGTGGTGCGGGTGCCCGAGCCCCGGTACGCCCCCATCCACCTGACCCCGGAGGAGGTGGCCTCGAGGGTGGGGTGCGTGGCGGCCTTCCTCGGGGACGTGGAGCGGGCCCGGTCCTGCACCCCGCCCTTCGCCCTGGCCGTGAGCCCCCCGGACGGGGAGTACCGGGAGGTCCTCCTCGTGGCCTACGCGGACGGCCTCCCCTTCCAGGAGGGGCGGGTGGTGGCCCGCTCCGGGGAGAGCCGGACCGTGCCCCTGGCCCGGAAGCGGGTGCGGGTGGAGCTCACCGCCCCCGGGTTCACGGCGGACGTGCAGGCGGTGGGCGAGGTCTGGCTCCGGGGGGAGGACCAGGAGGGGGTGGCCCTCTACGGCGACCCCCCGCCTCCCGGGTACGAGGGCTACCGCCTGGCCGACCGGGCCGTGGTGGTGAACGGGGTGGCGGAGCTTTCCGCCCCCACGGGGCGGATGGTCCTCTTCCGGCTGGTGGGGAACCGCACCACGGCGGGGGTGGTGGACCTCCTGGACGGCGACCGGAGGGTGGTCCTGCCGTGAGGGAGTGGGTCTCCCTCCTCGGGATGGCGGCCCTCGCCCTCCTCGGGGCCTGGTTCCTCCAAGCCTTGGTGGGCCAGGGGGTCCTGCCCTTCCTCCTCGCCCTCTCCCCCCTCCTCCGGGCCCTCTTCCGGGGAAGGGTGGGGGTCTACTACGGGGGGGCGGTCCTGGGCCTGGCCGGGGCCATGGTGTGGAGGCTGGGCGGCTCCTACGCCGCTATGGCCTACCTGGCCCTGGCGCTGGCGGCGGACGGCTTCCTCCGAGGGGAGGAGGAAGGCTATGGCTTCCTGGTGGCCTTCTTCCCGGCCCTCCTGGGCTTCTACCTGCTTCTGGGGGTGTAGATGGAAGCGCTCTGGAAGGAAATCGCGGACAAGCTTTCCTCCTTCGAGGAGGAGGTGGCGAAGGAGGTCTTGGAGAAGGCGAAGGGGGTCTTCCCCACCCGGAGGGCGAAGGAGGCCTTCCGGGCCCTCGCGGGGAGGTCTGCCACCCCCCTGGAGGAGCCCCTCCTTCGGGTGGCTACCGCCCTCGTGGAGGAGGGGCTGGCGGGGAGCTACGAGGAGGCCTTTGGCGTCCTCGGGGTGGAGGCGGAGCCGACCCAGAAAGACCCCGCTCCTTCGCAGGCTCCTCCTCCGGCAGAGGCGGCGCAGGCCCCTTCCCCGGTGGAGGCTTCTCCTCCGGTAGAGGCTTCTCCCCCGGCGCCTTCTCCTCCGGTGGAAGCTCCTTCTCCGAGGCAAGCTTCTCCACAAGGCGTTCCCCTGACGGGGAAGCAACCAGCGGGGGCGCCTCCCCCTCCCAGCCGGGCGGAGAAGACTTCCCGGTCCCAGGACCAAAACGAGGCGGCGCGGGACTCGAGGTGGCGGCGGGCCTACCAGGAGGTCTTCGGCCAGGACCCCTCGGAGGACCCCCTCCTCTACCGGGAGCGCCTGGCCCATGCCCTGCTCTTCTACCGACCGGAGCAGGGGCGGCGCCGGGCCTTCGAGGAGGTTCGGGAGGTGGAGCGGCGGCTCCAGGAGTCCCGGGGCCGGGCCCGGGAGCTTCTGGGCTCGGAGCCGCAGGTGGACGTGGGGGCGGCCTACATCCAGCTGGGGAAGCTCTCCGCCCAGCTGGAGGACCTGGCGAGGCGGGTGGAGCGCCTGGAGGAGGCGGTGCAGAAGGAGGCCTCCCGGTTCGGTGGGGTGAACGCCGCTCTTCGGCTCCACCACCAGGAGATCCGGGCCCTGAAGGCCCTGGTGGAGGGCCTAAGAACGGGGGACGGCGTGGACTGGAAGCGGCTGGAGGCGGCGGTGCGGGCGGCCAAGGCCGAAGCCATCCAGGAGGCGGAGGAGCGGATCCAGGGGGCCACGGCCCTGTGGCGGGGCGAGGTGGAGCCGAGGCTCAAGGCCCTGGAGGAGTGGGCCAAGCGCATCACCGAGGCCTTCCGCCGCACCCTCGAGGCTAAGGAGCGGCGGAGGGGCCTCTTCGGGCTCTTCGGAGGTGATCGGTGAACGGGGGAGACGTGGCGTTCAAGGCGGGGGACGTGGTGTTCACCGTTCCCCGGAGCATGTTCCGTGCGGACGTAAACGGGGTTGTCCAGGTGGGGGAACACCAGGTGCCCGCCAAGGTGATCTACGCCGCCTGGGCCGTGGGCGTGGACGAAGGGGTGAAGGCGGGGGTGGTCCTGGGGGCGGGCCTGAGCCTGGTCCTGGTACTCGGGGTCTTGTTTCTCCTCCGGGCGGTGAACGCCTGGCGGGAACGCAGGCGGTGGACGCCCCTGGACCGGGTCCTGAGGTGAGCCGTGCTCAGGGTCTACGCCCAGGCCGCCATCGGCGCCGCCGCGATGCCCGTGGTGGGCTTCATCACGGGAAAAGTGGTGGGGGAGGCTATGGCGAAGTTCCCACTCCTGGCGGTGGTGGGCGTGGTGGTCTACGCCGTGGCCCTGGCCGCGAGCTACGCCCACCTCCGGCACTACTACGCCCGCTTTGACGGCGAGGGGGTGCGGGCCTCCCCCTTCATCGCCTTCGCCGTGGAGGTGGCCACCTTCTACCTCTCCTTCGCCTCCGTGGTCCTGGGGAGCGCCTGGGCCCTCTGGGGGAGCCTCATCGGGGCCGGGGTGGTGTTCTGGGGGAACCTGACCTCCATGAGCCTGGGCTTGGCGGAGCGGAAGCGGAGCGTGGACGCCCGGGCGCCCGCCGCTTTCCCGGTGGGGGAGCTCCAGGAGGTGAACGGGGCCGTGAACGCCGTGGAGCTCCGGAGGGAGGAGAGGGAGGAAGCCCTTCCCGTTCCTCTGGAGAAAGAAGAGCTTTCCCTGCTGGGGGCCCTCGAGGTCCCCAAGGGGCCGAGCGCCCTGGCCCGGGAGCTCGGGTGGCCCAAGTCCACGGTGGCCAAGAGGCTCCAGCGCCTGGTGAGCCGGGGCCTGGTAGAAGCGAGGGATGGCGTCTACCGCAGGACGGAGAGGGCTTCGGCCTGAGCTTTTGGGGGCCCTGGCGGGGCTACTGGATGGCCCCTGGGGGGCTCCCTTCACCGGGGCCCTATTCGCCAGGCGGGTGGGGTGGAGGGAGGCCTTCTTCTCCGGCCTCGGGTGGCTCACGGCGGGGATGAAGGGGGCCTCGCCCCTCCTCGCCCTCTGGGTGGGGCAGGGGGTCCTGGCCCTCTGGAGGCGGGGGGGCTGGTGGCGCCTAGGGGCGGGCCTGGCCTTCCTCCTCGGGGGCCTCCTCTTCCGGGGCCTGTGGCTCGCCCCCCTAGGGGTGGTCCTGGCCGGGGTCCTGCCCGGAGGATGGCGGTACGCCGCCCTGGCCCTGGCCGGGGTGGGCGTGTACGGGTGGACGGGACTTCTCCTCTCCTTGGGAGCCTGGGCGGCGGAAACGGTGGGTCTGGAGAGGGGTGAGCGGTTCCGGGGCATGGACGTGCCCGCCCTGGTGTACGGGGGGGTCCTCTTCCTCCGGAACATGCTCCTGGAGGTGGTGAACGGGTGAACGGCGCGCTCCTCGCCCTCACCGGACTCGCCCTGGTGGCGGGATACGCCGTCTACCTGGCGTTCACCGTCCTTCGCTACCGGGGTGTCCCTGTTCCCCTCGAGGCGGGCCCCTTCGCCGGGGAGGCTTTGCGGAAGGGCCTCACGGGCTTCCGGGTGCGGGTGGGCCGGAGAAACGGCGTGCGCTACCCGGAGCGGAGCGTCTACCTGACCCGGGCCGTGTACGAGGGGAAGAGCCTATACCACCTGGCCGTGGCCGTTCACGAGGTGGGGCACGCCCTGCAATGGCGTGAACGCCCCGAGATGGTGCGGGCCGCGCAGGGGGCCCTGACCCTGGCCCTGGGGCTTCTCGTCCTCGGGTTCCTGGTGGGCCCGAGCCCCCTCGGGGCGGCCTTCCTCACCGGGGGGTATGGCCTCTTCCTCGCGAGCCTTCCCCTAGAGGTGGACGCCAACCGGCGGGGCCTCGAGGTCCTGCCCCCGGAGTGGAGGGAGGAGGCGAGGCGGGTGATGGCCGCCCTCACGGGCTCCTACGTGGCGGTGCCCTTGGGCGGGCTCCTGGTGGCCGTGGGGTTCCTCGTGGGGTGGTCTTAGCTACACGCCGTTCCCCTCTCCCTTCCCCGTGTAGCTAAGACGCGCCACCAAAATCCAAACCCCGGAGCTCAGCGCCCCGGGGTGCCACGGAAAAGAAGGCTTCGGCCTTCCGAGATCCAGTATATCACGCCTCGGCCTTCCTCGGCGGGAGGACGGTGGCGTCCACGGTGCCGTCCTCGTTCTCCTGGAGGGCTAGGGCGGCGCCTTCCTTGGCCGCTTCCCGGAAGGCGGAGAGCCAGGCGTGGGTCCTGGGGGCCTCCCGGAGGTCCACGTCCAGGTAGGGGCCGAGGACGGGATCCTCGCCGATGACCATGCGGACCTGCTCCTCCTCCCCCTGGTCCCGGGCCACCGCCAGGAAGAAGCCCGCCAGGTTCTCCAGGTAGGCCCGGCCCTGTCCCTTGGGCCTCGCGTACTCGCGGAAGGCTTCGGCGAGCATGGCCCAAGTATAGCACAAAGTACCTTATTGTCTGAAAGCGGTCTTAGTGGTAGCATTAAATTGCCATGGAAGAGAAGGTGTTGATCTTCAAGGACACGCGGCACCAGGAGGCTTTCCGTAAGGCGCTGGAGCGGGCGAGCCTGGGCCGGGCGGTGATCCGCCCCGACCACGGGTGGCCCAAGCCGGCCCTCAGGGTGCGGGGGGTGAACCTCTCGCACGTCCTGGCCGCGGCCATCTGGGCGGGCTTCGAGCCCGAGGTGGTGCTGGAGTAGGCCTTCCGCCCTTCTTTGCCCTGGAAGGACGCCCTTATCCTTCCGGGGTTTCTTGTCGTGGCGCGTTATGACCAGGTACAATGTCTATGGTCATGAAGGTCTCCAAGTCCTACTTCAAGGCCCACGCCCTGGAACTCCTCCGCCGGGTGGAAGCCACCGGGGAGCCCCTCCTCCTCACCCACCGGGGCCGTCCCGTCCTGGAGGTGCGCCCCTACCGGGAGGAGGACCCCAGGGAGAAACTTTTGGGCACCCTCCTCCGCTACGAGGACCCCACGGAGCCCACCGGAGAGGCCTGGGAGGTCCTGGCGTGAGGGGGCCCCTGGTCCTGGACACCCACGCCTGGGTCTGGTACCTGGCGAGCCCGGAAGTCCTCCCCAAGGGGCTGGTGCGGACCCTGGACGAGGCCCGGGCGAGGGAAGCCCTCCACATCTCGGCCATCACCCCCTGGGAGGTGGCGGTCCTCGCCCAAAAGGGTCGGGTCGCCTTTTCCCTGGAGCCCCGGCGTTGGCTGGAGGAGGCCTTGCGGGTGCGGGGGATCGGGGTGGTTCCCCTGGACGCGGGGGTCGCCCTGGAGGCGGCCTACCTGGACCTGCCCCACCCGGATCCGGCGGACCGGTTCATCCTGGCCACGACCCTGAAGCTCGGGGCGGTGCTGGTGACCAAGGACGAGCGCCTGAGGCGCTACGCTAGGTCCAGGAGCCTCTGGGGGTAGCGATGCTTCGGGAACAAAACAAGCGACTGGCGAAGCAAGCGGTGAGGGAAGTCTTCCGTAGCCGCCTCTTCTGGCTCATGGTGGCCGGAGGGGTGGTCCTGGACCTGGCCCGGGAGGGGACCTGGCTCCTGTACCTGGCGGCGGGGGTCTTCCTCTTCCTCATGGTGCTCGGGTTCCTCTTCTCCAGGCCCTCCCTCTTCTCCAACCCCTTCGACCCGTTCTGGTCCCTCGAGGAGGAGGCCCGAGGGCTCAGGCGGGAGGTGCGCGAGCTCAAGGAGGAGGTGCGCCGCTTGAGGCGGGGAAGGTAAAACCTTTCGGCCCCCGGCGGAGGGCCAGGGGCCTACTCGGTGGAGGTAAAAAACGACCGACAGCCAGCAAGCGGCTTCGGCCCTTTCAGTTTAGCCGAGGAGGGCCCTTCAGCGCAAGAGGTAGCCACACAAGCTTGCTTTCCTCCGCCTTAAGAGGTACCATGAGGGCGGAGGTAAAAAATGCGCACCGACAGCGTCCGGCTCATGGCGGAAGGCGTTCGGCTTTTGACGAGGGAGCAGGTCATGAGGGCGTTCGTCGCGGAGGACTACGAGGCGCTGGGGCGGCACTACTACGCCCTGGCCCTCAAGGAGGGCTTCTCCCGGTTCCACCTCCTCGGGGACGAGGCGTTGGACCTCGCCCAGGAGGTGGCCCTCAGGGTCCACGGCTCCCTCAAGGCCTGGCGGACGGGCGAGCGCAAGCTCCCCTCTCCCTCCAAGAACCTCACCTTCTGGGTGATGGTGGAAGCCGACCGCGCTGTGCGGGAGTGGTTCTACCGGAACCGGGGGGTGGGGTACACGAACTCCCGGCTCGTGGCCAAGGTCAAGCGGGCCACGGAAGGGCTTCAGGCGGAGCTCGGGCGTGAACCCACGCCGGAGGAAGTCGCCGAGAGGCTCGGGATCCCCTTGGAGGTGGTGGAGGAGGCCTTGGCCGTGGCGGAGGCGGAGGCCATCCTCAGCCTGGACAACACCACCGAAGAGGGCACCCGGCTGGAGGAGTTCGTGGGCCACGACCCCTGGGAGCGCGAGGAGGAGAGGGACTTCGCCTTCAAAGCCCTGGAAGAGGCCATCGAGCGCTATGGCCTCCGGCGGAAGCTGGGCGAGAAGGAGGCGGAGCTCTTGGAGCGCTTCCTAGAGGGCGGCTTGGAGGAAGAGGGGCTTGAGGAGCTTGAAGCGGCCCTGAAGGAGGCCATGACGAGGACCCAAGCAGTCTAGGCGGTTTCGGCACCTTGCACCTCGCCTTGGAGGGACCCCCTTATCCCTCCAAGGTTTCGTTATTGCCAGAAGAGGCGAAAACAGGTAGCATGAGGTTGGAGGTAAAAGATGACCAAGGTCAGCGTTCGTAGCCTCTTCTGGGCGAGCGGCAAGGCGGCGGCTTCGGTGGAGGAGGCCCTCGAGGCCCTTCGGCGGCTCTGGAAGGAGGACGGGAGCGTGAGGGACCTGATGACCAAGGCGGCGAAGGAGGGCTACGTCCTGGTGGACACCCGGGACGTGCCCGCCCCCTTCGTGGCCGCGGTCAGGGTGGCCCTGGCCCGCCTCCGGGAGCGCCTGAAGGAGGAGACGCCCTCCACCTTGCTCGTGAAGGGCACGGGCAAGGCCAAGGAGGAGCGCAAGCCCATGGTCTGGGAGTCCCCCGAGGGAGTGAGGTACGCCGTGGAGGTGTACGACCTTACCCCGAGGGAGGAGAAGCATTGGGGCCTTCGGGACAAGCGGGTGGAGGACGCGGCCAAGTGGTTGGAGCGGTTCCTCTCCGGGGTGGAGTACGAGGAGGGCAGGAGCCCCCTCGAGGAGGCCCTGGAGCACGAGGACAACCCCCACTTCCGCCGCGAGGACCTCATCCCCGAGGACCTGGAGGCCCGGCTCAGGCTCCTGGGCTGGGACGGCTCCTTGAGGACCCTCCAGGCCCTGGTGGCGAGCCTCACCGCCAGGGAGAAGGCTTTCGTAGAGGCGGTGCGGTCCATCTCCGCCCTGGTGGACCGCGAGAAGGGCCAGGTGGTGGCCCTGAAGACCCCTATCGGGTGGGAGGTGCGGCAGAGCATCTCTAGGGAGGCGATGAAGGCCGTTATGGCCGTCGGCCTCCTGCAGGAGCTCGTGAAGAACCCCTCCTGGAAGGTCCCCGAGGTGCGCCGCCACTTGGAAGCGGTGGCCGAGGTGGACACCCACCTGAGGGGGCTCTTGGCGGAGCTTGAGGCCATCGGCACCCTCCGCAAGGCCAAGTACCACCTGGACGAACTGGGGCGGGGCAGGGCGATCGCCGTCTACCGCGACCCTGCCACCGGGGAGCCCGTCTACCGGACCCCGGTCATCGGGTAGACACCCTTCTTTGCCCTGGAAGGACCACCTTATCCTTCCGGGGTTTTCTGTTTGGCGGACATCCTCTTTTGGCAACGCAGGTTGCCCGACACCCCTCCTTCCCCGATTTTCCCTCCCGCTTGTTGCGACCGAGCATTTGCTCAGGCACGACATTGTGTTTACTGAGCATTTTGCTCACCCGCAACATGGTTTCTACCGAGCATTTGCTCAGGCACAACATTGTGTCTACCGAGCAGATGCTCAGACGCAACATAGTGTCTACCGGGCACCTTCTCAGACGCCCACCTTTCCCGCGCCCCTCCCCGGTGTCCTCCTGGGTAAGACGGGGACACCACCGTCCCCCCGGAAAGGACACAGCCTCGAGGCTCCCCCCCCGGCAGGCGGCTCCCCTGGTGGGCGGCCTGCGCCTTCTACCCCGCCACCTCGCCCTCCTCGGGGGGCTCAGGTGGCTCCTGGAGAGGCTTTGACACACCTGTGCCACCAGTTGTGCCACCGGTTGTGCCAGGGCGGTACGGGCCCGGGACACCCCACAGAACACCGGAACGGCTCGCCGGAACACCCCTGGAACACCTTGGGCGGCCTCGAGGTCAGGTGGAGCACCTAGACCGACGGAGCGCCCGGGGTGGAACGGCCCAGATGAGCGGGGGGGCCTTCCGGCCCCTCGGGGAAGGCCGCTATGGAAGCGCTAAAGCGGTTCGCCCGGGTGAGCGGGAGCTTCGCCGTGGTCTTTGAGGAGGGGAAGCCCGTGAAGGTGGCTGGAAGGCCCCGGCCCCAGGACCACGCCTTCCTTATGGAGCTCGCGGAAGAGGTGGTGCGGGCCTTCGCTCCGGGGAAGAGCGGCCTCGTCCTGGTGAGCCCGGAGCGGGTGCGGGTGGCGTATAGGGAAGAGGGCCTGGGGGCCTAGCGGCCCCACGGCCAGGGGCAGGAGGTGCAAGATGGTCGCGCTCCTGCCCAACACGGACGGCGTTCCCAAGGCCAGGCTCTCGGACCGGGCCCTGGAGGGCCTCATCCGGCGGCACGGGGCCTATGTCCACCCCCGGCTGGTGGAGGAGGGGTGGGTGGACCTGGAGGACCTCGAGGCCCTGGGCCACGTGGAGGTCCTGGAGGTCCAGCCCCTTCCGGGGGAGAAGGTCTTCGTGCCGAGCCGGGCCGGGTGGGTGGTCCTGGAGGTGGCTTAGGGCCAGGGGGGGCCGGGTGGCCCCCCTTCGCACCCGGGTGGAGGTGGGAGATGCGGCGAATCCGAGTCAGAAAGCACCTAGAGGAGATGGCCCAGGCGGCCCGGGCCCTCGCCCTCTACGCCGAAGACCTCCACGCCTTCCTCTCCGAGCACCCCCTGGAGGCGGAGCGGGTGGCCCGGGAGGTGAAGGAGGCGGTGGAAGGGCTCAGAGGGCTGGCCTCCCGGCTCTACGCCCTCGAGGCCAGGCTCAAGGCCCCCTACGAGGACAACTCGGCGGTGGCGCTCAGGCGGGAGCTTTTCGGGGAGGTCTGACATGGGCCACACGCACTACTGGCGGATCAGGACGGAGGCGAAGGAAGCGGTGGAGAAGAGGCTTGGGGCCGTCCTCGAGGACTTCGCCCGGCTCCTTCCCCACCTTCCTCCCCTAGCGGGGCCGGACGGGACGGGGGGGCCAGTCCTCTACCCTCCCGAGGTGGCCTTCAACGGCCCCGCCCCGGAGGACTACGAGTCCTTCGTCTTCCCCTGGTGGGAGGAGAAGAAGGAGTGGTCCTTCGGGTTCTGCAAGACGGGGTTTGCCTGGGAGGACAAGCGCCCCTACGACCTCGCCGTCCGAGTCTTCCTCCTCCTCGCCAAGCTCCACCTGGATGCTGCGGGGGACGGACCGGAGCGTGGCGGGGACCTCGTCCAGGTGGCCTCGGACGCGCCCCTCGCCGACTGGGCGGAGGCCGCCCTCCTGGTGGAGGGGGTCCTAGCCCTCCCCGTAGACCTCTACGGGCTCCTTGGGGCGCGGCTCCTGGAGGTGGAGGACGCCCGAGGCCGCCGCTTCCTCCTGGAGCGGTGGAAAGAGGACGACAGGGAGCTAGACGACTGGCTCCGGGCCCGGGAGCGCATGGACATGAACCGGGAAGGGCGCATCCCCTGGCCCTTCCGGGGGCCGTACCGGGTCCTCGGGGAGGTGCACCTCCCCCAGGAGGAGCTTCCCCGGCGCTGGGCCAGGGAGGGGTTCTACAAGCGAGGGTGAAGGGGAGGGCCCCCCAGGGCAGGGGGGCCTTCCGGCCCCTCGGGGGGGACCGAAGGAGGCGCGATGAAAGCTAAAGAGGTGGTCCAGAGGCTTAGGGCGGACGGCGTGGCCCGGGTGGAAGGCGTGGTGGAGCCCGAGTGGGGCCATGAAGCGGTCTGGTTCTTCGGAAGCCAAGGAAGGCCCCTCCAGGACTTCTACGAGGAGGAGGTGGCGGCCCTCCTCCTCGAGGCCACCGCGCGGTGGGCGGACGGGCCAGGGGCCTTCACCTTGGACCTGGAGGCGGGCCGGGTAGTGGTGGAGGTCTTGGAAGAGCAGGACTACGGCTACGAGGTCCTCCGCAGGGAGGAGGTCTCCCTGGAGGACTTCCTGGAGTAGGGGGCCTGGAGGAGGGGAGGGGGTTGTCTTAGCTACACGCTCCCTCCCCTTTCCCCTTCGTGTAGCTAAGACCGGGAGCCCGGGGACCGCAAGGTAGCTTCGCTGACAACGGCCCCACGGGAGAGGACGGAAAGGAGGGCAAAGTGAAAGGCGGCTGTTGGGACGCATCTGCCTTCGCCGAGGAGGCCAAGGGGATCCTTGAGGACTGGCTCAGGGGGCTCCTCACCGACCGGGAGGCCCTCGAGGCCATCTTCCAGGCCGCCCGGGAGAACAACTTCTCCCCGGAGGTGGACGAGGAGGGCTAGGGGGCCTGAAGGCCCCACGGGAGAAGGACGGGAGGTGGAGGATGAACGAGCTCAGGCTCACCCCCGAGCAGGCCGTGGCCCTCCTCAACCTCCTCCAGGCGGAGGAGGACTGGGAGGGCGAGCTTCCCCGGACCCTCCGGGAGGTGAAGGAGGCCCTGAAGGCGTGGCTCAAGGAAGAGGGGCTTAGGAAGAGCCCCGCGGGGAGCTACTACCTGGTCAGGCGCTAAGGGCAGGGGGGGCTTTAGCCCCCCCCCGTAGGCCCGGCGAAAGGAGGAAGGATGAAGGCGATTCTGAAGGCGTACCTGGCGAGGAAGCCCGAGCTGGTCTACACCAACCAAGGGACGGCGATTTGGAAGACCTCCGTGGCGGTGCGGGGGCGGCGGAAGGAGGACGAGGCGGTCTTCCTCGAGGTCCTGGCCTTGGGCGGCCTCGCCGAGGCCCTGGCGGAGATGGACCCGCCCAAGGGGACTTACGCCCACCTGGAGGGCAGGCTCCAAACGGAGACCTACGAGGGAAAGGACGGGAAGAAGACCCGGCTCACCCTGGTCCTGGACGACTTCGCCCTTCTGGTGCGGCCCAAGAAGGCAGAAGGGGCGGAGGGAACGCCGAGCGAGGACCTGTTCTAGAGGGCAGGGGGGCGGCGGAGAGCGAGGTGTGGGGGTTTGAGGAGCTACCGTTCTGAGGCCCCTTTAGTGCCCGGGGGAGGGTTCCCTTCCCCCGGGCCTTGCTTGGGGTAGCCTGCCCTCAGCTCTCGCAGGCTTGGCAGGAGAGGAGGAGGTCCCGGCTGTAGGCCTGGGCCACGCTCTGGCTGAACTGGTAATAGAGGGCCTTGAGGCCCGAGCGCCAAGCGTGGAGGACCAGGGCGTTCACGTCCTTGGGCGGGGCCTCCGGGTGGATCACAAGGTTCAGGGACTGCCCCTGGTCAATGTGCTTCTGCCTCGAGGCCGCCAGGTTCACCAGGGTCATCTGCGAGACTTCGGCGAAGGTCTTGAACACCGCCTTTTCCTCATCGGTGAGGAAGTCCAGGTGCTGCACGGAACCGTTGTGCTCCAGGATGCTCCGCCAGACTTTTTCCTCGTCCTTGCCCTTTTCCCTCAGCACCTCCTCCAGGAAGGGGTTCTTGAAGGGGACGCGAGCTTTCTGTAGGTCCTTCAGGTAGTAGTTGCTGGTGTAGGGCTCTATGGAGGGAGAGACCTGGCCCAGGATGAAGGCGCTGGACTTGGTGGGAGCGATGGCGAGGAGGGTGGCGTTGCGCCTTTCCTTAAGCTCCCCCACCCCGGCGAGCTCGTCCTCGGGGTGCCGCTTCCTCAGCCACCTCGAGGCCTCCTCGGCCCGCTCCCGTATGGTCTTGAAGATCTCGGCGTTCCTACGGAAGGCCTCGGGGCTTTCCAGGGGGATTCTTTGGGACTGGAGGTAGCTGTGCCAGCCCAGGACCCCGAGGCCGATGGCCCGGTAGCGCTTGGCGAAGCGCACCGCCCGCTCCATGTAGGGGATGCCCTCCGCCTTCTCAATGAAGTCGTCCAGCACGGAGTCCAGGAAAATGACCAGGGTCTCCACCGCGTCCGTGTCCTTCCACTCCTCGTAGTGGAGGAGGTTCAGGGAGGAGAGGCAACAGACGAAGCTCTCTTCCTCCGAGGAGGGGAGCATGATCTCCGTGCAGAGGTTGCTGGCCCAGATGGTCTTGCCGAGGGTTTTGAAGACCTCGGGGGCCTTTTGGTTGGCGTTGTCCCGGAAGAAGAGGTAGGGGATGCCCACCTCGGCCCGGCTCTTCAGGACCTTGGCCCAGCGGGCCCGCTTCTCCCCGTCCCCGGCGATCATCTCCTCAAGCCAGCGGTCCCCCACGCTCACCCCCCAGAAGAGGGACTGAACCGGGGAGTGCTCCCGCTGGATGGAAAGCCACTCCTCGAGGTCAGGGTGCTCTATGTCCAGGTAGGCGGCGCACTGGCCCCTGCGGGTGGAGCCCTGGTTGAAGACCTCGATCACCCGGTCAAAGAGGGAGGCGAAGGCAAACGAGCCGTTGCTCTCCCCGTTGTCCCGGATGGGGGCCCCCCGTGGGCGGAGCCTTCCCAGGTAGAGGGAGGTCCCTCCCCCCTGCTTGCTCATCATCCCCACCTCAGCCACCGCCCTCAGGATGGAAGCGGTGTCGTCCTCCACGTAGGTGCCGTAGCAGGAGATGGGAAGGCCCCGCCTGAGGCCGTAGTTGGCCCAGATGGGGGTGGCGAGGGAGTACCAGCCCCGGGCCACGTACTCCTGGAACTTGCGGCCAAACCCCTCCACCTTGGTGAGGGCCTCGGCCCGCTGGGCGATCTCCCTCACCCGCTCCTCCACGCTCACCCCGGGCAGCAGGTAGCCCCGGCGCATGTAGAGGCGGGTGTGCTCGTTGGCCCAGTACCAGGGCTCGTAGGTCCGCTTGGTCTTGGTCATGCCTCCTCCTTCAGAAAAGCTCCTCCGGATCAAAGCTTTGTACCCTGCGCGCGTAGGCCACGCTCCGCTTGTTGAAGAAGTCCACCTCCTTGTCGGCGAGGAGCTCCAGGGTGAACCACTCCGTGTCCCGAAGCCTCGCCCGGTCCACAGGGAAGGCTTCGGGGAGTCCATGGAGGGCGAGGACTTCGTTGAAGCGTCCCTTGAGGAACTCCAGGGTTTCTCCGTGCCCCACCAAAGAGGGTTCCCCCATGGCGAAGAGCCAGTCCAGGAGGTTTTCCTCGGCCCGGAAGAGCTTCTGGGCGAGGCGTAGAGACTCTTCCTGAAATTCCTCCCCCAGGGCCTCGGGGTGCTCCGTCCTGAGGAGACGGAGGAGCTCCACCCCAAAGAGGCCGTGGACGTTCTCCTCCTTGCTGGTGGCCTCAATGGCGTTGGAGATCCCTTTGTAGCGGTTGCCGCGGCGGTTTAGGGCCATGAGGACGTAGAACTGGGAGAAGAGGGAGACGTGTTCCGTGAAGGCGGAGAAGAGGAAGAGGGCGAGGGCGTATTCCCGCAGGTCCTTCCCCTGGGCGCGCCGAAGGGCCTCTCCCAGGGCTTGGGCCCGATCCCGGAGGGCGCTCGCCCCCTCCAGGGCCTGTCCAAAGGCCTCCTCCAGGCCCAAAAGCTCCAGGAGGTGGGCGTAAGCGTTGGCGTGCCGTACCTCGCTCTCGGCGAAGGTGAGGCCCACCTCGGCGATCTCGGGCTTGGGAAAGCGGTCGTAGACCCGGGCCCAGAAGAGCTTGACGGCGAGCTCCACCTGAGCGATGGCGAGGAGGGCGCGCTCCACCAGGGAGCGCTCCTTCTCGTCGGCCAGGGCGTGGTCCTGAAGGTCGGACTGGAAGCTGAACTCCGTGTGCACCCAGTAGCTGTGCCGGATGGCGTCCCGGAAGCGGAGGAGCTCGGGGTACTCGTAGGGGCGGTAGGCGAGCCTAGGCGCCGTGAGGGGCACGGGCCTCACCTCCTTCCAGGGGAGGCACCGGGCTTGGCCTCCCCCTTTCGTCCACCGCCACCAGGACAAACCCGCCCCGGGCGGCCAGGTAGGCCTCCTCGCCTTCCTTCACCGGCTCCACCCACATCTCCACCTCCACCCGCATGGAGGTGCGCCCCACCTCCCGCACCCGGGCCACCAGCTCCACGATGGCCCCCAGGGGGACGGGGCGCTTGAAGTCCACCGCGTCCGCGTGTACCGTTACCACCTTCTTGCGCGCGTGGCGCGTGGCGGCCACAAAGGCCGCCTGGTCCATCCAGGCCAGAACCGTTCCGCCAAACAGGGTTCCGTAGTGGTTGGTCTCCCCGGGGAAGACGGGGTAGACCATCCGCGTCTCCCGCATAGCGCCTCCTTGGGCGGGAAAAGCTTCCTAGAGCCGAAGGGCCTCTTTCGGGCGCTGGGCCCGTGACGGGTTTTGGGGGTTAGGCTAAGGTCCCACGGGTCTCACCACCTTCACCCTTGCCTCGAGGGCTACGGGGCAGGGCCGCGAAGCGGGTACTCGGGCTTCCGGCCGGGGCGGAGGGCGCGACGCTTGGGCCGGTTACCGTTGCGGGACAGCGCCGGACTTTCACCGGACTTCCCCCACCGCCTTTGGGCGTCCAGGCCTGTCGGCCTGGCATCGCGGCCAGGACACCCTAAGTCTTGGGCGTCCTGCCCAAGACCCTACCACAGGTTGGGTAAGGGGTCAACGGGAAGGGGGGCGCCTCGAGAGGCCCTTCCGCCATCGCGTTTTTGGGCCAATCCCCTGGGCCGACCCGGGTGGGGGGCGGTCCCTCGCCGACCCCCTCGAGGACCGGCAACACCCCCCTATCCCCCGTGCGGCTAGACAGTGCGAGGTTGTGCGCCAGGGGAAGGGCGGGCCTCCCCGAAGAGGTGGAGGAAGAGGGCCTCCAGGCTCGGCGTTCCCCTGGAGACCTCGAGGACCTCCACGGGAAGAGTTCCCAAGGCCTCCCGCAGCGCCTCCCACGGCCCGAGGAAGAAGAGGACCTCGGGGCCCTCGGCGCTCCAGCCGGGGCCTAAGGCCTGGAGGAGGGCCTCCGCCTTGGGCTCGGCGAGGCGCACCCGGTACCCCTCCCCGGCCCAGTCCCGGAGGAGGGCCCGGGTGGGGCCCTGCCGCCGCACCTCCCCCCGGTGGAGGAAGGCCACCCGGTCGCTCACCCGCTCCACCACTTCCAGGTCGTGGGAGGTGAGGAGGATCCCCCACCCCTCTTTCTTGAGCTCCAAGAGGATGCCCTCAAACTCCCTCCGGCTCACGGGGTCCAGGCCCAGGGTGGGTTCGTCCAGGAGGAGGAAGCGGGGCTTGAGGGCCAGGGCCAGGGCCAGGGCTGCCTTCTGCTGCATGCCCCGGGAGAGGGAAGCGAGGGGGGCGTGGAGGCGGTCCTTTAGGCCGAAGCGCTCCAGCCAGGCCTCAAACCGGGGGCGGACTTCCTTTGGGGCAAGCCCCCGGATGCCCCCGAAGTAGAGGGCGTTCACCAGGAGGCTCAGGTTGACGTAGAGGTTGCGGCTTCCTTCCAGGAGGACGCCAAACTCGTGGCCCTGGGGCCTGCGCCGCGCCCCGCCCCCCTCCAAGACCACCTCCCCGGCGTCGGGGAGGAGGAGGCCGAGGACGACCTTGATGAGGGTGGTCTTGCCCGCCCCGTTGGGGCCCAAAAGGCCCAGGATCTCCCCGGCCCCAAGCTCCAGGCTCACCCCTTTGAGGGCCTCCAGTTTCCCGAAGCGCTTGTGGACGTTCTGCACCAAAAGCCGCATCAGTACCTCCCTAAAAGGCCCCTTCGCCGCACCCCCGCGTAGACCCAGGCCATGGCGAAAAGCCCCGCCCCGAGGAAGAGGAGGGCCTGCACGAAGGCGAGGAGGAGAAGCCCGGGGGACGCCCCCTCCCCGGTGAGGGCGAGCTTCAGGAGCTGCGTCCCCGGGGCAAAGGGGAGGGGGGTCATCCAGGGAGCGAAGCGAACCAGGGAGAAGAAGTAAGGAAGGAAGAGGAACTGGACAATGGTGAAGAAGCCCTCCACCTGCTTGAAGTGAAGGGCGAGGGCTCCCATGCCCAGGGCGAAGCCTAGGGCGGCGAGGTAGAGAAGCAAAAGGCTCAAAGGCCACCAGGGGGCGGGGGCGAGCCGCACCCCGAGGAGAAGGGCGAGGGGAAGGAGGACAAGAGCGCTTGTGGTGATGCCCTGAAGTCCCCGTACGAGGGCGCGCAGGAGGAGCTGTCGGAGAAGCCCTCCCCGGGCCAGGCCCAGATGCTCCAGGGTGCCTAAGGCGGCCTCGGACTGGACGGAATAGGCGATGGACTGAAAGGTGCCCACCACCAGGTTGAAGGCGGCGAAGACCAGGAGGAGGGGGCCCAGGTCCAGACCTAGGCTCGCCAGCCCCTCGGGGGTCAGGTTCTCCAGGCCGAGGACCATGGAGTAGAAGAAGAGGACGGAGGCCAAAAGCCCCGCCAGGGTGTCAAACCAGTAGCGCCTGGTCAGGTTCCACTCCAGGAGAAACTCGCTCCAGAGTTGCCAGCAGAGCATCACACCTCCTAGAACCTCCCCAATATACCCCGCCTGCGCACCAGGCGGTACATGTAGGCCATGGCCCAAAGCCCCAGGGCGAAGAGG
>NZ_FNBC01000044.1 GCF_900102145.1 Thermus arciformis | reverse complement strand
GGCCTCTAGTTCCCGGGAAAGCCTCTCCAGGAGGGCCTCAAGGAGTTTGGGGTCCAGGTGCTTGAGGGCGTAGCGGGCCAGGGACTGGTGGGAAGGGAAAGGCCCTTCCATCAGGTCCTGGAGTGAGGCCTCCGTCTCGCGGTAGGTGAGGTGGAAGAAGGCGCGGTAGAGAAGGATGGCCAGGTAAAGGGCGTGGCTGTAGCGCCAGGGGCGGCCCCGCTTGCCTTTGGGGGTGGGAGGGGCCACCTCCCGGGCCAGGCGCAGGCAGTGTTCCAGGACCTCCTTGGGGCTTGCCTCCCGGCGAACGAAGCCGCGCTTGCCCATCAGGAGGAAGATATACACCCGTCCTCCTGACCTTTGCAAGGCAAGCCCACAGCCAGGGCTACACCCAGGAAAGCTCTAGCCGGGCCTCGAGGTGGCCCACCAAAAGGCCCCGATGGTTGCGCACCTCGGGGCGGTCCCAGGGGGTAGGGCCGGGGTCCAGCCCGAGCGCCCGGAGGAGGGCCACCACCATCACCTCCCGGGCCTGGGCCGAGCCGTCTTCCACCTTTAAGGCCAGGCCCAAGGGCCCCCTGGGGCTTTCCAGCAGGGCGAGGCCGTAGTAGCCGTCCGCCCCCCGCTTGGCCACCACGGGGAGGCGTTCCATGAGGAGGGTGTCTATGCTTCCCGGCCCGGCCACCAGCTGAGGGTGGCGGCGCATGGCCTCCCGCACGCGCCTTAGCGGTTCCCGGTAGGCCAAGGGGGCCTCCTCCGGGGACGCCAGGAGGTAGAAGGCCCGGGCCGCCCGGGAAAGGGAGAGGGCGAAGGTGGGCACGCTGCACCCATCCGTGGCGTGGAGGGGTTCTGTGCCGGAGAGTTCGGCCAGGGTCTTCCGGTTGAGGCGCTGCACCGGGTGGTCTGGGCGCTCGTACCCCTCGGTGGGAGCCCCCAGGGCCAGGGCCGCCGCCAGCATCCCCGCGTGCTTGCCCGAGCAGTTGTGGTGCAAGGGGGTGGGGGCCAGCCCCTTCTCCTCCAGGGCCTTCCGCGCCTCCCGGGAGAAGGGCGGGTGCACCCCGCAGACCAGATGTTCCGGGCCTAGGCCGAGCTTTTTTAGGAAGCGGGCGGCCACCTCCACGTGGGCCTCGGTGCCGTCGTGGCTTGCGGTGGCCAGGGCAATCTCCTCCTCCGTGAGGCCGAAGCGCTCCACCGCTCCCGTGAGGAAGAGGGCCAGGGCCTGGAAGGGCTTGGCCGAGGAGCGAAGGTAGCTCACCAGGGTGGGGTCGCCGGCGTAGGCCGAAAGCCCTTCCCTCCCATAGACGGCCAGGGAGACCCGGTGCCGGTTTTCCACGAGCGCGCCGCGGTAGACCAAAACCTCCGCCTTCACCCCCCAAGTCTACGCCGGGCCTCGGCCAGGAGAGGCTCCCAGTCCACGCCCAGATAGGGGGAGGGAAAGCCCTGGAGCTTGGCCTCGGCCTTCCTCAGGTTCCGCAGGCCCTCCCGGCCTAAGGCCTTCTGGTGGAGCGCGGCGGCGAGGAGGATGAGCCCCTGCAGGAAGCGCCGCTTTTCCCCTTGGGCCTCCCGCCAGGCCTCCTCCAGGACCTCGTGGGCCTCAAAGGGGCGGCCTTGCCGCAGGTGGTCCAGGTAGGCGGCCAGGGGGTCCATGCCCCGATGCTAAACTGGGGCCGTGCGTTTCCTGGGCCTCTTGCTTCCCTTTCTCCTCTTCGCCCAGGCCCTGCGGCTTGCCACCACCACCAGCGTGTACGACTCCGGGCTTCTGGACCGGCTTCTTCCCGCCTTCCAGAAGGCCACGGGCCTAGAGGTGGAGGTCTTGGCGGTGGGCACGGGCCAGGCCTTAAAGCTTGCGGAAAGGGGCGACGTGGACGCGGTGCTGGTCCACGCTCCCGAGCTGGAGGCGGAGGCCTTGAAGCGGGGGCACCTGGCGGAAGGGTTTTGCCTGGCGGCCAACACCTTTCTCCTGGTGGGGCCTCCCATGGACCCCGCCCGGGTGAGGGCGGCGAAGGACGTCCTCGAGGCCTTCCGGCGCATCGCCCAGGCCAAGGCGCCCTTCGTCTCCCGGGGGGACCGCTCCGGGACCCACCTCAAGGAGCTTTCCCTGTGGAAGCGGGCGGGGGTGGAGCCGGGCCCCCCCTGGTACCTGGAGTCGGGGGCGGGGATGGGGCAGACCTTGGTCCTGGCGGCGGAGAAGGGGGCCTACACCCTCTCCGACCTCGCCACCCACCTCACCGTGGGGAAGAGGCAGGGCCTCGAGGCCCTCTACCGGAGGGAGGACTCCCTTCTTCTCAACCAGTACAGCTACTACGCCGTTCCCGGGTCGCCTAGGCTCCAGGAGGCCCGGGAGTTCCGCCGGTTCCTGGCCTCGGAGGAAGCGGCCCTTCTGGTGGCGTCTCTGAAGGCGGAAGGGGTTTCCCTCTTCCGCCCCCTCCGGGGAGGGTGTATCTTGCCGGTGGGTGGAGGCCGCTGAACTCTGGGAGATCACCCTGCGAAGCCTGTGGGTGGCGGGGGCGGCCACTTTCCTCGCCGCCCTTCCCGCCGTGCCCCTTGGGCTTTGGCTCGCCCTGCGGGGGGGAGGAGGGCTTTGGGGCCGGGTCCTCCTTTACGCGGGGATGGCCCTGCCCTCGGTGGTGGTGGGCCTTTTCCTCTACCTCCTCCTCTCCCGGTCGGGGCCCTTGGGGTTCTTGGGGCTCCTCTATACCCCCTACGCCATGGTGCTGGCGGAGGCGGTTTTGGCCTTTCCCCTCATCGCCTCCTTCGTCCTTTCCGGGGCCAGGGGCCGGGTGGAGGAGGTGAGGCTGCTGGTGCGAAGCCTAGGGGGTAAGGAGGCCCAGGTCCTGCCCACCCTCTTCGGGGAAAGCCGCCGCACCCTGGCGGCGGCCCTGGCCGCGGGCTTCGGCGGGGCCATCAGCGAGGTGGGGGCGGCCACCCTGGTGGGGGGGGATATCCGCCACCACACCCGGGTGCTCACCACGGCCATCGTGGTGGAGACGCGCAAGGGGGAGCTGGAGGCGGCCTTGGCCTTGGGGATGGTGCTTTTGGGGGTGGCCCTACTGGTCACCGCCCTTCTGGTCCTCCTGGAGCGGGAATGAGGCCGGTCTTGCGCGCCGAGGGGCTCCGCCACCGGAGGGGTGGGTTTGCCCTGGAGGTGGGGAGCCTCGAGGTCCACCCCGGGGAGGTCTTGGCCGTGCTGGGCCCCTCGGGAAGCGGCAAGACCACCCTCCTTCGCCTCCTCGCGGACCTTCTTCCCCCCGAGGAGGGACGGGTGGAGGGGGGCTTCCGGGTCTACCTCCCCCAAAGCCCCCCCCTCCTGCGGCGGAGCGTCCTGGAAAACGCCGCCTTCGGCCTCCGCCTCCACGGGGTGCCCAAGGGGGAGGCCCACCGGCGGGCCAAGGCCATGCTGGAGCGGGTGGGCTTAGGGCCCAGGGCCCACCAGGCCGCCCACACCCTCTCCGGGGGCGAGGCGGTGCGCCTGGCCTTGGCCCGCACCCTCCTCGTGGACCCGGAAGTCCTCCTTCTGGACGAGCCCACCGCCAGCCTGGACCCAAGCCACGTGGCCCGGGTGGAGGACCTCCTGCGGGAGGCCGCCCGGGAGGGCCGGGGGGTGGTTCTCGCCACCCACGACCTCTTCCAGGCCCGGCGCCTGGCGGGGCGGGTGCTCTTCCTCCTCCAGGGGCAGGTGGTGGAGCTCGCCGACGCCCCGAGCTTCTTCCAAAGGCCCAAGGACCCCAGGAGCCGGGCCTTTTTGGAGGGGAGGCTTTTTTAACTACCCCAAAAGAGCCTTCGCAGAGCCCTACCTCCGGCGTCCCATGTGGCGAAATCAACGTGCAACCACTTAATGCCATCTCATGCTGGCTTGGGCCAGCACGGGGGCCCCGGCGGGGGTTCTTCGCTGGGGGGGCTAGCGGAAAAGGGCCTTCACCGCCTTTTCCAGCTCCTCCCCGGCCCTTCGGTCCAGGGTGAGCTTGACCTTCAGGGCCACCCTCAGGGCCTCCTCCTCGAGGCTTTCCCGGCTTGAGCACCCCTCCAGCCGCTTCACGAAGGGTTCGGCCTTGGGCCCAAGCCGAGCCTTAAGGAGCTCCGTAAGTTTGGCGCAAAGGGCCTCGGGGCTTTCCACGGGGAGGATGAGGCCCCGCTTGAGAAGGCCCGCCAGAATCCGGTAGGCTTCCTCCCCCAGGCCGCTTTCCCTCACCACCTCTTCCTCCGTGCGCCGCCCGTCGCAGAGGGCGTAGACCCGCCACTCCTCCGGGGTGGGTTTCCACTCGCTCTCGGGAGGGGAGGGGTTGCGGCGGAAGACCATGGCTACAAGGAGGCCAGGATGGCGTCCACCAGGCGGAGCACCAGGTGGACGAAGACCGCCCCCAGGAGGAGGACCAGGGAGAGGAGGAGAAGGAGGAGGCTACTGGGCTCGTTCCAGGTGAGGAGCAGGACCCCCAGGTAGGCGAGGGCGAAGAAGGCGATGAAGAAGAGCATCTGCCCGCTCCTTTCCCCGATGACCCCGCCGGGGGCGGCCCGCTTGAGCCGAAGGCCATAGAGGACGTTGTAGACCATGACCAGGAGGCCGAGGCCGAAGAGGACCTTTTCCATGTCCCCATTCTAGTCCGCCCATTCCCGAATAGGTATAAGCTCACCCCCCTCAACGGCCTTGCGCACGGGCCGGTAGCGGCGGTCAAACCAGATCTCCAGCACCGCCCGGTCCAGGCTCTTGGGGGCCACGATCTCCTTGCGCACGTAGTAGCCCCCTTCCGTGGGGGAGATCTCCATGCTCTTGGAGAGCCTGAGCTCCACCACTTCCCCGCTTTTCGTGCGCACCCGCACCCGGAAGGCCAGGGGGCCCTCCGGCTTCACGTGGGGGTCCTTGCGGAAGAACATCGCTAGGCCTCCTTGAGGTCCGCCACCTGGGCTTCGGTGAGGGCGAGGAGCTCCTCGGGGGTGGCCCGGAAGAGGGCCCTCGGGGTGCCTCCGGCCGCCCAGACCTCGGGGTAGCGGAGGAGGTCCTCGTCCAGGTAGGTGGGCAAGGGCGTGCTGTGCCCCACCGGGGGGACGCCCCCGATGGCGAAGCCCGTGAGGGCCCGCACCTCCTCGGGGGTGGCCCGGCGCAGGGGGCTTCCCACCAGGGCCTCGGCCTTCCTCAGGTCCAGGCGGTTCTTCCCGCTCACCAGGAAGAGGTAGGCCCTTTTCCCCACGAAGACCAGGCTCTTCACGATCTGGCCCACCTCCGCCCCCACCGCCCTCGCCGCCTCCTCGGCGGTGCGGGTGGAGGCGGGAAGCTCCACCACCTCGAGGTGGGGGAAGCCCCGCCCGCGCAGGGCCTCCTGCACCCTTTGGGCGGAGGGGCTCATAGGGCGTAGAGGAGTTCGGCGAGGAGGGCCGCCCGCCGGGGGATCTCCGGCACCACCACGTACTCCGTCCTCTGGTGGGCGTCGCCCCCGAAAAGCCCCAGGCCGTCCAGGGTGGGCACCCCTAAGGCGGCGGTGAAGTTCCCGTCCGAACCCCCGCCCACCCTGCCCGGGCGCAGGGCGAGGCCTAGCCTCTCCCCGATTTCCCGGGCTTTCTCAAAGAGGGCGAGGCTTTCCGAGGTGGGCTCCATGGGGGGGCGGTTGAGGCCGCCCGAGAGCACGAGCCTGGCCCCCGGCAGGACGGGCTTTAGGGCCTTAAGCCCTTCCTCCACCCGCCTGGCCTCCTCCAGGGTCCAGGCCCTGAGGTCCACCTCCACCTCGGCCTCCTCGGCCACCACGTTGGAGACCGTCCCCCCCCGCACCACGTTGGGGCCCAGGGTGGTGCCCTTCTCCCGGTCCTCCAGGGCCGCCACCTTGAGGACCTGGTGGGCGAGCTCCAGGATGGCGTTCACCCCCTTCTCCGGCTCCACCCCCTGGTGGGCGGCCTTGCCGATGGCCTTCAGCCGGTAAAGCCCCACCCCCTTGCGGGCCACCTTCAGGTCCCCTTCCGCCGTAGGGGGTTCCAGGACCAGCACCGCCCGGGCCTTCCTGGCGGCGGCCTCAATGAGGGGGCGGCTTTCCGGGGAGCCCACCTCCTCGTCGGGGGTGAAGAGGACCTCGAGGGGAGGAAGCCTACGCCCCGTGGCCTCGGCGTGGCGCAGGGCGTAGAGGAGGGCGATGATGCCCCCCTTCATGTCGTAGACCCCGGGGCCGATGGCCTTCTCCCGCTCCAGGCGGAAGGGCTCGGGGAAGCTCCCCTTGGGGTGGACGGTGTCGTAGTGGCAGAGGACGAGCACCGGGGCCCCTTCCCCTTCCCGCTTGAGGAGGAGAACGGGGCCCTTGGGGGTGTCCTTGCGGGAGAGGCGGCCTTCCAGGGGCCCGAAGGCCTCTTCCAGGAAGGCCGCGGCCTCCCTGAGGCCCGCGAGGTCCCCCGAGGGGGACTCCCGGCCCACGAAGGCCTCGAGGTCCTTGAGGAAATCGGGAAGCCTCCACTTCATCCATTCCAGGGTTTCCATGGCCCCATTATGCCCCGTCCCGTAAGGCCCGGTGCCCCTTGGCAAGGAGGCCACCCCGTGGTATAAAGGAAGGGTATGCCCTTCGGGGCCGGTTCACACGGGAGCGGGGAGTAAGCGTTCTCCCCCGCCTTTTCGTGTGGACGAGCGCAAAGTGCGCCCGCCTTCTTAAGGGAAGGCGCGTAAGGAGGAAAGAGGCGGCATGGAAGAAAAGGCGACCCAGACCCCAGAAAAGACCTTCAGCATGGAAGAGGCCCTTCAGGAGACCGAGGCCCGCCTGGAGAAACGGGTGCGTCCCGGCCAGGTCCTGACGGGCAAAGTGGTCTTGGTGGGTTCCGAAGGTGTGGCGGTAGACATCGGCGCGAAGACGGAAGGCATCATCCCCTTCAACCAGCTCACGGAGAAGGCCCTCCCCGAGGAGGAGCTCAAGAACCTCCTGAAGCCTGGGGACACCGTGCGGGTCCAGGTGATCAAGGTGGACCCCGAGACGGGGCAGATCCTCCTCTCCCGCAAGAAGGTGGAGGCCCAGGAGCGCTGGGACCAGATCCAGGCCCTCTACGAGAAGGGGGAGCCGGTCACCGCCACGGTGAAGGAGAAGGTCAAAGGGGGCGTGGTCGCCGACCTGGACGGCGTGGAGGCCTTCATCCCCGCCTCCCAGCTGGACCTGAGGCGTACCCCTAACCTGGACGCCTACCTGGGCCAGCCGATTCAGGCCAGGATCATTGAGTTTAACCGCAAGAAAGGCCGGGTGCTCCTTTCCCGCCGGGTGCTCTTGGAAGAGGAGCAGAAGAAGGCCAAGGAGGCCTTCCTGCAGAGCCTCCAGCCCGGGCAGGTGGTGGAGGGCACCGTGGCCGACGTCACGGACTTCGGGGCCTTCGTCAACCTGGGGCCCGTGGACGGCCTGGTGCACCGCTCGGAGATCACCTGGGGCCGCTTCGGCCACCCCCGGGAGGTGATCCAGAAGGGCCAGAAGGTGCGGGCCCAGGTGCTTTCCGTGGACCCGGCCAAGGAGCGGGTCAACCTCTCCATCAAGGCCCTCATCCCCGACCCCTGGACCACGGTGGCGGAGAAGTACCCCGTGGGCACCCGGGTCCGGGGCAAGGTGGTGGGCCTCACCCCCTTCGGGGCCTTCGTGGAGGTGGAGCCGGGCCTCGAGGGCCTGATCCACATCTCCGAGCTCTCCTGGACCAAGCGCCCCAAGCACCCCTCCGAGGTGGTGAAGGAGGGGGACGAGGTGGAGGCCGTGGTCCTCCGGCTGGACCCCGCCGAGCGCCGCCTCTCCCTGGGCCTCAAGCAGACCCAGCCCGACCCCTGGCAGCAGCTCACGGAGAAGTACCCCCCCGGCAGCGTGGTCAAGGGCCGGGTCACCGGGGTCACCGACTTCGGGGTCTTCGTGGAGGTGGAGCCCGGCATGGAGGGCCTGGTCCACGTTTCCGAGCTGGACCACGGGCGCGTGGAGAACCCTGCCGCCCTCTTTAAGAAGGGGGACGAGATGGAGGTGGTGGTCCTCAACATTGACCCCGTGGAACAGCGCATCTCCCTCTCCCGCAAGCGCCTCCTGCCCCCTCCGCCTCCCAAGGCCGAGGAGGAGAAGCCTCGCCGCCCCAAGGGCAAGGAGGCCCGGGGCAAGCGCAAGGCCCCTTCCCGCCGCGAGGAGCGCCGGGAGTACGAGTACGGCGCCGTGGCCGAGTACAACCTCTACGACGCCTCCGCCGTGCCCGCCGCCGCCGCCAGCGTGAAGCTGGGAGACCTCTACGGCGACCTCCTGGCAAGCCTGGGCCTGGAAGAGGAGAAGTAGGCTTAAGGCGTTAAAGCCCCCGCCTTTGGCGGGGGCTTTCCCTTTGATGGGGGGCTATTCCAGGGCCTTTTTCTCTTTTTCCCCGTAGAAGATGCGCATCAGGACGTAGGTAAGGAAGAAGGTGAGGAGGGGCGCCCCCAGGACCAGGGTCCAGAGCACGGCGGTGTTCCCCAGGAGGTAACCCTGCTGCTGGAAGTCAATCTTGTACCCCGCGAGGCTGGCCATGAGGAAGAAGACCAGCAGGGCCAAGACGGCGCTCGTGCGCACCGGGTGCTCCGAGGGAAGCTCCATGTAGCGCATCTTGTCCTTGCGGGTGTCCACGAAGGGCAAGAGCAGCCCCACCACGGCCAGGATCCCCGGAACCACCGCCCCCCCGATGAACTCCGGCCCGATGGTGGCCCCGAAGAGGCGGAACTCCCAGCTGGAGGGGATGAGCTGCAGGATGCCGTAGATCCAGAGGAAGTACCAGTCGGGCTTCACCGCCGGGGTGTTGGGGGTGGGCGGGCCGAAGGCCTCAATGGGGTGGGCCAGGAAAGCCCCGGCGATCATGGCCATGATCCCCACGTAGAGGGCGAAGAGGATGAGCATCATGACCATCTGCTGGGGGTACATGGGCACGCCCAGGATCTTCCCCGGGGCGATGCGCTCGGCGTAGCGGGGCTGGGTGTGCTTCTGCTTGATCATGATGACCAGGTGAAGCCCGATGAGCCCCATGAGGAGGAGGGGAAGCCAGAGGACGTGGAGGCTAAAAAGCCGGGGGATGGACTTCTCCGAGCCCGGGAACTCCCCGCCGAACATCACCTGGGCCAAGGCGCCCCCGATCCAGGGGATGGAATTCGCGATCCCGTAGCCGATGCGGGTGGCGGTCACGGCGTAGTTGTCGTAGGGGAGGGCGTAGCCGGTGAAGGCGGTGACCACGGCGAGGCCCAGAAGCCCAAGGCCCACCAGGTAGTTGAGCTCCCGGGGCTTCTTGTAGGCCCCGGAGAGGAGGATCCGGAGCATGTGGAGGAAGGCCGCGGCGATCATCACGTGGGCCGACCAGTGGTGAAGGCTCCGGATCACGGCCCCGAAGGGGAGGCTATCTATGTAGAGGACGCTCCCGTAGGCCGCGGGCACCGCGCGCCCGTCGGGGAGCTTCACCTCCCGGATGGAGGGTTCGTAGTTTAAGGTGAGGAAGATCCCGGTGAGGACCAGGACGATAAAGGCGAAGAGGGTGATCTCCCCCAGGAAGAAGGAGTGGTGCACGGGAAAGGCCTTGCGGAGAACCTTTTGGTAAAGCCCCGTGAGGTCCAGGCGTTCGTCCAGCCACTTGTACATGCTTGCCTCCTAGACGTGGCGGCAGAAGCCGCTCTCCGCCTTCACCCCCACCTCGCCCAAGAACTCCCCGGCGGCCACCAAGACCCCATCCTCCACCTTGAGGGGGAGCTGGGGCACGGGCCTAGGCGGCGGCCCGGCGACCACCTTGGCCCCGTGGGCCAGGTCGTAGACCCCCCCGTGGCAGGGGCAGAGGCCCGCCTTCTTCTCCGCCACCCACTGGCTGATGATGCACCCCAGGTGGGTGCAGACGGCGGAGTAGGCCACGGCGCCTTCTATGGCGTGCTGGGCCACCTCTGGGGAGAGCTCCTCGGGGAGGTAGCGCGCCACCAGGACCGTGTTCTTGGCCTCGCCGCTTTTCACCACCTTGGTCTTGGGGTCCATGGGGTAGGCGAGGACGAAGGGGTCCCCGGGCTTGAGCTCCTCGAGGCGGATGGGCTTGGGTTCGCCTCCGCCCTGGGCGTAGACCAGGATGTCCCCGGGCTTTAAAGGCTCCTTCTCCGGCGTGACCTCGGCCTTGGGGCGGAGGCTTGCCCCCACGTAGAAGGCCGAGACCAGGGAGAGGCCGATGCCGGTGCCGATGGCGGTCTTCAGGAAAAGCCGCCTACGGGATTGGCGCAAGCGGATCTCGCGTTCGTCCATGGGTCACCTCTTACCAGGGGAACTCGCCCTTCTCCTCTTCGGTGATCACCTCGTCGCGGCCGAAGAACTTCTTGTAGATGCCGAAGAGGGCGGCCACCACCAGGCTGATGCTCCCGAAGACCAGGCCCTGGAGCCAGGTGGGGTTGTGCCCGGTCTGGGCGGAGTAGGCGAGGAGCCGCACGAAGAAGCCGGAAAGGGCGGTGAGGAGGAGGACCAAAATGACGCCCGCGGCCACGGGGGCGGTGGAGGGGGTGGGAAAGTGGCGGCCGGGGCGGAGCTCCACGCCTTCCAGCCAGTAGGAGACGAGGCCGATGAGCCCGTAGAGGAGGAGGACGGCCCCGAAGGCCATAAGCCCGATCTGGCCCACGGAGAGGTCCTCGGGGGCGTGGCCCAGGAGGCGGGCGATGTGGAGGCCGTCCAGGTAGGCGGCGTAGAAGAGGCCAGCCGCCAGGATGAGGGCGAAGGTGGGCAGGATGGGGTCGTTGCGGTACATCCTCCCTCCTTTACTCCACGGGGCCGAAGCTGTTGCCGAAGCTGTTGCGGATGTAGGTGGCCACGGCCTTGAGCTCCTCCTCGCTGAAGTTGGCCCCCACGGCGGGCATGGCGCCCCGCCCGTTCTTCACCACGTTCAGGATCAGGTTGGCGTCCTTGAGGTTGGCGTTCCCCGCCAGGGCCGGGAAGGCGGGGGGCATCCCCTGGCCGTTCGCCTGGTGGCAGGCGGCGCAGTTCGCCTCGTAGATGGCCTTGCCCTTCTCCATGAGGGCCGGGTCCACCCCCGCGGGCGCCGCGGCCTGGCCGGTCCCTTCGGCCTTGGCCTCCTGGGCGGGGGGGGCCACTTCTTCCACGATGCGCTCCGCCGCCGGGCTTAGGGCGAAGTAGCTCCAGATGCCGCCCAGGACCACCACGGCGGCCACGGCGTACCAGATGGGGTTGAAGCGCACCGGCTCCACGGGGAGCTCGGGCTCGCCCACGCTAAGGCGAAGCTCCACCTCCCCCGCCACCTCGCCCCCTTCGTCCACCCCCAGGACGAGGACGTCGGGGTAGTTGTTGACGGTGAAGGGAATCTCCCGGATCTCCTGCCCTCCCCCGCGGAAGTGGGTCACCACCCGGAGGGTGTGCTCCCCGTCGGGGAGCTTTCGGGTGTCCAGCTTAAGCCGGTAAGGGGGTTCCTTGAGCACCGCCAGGGGCTCCTGGGCCCCGTCCAGGTACACCTCAATCCGGTCTACGACCATTCTGCCTCCCTATGTGAAGAGGGGTACAAACCCCCACCCCACCACTATAAGGGTATCCCCGCAAGGACAGATGTCCCCTTAGGGGGCGAGGAGGGCTCTTAGGCGGCGAGCGCTTTGCCGGACGCCCCCTTCCTTCCCGCCCACCTCGAGGGCCGCCGTCCCGGAAAACCCCCTGAGAAGGGGGGCCAGGGCCTCCCAGGGGACGCTTCCCGCCCCCACGGGGAGGTGGTCGTCCTTTCGCCCGTGGTTGTCGTGGAGGTGGAGGTGGAGAAGCCTTTCCCCTAGGGCCTCCCAGTAGAGGAGAGGCCCCCTGGGCCCGAGCTCCACCAGGGCGTGGCCCACGTCCAGGCAGAAGCCAAGCCCGGGAAAGCGGTCCAGGAGGCCCTTGAGCTCCTCGGGGCCCCGCAGGAGGTCCCCTTCCTCTAGGGCCAGGTTTTCCAGGGCCAGGGGAATGGGGGAAGGGGCGAGGAGGGCGAGGGTCTCCTCCAGGGCCTCCCGGGCCAGGGAGAGGGCCAGGGGGTGGCGGAGGGGCACTTGGCCCGTGTGGAGGACCCCCACCCTGGCCCCCAGGGCCTCCCCGAACTCCAAAGCCCGGAGGAGGCGCTCTTGGGAGAGCTTGCGGACGCTCGGGATGAGGCTTGCCGGGTTCAGCTCCACGAAGGGGAGGTGGAGGGTGAAGCCCACCCCCAGGGCCTCCCCCGTGGCCTTAAGGTCCTTCGGCCCGGGGAGGGGCAGGACCTCGTGGAGGTCGTAGGCCACCTCCAGGTCCAGCCCGAGCTCCGCCGCCAGGGGGAAGGCCTTCTCGTAGCCAAGCTCGGCGTTGAAGGGGCTAAAGCCTAGGCGCATGGCCCCCATCCTACCGGATGGCCTCCGCCTTCCTCTGGGCCTCTTCCAGGGCCTTTTGCGGGGGGATGTTCCCCTTGAGGCTTTTCTCCAGGGCCTCGGCCAAAAGGCCCGCCCAGGTGGAGAACTGGGGGACTCGAGGCCGCTCCTGGGCGTAGGCGATCTGCTCAAAGGCCACCTTGCGGAAGGGGTTTTCCCGGTAGAAGCCCTCCAGGAGGGGGAGGGCCGACTTGCGCACGGGTACGTAGTAGCTGGCCTCCACCCAGCGGGCCACGTTCCTGGGCTCCATGAGGTACTTCCAGAACTCCAAGGCCCCCCGGATCTGGGCCTCCTTGGACCCCTGGAGCACCACAAGCTGCGCGCCCCCCATGGGCACCTTCCCCCCGGCTTCCCGGGGCACGGGGGCGACCCCCAGGGTGAAGGCGAAGGAGAAGTTCTCCGCGGCGGGCCAGTTGGCGATGGAGGCCATGACCATCATCCCCTTGGTGCGCACGAAGTCCAGCTGGGCGAAGGTGGCCTCGGCCATGCTCCGGGCGGAAAGCGCCCCCGCCCGGTTCAGGCGGTGAAGGGTCTCCAGGGCGTCCAGGGCCTCCTTGGAGGTGAAGTTGGGCCTCCCGTCCTTCACCAGGTTGCCCCCCCGGCTCGTCACCATGGCCTCAAAGAGCCAGGCCTGGGGGTCGGTGACGAAGATGAACCCCTTGGCCTGGCGGGTGGTGAGGGCCTTGGCCGTCTCCTCAAACTCCTTCCAGTTCCTGGGGGCCTTGAGCCCCTTGGCCCGGAAGGCGTCCAGGTTGTAGAAGAGGACCGGGGTGGAGGTGTTGAAGGGGAGGCCAAAGCGCCTCCCCTCCACCACCCCGTAGTTCCAGGCGGGCTCAAAGAGGTCCTCCACAAAGGCCTGGTCCAGGGCCAGGTAGGGGTCTAGGGCCACCGCCTTCCCCTCGGCCACCAGGCGGGGGAAGAAGGAGATCTCCGCCTGGAAAAGCACCGGTCCCCCTCCCGTGCGCAGGGCGGCCACCAGCTTGGTCTCCGCGTCCCGGTAGTCCCCCACGTACTGGGGCAGGACCCGGTACTGGCCCTGCCTGCCGTTGAACTCCTGGGCGAAGGCGGCGATGAGCCTTCCCGCCGGGCCGTCCATGGCGTGCCAGAAGGGGATCTCCGTCTGGGCCAAGGCGGGAAGGAGGAGAAGGGCCAGGGGCCAGAGCTTTCTCATGGGGTGGATTCTACCACCCTTCCCGTCAGGGTTCGGTCAAGGGGGCCTCAGCGCTTCTCCGCCGCCAGGGCCCTCTTCTGGGCCTCCTCCAGGGCCTCCCGGGGCCTCACCCCCTGCTTGAGGCTCTTCTCCAGGGCCTCCTCCAGGTAGCCGTACCAGACCACAAGCTCGGGGTCCTGGCTCCAGGGGCGGGCCACCTCCCCTTGGGCGAAGACCGCCTGCCGCTCGGGGTCTTGGAGGAAGTCCTTAAGCTCGGCCTCCGCCGCCCGCCTCAAGGGCAGGTACCAGGTGGTGCGCACCCAGGCGGCCTGGCGCCTGGGCTCCAGGAAGTGGAGCCAGAAGGCCACTGCCCCCCGGGCCCCCTCGGGGCTTGCCCCCTTGAGGACCACCAGGGCCGCTCCCGAGAGGGGCACCGCCCCCCCTTCCCGCCGGGGCAGGGGGGCCATACCCACCCCGAAGGGCAAGGAGGTCTGGGAGAGGACCACGGGCAAGGCGGTGGTGGGGGCAAGCCCCATGAAGGCCTTGGTGCGCAGGAAGTCGGCCACGGCGAAGGAGGCCTCCGCCAGGTTCCTGGCCTGGGCGTGGCCCCTTTGCACCATGCGGTAGAGCATCTCCAGGGCCTCCACCACTTCTTTAGAGGTGAAGGCGGGAAGCCCGTCCTTCACCAGGCTTCCCCCCAGGCTCATGACCACGGCGTTGAAGCTCCAGATGTCCGTGGAGACCACCAGGCCCTTGGCGGTGCGGCTCGTGAGCTTGGCGGCCGCCTCCTCCACCTCGGCCCAGGTCCTGGGGGCCCTAAGCCCCTTGGCCCGGAAGGCGTCTTTGTTGTAGTAGAGGGCGGGCACGGAAAGCCCCAGGGGGAGGCCGTAGGTCTTCCCCTTCACCTGGGCCGCCCGCAGGGCCTCCGGGTGGAGGTCCTGGGGGAGGTTTTGCAGGTAAGGGTCCAGGGGCAGGGCCACCCCCTCCTGGGCCAGGCGGGGCAGGAAGGAAAGCTCGGCGTGGAAGAGGGCCGGGGCGCCTCCTGCCCGCAGGGCGGAGAGGAGCTTCACCCCCGCCTCCCGGTAGTCCCCCACGTAGCGGGCCTCGAGGCGGTAGGCGTTCTGGCCCGCGTTGAAGGAGCGGATCGCCTCCTCCAGGACCCGGTCGCCGGGAGGGCCTGCGGTGTGCCAGAAGGGGATGACCGTCTGGGCCAGGGCCAGGGAAAGGACGGGCAGAAGGGCGGGAAGTCCCCTCATGCCCCTAAGCCTACCGGGGAAGGGATGAGAGGTCTGAAAGGGGGAGGGAAAGCTCCTTGAGGAAGGGGGCCGCCCGGGCCCTCAGCCCCTCCCGGGCCGAAAGGAAGAGGCGGCGCACCTTTGGCCCTGGAAACTCAGGGCCCAGGAGCTCCTGGGGGAGGCCCGGGTCCAGGAAGAGGAGCTTCCTTGCCTCGTGGACGAGCCGGGTGAGGTGGCGGAAGGCCTCCACGGGGTCCTCGGGGCTTTGGTCCAGGAGGGCGGCAAGCCGCCCGTAGCCCGCCTTGGCCTCCTCCAGGGGGAAGGCCCTGAGGACCTCCTCCTTTCCCCCGAGAAGCTCCCCTTGGAAGCAGGTGGCGGCGAGGCCGTAGAAGCCGAGGAGCTCCCGGGTGGCCTCGAGGTCCACCCCGACCCCCAGATAGACCCCGCTCTGTAGCCCCCCGTAGCCCAAAAGGGCCATCTCCCGCCGGAACCTTTCCCTCTCCCCCCGGTCCTTGGGCCCCTCGGGAAGGACGAGGAGGAAGCGCCCGTCCCACGGGGGGAGGGAGCCGTAGAGGCGGCGGCGCACCTGGCGCACCTGCCAGTAGACCCGGTCGGAGAGGGCGTAGTAGGCGGCCCGCCCCTCCCGCTTGGGCACCACCCAGCCCCGCTTGGCGCTCCGGGAAAGCGCCGCCCGCACCGCCATCTCCGAGAAGCCCAGGGCGGCCATCATGGCCACGAGGTCCCGCACCCGGGCCGCCCGTTCCGGGTAGACGTACTCCACGAACAGGGTGAAGAGGGTGGACCTCGCCCGCATCAGAAGACCGGCTCTAGAAGCCTTTCCCGGTACTCCCTTAGGGCCCCTTCCAGGAAGCGGGCGAGGGGCATCGTCCCCAGGTTGCCCTTCTTCCGGCGGCGCACGCTCACCGCTCCTTCGGCCTTCTCCCGCTCCCCCACCACGAGGATGTAGGGCACCTTCTGCACCTCGGCGTCCCGGATCCGGGCCTGCATCCTCTCGGGCCGGGTGTCGGCCTCGGCCCGTAGGCCCGCCTCCTTGAGCCTACCCGCCACCTCCCGGGCGTAGTCCTCCTGCTTCTCGGACACGGGGACCACCACCGCCTGCACCGGGGCGAGCCACAGGGGGAAGTCCCCGGCGAAGTGCTCAATGAGGATGCCGATGAAGCGCTCCAAGGAGCCGAAGGGGGCCCGGTGGAGCATCACGGGGCGGTGCTCCTCCCCGTCTTTGCCCACGTAGGTCAGCCCGAAGCGCTCGGGCAGGTTGTAGTCCACCTGGATGGTGCCGAGCTGCCACTCCCGCCCCAGGGCGTCCTTCACCACGAAGTCCAGCTTGGGGCCGTAGAAGGCGGCGTCCCCCGGCTCCACGGTGTACTGGAGCCCGGCCTCGAGGGCCGCCTCCTCAATCTGCCGCTCCGCCAGGGCCCACTTGGCCTCGTCCCCCACGTACTTGCCGCTTCTCGGGTCCCGCACCCCGATCCGGGCCCGGTAGTCCCTAAGCCCCAGGGTGGCGAAGACCTTAAGGACCAGGTCCAAGACCCCGAGAAACTCCCCCTTCACCTCCTCGGGGGTGCAGAAGATGTGGGCGTCGTCCTGGGTGAAGCCCCTAACCCTTGTGAGGCCCAGAAGCTCCCCCGCCTTCTCGTAGCGGTAGACGGTGCCGAACTCGGCAAGCCTCAGGGGAAGCTCCCGGTAGGAGCGCTTCCGGTAGGCGTAGATCCTGATGTGGTGGGGGCAGTTCATGGGCTTGAGGAGGTACTCCTCCTCCTCGCCCCGCTCCTTGAAGCTGATGGGGGGGAACTGGCTTTCCGCGTAGTAGGGGTAGTGGCCGCTGGTCTTGTAGAGCTCCAGGCTCCCGATGTGGGGCGTGGTCACGAGCTGGTAGCCCCGCCTCACCTGCTCCTCCCGCATGAAGGCCATGAGCTCCTCCCGGACCACGTTCCCCTTGGGAAGCCAGAGCACCAGGCCCTTCCCCACCATGGGGTCTATGAGGAAGAGCTCCAGCTCCCGGCCCAGGCGCCGGTGGTCCCGTTTCTTGGCCTCCTCCAGCTGCCAGAGGTATTCTTTAAGTTCCTCGGCGGTGCGGAAGGCCACCCCGTAGACCCTTTGCAGCATGGGCCTTTTCTCGTCCCCCCGCCAGTAGGCCCCCGCCACGTGGGTGAGCTTGAAGTGGGGGGGGATGCGCCCCGTGGAGGGCACGTGGGGCCCACGGCAGAGGTCGGTGAAGCCGTAGGCCTCGTCCCCCTGCTGGTAGAAGCTGATCTCCTCCCCCTCGGGGATCTCCAGGACGAGCTCCGTCTTGTAGGGGTCCTTCCCCCGATAGCGGGCTAAGGCCTCCTCCCGGGAGAGGACGAAGCGCTTTAGGGGGAGGTCCCGCTTGAGGATCTCCCGCATCTTCGCCTCTATGGCGGGGAGGTCCTCGTCGGAGAGGGGCTCGGGGGCTTCTATGTCGTAGTAGAAGCCCTTCTCAATCACGGGCCCCACCCCGAGCCTCACGCTTTCCGGATCGTAGCCCTTCTCCCGGAAGAACTCCTTCACCGCCTGGGCCAGGACGTGGGCCAGGGTGTGGCGGAAGAGGGTCTGGAACTCGGGGTCCTTCTCCGTGAGGAGGCGCACCTTCGCCCCCTCGGGGAGGGGCTTTAGGAGGTCGTAGAGCTCCCCGTCCACGATGGCCCCCACCGCCCGCCTCTCCCAGCCCTCCCCCAGGGCCCGGGCCACGTCCTTCGCCGTGGCCCCCGGGGGGAGCTCCAGGGGCTTGCCGTCTGGAAGGTAGACCGTCATGGCCTCTACTATATCCCCTGTTCACGCCCCGTTCAGGCTCCGTTCAGGCCCCCGGGGCTACCCTGACCCTGGCCTGACGGGGCCAGGGCAACTTGGAGAAAGGGGGTGAAAGGCGTGGGGGAAGCGCGGTCCCGGGAAGCTAAAGGAAGCCTTAAGGCAAGGGCGGCTAGGCTTGACATGAGGGAGGGGTGTGCGTAAGATTAGCCTCGGATGCCGCGCGAGAAGGGCTTCAAGGCAAGCGGGCCCGGCCCGCGCGGCGCCAGGCCCGAGGGGGAAACGCGGAAAACCCCAAGGGAAA
>NZ_FNBC01000020.1:0-40000 GCF_900102145.1 Thermus arciformis | reverse complement strand
AGGTGGTCTACTTCGTCCGCCCCGAGGGCCCCCTTCCCGTGACCCACCGGCTCCGCCTTCCCGAGTGGGCCCTCGCCCGGAAGCTCCAGGCCCTGGCCCAGCACAAGACCCAGGCCCTCTCCGTTTTGGCCTTCATGGAGCGTCACCCCCAAAGGCTTTGGACGGAGACCTTCCACCTCTTAGGCGCCTCCGGCCTTCGGGAGGGACCATGGTGGTAAAGCCCCTGGAGCACACCGCCGACGTGGGCTTCCTCCTGGAGGCGGAAAGCCTCGAGGGCCTCTTCCAGGCGGCCCTTCAGGGGCTTTTACAGGTGATGTTCCAAAACCCTCCCCAAGGGGGAAGGAGGCGGCGCCGGGTAGCGCTGGAGGCGGAGGACCTGGAGACCCTCTTGGTGCGCTACCTGAACGAACTCATCTACCTGATCCAGACCAAGGGCTTCGTGCCGGGGAAGGCCAGGGTCCGCCTCCAGCCTAAGGAAGGGGGGTTTCGCCTGGAGGCCACCCTCTTTGGGGAGCCCTTCCAGGAGGCCTTCGGCTTCCAAGGGGAGGTGAAGAGCGCCACCTACCACGGCCTTAGCGTGGCCCGGGAAGGGGGGCGCTGGAAGGCCCAGGTGATCCTAGACGTGTAGGGCGGCGATGGCCCGCCGCACCCGCTCCAGGAGGCCCGCCTCCACCAGGGCCTTGGCCCGAAGGAGGGCGTTTTTTACCGCCAGGGCGTCCGCGGAGCCGTGGCCGATGAAGACCGCCCCCTCCACGCCGAGGAGGGGCATGGCCCCGTACTGGGCGGGGTCCACCCGCTCGCGCACCCGGCGCAGGGCCCCCCGGGCCAGGAGGGCCCCCAGCCTGGCCAGGGGGCTCGAGGCGAGGGCCTCCTTGATCCAGGTGAAGAGGACCTTGGCCTCCCCTTCCGCCAGCTTCAAGGCCACGTTGCCGGTGAAGCCGTCGGTGACCACCACCTCCGCGGTGCCCAGGAAGATGTCCCGCCCCTCCACGTTGCCGTAAAACCGCCCGCCCAGGGCCGCCTTCAAGAGGGGAAAGGCCTCCAGCACCAGGGCGTTTCCCTTCCCCTCCTCCTCCCCGATGGAGAGGAGGCCCACCTTGGGCGCCGGTGCTCCCAGGGCCTCGGCGTAGGCCAGGCCCATGGCGGCGAACTGCACCAGGAAGCTGGGGCGGCAGTCGGCGTTCGCCCCCCCGTCCAGGAGAAAGGTGCGCCCCCTTAGGCTCGGGAACTCCACGAGGAGGGCGGGCCGCTCCACCCCCTTGACCCGGCCCAGGGTGAAGAGGGCCGCGGCCATGGTGGCCCCGGTGTGCCCCATGGAGACCACCGCCTGGACCTCCCCCCGCTTGAGGAGCTCCATGGCCACGGCGATGGAGCTTTGGGGGCGGCGGCGCACCTCGGTGGCGTGCTCCTCCATGCGGATGCGGTCCGGGGCATGGACCAGGGGAAGGCTTCCGCCGTGGCGGGCGAGCTCGGCCTTCAGGGCCTCCTCGTCCCCCACCAGGACCACCTCCACCCCCTCGCGGGAGGCCCAAAGGGCCCCGAGGACGGTCACCCGGGGGGCGTGGTCCCCCCCCATGGCGTCCAGGGCGATCCTCATGCGCTTGGGGGCAGGTGTTTCTGGATCTTGGCCTCAAAGTTGCGCTTGGGCTGGGCCCCCACCAGGACCTCCACGGGCTGGCCGTTCTTGAAGAGGATCACCGTGGGGATGCTCATGACGCGGTAGCGCATGGCCGTCTTGGGGTTCTCGTCCACGTCCAGCTTGGCCACCACCAGCTTGCCCTCGTACTCCTTGGCGAGCTCCTCCAGGATGGGGGCGATCATCCGGCAAGGGGCGCACCACTCCGCCCAGAAGTCCACGAGGACCAGGGGGTGCTGGCTTAGGGTCTGGTCAAAGTTCTGGTCGGTCACCACCAGGGGCTTCCCCATACCCCTCCACTTTACGGCAAAACCCGGGGGCGCACACCCCCGGGGAGCATGGCGCCGCCTAGCGCTTCCGCTTGCCGCCCTTCTTCCCCTTGCCCCCGCCGAAGCCCCCCGTGCCCCGGAGGAAACTCTTGAGCTTGTTCTCAAACTCGGGGGACTGCTTGGGCAGGCGCCGGGGCCTGGGGGGAGGGCCCCCTTCGGGAGGGGGGGTCAGGTCCTTGATGGAGAGGTCCAGGCGGCCCTTGGGGTCGCGCCCCTTCACCATCACCTGGACGATGTCCCCCTCGTTGAGGAAGTCCCGGACGTTTTTCACGAACTCGTGGGCGATCTGGGAGATGTGCACCAGGCCTTGCTCGCCTCCCGGGAGCTCCACAAACGCGCCAAAGTCCGTCACCCGCACCACGCGGCCCTCTACGATGCTTCCCGCTTCTAGCTCCACTTTCCTTCTCCTCGCGCGGACCTGCCGCGATGCCCCCACTATAGCACAAGGCCCCTCTGGGGGCGGTAGGGCCACACCCCTTGCGGGCCCAAGGCGGCGAGGAGCTCGGCGAAGGTGCGGCCCAAGAGGGGGTGGCGCCCCTCGGGGAGGAGGTCTAAGAGGGGCACCAGGACGAAGGCCCTTTCGTGGAGCCTTGGGTGGGGAAGCTCCAGGCCCTCTTCCTCCAAGACCAGGTCGCCGTAAAGGAGGAGGTCCAGGTCCAGGGTCCTGGGGCCCCACCGCTCCTTGCGCTCCCGGCCCAAAGCCTCCTCTATGCGGAGCATCTCGGAGAGGAGGGCCCGGGGCGGAAGCCCCGTCTCCAGCTCGGCCACCAGGTTCAGGTAGCGGGGCTGGGGCGGGCCCAAAGGCTCGGTCTCGTAGAGGGGGGAAAGCCTGAGGAGGTGGGTCTCGGGAAGCCGGGAGAGGGCGGAAAGCCCCAAAAGGAGGTGGGCCGCCCGGTCCCCCAGGTTGCTCCCCAGTCCCACGTAAGCGCGCACAGGGGGATTTTACTCACAGGGAGAAGCTCAGGGCGAAGCCCAGAAGGTTGTACACAAAGCCATAGAAATCGCCTAGGGTTTTCCGGTCCGTGAGGCGGAAGGGGGCCTGCAGCCGGAGCTGGCCCTCCATCCCCTCTCCCAGACGGAAGCGGTAGCCCAGGTAGGGGAAGACCATCCAGGCGTCCCCCAAACCGTAGCCCGTTCCCAGGCCGAAGAAGGCGTCCCCCAGGTAGGCGTGGGCGCCCAAAGCGGGCCAGAGGGCCCCAAAAAGAGAGAAGGCCCAGCCGCCAAGCCAGAGGGCGTAGCCCTCCTCCTCGTAGGCCAGGGCCGCGACCACGGGCGTGCCGACAGGGATGGGCACGTACAGGCGGAAGCGGCGCTCGGGGTCAAAGATGGGCGTGAAGGTCTCCCGCCCGGAGGGGTAATAGCGGAGGCCCACCCCGAAGTGGGGCCCGCCGACGTTTTGGACTGGGCCCATGCCCTCCAGGAAGACCGCAAAACCCTCGCCCAAGAAGGCCTCGAGGCCCACGAGGCCGGAAACGCGCCTCCCGTCAGGCCCCACCTCCACCCCAAGCCCCAGGTAGTAGGCCCCGGGGAGGCCGAGCCCCATAAAGCCCAAACGGGGAAAGAGGGAATTGGTAAGCCCTTCCCGGCGCAGGTAGAGGTGGGCGCTCGCCTCCAGGTTGTGGTCCACCCCCACCCGCCACCACACCCCAGCGGGGAGGGCCTGGCCGAAACCGAAGACGCTCTTGTCCACCGCGCTCAAGCTGAAGAAGAACTGGGCCTGGGCCAGGGAAAACAGGGCAAGTAGCGCCAACCACCTTGGCATAACTCCATGCTATTTGGGTTGACACCCTGGGTCAATCCTCCTAGCCTTAAGGACATGAAGCCCCGGGGCAAAACGTGAAGCGGCCTGGGAAGCGGCGCTTCCCGGGCGGCCCCCCGGGGCTTTTCTTTATGGGAGGTGCGGGCGTGAAGACGAGCACCCTGGAAGACTGGCGGGCCCTTCTGGAGGTGGAGAAGACCCTGGACACCGGGGTCTACACCAAGCACGACCTCCTCCTCGTCCGGGGCCAAGGCGCGAAGGTGTGGGACGCGGAGGGCAACGAGTACATAGACTGCGTGGGGGGCTACGGGGTGGCCAACCTGGGCCACGGCAACCCCGAGGTGGTGGAGGCGGTGAAGCGGCAGGCGGAGACCCTCATGGCCATGCCCCAGACCCTCCCCACCCCCATGCGGGGGGAGTTCTACCGGACCCTCACGGCCATCCTCCCCCCGGAGCTCAACCGGGTCTTCCCGGTGAACTCGGGCACCGAGGCCAACGAGGCCGCCCTCAAGTTCGCCCGGGCCCACACGGGCAGGAAGAAGTTCGTGGCCGCCATGCGGGGCTTCTCGGGAAGGACCATGGGAAGCCTCTCCGTCACCTGGGAGCCCAAGTACCGGGAACCCTTTTTGCCCCTGGTGGAGCCCGTGGAGTTCATCCCCTACAACGACGTGGAGGCCCTTAGGCGGGCCGTGGACGAGGAGACGGCGGCGGTGATCCTGGAGCCCGTGCAAGGGGAAGGGGGCGTGCGCCCGGCCACCCCGGAGTTCCTGAAGGCCGCCCGGGAGATCACCCAGGAGAAGGGGGCCCTCCTCATCCTGGACGAGATCCAGACCGGCATGGGCCGCACGGGGAAGCGCTTCGCCTTTGAGCACTTTGGCATCGTCCCCGACATCCTCACCCTGGCCAAGGCCCTGGGGGGCGGGGTGCCGATTGGGGCTGCGGTGATGCGGGAGGAGGTGGCCCGGAGCATGCCCAAGGGCGGCCACGGCACCACCTTCGGCGGGAACCCCTTGGCCATGGCGGCAGGGGTGGCGGCCATCCGCTACTTGGAGCGGACGCGGCTTTGGGAGAGGGCCGCGGAGCTTGGGGCCTGGTTCATGGAAAGGCTCAGGGAAATCCCCTCCCCCAAGGTCCGGGAGGTGCGGGGCATGGGCCTCATGGTGGGCCTGGAGCTCAAGGAAAAGGTGGCCCCCTATATCGCCAGGCTGGAGAAGGAACACCGCGTCCTCACCCTCCAGGCGGGCCCCACGGTGATCCGCTTCCTGCCGCCCTTGGTCATTGAAAAGGAAGACCTGGAGCGGGTGGTGGAGGCGGTGCGGGCGGTGCTAGCATAGGGAGATGAGGCGGCGTTACCGCGTGGTGGTGGAGCGGGACGAGGAGGGCTACTTCGTGGCCCACGTGCCCGAGCTCCACGCCCACACCCAGGCCCAAAGCTTTGAGGAGCTCCTCCGGCGCCTGCAGGAGGCCATCGCCGTATCCCTGGAGGAGGAGAGGGCGGAAGTCGTAGGCCTGGAGGGCGCGCTGGAAATTGAAGCGGCGTGAGCCCCCGCCTCATCCCCATCACCGGCGAGGAGCTCGTCCGCCTCCTGCAGGAGGAGGGGTTCCAGGTGGTGCGGGTCCGGGGAAGCCACGTGCGCCTTCGGCACCCCGACGGCCGGGCCACCACGGTACCCGTGCACCCGGGGGAGACCCTAAGGCCGGGAACCCTCCTCGCCATCCTCAAGGACGTGGGCTGGAGCAAGGAAACCTATGAGCAAAAGCGCCTTGGATCCCGTTGAGTTCCTCAAGGGGGCCCTGGAGATCCCCTCCCCTTCCGGACAGGAGCGGCCCGTGGCCGAGTACCTGGCGGAGGGGATGCAAAAGCTGGGCCTCAAGGGCTTCGTGGACGAGGCGGACAACGCCCGGGGCCAGGTGGGGGAAGGTCCCGTCCAGGTGGTGCTCCTCGGGCACATTGACACCGTGCCCGGGCTGGTGCCGGTGCGCCTGGAAGGAGGCCGGCTCTTCGGCCGGGGGGCGGTGGACGCCAAGGGGCCTTTCGTGGCCATGGTCTTCGCCGCGGCGGGGCTTTCCGAGGAGGCCAGAAGGCGCCTCACCGTCCACCTCGTGGGGGCCACGGAGGAGGAGGCCCCAAGCTCCAAGGGAGCCCGGTTCGTGGCCCCCCGCCTCAGGCCCGACTACGTGGTCATCGGGGAGCCCTCGGGCTGGGAGGGGATCACCCTGGGGTACAAGGGGAGGCTTCTGGTGAAGGCCCGGCGGGAGAAGGACCACTTCCACTCGGCCCACCACGAGCCCAACGCCGCCGAGGAGCTCATCAGCTACTTCGTGGCCATCAAGGCCTGGGCCGAGGCCATGAACGTGGGCCAGCGGCCCTTTGACCAGGTGCAGTACACCCTCCGCGACTTCAAGGTCCACCCCGCGGAGCTCAAGCAGGTGGCGGAGATGTTCTTTGACCTCCGCCTCCCCCCAAGGCTTCCTCCCGAGGAGGCCATCCGCCACCTCAGCGCCTACGCCCCCCCCACCATTGAGCTGGAGTTCTTCGGCCGGGAGGTCCCCTACCAGGGGCCTAAGGACACCCCCCTCACCCGGGCCCTGCGCCGGGGGATCCGCAAGGCGGGGGGAAAGCCCGTCTTCAAGCTGAAGACCGGCACGAGCGACATGAACGTCCTCGCCCCCCACTGGAAGGTGCCCATGGTGGCCTACGGCCCCGGGGACTCCACCCTGGACCACACCCCCTACGAGCACGTGGAGGTGGAGGAGTTCCTCAAGGGGATTGAGGTGCTGAGGGAGGCCCTCGAGGCCCTGGCGGAAATGCACCCGCCGGGGTAGGCCCTCGGGCTAAACTGGGCTCGTGGTTCCTTATGCCCTCGGGCTTCTCGCCCTATTATTCCTGGCCCTATTCCCCCCCACCGCCCCTTGGAGCGAGCGCTTCCTCACCCCTCTGGTGGCCCTGGCGGGCGGGGCCTACCTGGTCTTGAAGAAGGAAAGGCTCTTCGGGCTTGCCCTGGTGCTCTTTGGCCTTGGGGACTTCCTCTGGAGCCTGGAGGACCTGGGGCTTCTTCCAGAGCGGCTTTACCTGGAGGTGCCCTACTTCCTAGGCTACCCCTTCCTCACCCTGGGCATCCTCCGGCTTCCCGGGAGGCCTCCCCGCCTCACCCTGGCCCTTCTGCCCCTGGGGGGGCTGGGCCTGCTCACCGCCTTGGAGCCCCAGTTGGGCGTGGACCGGGTATACAGCGCCTGGGACGCCCTTTTGCTCCTCCTCCTTCTACCGAAGCTGGAAGGGATTTTTGAGGGCCTCTTTCCGGGGAGGGTCTTCCTGGGAAGCGGGCTTCTCCTCTTCCTGGTGGCGGACATGGCCTACGCCTTTTTGGAGGCGGGGCCGGGCTACCCCACGGGGCACCCCGTGCACCTCCTCTGGACCCTGGGCTACCTCTTCCTAGCCCTGGGGACCGGGGCTGAGGAAGAGGAGGAGGCCTCCTTTCCCGCCCTGGCCCTGACCTTAAGCGGGCTTTTCCTCATGCCCGCCCTCCTCACCCAGGACCCCACCCCCTTGGGGGTGCGCCTTTTGGCCCTCTACGGGGGGCTTGTGGGGAGCCTGGGGCTCCTCTACGCCCTCCACCTCCGCCGGCAGCGGGCGGCGGAGGTCCAGGGGCGCTGGACTCGCTTCCTGGAAAAGCTCGCCCGGCTTTCCCCCCGCATCACCCAGACCTTAAGTCCCGAGGGAGTGCTCTTGGAAGCCTTGGAGGCGGCCCACACCCTCCTGCCGGAGGCCGTGGGGCTCGAGGTGCTAAGCCGCCGGGGCCTGGTGGGGGAGCGCACCCCCCACGCCCTCCCCGTGCCCCTCCAGGGAGAGACGGCCTACCTCTACCTCAAGGCCCCCCCTGAGGGGAAGGTGCCGGGAAGCTTCCTCGCCCTCTTGGGGGAGCGCCTCAAGCAGGTGCTGAAGCAGGTGGAGTGGGGCACCCTGGCCTTCACCGACCCCCTCACGGGCCTCCTGAACCGGCGGGGCCTCGAGGCCGAGCTCCCCAAGCTCCTGGCCCTCGCCCGCCGCTACGGGACCCCGGCGAGCGTGGTCATGCTGGACATAGACCGCTTCAAGCGGGTGAACGACACCTACGGCCACCCCGTGGGGGACGAGGTGCTGAGGCGCCTGGGGCGCATCCTTAAAGCCAGCGTCCGCCAGGAGGACCTGGCGGTGCGCTACGGGGGGGAGGAGTTCCTCCTGGTGCTCTTCGGCGCCGAGCGGGAGGCGGCCAAGGAGGCGGTGGAGCGGATCCGCCAGCGCTTCCGGGCCGAGCGGATCCCACCCATCCCCCACCCCCTCACCCTCTCCGCGGGGATCGCTGGGGGGGAGGTGCCTGAAGGGAGGGAGACCCTGGAGGAGTGGATCCTCAAGGCCGACTACGCCCTCCTCCGGGCCAAGGAAACGGGGCGGGACCGGGTGACCCTGGCCTAAGCACCCCACCGCGGCTTTCGCTGCGGTGGGGGCCCCGAGGAAGGGCTACTTTTTGGGCATCATCTTGGCCATCATGGCCTCGAGGGCCTTCCGCTCCTCGCTCATGTGGCCGAAGGCCTTGCCCAGGGCCTTAAGGAGGAGGAAGAGTACCCCCAGGGCCTTCTGCACCTCGGGGTCGGAAAGCTGCTTCAAGAGTCCGGCGAGGCCCACCCGGGGCGGGTCTTGCATCACCTCGGGGGTGAAGGTCTCCGCCAGGCCCTTTTGCAGGGCCCCCGCCATCATACCCACCGCGGCGGGCTCAATGCGGGAAAGGAGGTCCAAGACGTTGGCCCCGTGGGAGACGAGGCGGAGGAGCTGGGGCTCCATGAGCATCCCCAGGCCCTCCCCGAAGTTCTCCGAGAGGTGCCCGAGGAAGGCGAGGGCCCCGGACTTGTCCAGCTTCTCCAGGGTCTCGGCCAGCTTCTCCAGGGCCTCCACCTGGTCCAGGAAGCGGGCCAGGAGGGAGACGAGCTGGAGGTTCTTGGGGTCCATGAGGAGGCCCAGGTTCTCGGCAAGGGTCTCCCCCACCTCCATCCGGGCGAGGAGGGCGAGGCCGCTTTTTTCCAGGACCTCCTCAATGCGGTCTAGGCGTTCTTCCACCGTCAAGGTCTTCTCCATGGCCGCCTCCTACTCAATCAGCGTGGCGAACCAGAAGCCTTCAAAGAGCATCTTGGTCACCCGCACCCACTTGCCCACGGCCATGACCCCGCAGGAGGGCATCCCCGTCCCCGCGAGCACCCGGTCAAAGGCGCACTGGGGCAGGAGGGCGTTGTCGCCGAAGTCCATGATGCACATGGCCACGGGGTTGAAGGGCTCGCCGATGTAGGCCCCCTTGAGGTCGGAGGCGATCACCCCGGCCACGTACTCCCCCTGGAAGTGGGCCACCACCCCGGCCGGGGGAAGCATGAGGGCGGGGTTCACCGTGTCCCCGATGACGAAGACGTTGGGGAACTTGGTGGAGCGGAAGGTCATGCGGTCCACCTCGGGGAAGCCCTGGGGCCCGGCGAGGGGGCTTTCCCGCACCACCCGGTTGGGGGCGAAGGGGGGCACCAGGATGAGGAGGTCGTAGGAAAGCTCCCGGCCGTCCTTGGCCTTGACCCGGCCTCCCTCAAAGGCCACGGGCTCAAACTCCCCGTGGAAGGCGATGCCCTTGGACTTGAGGATCTCCAAGACCTTCCCCGAGATCACCGGCCCCATGCCCGCAAGGGGCGCGGGGTTCAGGTGGAAGACCTCCACGGTGCTCTTTCCCCGCACCCCCTTGACCTTGAGGGCGAACTCCACCTGGCCCGCCACCTCGTAGGGCGCCGGGGGGCAGGGGTAGTAGGGGGAGGAGACCCCCACCACCACCTTGCCGCCCTTAAACGCCTTCAGGGCCTCGCGGAGCCGTAAAGCCCCCGCCAGGCTCCAGGGGGCGTGGCCGTCTGGGGCCGGGGAGGGCATGGCCTCCGCCCCCAAGGAAACGATGAGGTAGTCGTAGGCGAGCTCCCCGGCGGTGGTCTTCACCTTGTTGTGGGCCGGGTCCAGGGCCTCCACCGTGGCCTGCAGGTACTGGATGCCCCGCTTCTCCAGGTTGGCCAGAGGGCGGCGGATGTCCTCGGGCTCCCGCATGCCGAAGGCCACCCAGGGATAGGCGGGCATGAACTCGTGGTGGGTGTTCCTGTCCACCAGGGTGACCTCCACCTCCTTGCCCAAGAGCCGCTTCACCTTGTTGGCCGCCACCAGGCCGCCCGAACCGCCTCCCAGGACCAAAACCTTCGTCGCCATCTCCTACCTCCTCGGGTACCGGTACCTCGTACCCCTAAGTTGAGTTTCCCCCTCCCCAACTCGTGAAGGTAGGTGCAAATGCCCCTCCCCCCTCCGGGCCGCCCCCAAGCCGCAGGCAGGCCCTTTGGGGCCTTTAGGCCTGGCGCAGGCGCAGGAGGAATACAAGCCCAAGCCCCAAGAAGCCCAGGACCTCCCCCACCCCCACGCCCCGCCCCAAGGCGGGAAGCAGGTACCAGGCGAGGTGCACCAGGCGGAAGAAGGCCACCCAAAGGGCGGCGGGGAGGAGGTAGCGGGCCTCCCGCTTGGGCAGGTTGGTGAGGAGGTAGAGGAAGGGGAGGAAGAACCCTCCCACCACCCAAAAGGCGGCCACCCCGTCCCAGGGACCATGGAGGCGTTTTACGTAAAACTCCACCTCGTGGGGCAGGTCCCCACCCCAGACGATGATGAGGGTGGTGGCCTCCACGTAAATCCAGATGATGGAAAGGGCGAGGAGGAGGTTGGTGTGGTTCTGGGCCTGGCCGAGGAGGGCGGCCGTGCCCTTCCGGGAAGCCAGGGCCACGGCCGCGGCGAGGGCCAGGAGGGCGGCGGAGAGGAGGAGGATGGCCCCGAAGGAGGCGGAGTAGAAGTGGGCCTCGAGGCCCATGAAGAGGTCAAAGGAGAGGAAGGTGCCGGCCACGAAGACCAGGGGAAGCCCCCAGGCCCCCACCTCCGCCCGGTGCTCCCCGGGGCGGAGCCTGGCGAGGACGAAGGCGAAGAGGGCGAAGAAGAGGACGTAGCGCAAAAGCATGAAGGGGGCGTTCAGGTAGGGGGCCCGGTGGGCCAAAATGGGGTCCAGGCGGGCCTCGGGCCTCGCCCAGGGGAAAAGCTCCGGGAGGAAGAGGAAGAAGGGGAGGCCCAAAAGGCCCATGAGGGGAAGGAGCCGGGCCAAGGGGTAGAGGTAGGGCTCCAAAGGCACCCCCCAGCGGCTTTGGAGGGCGTTGTGCAGGAGGAGGACGAGGAGGGCCCCCAAGGAGAGGAGGAGGAAGAAGGCGAAGGGGAAGTAGGCGGCAGGGGCTCCGAAGAGAAAGGCCAGGGCGTAAAGCGCCAAGCCCAGGAACCAAGACCCCGAGCGGTTGGCCTCAATAGACCTCTGCATTCCCCACCTCCTTGGGGCAGGCCTCCAGGAGGAGGCACCGCTTGACGTAATGGGCGATGAGCCAGCGCTCCCTCTCGGGGATGCGGCTCTTGTAGGAGAGCATGCGGCCGAAGCCGTTGGTGGCGGCGAAGTAGAAGTAGCCCTCGGGCTGGCCCCGCACCGCGGGGTCGTGGAAGGAGCGAGGCTTCGGCATCCCTAAGGGGATGACCCTCCCGTCCCCTTCCCCCCTTACCCCATGGCAGACGGCGCAGAAGCTTTGGAAAAGCGCCTTCCCCCGGAGGAGGTCGTCCCCAGTGAAAGCGAAGGGGTTTTCCGCGAAGCCCCCCTCGGGCTTGAGGCCTAGGCGCACCTCGGGGTTCAGGTTCTCCCCGAAGCGCACCCTTTCGGGGGAGGTCTCCACCTTCAAGGGGGCCTCTCGGAAGGTCTTGACCTTGGGCTGGTCCCACATCCAACCGCAGGCGGCGAGGAGGGGAAGCAGAAGAAGCCAGAGCCTAGTCACGCCGCACCTCCTCCACCTCCGCCCCCAGCTCCCGAAGAAGGGCCTTGGTGCCCTCTAGGTCAAAGCGGGGGTCCGTGGCGTAGACGAAAACCCCGTACTCGTCCAGAAGGACCCGCACATACTCCTTGGCCTTCACCGCGGGGTGGGCCGCCAAGGGGAGGCCGTTTATGTAAAGGAGGAAGAGGAAAATCCCCACGGTGATGGTGAGGATGGTGAGCTCAAAGGTCACGGGGATGAAGGCGGGCCAGCCCAAAAGGGGCTTGCCCCCGGCGTTGTGGGGATAGTCCAAGGTGGTGTAGACCTGGAGGAAAAGCCCCAGGCCCACGCCCAAAACCCCAAGGCCGAAGGCCACCCAGGGGATGCGCCCGTCCCCGCCCAGGACCTCCTCAACGCCCTCCACCGGGTTCGGGGTGAGGGCCTCGAGGCGGCGGTAACCTCTTTCCCGCAAGACCTTTAGCGCCCGCAAGAGCTTCTCCGGCGCGTCAAAGTAGGCCATGAGTCCGTAGAGCATCCCGCCCTCCTAGTGCCTCCTCAGCTTGTGGAAGAGGTGCACCATCTCGGCCACGGCGATGGGAGGGAAGAGGCGGATGAAGACCGCAAGGCCGAAGAGGAAGAAGCCGATGGTGCCCAGGAAGAGGGTCCAGTCCACCCAGGTGGGGTGGTAGAGGTGGAAGTTCCCGGGGAGGAAGTCGTGGGAGAGGCTGATGACCACGATGACGAAGCGCTCAAGCCACATGCCCACGTTGGCCAGGAGGGAGAAGACGAAGAGCCAGGCGAGGTTTTTGCGGAAGCGGGGAAACCAGAGGGTCTGGAGGAGGACCACGTTGATGAGCATCATGGCCCAGTAGTAAGGGGCGTAGGGCCCGGTCATGCGCCAAAGCTGCTGAGCCCACTCCGCAGGCTCCCCCGCGTACCAGGCGATGAAGATCTCCAAGAGGTAGATGTAGGCCACCCCGAGGCCGCTGGCCAGGGTCACCTTGGCCATCCAGTCCAGGTGCCTTTCCGTGATGACCCCCTCGAGGCGGTACCACCGCCTCAGGGGGATGATCAGGGTGAGGGCCATGGCGAAACCCGAGTAGATGGCCCCGGCGGCGAAGAAGGGGGGGAAGACCGTGAGGTGCCAGCCCGGCACCAGGCCGTAGGCGAAGTCCATGCTCACCACGGAGTGCACGGAGATGACCACGGGGGTGGCCAGGCCCGCGAGGAGCACGTACACCGCCCGGTAGCGCTGCCAGTGGACGGCGTTCCCGGTCCAGCCTAAGGAAAGCCAGCCGTAAAGCTTCCTCCGCCAGCCGGTGCTCCTCTCCCTGAGGAGGGCCAGGTCGGGGATGAGCCCCAGGTAGAGGAAGAGGGTGGAGATGGTGAGGTAGGTCATGATGGCCAGCACGTCCCAGGAGAGGGGGCTTTTGTACTGGGGCCAGAGGGCCATGTGGGTGGGGTAGGGCATCACCCAGTAGAAATGCTGGGGCCGGCCCATGTGGATGAGGGGGTAGGTGGCCGCTGCCAGCACCGCGAAGAGGGTCATGGCCTCCGTGACCCGGTTCAGGGAGTCCCGCCAGTTCTGGCGCATGAGGACCAGGATGGCGCTGATGAGGGTTCCCGCGTGGCCGATGCCGATCCACCAGACGAAGTGGACGATGTCAAACCCCCAGAGGACGGGCTGGTTGATCCCCCAGGCGCCGAGGCCCTTGACGAAGGTGACGAAGATGGCGTAGAGCCAGGCCAGGGTCAGGGCGAAGCCCACCGCCAAGACCACCTTCCAGGGCCTGGGCGGGGGCTTCTCCACGGGCTCCAGGAGCTTTTCCACCAGGGTCTTTTCCGTCCACTCCCCCTGGATCAGGTCGTGGTCGGGGTGCCTCTCAGCCATGGGCCTCCTCCTTCCTTAGGCGGGGGTTGGGGTTTTTGAGGTGGGCGAGGTAGGTGGTGCGGGGCCAGGTGTTGGCCTCCTCCAGGAGGACGTAGTGCCGCCCCTCCTTCCGGTAGGCCTGGATGGGGTCCTCGGGGTCCAGGAGGTCCCCAAAGTGGATGGCCTTCCCGGGGCAGACCTCCTGGCAGGCGGTCACCACCTCCCCGGTGCGGATCCCCCGCCCCTCCTTGGCGGCCTCGGCCCGGGTGAGCTCAATCCGCTGCACGCAGTAGGTGCACTTCTCCATGACGCCCCGGCTTCGCACCGTGACCTCGGGGTTCATGAGGAGGGCGAGGGGGCTTTCCTTGGCCCGCCTGGGGTCCCCTTGGCCTAGGAAGGCCTCGGTGTAGGGGAAGAAGTTGAAGCGCCGCGCCTTGTAGGGGCAGTTGGCGGAGCAGTACTTGGTGCCCACGCAGCGGTTGTAGACCATGAGGTTGAGCCCCTCGGAGGAGTGCTCCGTGGCCGCCACGGGGCAGACCGCCTCGCAGGGGGCCTTCTCGCAGTGCTGGCACATCACGGGCTGGTGGAAGACGCCCTCCTCGGCGAAGTAGCGGTCCAGGCGGATCCAGTGCATCTCCCGGCCCTTCCCCACCTCCTCCTTCCCCACCACGGGGATGTTGTTCTCCACCTGGCAGGCGAGGACGCAAAGCCCACAGCCCACGCAGCGGCTTAGGTCCACGGTCATGGCCCAGGCGTGCTCCCCCTGGGGCCAGGGAGGGTAGAAGGAGACGCGCTTTTCCTCCTTAGGCTCGGCTTTTCGCGCCTCCTCCTCGGTGAGGACCTTCACCGCCTCCACCTCGCCCAACTCGCCGTGGTACTGGGTGGAGATGAGGGGGTAGTCCCGGCCCGTGGGGAGGACCTCCGCGGCGAAGACCGTCCCCTCGGGGTGGAAGAAGTGGGCGAGGGGGGCCACCAAGCTCCCCTCGGGAAGGAGGGGGAGGGGCCAGAGGGGAAGAAGGGCCTCCCGCCCCCCAGCCCGCACCCGGAGGAGGGGCCTCCTGGGGTCGGCGCGCCGCTCCCGGGCGCGGACCTCCTGAAGGAGCCCGAGCTTCTCAGCCTCCTCCTCCCCGGCGAGGAGGGCCCCGTCCCAGACCAGGCGGCTTAGGGGACGGGGGAGCTCCTGGAGGTAGGGGTTTTGCCGGTGGCGGCCGTCAAAAAGGCTCGCGTCGGGGCGGAGGGTGAGCTCCAGGGGGGCCTCCCGCCGCAAGGGGGGGAGGCGGCCCTCCAGGCCGGGGAGGGGCTCCAAGGCCAAGGGCCTGGCCTCCTCCAGGGGGCGGCCCTCGGCCAGGGCCCGCTTCTCCTCCGGGGAGAGGGCGGGAAGTTCCTCCCCAAGAAGCCCCGCCAGCACCTCCTCCAGGCCCTTCCCGCCGTAGAGGGGCTGGACCAGGGCCTGGGCGGGCCAGAGGCGGCCCCAGGCGTCCCGGGCAGGGCTTGCCGCCTCCAGGGGGTGGGCCAGGGGGAGGCTATAGGGGGCCTCCTTCGGGTAGAGGGAAAGCGCCGCGGCGAAGGCCTTGCCCTGGAGGCTAGGGAGGGGGCCTTCCGCCGCCCAGACGAGGCGGGAAGCCTCTTCCGCCTCGAGGAAGGCCCGGGGGGTGGCGGGCTCGGCCTCGGGGGGCGGCACGTAGGCCACGGGGGCCCCAAGCCTCGCGTTCACCGCCATGGCCAGGGCCTGGGCCGCGGGGGTGAGGTGGACCCCGGGGAGGAGAAGCCCTCCACGCCCGAGGTCCTCCACCAGGGCGGGGAGGAAGCCCCCGTGGTCCGAGGCGGGGCTTCCCGGGAGGACCCCGAGGGCCTTCGCCAGGTCCAGGAGGAAGGCCTCGAGGGCGCTGGGCTTTAGGGCCAGGCGGTGGTCGGCCATGGCGCCAAGGAGCCCCGCCCCGCTTTCCACGGCGTAGATGCGGTTCATGGGGGGAAGGCGCCTTCCGCTTAGGGCGGCCCACCAGGCGTAGCCCGCGGGGTGCTCGTGGAGGTCCACGTCCAGGAGGAGGACCGTCTCCGCCTTCTCCGGGGCGTAGACGGGCCAGGCCCTCTGGCCGAAGGCGAGTTCCGCCCCCCGGTAGACGTTCTCCAGGCTCCAGGCCTCAAACCGGGCCACCCGGAGGTTGGGGTAGCGGGCCTGGGCCCGCTGGAGGAGGGCCTCGAGGCGGGGCGAGGTGGTGCGGGGGAGGACGAGGAGGGTCTCCCCTTCCCCCAAGGCCTTCCGCCAGGCGGCGTAAAAGCCCTCCCAGTCTGGGGCCTTGCCCTTGCGGGCGGGGTCGTAGAAGCTGTAAAGCCCCGCCAGGGGGTACGGGCTCATGGCCTCCCCCAAGGGCGCCAGGAAAAGGGGGCGCTCCTGGTAGACCTTGACCCGCACCGCCTCGGCGAAGCCCGCGTGGGGGATGGCGGTGACGAACTCCGCCCGGCCCCCCTCCACCACCCACTCCGGCTGGCGCACGTAAGGAACGCCCTTCCGCCGCACCACAGGGGTGCAGGCCGCCAGGGACAAAAGCCCAAGGGCGAGGAAGCCCCGGCGGCTCACGGGGCCAAAAGGAAACTCCTCCCGGAAAAGCTCCTTCTCCAGGGCGTCCTCAAAACCACGTCGCGTCTCCATGCTTCCCCCTAACGGTGGCAGGTGTTGCAGCTGGTCAAGGCCTCGGCGGAACGCACCTGATAAAGCGCCCTAAGCTTCTCGCCCAGCGCCGGGTCCGGGGCGTAGGCCATGTTCATGACCTGCTCCCTGGGGCGCAGGTGGGCCTCGGGGTTCCGGTGGCAGGAGAGGCAGAACTTCATGGTGAAGGCCTGGGGCTGGTAGACCACGGCCATCTGGTCCACCCGGCCGTGGCACTCGGCGCAGCCCACCCCCTTGGCCACGTGGGCGGCGTGGTGGAAGTAGACGAAGTCGGGAAGGTTAATGACCCGGTTCCAGGGAATGGGCTCCCCCGTCTCCCAGCTCCTGCGCACCAGGGCCAGGTTGGGGCTATCCGGCTTGATGAAGGTGTGGCAGGTCATGCAGGTCTCCGTGGGGGGAAGCCCGGCGTAGGGGGCGTGCTCCACCGCCGAGTGGCAGTAGCGGCAGGAAAGGCCTAGGCCCCCCGCGTGGAAGGCGTGGCTGAAGGGCACGGGCTGCTCCACGGGCAGGGTGCGCTGCTCAAAGGCCCCCACCGCCACCCCGGAGAAGACCACGCCGAGGAGGACGAACACCCCGAGCACGGAACCCCAGAAGAGGGTCTTGACCCAACGGTTTCTCCGCCGCATGCCGCCTCCGGTCTTAAGGGGCAAGGCTACGGGAGCGCGCCCGGCTGGGTCAATCAAGGGTTACGCGGATTCCATAAGCGAACCGGTGGTCCCCGCCCTTACCCTTTAGCAAGGCCGTTACACGGGTACACTACCCCAAGAGGCAAGGGACAAATGTCCCTAAACCCACGCCCTCAGGTGACCGGGCACCCCGGCCAGGGGGGTAACACCCTTTCTTCCCGTTTCCTCCGCCCGGCTACGTAGCTGCACGTTGATTTCGCAACACGGGTTGCCCGAAATAAGGCTTGGGAAGGTCCTTTTGGGGCCCCCACCGCGGCGAAAGCCGCGGTGGGGTACTTAAGTACCCCGCTCTGGCGCAAGCCAGCATGGGGTGGCACAAGCCCTCCTCAGCGGAGGACCACCCCGGGCTGGACCCGCAAGGCCCGGAGGGCGGGGAGGAGGGCCGAGAGGAAGGTGGCGAGGAGGCTCGCCCCGCTCACCTGCAGGAAGTCCTCCCCCCGCATCTCCACGGGGAGGTGGGTGAGGAAGTAGAGCTCCCCCGGCAAGGCCACGGGGCGCCAGGAGAGGTAGAGGCAGAGGAGGTAGCCCAAGAGGTTGCCCAGGGCCACCCCCCCTAGGCCCAAGAGGGCCCCTTCCCAGGCGAAGACCATCCCCACGGCGAGCCTCGAGGCGCCCATGGCCCGAAGGAGGGCGATCTCCGGGACCTTCTCCACCACCTTCAGCACCAACAGGTTGGCCACCCCCAGGGCGGCCACGGCCACGATCAGGAAGATGAGGACCCCAAGGACCCGCTTCTGCAGAGCAAGCTGCTCCAGGAGGGTGCGCTGGGTGTCCTGCCAGGCCTGGGGGAAAAAGCGGGTGCCCGCCAGGGCCTCGCCCACCTCCTTGGCCCGGAAGGGGTCCTTGAGGCGCACCTGGTACCCCTGGGCCTTCGCCCCGGAAAGCCTTTCCACCGAGGCCAGGTCCACGAAGGCGTACCCCGAGTCCAGGAGGTAGTTCCCCGTGCGGAAGGAGCCCAGCACCCTAAGCCGGACCCGCTCCTGGGTGGCGGAAAGGGCGGTGAGGTCCTCCCCCGGGAAGACGCCCAGGGACTGGGCCAGGGCCGCCCCCAGGTAGATCCCCCCCGGCTTGAGCCTCAGGCCGAGCTCCGGGTAAAGGGCCTCCCCTCCCTCCCCCAGGCCCACCAGGGTGGCGAAGTCCACCCCGGGGCCCCTGGCCCCCTCGGCCGGGCGCACCAGGAGGGCCTTGGTGGCGGCGAAGGGGGCGCTGGCCTCCACCTCGGGGTGGGGGGGTAGAGGCGGAAGCCCCTCCCCCAGGCGGAAGAGGACCAAATGGGGGTAGGCCTTCAGGGTGGCCCGCACCAGGCCATGGGTGAAGCCGTTGGCCAAGGAGAGGGCCGCCAGGAGGACCGCCACCCCCACCCCCACCCCGCCCAGGGCCAGGGCGGTCTGCAGGGGTCGGCGCCTCAGGTGGGCCAGGGCCAGAAAGAGGGCGAAGCGCACGCCCTTTAGGATACGGGGTCTAGCGCCTGGGGTACTCCACCACCTCCAGGCGCACCAAGCGGCGGCCAAAGCGCAAGGCGGTGGCCCGGTCCGGGAGCCACACGTCCACCTTCTCCCGCATCCTGGGGTGCATCACGTCGGCCACCACGAAAAGGCGTCCGGCGAAGAGGGCGTCAAACTGCCCCCGGCCCCGGCCGTAGACCGAACCCAGGTCCACCAGGCGCACCTTGGTCCCGTAGGGGAGGACCTTGAGGAGGTCCGGGCTCACCGCGATCACCCCCAGGCGGGTGCGCATCCCCGTGGCGGTGACGAAGGGGGTGCTGTCGGTCTCCCGCACGCTGGAGGTGTAGGCGGTGGCCTCGAGGACCATGCTCTTCTGGGCGAAGGCCCCCGCAAGGGCGAGGGCGAAGAGGAGGGGCAACCACCAAATCCGCATAGCGAACCCGAGTATGCCCAAATGGGCGGGAGGAACCTGAGAACCATGAGGCTCCTTCCTCATGGGAGGGCTATCCTGCCATATTGGAATGGTTTTGTGCTCTTAAAACCCCCGCCGCCAAGGGAGCTTTTGGGGCGGGGGTGGATGAGAAAAAGGATAAAACCCTTTAGCTTTCCTTCATTCCGCTCAAAGGGGGGCTAGGGGCACGGGGTGCCGGAAAGCTCCAAGCGGTACCGGCCGCTTCCCTCCTCGTCAAACCCCGCCCGGGCCAGGCCCCGGTCCCGCACCACCAGGAGGGTGGCCGGGGAGACGGGGGCGCAGTTTTGCACCGGATCCAGGGTCCTGGGATAGGGGTCGCCAGGCCCGTTGTAGAGGAGGGCCACCAGGTCCAGGGGGCCTACGTAGCTAAGGCGCAGGTAGCCCGTGGCCGAGGCCACGTTGTACCGGTCAAACTCCCCGATGAACTCCACCGCCCCCACCCGGGTGCCAGAGAAGGCCTCGCCCTGGCCCGCAGGGTTGGGGGTAAAGCCCCTGGCGTAGAGGCCCACCTGGTCCTCGGCCAGGGCGTAGTTTTCCACCCGGAGATAGAAGGTCTGGCCCGCCTGCCCCTTGAGGTTGAGGCGCACCCCGGGGTCAGAGGTGAGCCCCTGGGGCTTTAGGCCCAAGGGGGCCACCTCGGGGTAGGCCCCGAACCAGTTCCGGGCCACGCTCACCGCCTGGACCACGCCCCGCTCGTCCAGAAGGACCAGGCGGAGCCGGGCGCTGAGCTCTAGCCTGGCCGAAACCGCCGCCACCTCCACGGCCCCGTCCTGGGCGAGGGGAAGGCGAAAGACGGCCACCCCCGGGCGCAGGCTTCCGCCGGAGGCCTCCTGGGCCGGGGGCAGGGTGGCCACCCGGCTTCCCCCCACCGGGAGGTCCCCCGCCACGGGGCCCACCGAGAGGTTGCAGGCCGCAAGCAAAGATGCGAGGAGGACAAGAATCCGCCACATGACCCGCTCCTTTCCCCCAGGATACCCGAGGGAAGGCCGGGGCGAGGTTGGGGTTTTCTTTAGCTACTCCAGCACGCCCAGATAGGCGTAGAGGTCGGGCCCGCCGGGGAGGATCTCCACCGCGAGCTCGGGGAACTTCTGCGCCACCTCCTGGGCCTTTTCCGGAGGGGTGTTGGGCCCGAGGAAGAGGGTGAGGACCTCCTTGCCCTCCTGGGCCAGGCGAATAAGGCCTTCCAGGACCTCCTCGGGGGTCTCCCCCACCAGGACCAGCTTCCCGTCCAGGAGGCCGATGGGCTTGTCCTTCAGGACCTTTAGGCCGTCCAGCTCGGCGTCGCGGCTCGCCCAGGTGACCTCGAGGGTCACCGCCCCCTTCATGGCCTCCTCCATCTCGGGAAGGAGCTCCTCGGGAAGGGCCTCCGGGGTGTAGCGCACCGCCGCCGCCAGGCCCTGGCCCAGGGTGCGGGTCTTGAGCACGTGGACCTCCTTCCCCGCCTCCTTGGCCAAAGCCGCCGCCTGCTCCGCCGCCAGGAGGACGTTGGGGTTGTTGGGGAGGAGGATCACCTTGGGGCTTGGCACGCTCCTGATGGCGGCGAGGAGGTCCTCCACGCTGGGGTTTTGCGTCTGCCCCCCGGCCACCACCCGCGCCCCCAGGCTCCGGAAGACCCGGGCCACCCCGTGCCCCGGGGCCACGGCCACCAGGCCCGTGGGGGGCGGGGCCTCCTCCAAAAGCCCCGCCATGGCCAGGATCTCCGTGTGCTGCTCGGCCATGTCCTCCACCTTGGTGCGCACCATGCGCCCGAAGCGGGCTACGGTGGCGAGGAGGCCGTCGGGGTCGTTCGTGTGGATATGCCCCTTCACGTACCCCTCGGCCCCCACCACGAGGAGCGAGTCCCCGAAGGGGGCCACGGCCTCGCGGATCTTCTCTATGGGCACCTCCACCCCCTCCATGAGGAACTCCGTGCAGTAGCCGAACTCCTCCGTGGCGAAGGCGGTCTGGGCGTAGCGCTCCACCTTTGGGGGCTCAGGGAGGGGAAGCCTTAGGGCGTAGCCCCGCAGGCCCTCCAGAAACCGCACGTACCCCGCCCCGCCCGCGTCCACCACCCCCGCCTGCTTGAGGACGGGCAGGAGCTCGGGGGTCTTTTCCAGGGCTTGGCGGGCGGCCTCGAGGGCGCTTTCCAAAACCACTTCCAGGGTCTCCCCCCTAGCCCCCTCCCCCGCCGCCTTGGCCACGGTGAGAATGGTCCCCTCCACGGGGCGCATCACCGCCCGGTAACCCGCCTGCGCCCCCTGGCGCAGGGCCTCGGCCAGGGCCTCGGCGTCCAGGACCTCCCTTCTCCGGATGGCCTCGCTGAAGCCCTTGAGGATCTGGGAGAGGATGACCCCGCTGTTCCCCCGGGCCCCGAGGAGGGACCCGTAGGCGATGGCCCGGGCCACCTCGGCCATCTTGGAGGTGTCGGCGAGGTCCAGCTCGCGCCGGGCGGACTGGAGGGTGAGGTGCATGTTGGTCCCCGTGTCCCCGTCGGGCACGGGGTAGACGTTGAGGGCGTTGAGCTCCTCCACGTAGACCCCAAACCAGTCCGTGGCGTAACGGAAGGCCTCCGCCAGGGCCTCGGGGGTCCAGCTAGCCACGCCCCACCCCCACCACATGGACCCGCACCTGGGAAAGCTCCACCCCGGCGAGCCTCTGGGCGGCGAAGGCCACCCGCTCCGCCAAGGACTCCACCACCGTGGGGATGCGCACCCCCGGGGCCACCACCACGTAAAAGTCCGCCTGGTACTTCCCCGGGGCCTGGGGGTCCGGGCGGACTAAGACCCCTTCGCTCGCCTCCTGCCGCCCGAGGATCCGCACCACCTGGTCCTTGAGCCCGGCGGGGGCCATCCCCACCACCCCGGGCACCTCGTGGGCCGCCAGGGCCAGGAGGGAGGCGAGGGCGCTTTCGGTGAGGGTCACGCGGCCTTGCATCCTACCTCCTCAGGGCCTCCTCCGGAGGCGTGTAGGGGAGGCCGAAGGCCTCGGCCACCCCGGGGTGGGTGAGGAGGCCTTTGTGGGTGTTGAGGCCCTTCCGAAGGGGCTCGTCCTCCAGGAGGGCCTCGAGGCCCTTCTCCGCGAGCTTCAGCACGTAGGGCAGGGTCTGGTTGGTGAGGGCGAAGGTGCTGGTCCTGGGCACCGCCCCCGGCATGTTGGCCACCCCGTAGTGGACCACCCCGTCCACCACGTAGGTGGGCTCGGCGTGGGTGGTGGGGCGGATGGTCTCCACGCACCCCCCCTGGTCCACGGCCACGTCCACGATGACCGAACCCTCCTTCATGGTGGGGAGCATGTCCCGGGTGACGAGCTTGGGGGCCTTGGCCCCGGGGACGAGCACCGCCCCGATGAGGAGGTCGGCGTGCTGGACGCTCTTCTTGATGTTGGCCTCGGTGGCGGTGAGGGTCACCACCCGCCCGCCGAAGACGTCGTCCAGGTACTGGAGCCGCTTGTGGTTCACGTCCAGGATGGTCACCTGGGCCCCCATCCCCAGGGCGATCTTGGCGGCGTTGGTGCCCACGGTCCCGCCGCCCAGGATCACCACGCTGGCCGGGGCCACCCCCGGCACCCCCCCGAGGAGGACCCCCCGTCCCCCCTTGGGCTTCTCCAGGAACTGGGCCCCCACCTGGGGGGCCATGCGCCCCGCCACCTCGCTCATGGGGACGAGGAGGGGCAAGGAGCCGTCGGGAAGCTGGACCGTCTCGTAGGCGATGCCCGTGACCCCGCTTTGGAGCATGGCCTCGGTGAGGGCGCGGTCCGCGGCCAGGTGCAGGTAGGTGAAGAGGATGAGCCCCTCCCGCAGGAAGGGGTACTCCTCGGGCAGGGGCTCCTTCACCTTCACCACCATCTCCGCCCCCCAGGCCTCCTCCCGGCCCACGAGCTGGGCCCCGGCCCGCTCGTACTCGGCGTCGGTGAGGCCGGAGCCTAGCCCCGCCCCCCGCTCCACCAAGACGGTGTGCCCCCGCCGCACCAGGCTCTCCGCCCCCCCGGGGGTGAGGGCCACGCGGTTCTCCATGGTCTTGATCTCCTTGGGTACGCCGATCACCATACCTAGACCTCCTTCACGAAGACGCGCTTGATCTTGAGTTTGAAGCCGTCCCCCTCGGCGATGGCTAAAAGCCGCCTGCGGGAGTCCACCAAGGTCACGTAGCCCAGGGCGGGGATGGGAAGGGGAATGCCCTCCAGGACACGCCTGGCCTCGGTGTGGGAAAGCTCCACCACGGGGAAGGAGAGGGCGTCCACCTCGGGGATGGCCTTGTCGGGGGCAAGCTCCTTAAGGCTCACCGCCCGCTCCAGGCCGATCTTGCCGATGCGGGTGCGCACGAGCCCCGAGAGGAAGGCCTTGGTCCTGAGCTTTTCCCCGAGGTCCCGGGCGAAGGCCCGCACGTAGGTGCCCGGCCCCACCACGAGGCGCACCACGGCGGTGGGGTAGGGCCCCAGGGGCTTGGGAAGCTCCACCTTCCTCCCCCCCTTCTCCGCCAGGCGCCACCCTTTGGCCGAGGGGGCCAGGGGATGGGGCAGGGGCTCGGGGTCCAGGGCCAGGAGCTCCACCTCGAGGTACCGCACGGGCCTTGGGCCAAGCTCCAGGGGCTTTCCCTCCCGGGCCGCCTCGTAGGCCCGCTTCCCCCCCACCTTGATGGCGGAGTAAAGGGGGGGCACCTGCTCCTTGACCTGGAGGAAGGAGGCCAAGGCGGCCTCCAGCTCCCGGCGGTCAAACCGCACCGGGGCCTCCTCGCTGATGGGCCCCTCCGCGTCCAGGGTGGGCGTGGTGGCCCCGAAGGAGACCCAGGCGATGTACTCCTTGTCCTCCCCCGAGAGGAAGGGGACGAGCTTGGTGGTCTCCTCGGAGACCAGGAGGAGAAGCCCGGTGGCCAAGGGGTCCAGGGTGCCCGTGTGCCCCACCCGGCGGGTGGCAAGGCGCTTCCTCGCCTCCTCCACCACGTCGTGGGAGGTGAGGTGGAGGGGCTTGTCCACCGCGAAGAGGGCCATGCCTAGGGGATTGTATCACCGCCCTAGAATGGGAGGGTGGACCTACAAGAGCGGTACCCTAGCCTCGGCTTCGCCTGGCCCCGGCCCGGGGTGCTGGAGCTCACCCTGCGGGGGGAAAGGCTTAACGCCCTGGGGCCCGCCGCCCACCGGGAGCTCGCCCGGGTGTGGCGGGACCTCGAGGCGGTGGAGGGCCTGAGGGCCGTCCTCCTACGGGGGGAAGGCGGGGTCTTCTCCGCCGGGGGCTCCTTCGGCCTCATTGAGGAGATGCGGGCCTCCCGCGAGGCCCTCCTCCGGGTCTTCTGGGAGGCCCGCGACCTGGTGCTCGGGCCCCTCAACTTCCCGAGGCCCGTGGTGGCGGCGGTGGAGGGGGTGGCGGTGGGGGCGGGGCTCGCCCTGGCCCTCGCCGCCGACATCGCCGTGGTGGGGAAGGGGGCGAGGCTTCTTGACGGCCACCTCCGCCTCGGGGTGGCGGCGGGGGACCACGCCGTCCTCCTCTGGCCCCTCATGGTGGGCATGGCCAAGGCCAAGTACCACCTCCTCCTGAACGAGCCCCTCACGGGGGAGGAGGCGGAGCGCCTGGGCCTCGTGGCCTTGGCGGTGGAGGACGAAAGGGTCTACGAGAAGGCCCTGGAGGTGGCGGAAAGGCTCGCCCAAGGCCCCAAGGAGGCCCTCCACCACACCAAGCACGCCCTAAACCACTGGTACCGGAGCTTCCTCCCCCACTTTGAGCTCTCCTTGGCCCTGGAGTTCCTGGGGTTCTCCGGGGAGGAGCTGGAGGAGGGCCTAAGGGCCCTCAAGGAGAAGCGCCCTCCCCGCTTCCCATGAAGCCCTTTCGCCTCCAGGCCTTCCTCGCCCGGGCCGGGGTGGCGAGCCGGCGCAAGGCGGAAGACCTCATCCGCCAGGGGCGGGTGCGGGTGAACGGGGAGGTGGCGGTCCTCGGCCAGAAGGTGGGGCCTGGGGACCTCGTGGAGGTGGACGGGAAGCGGGTGGAACCCCCCCAAGAGCGGGTGGTCCTCGCCCTAAACAAGCCCAAGGGGTACACCACCACCCGCCGCGACCCCCACGCCCGGCGCACCGTCTTTGACCTCCTCCCCAAGATCCCCGGCCTCCACCCCATAGGCCGCCTGGACCAAGACTCCGAGGGCCTCCTCCTCCTCACCAACGACGGCGACCTCACCCACCGCCTCACCCACCCCCGCTTCGGGGTGCGGAAGGTCTACCGGGTCTGGACCGAGGGGGGGACGCTGCCCAAGGAGGTGTGCAGGAGGCTCCTTTTGGGCGTGGACCTCGAGGACGGCCCCGCCCGGGCCCTCGCCTGCCGCCCCGTGCCCGGGGGGGCCCTCCTCACCCTGGCAGAGGGCAGGAAGCGGGAGGTGCGGCGGATGCTTAAGGCGGTGGGCTACCCGGTGCGGCGCCTCCTGAGGCTCCAGGTGGGGCCCGTCCGCCTCGGGGACCTCCCCCCCGGGAAGTGGCGGAGGCTTTCCGAGGAGGAGGTCAAGGCCCTCCTCCGGCTCGTGGGGCTAGAATGAAGGGCATGTTCACGCCGGGCAACGGACCCGTGCAGATCAGCGCCGAGGCCATAAGGAAGCGGGTGGAGGAGCTCGGGGGGGAGATCGCCCGGGACTACCAGGGCAAGACCCCCCACCTCGTCTGCGTCCTGAACGGGGCGTTCATCTTCATGGCCGACCTGGTGCGGGCCATCCCCCTCCCCCTCACCCTGGACTTCATCGCCATCAGCTCCTACGGGAACGCCTTTAAAACGAGCGGGGAGGTGGAGCTCCTTAAGGACCTCCGCCTTCCCATCCACGGCCGGGACGTGATCGTGGTGGAGGACATCGTGGACACGGGGCTCACCCTCGCCTACCTCCTGGACTACCTCGAGGCCCGGAAGCCCGCCTCCGTCCGCGTGGCCGCCCTCCTCTCCAAGCCCAGCCGCCGCCAGGTGGAGGTGCCCATCCACTACCTGGGCTTTGAGATTGAGGACGCCTACGTCTACGGCTACGGCCTGGACCGGGCCCAGTTTGACCGCAACCTGCCCTTCATCACCTCCATCCGCCCGGAGGAGGAATGAGGTACCTGGACCTCCTCACCGCCCTCTTCGCCACGGTCCTCCTCGTCTCCAACGTGGCCTCCACCAAGCTCGTGGTCCTGGGGCCCTTCACCTTTGACGGGGGCACCCTCCTCTTCCCCCTGGCCTACATCTTCGGGGACGTCCTCACCGAGGTCTATGGCTATAAAAGGAGCCGCCGGGTCATCTGGACGGGCTTCTTCGCCCTCCTCCTCGCCACCCTCACCTTCCAAGCGGTGGCCGCCCTCCCCGCCCCGCCCGACGCGGAGAGCCAGCGCCTCGGCGAGGCCTTCGGCCTCCTCCTCGGCCTCACCCCGAGGATCGTCCTGGGAAGCCTCACGGCCTACTTCCTCGGGGAGTTCGCCAACGCCTACGTCCTCGCCAAGCTGAAGGTGCGGACGGAGGGGCGCTTCTTCTGGCTCCGGGCCCTGGCCTCCACCCTGGTGGGCCAGGGGCTGGACACCGGGGTCTTCCTCCTCGTGGCCTTCTATGGGGTCTTCCCGAGCGAGGTCCTCCTCGCCGTCTTCCTCTCCAACTACGCCTTCAAGCTCGGGGTGGAAGCCCTCATGCTCCCCTTCACCTACGCCGTGGTGGGCTTCCTGAAGCGGGCCGAGGGGATGGACGTCTACGACCGGGACACGGACTTCAACCCCTTCCGCCTGACATGAACCCTCTTTTTGGACACGCCATGGGCGTGGGCACCTGGGCCTGGGGGGACCGGCTTTTCTGGGGCTACGGCCGGGGCTACGGGGAAAGGGAGCTCTTTGGGGCTTACCGGGCGAGCCTCGAGGCGGGCCTCCGCCTCTTTGACACCGCGGAGTTCTACGGCTTCGGCCTCTCGGAGAGGCTCCTTGGCCGCTTCATGGCGGAGGGCGGGGAGAGGCCCTACCTCGTCACCAAGTTCTTCCCCTACCCCTGGCGCCTCTCCCGGAAGGACCTGCAAAGGGCCCTCCGGGGAAGCCTCCTGCGGCTTGGGGTGGAGGCCGTGGACCTCTACCTCCTCCACTGGCCCTGGCCCCCCGTGCCCTTAAGGGTCTGGGCCGAGGCCCTGGCGGAGGCCTACGAGAGGGGCCTGGCCCGGGGGGTGGGGGTGTGCAACGTCTCCTTGGCCCAGCTGGAGGAGGTGAGGGGGGTCCTCGAGGCCCACAGGGTGCCCCTTCTCGCCCTCCAGGTGGAGTACAACCTCCTGCAAAGGGCCTGGGAGCCCCACCTCCCCCAACTGCGCCGGGAGGGCATCGCCCTCATGGCCTACAGCCCCCTGGCCATGGGCTGGCTCACGGGGAAGCTGAGCCCGGAAAACCCCCCGAGGGACTACCGGGGGCGCAAGTACCGGCCCTTTCTGGGAAGGCTCAAGGGGCTTCTCCCCCGCCTCCTCCGCCTGGCGGAGGCCAAGGGGGTAAGCCCTTCGGCCATCGCCCTCCGCTACCTCGTGGAAAAGGGCGCCCTCCCCATCCCGGGAGCCAAGAACGAGGCCCAGGCCCGCGCCAACGCCGAGGCCCTAAGGATCGCCCTCACCCCGGAGGAGTTGGCCCTTCTGGAGGAAGGGGCGTAAGCTTTAGGGGGATGCCGGGGATCGCCATCATCGGGGCGCAGTGGGGAGACGAGGGCAAGGGCAAGGTGGTGGACGCCCTGGCCCCCGAGGCGGACTACGTGGTCCGCTACCAGGGCGGGGCCAACGCCGGGCACACCGTGGTGGCCGAGGGCAAGGTCTTCAAGCTCAACCTCCTGCCCTCGGGGGTCATCCACCCCCACGCGGTGAACGTCCTGGCCGACGGGATGGTCATTGACCCCTTCCGCTTCCAGGAGGAGGTGGAAGGCCTGCGGAAGGAGGGGTTTGACCCCAAGATCCTGGTCTCGGAAAGGGCCCACCTCGTCCTCCCCCACCACAAGCACGTGGAAAGCCGCCACAACTTCGTGGGCACCACGGGGCGCGGCATCGGCCCCGCCTACTCCGACCGGGCGAGAAGGGTGGGGATCCGGGCCGGGGACCTCCTGGACGAGGCCACCCTGAGGGAGAGGGTGCGCCGCCTCCTCGCCGAGAAGCCCAACTCCACCCGGGAGGCGGGCTGGGACACGGAGGAAAAGGCCCTCGCCGACCTCCACCGCATGCGGGAGATCCTAAGCCCCTACATCGCCGACACGGGGGCCATCCTCCGGGAGGCCTGGCGCAAGGGGAAGCGCCTCCTCTTTGAAGGAGCCCAGGCCACCCTTCTGGACCTGAACTACGGCACCTACCCCTACGTCACGAGCTCCCACCCCACGGTGGGGGGGGTCCTGGTGGGCACGGGCCTCTCCCACAAGGCCATCACCAAGGTCTACGGCGTGGCCAAGGCCTACGCCACGAGGGTGGGGGAAGGCCCCTTCCCCACGGAGCTCCAGGGGGAGCTCGCCCAGTACCTCCGGGAAAAGGGGGGCGAGTACGGCACCACCACGGGAAGGCCCCGCAGGGTGGGCTGGCTGGACCTGGTGGCCCTCCGGTACGCCTGCGAGGTGAACGGCTTTGACGGCCTCGCCCTCACCAAGCTGGACGTGCTCTCCGGGCTGGAGAAGGTGAAGGTGGCCGTGGAGTACCTGGACGGGGCCCGCCCGGGGGAGGCGAGCCCGGAGGCGGTGCGCTACCTGGAGCTTCCGGGCTGGGGCGACCTCTCCCACGTGAAGCGCCGGGAGGACCTCCCCGCAAACCTCCTCCGTTACCTGGAGCTCGTGGAGGAGCACACCGGGGTCCCCGTGGTCCTCTTCTCCACGAGCCCGAGGCGGGAGGACACCTTCGGGGCGGTGAGCTGGGTGTAAATCCCAGGAGGCGAGACGGGTGGGGGTCTACCGCCGCCTGCCCGACGGCGGTTGGCGCTACGAGGTGGTGGAGGCGGGCCTGGACCTGGAGGAGCTTTACGTGGGCCTAAGCGCCCGCACCTTGATTTCACCCCAGACGCCGGCGGTAGGGCTTTGCGAAGCCCCTTTTTGGGGCTCCCGCTCTGGCGCAGGCACTTAGGCCCTGAGGAAGGCCACGTAGCGCTCCAGGAGGAGGTAGGCCTCCCCCGAGGCCAGGACCTCCCGGGCCAACGCCACCCCCTCCTTCAGGGAGGGGGTTTTCCCCGCGGCGTAGAACCCGGCCCCCGCGGCCAAGGCCACGGCGTCCGCCAGGGGGCCCTCCTCCTCTCCCTTGAGGAGGCGGCGGGCGAGGGCCGCGTTCTCCTCGGGGCCGCCTCCTTTTAGGGCCTCGAGGGGGGCCCTCCTTAGGCCCACCTCCTCGGGGGTGAGGGTGTAGGCCCCCTTCCCCACCTCCACCACCCGGTTCTCCCCGAGGACGAGCTCGTCCGCCCCCTCCCCGTGGACCACGAGACCCCGGGCCCCAAGCCGCTCCAGGGCCTCGGCCATGGGGGCGAGCCACGCGGGGCTAAAGACCCCGAGGACGTACCGGTCGGCCCCGGCGGGGTTGGTGAGGGGCCCGAGGAGGTTGAAGACGGTGCGCACGCCAAGCTCGGCCCGCACCGGGGCCACGTGGCGCATGGCGGGGTGGAAGACCCGGGCGAAGAGGAAGCCGAAGCCCAGCTCCTCTATGGCCTCTTCCACCCTCTCAGGAGGGGCCTCGAGGTCCACCCCCAGGGCCTCGAGGAGGTCCGCGCTCCCCGCCTTGGAGCTCGCCGCCCGGTTCCCGTGCTTGGCCACGGCCACGCCCCCCGCCGCCGCCACCAGGGCGGCCAGGGTGGAGAGGTTGAGAAGCCCCTTCCCATCCCCCCCGGTGCCCACGAGGTCCAAGAGGGGGCGCCGGTGCACCTTGAGGGGCCTCGCCGCCTCCCGCATGGCCCGGGCCATGGCGGCGATCTCGTGGGGCCGCTCCCCCCTCAGGCTCATGGCCACCAAAAGCCCCGCCGCCCGCACCGGGGAGACCTCTCCCGCCATCAGGGCCCGCATGACCTCGTAGGCCTCGCCCTCCTCCAAAACCTCGCCCAGAATGGCCTTCTTCACCGCGTCCATGGGTCCTCCAGGAAGTTCTTGAGGATGAGTTTACCCGCCTCCGTGAGGTAGCTTTCCGGGTGGAACTGCACCCCGTGGGTGGGGTAGTCCCGGTGGCGGAAGCCCATCACCGTCCGCCCCCCCGCCTCCTCCGCCCAGGCGTTCACCACCAGGGCCTCCGGCACCTCCGCCACCGCCAGGGAGTGGTAGCGGGTGGCGGGGAAGGGGCTAGCTAGCCCCCGGAAGACCCCGGTGCCGTCGTGGTGGATGGGGCTCACCTTGCCGTGCATGAGGACGGGGGCGGGGACCACCTTCCCCCCGAAGGCCGCCCCGATGGCCTGGTGCCCGAGGCAGACCCCCAGGATGGGGTAGCGCGAAGCGTAGCGCTGGATCAGGGGGATGGAAAGCCCGGCCTCAAAGGGGGTGCAGGGCCCGGGGCTCACCAGGATCCGGTCCGGGTCCAAAGCCTCCACCTCCTCCAGCCGGAACTGGTCGTTCCGCCACACGATGGGGCTTGCCCCGAGCTCCCCCAGGTACTGCACCAGGTTGTAGGTGAAGCTGTCGTAGTTGTCCACCACCAAGACCCTCATAACCTCCCTCCCCTTCGCTCCGCCAAGGGCAATACCCGCCAGGCCTCCTTGCCGGCATGGGGTGGGATCATAGCCCCTCCTCCGCCATCTCCACCGCCTTGAGGAGCGCCCGCGCCTTGTTCAGGCATTCCTGGTACTCCCTCTCCGGCACCGAGTCCGCCACGATCCCCGCCCCCGCCTGGACGTGCATCCAGCCCTTGGCCACCACGAAGGTGCGCAGGGTGAGGGCCATGTCCATGGCCCCGTCGTAGGCGAGGTAGCCGAAGCTTCCCCCGTAGGGCCCCCGGCGGTGGGGCTCCAGCTCCTCAATGATCTCCATGGCCCGGATCTTCGGGGCCCCGGAGACCGTCCCCATGGGCAGCACGCTGGCCAGGGCGTCCAAGGGGGTCTTCCCCTCGGCCAAGACCCCTTCCACCGTGGAGACGAGGTGCATCACGTGGGAGTAGTACTCCACGTGCATGGGCTCGAGGACCCGCACCGTGCCGAAGGCGGCCACCCGGCCAATGTCGTTGCGGGAGAGGTCCAGGAGCATCACGTGCTCCGCGACCTCCTTCTCGTCCTTAAGGAGCTCCTCGGCAAGCCTCTTGTCCTCCTCCTCGTCCTTCCCCCTCGGCCTCGTGCCCGCGATGGGCCGGGTGACCACCCTTCGGCCGTCCGAGCGGAGGAGGCTTTCGGGGCTTGCGGAGACCAGGACCACCTCCCCCAGGTCCAGGTAGCCCATGTAGGGGCTTGGGTTCACGCTCCTCAGGGCCCGGTAGAGGGCGAAGGGGTGGACGGTGAGGGGGGAGGAGAGCCGCAAGGAGAGGACCACCTGGAAGATGTCCCCGGCCCGGATGTAGTCCAGGGCCTTTTCCACCGCCTTCAGGTAGTCCTCCCGGGAAAAGTCCTCCTGGAAGCGGGCCCTCCCCCCCGCCCTCTCCCCCGGCACCCCGGGCAAGGGGCCCTTGAGCCTCCTTTCCGCCCAGAGGAGGCGGGATTCCGCCTCCTCGGGGTCCTCCCCCGGGGCCACGAGGTGGAGGAGGTTCTTGAGGTGGTCAAACACGGCCACCACCTCGGGCTCCACGAAGAGGAGGTCGGGGAGGCCCAGGTCGTCGGGCTTGAGGCTTGGAAGCCTTTCGTAGTAGCGGATGAGGTCGTAGGCGGCGTAGCCCACCACCCCGCCGAAGAAGGGGGGGAGGTCGGGGGGGCGCTCCAAGGGGGCGTAGACCCGCTCGTAGAGGGCGCGCAGGGGGTCTTGGGCCTCCACCCGCTCCCCGTTCACCGCGAAGACCCCGTCCTTCAGGCGGAAGGTGCGCCGCGCCCCCACCCCCACGATGGAGAAGCGGCTTTGGCGCCCCCGCTCCACCGACTCCAAGAGGAAGCTCACGGGGGCCTTCTCGGAGAGCTTCAGGTAGGCGGTCACCGGGGTCTCCAGGTCCGCCAGGAGGGTCTTGCGAAAAGGCCTTATGGTCTCCATGCCACCCCCTAAAGAAACCCCCCGGGGTGTACCCCGGGGGAAAGGCCGCCTCCCTCCCGGGGCCTAGCCGGGCCACCAGAGGAGGGAGGCAAGGCGCATGTTCCCAGAATAGCCCAAGCCCCCCCTGGCGTCCAGGGGAGCCGGGCCTCAGAACCTTTCGGCCACGGTCTTCATCTGCAGGAAGTGGAGGAGGTAGTCGGGGCCCCCGGCCTTGGTGTCCGTGCCGGAGAGGTTGAAGCCGCCGAAGGGCTGGACCCCCACCAGGGCCCCGGTGATCTTGCGGTTGAGGTAGAGGTTCCCCACGTGGAACTCCCGCCTGGCCCGTTCCAGGTGCTCCCGCTTCCTGGAGTAGACCCCGCCCGTGAGGCCGTAGAGGGTGTCGTTCGCCACCTCCAGGGCCTCGGCGAAGTCCTTCACCCGGATCACGGAAAGCACCGGGCCGAAGATCTCCTCCTGGGCGATTCTGGCCTTGGGGGGCACCTCGGTGAAGACCGTGGGGGCGATGAAGTACCCCTCTCCTTCCAGGCGCTTCCCCCCGAGGACGAGCTGGCCTTCCCCCTTGCCGAGCTCAATGTAGGAGAGGATCTTCTCCTCCTGGGCCTTGGAGGCCACGGGGCCGAGGTCGGGGTTCTCCTCCGCCGGGCCCACCGAAAGCCTCCTTGCCCCCTCGAGGACCCGCTCCATCAGGGGCTCAAAGGCCTTCTCGGTGACGATGAGGCGGCTCGCCGCGGAGCACTTCTGCCCCTGGAAGCCGTAGGCGGAGACGAGGATGCCCTCGGTGGCGGCGTCCAGGTCGGCGGTCTCGTCCACGAGGATGGCGTCCTTCCCCCCGAGCTCCAAGAAGACCCGCTTGAGCCACCTTTGGCCCGGGGCCAGCTTGGCCGCGGCCTCTTGGATGTAAAGGCCCACCTCGAGGCTTCCCGTGAAGTTGATGAACCGGGTCCTGGGGTGCTCCACCAGGTAGGCCCCCACCACCTTCCCCTCCCCCGGAAGGAGGTTCACCACCCCCGGGGGGAAGCCCGCCTCGTGGAAGATCTCAAAGACCTTGGCGGCGATGACCACCGTGTCCTCGGCGGGCTTGGCCACCACGGTGTTCCCCACCACCACGGGCCCGGCGATCATCCCGGTGAAGATGGCGATGGGGAAGTTCCAGGGGGCGATGACCACCCCGGCCCCCAGGGGGATGTAGAAGCTCTCGTTGTCCTCCCCGGGGTAAGGCACCACCTCCACGGAGGGGTACTTGTACTTCAAGGCCTGGCGGGCGTAGTACTCCAGGAAGTCTATGGCCTCGGCCACCTCGGCGCTGGCCTCCACCCAGTTCTTGCCGATCTCGTAGACCAAGGTGGCCTCCAGCTCCCGCCGCCTCCTTTTCATGAGGGCCGCGGCCTTGAGGAGGAGGCGGCTTCGGTCCTCCTGGGGCCAGTCTTTCCAGGTGGCGAAGGCCCTCCAGGCGGCCTCGAGGGCGGCCTCGGCCTCCGCCTTTCCCGCCTTGGCCACCGTCCCCACCACCTCCCTCGGGGCCGAGGGGTTGAGGGAGGCGAGGCGCTCCTTCGTGTCCACCCACTCGCCCCCGATGTAGAGGGGCCAGTGGCGGCCGAACTCCGCCCGGACGCGCCTCAGGGCCTCCTTCATCTCCCGTTTGGCCGCCTCGTCCTTGAAGGTCTCCACCGGCTGGTTGCGGAAAGGCTCCACCGTCATGGGCTCCTCCTAGCCTCCAAAGAGGCTTCTCAGCACCAGAAAGAGGTTCTCGGGGCGCTCGGCGATGCGGCGGGCGAGGTAGGGGTACCAGTGGGTGCCGTAGGGCACGTAGGCCCGCACCGTGTACCCTTCCCGCGCAAGCCGCCTCTGCTCCTCGGGGCGCACCCCGTAGAGGAGCTGGAACTCAAACCGCTCCTTGGGAACCCCCATGGCTTGGGTGTAGCGCTTGACCTCGGCGATGATCCTGGGGTCGTGGGTGGCGAAGGCCACGTAAAGCCCCTCCCTTAGGGCGAGCTTCCCCAGGTGCAGGTACTCGGCGTCAATGAGGCGCTTGTCCGGGAAGGCCACCTCTTTGGGCTCCCGGTAGGCCCCCTTCACCAGGCGGAGGTTGGGGCGGTAGGGAAGGAGGTCCAAGAGGTCCTTCTCCGTGCGGTAGAGGTAGCTTTGCAGGACGACCCCCACCTGGGAAAACCCCTCCTCCCTCAGGGCCTTATAGAGGCGCAAGGTGGCCTCCACCCGGGGGGAGTCCTCCATGTCCAGGCGCACGAAGACCCCCCGGGGCTCGGCCTCCCTCAGGACCTCCCGCAAAAGGGAGAGGGCGAGGGCCTCGGAAAGGTCCAGGCCGAGCTGGGTGGGCTTAAGGGAGACGTATTTAGGCCAGGGCCTTTCCGCAAGGGCCCATACGAGTTCCAAAATGCCCCGTTGGAAGGCCCGGGCCTCCTCCTCGGTCTTCACCCCCTCGCCCAGAAGGTCCAGGATGGCGTGGACCCCCTCCCGCTCCAGGGCCTCCGCCGCCTGAAGGGCCTCCTCCAGGGTCTCCCCCGCCACGTAGCGCCGCACCAGGCCCTTGGCCCGGTCCTTGATGAGGCGCTCCACCCGCGGGTTTCCCGCCACGCCTAGCACGAAGGAACGGTAGGCCAGATCCAGGTTCATGCTCCTCCTTTCAGCCGCCCCACCACCAGGTCGCGGAAGCGGAAGACGTGGGCCTCCACCGCCCGCCTCGCCCCCTCGGGGTCCCGGGCCCTTAGGGCCTCGAGGATCGCCCGGTGCTCCCGCCTCGTGGCCTCCTCCTGGGAGAGGGTGGGCAGGGCGCTCCGGGCCAGGGCCAGGGTGGCGAGGAGGTCCTCGTAGAGGCGGTAAAGCGTCCGGTTTCCGGATAGCCGCACCAAGGCGCGGTGGAACTCCAGGTCGCGGCGCATCTGCTCCGGGTAGTCTTCCCGGGGGGCCTCGTCAATGGCCCGAAGGAGGCGCTCAAGCTCGGCGAGTTCCCAGGGCGTGGCCCTAAGGGCCGCCTCCCGCGCCGCCTCCCCCTCCAAAAGGGCCCGCACCCCGTAGACCTCCTCCACCTCCTCGGGAGCGAAGACCCTAACCCTCGCCCCCCTCCCGGGGACGAGCTCCACCAGGCCCTCCTCGGCGAGGCGCATCAGGGCCTCCCGCACGGGGGTGCGGGAGACGCCGAGCTCCTGGGCCAAAAGGGGCTCGGAAAGCCTCTCCCCCGGGGCAAAGCGGCCCGAAAGGAGAAGGTCCTTGAGGTGGCGGTAGACCGCCTCGCGCACCTGGTTGGGGCGGCGGAAGCCCAGGGCGTGCATCCTGTATACAGAATGCAGCGAAAAGACCGGAACGTCAAGCGGGGAGCGGCCTTAAGGCCGCTCCCCATCCTCACACACCTACTTCGCAGGTTGAGGCACAGGCTGCCCGTCCGGGCCGTACTTGAAGTAAGAGGGGGGGATGCGACGGATCAGCTCTTCAACCGCCTTGCCCACCATCACAGCCAAGGCCTTACCCATGGGGGTTTTCTGGTACTGGCTCAAAGCGCCACCCAAGGCAGCCCCGGGTACCAAGGCTCCAAGCAAGCCCCCAAAGTCCGTGTCCGAAGCCTCTCCCTCCACCCGGAAGGCGGCCACCACAGCTCCCGTGCGAACATCCACCGCACGGAAGTCCACGGCCACGTAGGCCTTCTTTTGACCTCCCGTAACGGCTCCCAAGAGGCCTCCAATTAACCCACCGCCTCCACCACGGGTACCGCCGGCGTCCGGCTCAAAGGCAGTGATGGTCCCGGTGATCAAAATCTCCGCCCCCTGCAGTTGCTGAGCCTGATTGCCGATTTGGCTCTCTTTTTGCAGCTGATCTAGGATAGAGCGCTCGTAGACGATAAAGTGGTTGGAGTTAATAAGAGTAGTGGTAAGCATATCGGCAATCCCAGCCCCAACATCGCCCTTGCTGGTGGACACCTCGATGCCGAAAAGCTTACCCAAAACGGCCGCACCCACTTGGGACGAATCCACACCAGGACCGCACTTTTCCGCCTTACACGGGAATGAAGCCACAACTACCTTCGCCCGAGGCCCCGTGTAGGTGGCATAAGGGTTGTCCGGGGAAAGCCCCGAATCCACCTTGGTCGTCACCTGGGGTGCGCAAGCGGCCAGGGCAAAAGCGCTCAGAAGAAACCAAGCCCTCTTCACTGTAGGCTCACCTCCCTTTTGACCCTTGACCTTACCCCACACAGCTTGGGGCTAGGGTGAGCCTAAGGGGAAAACCAAAGAGAAGCGAGTGCATATGCACTTGACACGGCAATTCGGGCCGCTAAAATTCTTCTCTCCCCTTCGCCAAGAAAAAAGCCTTCAACTGGCGCTTAAGCCCCCCGCCGAGCCGCTTCCACACGCCCCCGAAGCGGGCTTCGTAGCTCTCCGCCGCCCCTTCGGGACCGGGGTCCACCCCGAGCTCCTGGGCCAGGAAGTAGCGGTGGTCCATGACCCAGAGGTAGAGGTCGGCCTCGGTGCGGCCCGGGAAGTCCCTGAGGAGGCCCAGGCGGCGGATGGCCTCCACCGTGGGCTTGTAGAGGTTCTGGTACCAGTCCACCACCGCCTCCTCCCAAGGGATCTCCCGGCCCTCCTCCAGCCCCTTGAAGTAGCGGCGGGTGGCGATGTGGTCCAGGAGGAGGTCGTAGCGGCCCAAGGTGGTGAAGCGGATCTCCTCCGCCTCGGGAAGGAGCTCCTTGAGCCGGGTCTTCTCCAGGAAGTGGGCGTACTCGGCCTTGAGGAGGAGGTCTTTGGGCGTGTCCCCGGGCTCCACGGGCACGGGGACGTCCAGGGCGATGACGTGGGCGTCAATGAACTTCTGCCCCGTGGCCTTGGCCAGGGCCACCCGGTGGTTCCCGTCCTTCACGAAGTAGGCCTCCCCCACCTGGTAGACCTCTATGGGGGGAAACTCCACCCCTTCAAGCTGGAGGGCGCGGAGGCGCTTCCAGCGCTCCAGGGTGTGGGGGGTCTTGGGGAGGAAGTGGCGGTCAAAGTCCTCGTAGCGGTCCACGGAGCCCACCACCTTGTCCACCTCAATGGTCTGGAGGCCCAGGTGGTGCTCCCCTTTGGGCCTCAAGGCGAGGGCCTGGTGGAAGGGAAGGAGGAGGTTCGGCTCCCCCCGCAAGCGGTGGAGGAGCTCGTGGAGCTTCGCCCGGCGCTCCAGGCGCTCGGCCTCGGTTTCGGCTTGCAGCTCGGCCCTCATGGAACCGCTACCACCTCCCATCCTTAGGGTAGCGCTTTTCGGTCAGAGGAAGGTGAGGCCCTGGACAGCCCCGGGGCCAAGGCGGTTAGATAAGGCCATGAGCCTGGACTTGCGCGCACGCGTCTGCGAGGAGCTGGAAAGGCTCAAGCGGGAGGGGCTTTACATCTCCCCCAAGGTCCTCGAGGCCCCCCAGGAGCCCGTCACCCGGGTGGAGGGGCGGGAGGTGGTGAACCTCGCTTCCAACAACTACCTCGGCTTCGCCAACCACCCCTACCTCAAGGAGAAGGCCCGGCAGTACCTGGAAAAGTGGGGGGCGGGAAGCGGGGCGGTGCGCACCATCGCCGGCACCTTCACCTACCACCTGGAGCTGGAGGAGGCCCTGGCCCGCTTCAAGGGCACGGAAAGCGCCCTCGTCCTCCAGTCGGGCTTCACCGCCAACCAGGGGGTGCTGGGGGCGCTTCTCCAGGAAGGGGACCTGGTCTTCTCCGACGAGCTGAACCACGCCAGCATCATTGACGGCCTCCGCCTCACCAAGGCCACCCGGCTGGTCTTTCGCCACGCGGACGTGGCCCACCTGGAGGAGCTCCTTAAAGCCCACGACACCGAGGGGCTCAAGCTCATCGTCACCGACGGGGTCTTCTCCATGGACGGGGACATCGCCCCCCTGGACCGGATCGTCCCCCTGGCCAAGAAGTACGGGGCGGTGGTCTACGTGGACGACGCCCACGGCTCGGGGGTCCTCGGGGAAAAGGGGAAGGGCACGGTCCACCACTTCGGCTTCCACCAGGACCCGGACGTGGTCCAGGTGGCCACCCTCTCCAAGGCCTGGGCGGGGATCGGAGGGTACGCCGCGGGGGCCCGGGAGCTCAAGGACCTCCTCATCAACAAGGCCAGGCCCTTCCTCTTCTCCACAAGCCACCCCCCGGCGGTGGTGGGGGCGCTTCTTGGGGCGCTGGAGCTGATAGAGAAGGAGCCCGAGCGGGTGGAAAGGCTCTGGGAGAACACCCGCTACTTCAAGCGGGAACTCGCCCGCCTGGGCTACGACACCCTGGGGAGCGAGACCCCCATCACCCCGGTCCTCTTCGGCGAGGCCCCCCTGGCCTTTGAGGCGAGCCGCCTCCTCCTGGAAGAGGGGGTCTTCGCCGTGGGCATCGGCTTCCCCACCGTGCCCCGGGGGAAGGCGAGGATCCGCAACATCGTCACCGCCGCCCACACGAAGGAGATGCTGGATAGGGCCCTCGAGGCCTACGCCAAGGTGGGGCGGAAGCTCGGTATAATCCGCTAAATGCTCTTCCCTCCTTCCCTCCCTCCCACGCCCTCCGGGCGGAGCCTGGGCCGGGTGGAAACCCCCCCCGAGCTGGTGCGCTTCATGGTGGGGCTCGCCGAGGCCCCGAAAGGGGGGAGGGTCCTGGAGCCCGCCTGCGCCGATGGGCCCTTCCTCCGGGCCTTCCGGGAGGCCCACGGCACCGGCTACCGCTTCGTGGGGGTGGAGATAGACCCCAACGCCCTGGACCTCCCCCCTTGGGCGGAAGGGGTGGTGGCGGACTTCCTCCTCTGGGAGCCCGGGGAAGCCTTCGACCTCATCCTGGGCAATCCCCCTTACGGCATCGTGGGAGAGGCTTCTAAGTACCCCATCCACGTCCTCAAGGAGGCCAAGGGGCTTTACAAGAAAGCCCTTTCCACCTGGAAGGGCAAGTACAACCTCTACGGGGCCTTCATCGAGAAGTCCGTGCGCCTCCTTAGGGCGGGGGGAACCCTGGTCTTCGTGGTCCCGGCCACGTGGCTTGTTCTGGACGATTTTTCCCTCCTCAGGGCGTTCCTGGCCCGAGAAGGGCGAACGGAGGTCTACTATTTGGGGGAGGTCTTCCCCGGAAGAAAGGTGAGCGCCGTGGTCCTCCGGTTCCGAAAGGGAGGAAGGGGCCTCGCCCTTTGGGACACCCGAAAGGAAGGGGAAGGCTTCATCCCCTTCCTGTGGAGCGAGGACCCCGAATGGAATGGGGAAATCATCCGCTTCGAAACAGGGTGGACCAGGGAAATGGAGGCCTCCGGGACTCCTCTAGGTAGCCTGTTCCACATCCGCTTCGCCGCCAGGAGTCCGGAGTTCAAGAAGCATCCCGCCGTTCGAAGAGAACCGGGAGCAGGCCTCGTTCCTGTCCTAACGGGAAGAAACCTAAAGCCAGGATGGATAGACTACGAGAGCAATTACTCTGGCCTCTGGATGCCCAAGGAAAGGGCCAAGGAGCTTAGGGACTTTTACGCCACCCCCCACCTGGTGGTGGCCCACACCAAAGGGACCAAAGTGGTGGGCGCTTGGGACGAGAAGGCCTATCCGTGGAGGGAAGAGTTCCACCTTCTGCCCAAGGAGGGCGTGAAGCTAGACCTCCTGTTCTTGGTAGAGTGGTTAAACTCCGAGAAGATGCAAGTGTATGTTAGAACCCTTTACCGGGATTTTGTGCCGCATTTGACGCTAAGGATGCTGGAGCGGCTTCCTGTGAGGAGGGAAAATGGCTTCCGGACAAACCCAAGCAGCTCTTGAGGCTTTCGAAAACTTTCTCGGACGTTTGGACCTTGATGCCTACCAGCGCAAGTACCGACCCATCAAAACGGTAGAACAAGACCTGCCTAGAGAGTTAAATCCCCTTCCAGACCTATACGAACACTACTGGAAGCCCGATGGGGACGACCCTTCCTTTCCCAGCTACGAAGACTTCTTTAACCCAAGTTGCTACCTATCCCCTGGATCTGAAAAAATAGTGGCCGCTATGCTTTCCCGTCTCATAGCGGCCTTTTGCATTATAGACGACGCCCTGCAAGCCATGGGCTACAAGGATGACCCCCAAGCCAAAACGCCCGCCTCCGCCATCCTCACCCTCGCCCTCCTTGCCGCCCTAGAGTTCGGCGGCAAGCACAACAAGGCCCTGGCCCTCGCCAAAGACCTCGGCCTCTTCACCCACGTCCCCTCCCCAAGCCGCTTCAACCGCAGGCTCCACGCCCTCTACCCCCTCCTTCTCCCCCTCCTCCACCTCCTGGCCCAGGT
>NZ_FNBC01000073.1 GCF_900102145.1 Thermus arciformis | reverse complement strand
CCTGGGCCTGGTGGAGGTGCTTCCAGACCTGGGCCAGGAGGTGGAGGAGGGGGAGAAGGAGGGGGTAGAGGGCGTGGAGCCTGCGGTTGAAGCGGCTTGGGGAGGGGACGTGGGTGAAGAGGCCGAGGTCTTTGGCGAGGGCCAGGGCCTTGTTGTGCTTGCCGCCGAACTCTAGGGCGGCAAGGAGGGCGAGGGTGAGGATGGCGGAGGCGGGCGTTTTGGCTTGGGGGTCATCCTTGTAGCCCATGGCTTGCAGGGCGTCGTCTATAATGCAAAAGGCCGCTATGAGACGGGAAAGCATAGCGGCCACTATTTTTTCAGATCCAGGGGATAGGTAGCAACTTGGGTTATAGAAGACATTGGTGGGCCAGTCGGCCGTGAGGTAGAGCCCGGGGGCCAGGGGGTGGGGGAAGGCGCAGGAGAGGCAGGGGGGCTTTTGGCTTTCCACCGACCAGCTCACCTTGGCGAAGCGCACCTTGTGCTCCTGGAGGGCCTGGAGGAAGTCGGGGTCGGAGGCCTCGAGGCCGTAGTCCGTCCTGGGGAAGTCGTAGGGGTTGGCCCCCTTCCAGCCAAAGCCCGAGTACTGGCCGCTCTTGAAGGCGGTGTGCTCGTAGCGCAGGCCGAGGAGGCTCGCCACCCGGTTGTTCTCGGCGATTTCCCTCTGGGCCTCGGGAAGGGTGGCGAAGTCCATGTCCCAGTGGGTGTAGCTGTGGTTGTAGTAGCGGAAGGCGTCCTTGAGGGCCTGGGTGGCCTGGACCAGGTCGTCCCCCAGGTTGAGGGGCTCCCCGCCCAAAGTGGCGGAGGGCCCGCAGACGCCCGTCCCCTGTACGGCCCCGCAGCCGTTTAGGGCGATGTCCAGGGTGAACCCCTGGGCCAAGGGGTAGGCCTGCCGCAGGGCCTCCTGCTTGCTGGCCGCCTCTTGGGCCTCCGTTCCGCTTAGGCGGAAGGGGGTGGCGTCTCCCACGCCGGGGGCGGCGTCTGAGGGGATCGCCGTGGAGACAAACCAGTCGTCCACGTCCACCCGCAGGTGGCGGCGGTACTCCCCCACGTAGACCCCTTGGGTGAGCCAGCGGACGAGGCCCGGGGCGAGGAGCCAGGTGTGGAAGAGGTAGGGGCTTTGGTCAAAGGTGAGGAGGAGCTGCTCCCGGCCGTCCGGGGTGGTGCGCACCGCCCCGAAGACGTCCCCCCCCCCGTCCACGAAGAGGGGGGTGGTGGGGCAAGTGCCGCTTAGGGCCGCCTTGTAGGCGTAGGCGTGGCGCAAGGGTAGGGTTCCCCTAAGGTCGGGGAAGAGGGCGCGGCCCTCGGGGGTGGGGGCGATGGGGTAGCTCTGGCCGAGGTCAATGACCGCGGGGTCGTCGGCCGCGGGGCTTGGGGTGAGCAAGCCCTCCACGTTCTGCAGGCAGCGGTCCTCGGGGTAGGTCCCGGGGAAGGCGTAGAGGATGAGCTCCCGCACCCCGTAGTCCCGCTCATAGGCCCAGAGGCGGTTCCAGTCTTCCTCGGACATGCGGAGGGTGGGGCCGGGCCAGGTGGCGAGGGCCCCCTCCGCCAGGATCACCCCTTGGAAGCGGCCGGTGCCGTCCGGGTGGGTGAGGGGCACCTGGCTGAAGGGGGTAGCGCTCAGGTCCACGGCCTCGTAGGGGATGAGGAAGGCCTCTAGGATGGCCTTGGCCGCGGCGAAGTGGGGGGCTTGGTCCGGGTCAAAGGAGGTGGTGAGGACGAGGATCCGGGCCTCGTAGCGGCGCTCCGGAAGGGCTTGGGGCCCGAGAAGCCTCAGGGGGACCGGTCCCGAGAGGGCGGGGAGGGGGCGGCTTGGGAGGACGGGCAGGGCCACGGGGGCCGTGGGGGCGCCGGTTATGGGGGGGGCCTTGGGCCTTGGGGCCTGGCCGCCCAGGTTGCAGGCCGCAAGGAGGAGGAGAAGGGGCCAAAGGGCGCGCACGGCCTCACCTCCTCCCGGGCTTTTGGGGAAGCCCCAAGGGGGTCAGGCCCCCCTGGGGGGCGATCCCCGCCACCCCGCTTCCCGCCTCGAGGCCACCCGGTCCCACGGTGAGGACGTGCCACCAGGTGCCGTACCCGCCGGGGTCGCCCGGGGCGGGGAAGCTTCCCACGGGGTAGCCGGCGTTGAAGACCTGGACCTGGGCCCCCGCCGTGGCCCAGCTGCCCCCACCGAAGTACCAGTGGACGTAGACCCTGTAGCTTCCCCCGGTGGAGGTGAAGCGCAGGGCCTCCTGCCCTGGGCCTTGGAGGGTGTCCCCCTCGAGGCAGGCCTCCCCGGCGGGCGGGCAGACGCCGGGGTTTTGCCAGTAGACGTGGTGTGCGGCCGGGGTATCGGGGTAGAAGAGGTGGAGGTCCAGATCGGCCCCGGACGTCCAGGAGAGGACCACCCGCCACTCGGGGCTGTAGGTGACGGTGAGGGTGAAGTCCAGGCTCCGGGTGGCCCCGCCCCCTTGGGGGGTGGCCTCGAGGCGGAGGGGGTAGTCCCCGGGGGGAGGGTTTTGCACCTGAAGCCCCACCGGGCCCCCGCTTGGAGGGAGGGTGGGGGTGGTGAGGGCGAGGCCCGGGGGGAGGGGGGTCCCGTCTTGACGCTTCAGGGCGAGGTTTAGGGGCGTGGCGAAGCCGTTTTGGGGGAGGACCGCCACCCCGAGGCTCCCCATTCCTCCCCAGGGGAGGGTGAGGGCGGGGCTTCCCGCGAGGGCGAAGTCCGTGGCCTTGAGGGTGAACTGGACCTCCCTCGTCCGGCTTCCCCCCGAGGCCCTCAGGGTGAGGGGGTAGTCCTGGGGGGCAAGTCCCGGGTCCAGGGTGAGGGTGAGGGGCAGGTCCACGGGGTCGGGGCCGGACACAATGAGGCCTGCGGGCGAGAGGCTTACCCCCGCGGGAGGGTCCACCAGGCTGAGGCTTACGGTCCCGGTGAAGCCGTTGAGGGGCGTGAGGGTGAGGGTGGCCTGGGCGGTGCCCCCCACCGGACCCGTGGGCGTGCCCGAGAGGCCGAGGAGGAAGTCGGGGGCGGTGCCGTTCACCGCCACGGCCCGGGCCTGGTTCCCGGCCCGGAAGAGGAGGGCCCCTTGGGAGACGCTCTGGCTGGCCGCCACCCGGTAGACCCGCCCGGCGTAACCGGACGGGGTCTCCTCGGCCACGGAGAGGCCGGGGGCGGCCTCGAGGACCAGGGGGGGCAGGGGCTCGTTGCCCGAGTTCCCCACGAGAACGTAGGCGCTTTCCCCCGGGTTCAGGGCGAGGCGGAGGGGGGCCACCTCGAGGCCCGCCCCCAGGCTGGGGTTCACCAGCTTGCGCAGGAGGCGCACCACGTCCTGCTCGTCCACCTGGCCGTTGCTGTCCAGATCCCCGTGGTAGCGCCGGTAGGGGGTAGGGGACTCGGCTCCCGAGAGGAGGTCGGCGAGGAGGAGGGCGTCGGCCAGGCTCACCGCGCCGCTTCCGTTCAGGTCCCCCAGGGGGTTTTGGGCGAAGTCTGGCGCCACCTCGCTCTGGTCCACCCCGGGGAGGGGGGTGAGGGCGAGTGACCTTAGGCCCTGGGGGGCGGGGCCGGAGGCGGTCTGGGCCGGGCGCAGGGGGCCTCCCAGGCTTTCCAGGACCCGCACCTCGGGGGAAGCTCCCGGGCGCAGGGCCTGAAAGCGGAGGCGGAGGACCTCCCCGGACTGGGGGGTGTAGCTCACCCCGGCCAGGCGGAGGCGGCCGGGTTCCGGGGCGTAGCTTTCCAGGAGGAACCCCCCCTCCGCCCCCAGGTAACGGAGGGCCGCGGGGTCGTAGCGCGCCTCGAGGAGAAACCCCCGCACCCCTTCTCCCTGGAAGTGCAGGGCACCATCCCCCCCGGGGAAGGCCTGGGGGCCGCCGCATCCTGCGAGGGCCGCTAGGGCGGATAAAGCCAGAACCAGCTTGAGATTTGCGTTCATGCGCATGCGCTTCCCTCCTTCAAGGGGCTAAGGTAAGGCTACCGCCGGGAACGCTTTCCTCCGAGTAGTCCGGCTTCGCCAAGACCCCGTTGCTTAGGGTCAGGGTGCCGCCCCCGGTTCCGCTTACGGTGAGCACCGCAAGCTGCCCCGGGCCCTGGAAGGCGCTTCCGCAGACCAAGGCCACGTTCCAGCGGTTGGGGTTGCTGGACGCCTGCACGTAGTCCAGGAAGCAACCTCCGGTGAGCTCCCCGGTGGTTGCACTCAGGGTGAAGCCTGAAGGAAGCTCCACGGTGAACTGGGCCCCGCGGTAGAAGTCGGCAGTGCCCACCAGGTCCACGCCCACGGTGTAGGCGTTGCCCGAGCGGCCGAGGAGGCTAGGCCGCAGACCCTTGGGTGGGGCGGTTACCGTGAGGGTGAGGTTCACCTCCTGGGTGAGGCTTCCCGAGGTGCCCCGCACCTTGAGGGCGTAGGTTCCGGGGTTGACGGAGGAGGCCACCGCGAG
>NZ_FNBC01000047.1 GCF_900102145.1 Thermus arciformis | reverse complement strand
ACGAGGCCGCCCTCCGGAAGGTGCAGACCCACGTGGAGGACGCCCTCGCCAAGGGAGCGAGGCTCGTGGCGGGAGGGGAGGCCAAGGGGCTCTTCTTCGCCCCCACGGTGCTTCTGGACGTGAAGCCGGAGAGCCTCCTCTTCCGGGAGGAGGAGGCGGTGCGCTGGGCCAACGGCTTCCCCGTGGGGCTCGCCGCCTACGTCTTCACCCGGGACCTCTCCCGGGCCTTCCGGGTGGCCGAGGCCCTGGCCTACGGCATCGTGGGGGTGAACGACGGGGTACCCTCCACCCCCCAGGCCCCCTTCGGCGGCGTGAAGCGCTCGGGGCTCGGCCGGGAAGGGGGGAAGTGGGGCCTTTTGGAGTACCTGGAGGTCAAGTACGTGTCCCTAGGCTTTTAGGGCGAGGTAAAGGGCAGCCGTCCAGGAGAAACCCCGGCCCCCCAGTCCTTTCCCGGTGAGGGGATCGTAGTACTCCCGGAACCCTTGCCGTTCCACCAGCTCCAGGAGATGGGCTTCCTTCCCCAGCCCGTGGCGCCTGAGCCCCTGGGCCAGGAGGTAGTTCACGGGGGCCCAAACGGGGCCCCGCCAGTAGCGGCGGGCCTCGAAGGTGGGGTCGCGTGGGGGTACGGTGGGCAGGAGGTGGCGTGCTCCCTAGGTGAAGGCGCCATCTTCTTTCTGGTAGAGCCTGGCCACACGCGTCTGGGGGAGGGGTCGTGTCAAGAGTTATGCCTTCGTGTGCTACTTGATCTGGACTCCCGGGGTGTGAAAAAAGAGGGGGTGCCATGCGGCAAGATCGTGAGCACCCCCAGAACATAGCCTTCGGCTGACTTACCATCTTGACGCGGAAACCCGCAAGATAGCTCCTTCGGAGCTGACCCTCGCGGCTACCTACATCTGGGTAGGTCACGGGCTTAGCCCGTACCTTGCTGACGAACTGAAAGCCCTGGAGGCCCAGGGCTTCAAGCTCCCCCCAAAGCAAAAGCACCAGAAGGCCACCCTGGCCGAGCTCCTGACCCTCGCCATCTTTCTCCTGTTGCAAGGCCAGGACCTCGCCAAAAGCTACGCAGGAGCTTGGGTGGAGGGGGCACCGGCACTGGCGGGGGTTGAGCTTTTATCAGTGCCGACGGAGACTCATCGCGGGTAAGCTGAGCCTGGATTTGAGCCCTCTGTTACCGGTGCAGGTGGAGGCCGCGTAAGTCCGGTCCTAAGAGAGGTGGCGCGGAGGTGGTGTATGTCTGAGGTGGCGAGCGCCATGAACGGCCTGGTGCTGAGCGTGGAGCCCCCTAAGGCGCTGGTCTTCGCCATCACCACCCTGGGCCTCGCCCTGGGCGGCCTCCTCATCGCCATCGGGGAGCGGGACCGGGGGGTGGGCTACCTCATCGCCGCCCTCATCGGGGGGATCCTCGCCTGGAACGCTAAGAGCTTGCTCTCCCTGGTGGGCCTATGAACGAGGTCCTTTGTAGCGTGAGCCGGCTGGTGTGCGCCCTCACCCCCCCTCTGGTCCTGGTGGGGGCGCTGGTCCTCTTGGCCGTGGTCCTCCTGGGCTACCGGGTGGTGATGGGGGACCTCCGGCGGGCCAAGTGGAGCCTGGCGGCCCTCCTCCTCCTCGCGGGGCTCCTCGCCCCGGTGCCGAACGGGCAGGGCGGGAGGACGGCGGCCTTCTACCCCTTGATCCGCATGCTCACCGGGGGGTACGGGGCCTGTACCTTCATCGGCCCGCCTCCCCGGTACACCCCTTCCCCCGACGAAAGGCCCGTGAAGGGCCTCTCGTGTGGGGGGTCGTGAGGACTTTGGTGTAGAATGGCTTATATGGGGAAGAAAGCAGAGTTCACCACGCTCACCCTGGACGCCCAGGGCCGGGTGCTCCTTCCCCGTCCCCTCCGCCAGGCCCTGGGCCTGGGGCCGGGGGCCAGGCTGGCGGCCCTGGTGGAGGACGGGCGCCTGGTCCTCACCCCCTGGGAGCGGCTGGAGGAGGAGCTCTGGGCCGAGCTCGCCGACATTCAGGAAAGCCTCGCCGAGGAGCTTCTGAGGGAGCGCCGTCTTGAGGCCGAGCGGGATGCCTGAGGGGCCGCGAAAGCTCCTGGACGCCTCCGCCCTTCTCGCCTACCTGCAGAGGGAGCCGGGCTTTGAGACGGTGCGGGAGGCCCTTCGGGAGGGGGCGGCCATCAGCGCGGTGAACCTCGCCGAGGTGGCGGGCAAGCTCAAGGCCCGGGGGAAGGACCCGGAGCGCATCGTGCGGCGGCTTGTGGCCATGGGCCTCGAGGTCCTGCCCTTCACCCTGGAGGAGGCCCTGGAGGCGGGGGCCCTGGACCCCCTGACCCGGCCCCTGGGCCTTTCCCTGGGGGACCGGGCCTGTCTGGCCGCCGGGAAGGTGCGCGGCCTAGCCGTCCTCACCGCGGACCGGACCTGGGCTGGGGCGGTGCCGGGGGTAGAGGTGGCGGTGGTGCGCTAGGCCCACGGGGCCAGGAGGACCCTCGCTCCCGGGAGGAACCGCCTCAGGTAGGCCACCCGCTCCGGGACGGGGGCGCCCCAGACCTGCCCCACGAACCTCAGGGCGAAGGCCTCCCCCTTGGCCCGGACCCGGGCCCGGGCGTAAGCCCCGGCGTCGTACTCCAGGGCCACGGGGCCTTCGGGGGTGAGCCAGACCCCATCGGGCTCCTCCACGGGGTGGCGGGGCTTGGGGCTCACCCGCCACACCCGGGGGTCAGGGGGCACCCCGAGGAGGAGGCGCATCTCCGCCAGGCCCGCCAGGTGGCGGAGGGCGGTGAGGGGGTAGCGGGCCACGCTCGGGTGGGCCCAGAAGGCCACGGGCTCCTCCTTACGGTAGTAGGTGAGGCCCAGGTAGCCCTCCACCCGCACCGCCTCCTCGGGGGGGACGAGGCCCCAGCGCCGGACCTGCCCCCCGGACCAGGCGAGGTCCACGGCGAGAGCCGTCATTGGACCCCCAGCACCAGGACCGTTAGGGGCGTCCCCTGGGCCACCTCCGCCACCCGGACCACGGCCCTCGTGCCCTCTGGGACGGAGAAAAGGTCTGCCGCCGCCGCCCCCAGGAAGAGCTCCAGGGGCGGGGCCTGCCCCTGCTGGATCACCGTGCCCGAAGGCGTGGTGGTGACGGTGGTCTGCTGGCTCCTGGCCCGCACGTAGTCGGAGAGGCCCCGCAGGGAGCCCCGCACCAGGTCGGCCACCAGGGAGGGGGCTTCCTCCCGGACCTGGGCGGGGAGGCCCTGGGCGAGGTCATAAGAAATCCCCCTGATCCACTCCCTCACCATTCGCGCGGCCACCAGTGAAAGAGGGTATGGCTCCGGATCAGGCCCGGCTGGGCCTGCAGGTAGGCGCACCGGGCCTCCACCCTCGCCCAAAGCTCCTCCTCGGTGTCCACCCGCCCCGACACGTGCCACCCCGCCCGGTCCAAGACCAAAAGCAAAAGCTTCCCTTCCCCAGCCCCACGCAACCGGGCAAAGCGCCCCAGGACCTCCGAGAAGGCCACAGCGTTCACCGTGGGCAAAAGCCAAAACTCGCTCTCCCCCGTACCCGGACGCACGAAGCCGTACACGTAAAGCCACCGGTACCGCGGCCGCACCCAAGTTCCACGTCCCTCTCCCGGTGCCGGGGACGGGGGCGGAGGGGGGCGAAGCCCAGGCGCTTCATCCAGGTCCAGGCCCGCCTGGGGTCCACGGGACGGCCTAGCCTCTCCGAGAGCCACAGGGCGGCGTTCCTTATGGTCCATATCCCGTCCTGGGGATGGGGCTGGAGGAGGGCCTGGCGGAAGGCTTCCTGAAGCTCCGGGGAGAGCAAGGGGGGCTGGCCTGGGTTTTGGTGCCGGAGGTCGGCCATGGGCTGGCCTTCGTTGTAGCGGTGGAGGGTGTTGCGGACCCAGCGGGTGGAGTAGCCCAGGGCCTGGGCCACCTGGGGGATGGAGTAGCCTGTGGCGAGGAGCCAGATGGCGTGCCAGCGGGCGCGTTCCACGGGGTCTTCGCTTTCCCGGTAGAGGGCGTGCAGGTTGTCCGGGTGATGCCGCAGCTTGAGTTCTAGCCGGAGGTTTGGTCAGCCGCATGCCCCCGTCCTAAGAGAAAAACCCAGGGAAGGCTCAGCGGGCGAGGGGAAGCCTCCCCCTCCCCTCCACCCCCCTCTCCCCCTGCCAGGCCCGGTAGCGGAGGGTCAGGTAGCGCAGAGGCCCTTCTTCCCTCACCTCCCGGAGGAGTTCCTCCGTGAGGAGGACCCTCCCCGTGAAGGTCGGGGGAAGGCCCGGGAGGGGGGAGAGGGGGAAGACCCTGTCCCCCACCTCCACCTCCGCCCCGTGGGCGGGGAAGCGGGCCAAGAGGCGCACCTCCACCACCTCCCCCGCCCTGGCCCTGGGCGGGGAGAGGGTGAGTTCCAGGAGGGGCCTCCTCGGGTCCACGGGCACGAGCCTTTCCACCCGCCTCCCTCCCTCCTCCACGGCGAGGGGGAGGCCTCCTTCCGCCTCCCAGGGGGTCTGGAAGAGGAGGACGAGGCCCCCTTCCCCCTCCTCCCGGGCGAGGAGGGGGGCCCCGAGGAGCCGCACCCCTTCCCCCGCCCCCTTCACCACCACCCGCCCCACCTCTCCCGGGGCGAGGACCTTAGGCCACTCCACCTCCAAAGGCCTCGCCTCCTCCAGGGCCTCCCGGGCGGGGGGGAGGAAGCGGAGGAGGACCTCCCGCTTTTCCTCCGGGGCGAGGTCCACCCGCACCTCCTCTCCCCCTCCCAGGGGCAGGAGGCGGTAGGCGCCCGGGGGGAGGACGGCCCGCCCCCCGCAGTCCAGGGGGAGGGAGACGGGCCCGAGGACGTAGGCCCCCTTCCCCGGCCCCTCGCAGGCGAGGACGAGGAGGGCGGCGGGGGGAAGCTCCAGGCGGAGAAAGCCCTCTTCCGGCCTCCAGGAGGCCTCGGCGGGGAGGGCGAGGAGGGAGGGCGGCCCCTCGGCCCGCACCCTCGTCCTGGAGCGGGGGACGTAGAGGCGGAAGCGCCCCTTTTCGTCCGTCTCCACCCACCGCTCCCCGGCGAGGACCCTGGCGGAGGCCACGGGCCTTCCAAGGTGGCGCACCTCCCCCTCCAGGGGCACCTCCTCATACCCCCCGAGGGCCAGGGTGAGCCCCTCGGGGACGGGGAGGCGGAAGGCGTAGGCCCCTTCCAGGCGGGCCTCGAGGCCCCTCCCCCCGGACCTCCCCTCCAGCCGCAGGGCGTAGGGCCCCTCGGCGAAGGCGAGGGAGGCGGCCAGGTTCCCGGGGGCGAGCCACGCCCTCGCCTCTAAGGGGCCTTCCCGGAAGCTTCCCCCCAGGGCGAGCCCCACCCTTCCCCCCTCCAGGCTTCCCCGAAAGGAGAGGCCCAGGCCCCCAAACCCGTACCCCAGGCCCAGGGCGAGGAAGGGGCTTCCCCGGTACCCTCCCTCCAGGAGGTAGCTCAACCCCCCCTCGCCCCCGCCGAAGGCGAGGAGGAGGGAAGGCCCCGAAGGCCCGAGCCCCGCCTCCCCCCGCCAGGGAGGGGAGGCGAAGCCCACATAAGGCCCCCCTTCCCAGCGGGCGTAGAGGTGGGGCTCCCCGTAGCGCTCCAGGCGGAAGGAGAGGCCCTCGGGCCTGGCGAAGGGAAGGGAGAGCCCCGCCGAGAAGCCCCTCCCGGCGTACCCCAGGCCCAGGGCCTCCGGGGAGAGGCGGAAGGCGTAGACCTCCTCCCTCCCGAACCGCCCCTCCAGGGCCCAGGGGTAGGCGGCCCGCACCTCCAGGCCCTCCTCCCGGTAGCCCGCCTCCGCCGCCAGGGGAAGGCCGAGGGCGAGGCGGTAGGGGCCCAGGGCCAGGGCGAGGCGGAAGCCCTCCCCCTCCCCGAGGCCTCCCCGGAAGGCCACCCCCGCCTCCCGGGAGAGGGGGCCCTCCAAGGCGAGGGAGAGGGCGGGGCCGGGGTAGGCCCCTTCCGCCCACCCCCGGAGGACGTAGGGCACCACCCCGCCCTCCCCCAGCACCCTCACCCGGCGGAGGAGCCGCCCCTCGCCGTAGTCCACCTGAAACCACCCCTCCCCCGCCCCCTCCAGGGCGAGGGCGACCTCCCGCTCCTCCCCGGGGGCGAGGGCGAGGGCCACGGGGGGGAAGCCCACCCCGCTTTGGGGGAGGGGGCTCAGGTGGACCCTAAGGGGGACGTTCCCCGTGTTCTTGAGGCGCCCCACCAGCTCCCTCCCCAAGACCTCCTCCGGGAAGTGGGCCGAAAGGCCGGGGCGGGCCTCCACCGCCACCTCCTTGCACACTCCCCCCAGGCAGACCCGGTAGACCCCGGGCGGGGTGTGGGGCGGGACGAGGAGGACGGCCAGGGCCACCCCTTCCCGGGCCTCGGGGGGGAGGAGGAGGGGAAAGGGGGAGTCCGCCTCGAGGCTCCCCTCGGGGAGGCCCGCGAAGGGGAGGACCAGGACCTCCCCCGGCCTCGCCGCCAGGGCGAGGAGGAGGAAGGGGAGGAGGAGAAGGGCCTTGGGGGTCATCCGGACCCTCGCGGATCTGGCGTCTTCATGTCAAAAGAGCGAGGTTCACAGCGACACCTCAGTTGTTTTGGAGGCGGTAGGTAACGGCGATCGTCCCGCTCGCCGGGAGGGAGGGGAAGAGGTCCTCGGGGGAGAGTTCCAGGAAGAAGTAGATCCAGAGGACCGCCGTGGTGTTCCGCCCCACGCTGAAAAGCCCCCGCCCGTCCGGGACGGTGGAGAGGAGGGTGGGGGTGGGGACGTGGCTCGTGGCGTTCCCCGACACCACCTGCCCGAGGACGTAGAGCCTTCCCGTCCAGTCCCCGGGCACGGGGAGTGTGCCCGTGACCTGGGACACCCGGAGGCACCGGGTGGCGCCCGCCCCGCAGAGGGTCCCTCCGCCCCCGCCCCCGTTCGGGGTGGTCACCTGGCAGGCCACCCGGCTCCCCGTCCCCCCCAGCACCTGGGTGGGGAGGAAGCGGAGGGGAGAGGTGCCCGAGAGGAGGGCCAGGTAGGCCGCCAGGTTGGCCACGTAGTAGTCCTGCCCGCCCACGTTCACCGTCTGGAGGGGCCCGGGGGCGGAGAAGTTGTAGTGCACCTCCGTGGCATCGCAGGAGAGGGTCTGCCCCAGGGCGGGGGCGAGGAGGAAGAGGAGGGCTAGGGCACGTCCCATACGCCCTCCGCGGCGTAGCGCCCGTGGGCGCTCTCCAGGAGGAGGACCACCCGGTAGCGCCCCGGGGGAAGGGGAGCCTCGGGGGCGAGGGAGAGCCTCCGGTACCCCCCGGGGAGGACGGGGAGGTCCTCCACGGGAAGCCTCGCCACCTCCTTCCCCTCCCGGTCGTAGACCAGGGCCTCCCCAAAGAGCCTCTGGAGAACGTTCCCCGGGTTCTCCAGGAGGACGGGGAGGGCCTTTCCTTCGCCCCCCACCCTGGCCCTGAGGGCGGGCTTTTCCGTCCCCCGGAGGGTCAGGTAGACGGCGAGGCCGAGCTCGGGCCGGGTGGAGACCCCCACCCCCGCCCCCGGGAGGGGCCTGGGCTGGGCACCGAAGACCACCAGGCAGGCCAGGGTGCCCTCCCCCTCCCCCTCCCCCGGGGCCTCCACCCGCAAGGCCACCTCCTGGCTCCCCTGAGGGGGCAGGAGGAAGGCCGTGGGGGAGACGGTGACGTAGGGACAAAGGCCCGGGGAGGGGCTTTCCACCACGGTGCCCTCGGGGGAGAGGGCGAAGGGGACGAGGCGGACGGCGATGGGCTCTTCCCGGGGGAGGCCGTTTTTGACCGTCACCCGCTCCACCCGCACCTCGCCCGGGGAGAGGAGGAGCTCCAGCCTGGCGGGGGAGAGGGTGAGGTCCACCTGGGCGAGGGCGGGGAGGAGGAGGAAGGCGAGAGGTAGAACCCCTTTCGCCCATCGGCTCCTTCTTTGGGCGGTCATGGGATCATGGTACATTTTCGCTCCTTCTGTGCGATCAGGAAAAAGGCCGCCCCCTGGGGGCGGCCCCGCAGGGCGAGGGCGTTTACGGCGTGGTCAGGAGGAGGTTCACGGTCATCACCTCGTTCAGGCCGCCAACCGGGATGTCATCGTTGATGTCGGCCGTGAAGAGGTAGTAGAGCTTGTAGACGCTCTTCCCCTGGCCGCCCCCACCAGCGTTGAAGAGGGTGGTGTTGGCCGCCACGGTGGTGGGTACTGCTGTCCAGGAGCCCCCCTTGCCCGAAACCTTCTCGGCGAAGACCTTCACCCGGCCCGGGGAAAGGGTGGTGAAGCCGGTCGCGGTGTCGATCTTCACCGTCCACTGGGCCCGGTTGGTGCGCACGGTGACCGTCCCGTAGTCCGCCCCGCCCGTGCCCGCCACGCTCGTGGGGGCGAAGTCCTGGGTGGAGGCGCTCCCGTCCAGGAAGGTCAGGTAGGCGTTGTAGGAGGCCTTGGTGTAGGGGGTGCCGCCCACGGTCACGGTCTCCGTCCCCGAGAGGCTGGTGTCCCCGAAGTTGAAGAGGTAGTCCGTGGCGTCCAGGGTGAGCTGGAGGACGGAGGGGATCTGCACCGTCACCGTGTGGCTGTCCGTGGTCTGGGCCAGGGCCAGACCGAGCCCGAGGGCCATGAGGGCCAGAAGCTTGCGCACGCTCATCACCTCCCAAAAGGTGAGGAGCCGGTTGCGCCACTGGCTCCCCCTCGGCCCATGGCGCCCATGTGGGGCTCGAGGGTTCCTCGCCTCTCCTCGGTAGGCATTCTACCGGGAGGTGTGAAAGCCGTGTCAAAACCCTAGGCCCACCCCCACCTCCACCCGTCCTCCCTCCTCCACCTCGAGGACCACCTCCCTCCGTCCTCTCCCCTCGAGGACGTGCCTTCCCTCCCCGTAGGGAACCCCGTCCACGAGGACCTTTTCCCGGACGGAGAGGAAGAGGCTCCACCGGGTGTTGGCCACCACCCGCAGGACGTGGCGCCCGGAGGAGAGCTCTAAAGCCTCCGCGAAGGTGGGGGTCCCTGGGGAAGGGGAAACCACCCTGAGGAAGGCCACAGGGGGAATGGCCACCCCCACCCTCGAGGCCGCCACAGGTCCTTCCGCCAGGGCCAAAGGTACGACGAAGAGCAGGAAGGTCAAGAAGCCCCTGAGCATCCCACGCCCCCTTTCCGGGGCGGGGGGAGCGCGGGCGGTACACCCGAGAAGGCGTTCTGAACGCGCCTGGTCGGTTGCGCCACTGGCTCCCCGTGCCCCTTGGCGCCCATCTTGGGTGTCACGGTTCTTCGCCCCCAGACGCCCTAATGACCTTAGGGCCAGGTCGGACCCCCATCGCCTTGGCTCCGCCTGCCCCGGGGGTCCACCTGAAGGGCAGGCCTCCTCGCCCTCACTTAACTCCGGGAAGGGAATAACCTTCCCCGTTGATCATGATACCCCCTCGCAGGCTGGAGAAAGAGGTACAAAGGTCCCGACGGCCGGGGTCGTTTGGAAGAACGAGTCCTAAACTGAGGTCAGGTGCGGGCGCGCGCCCGCACCCTGGACCACATGGGGGCCCTGGCGAAAGCCCCCTGAGGGGTTCCACGCCTCACCCCTTGCACCGCTGGGCATCGGGCCCCTTGCCCCAAAGGCGCTCCTCCCCCGAGGGGAGGAGGAGGAAGGCGTTCCTCCGGTCCTTGAGCTGGCGCTTGAGCACCCGCAGGGCCTTCTTCTTGGCGCCCTTATCCAAGAGGGGGAAGAGGAGCTCAAAGCGGTTCTGGAAGTTCCGGGGCATGGCGTCGGCGCTGGTGAGGTAGACCTCCCAGTCCCCGCCCGCCCGAAAGGCCGCCATCCGGGCGTGCTCCAGGTAGCGCCCCACCAGGCTCCGGGCGTGGAAGAGGGGGTGGAGGAGGGTGAGGGTGCTCCGCACCACGAGGTCCACCCGGGCCCCCTTGGTCGCGGCCTGGACCAGGGCCTCCAGGAGGAGGGGGTCGGTGAGGTGGTTGAACTTGAGGAGGATCCGGCCCTTGGGGTGGGCCTCGGCCCGGATCTTCTCCAGGAGCAGGGCGCGGATCTCCTCCCCCGTGCGCAAAAGCCGCAGCCTGGGGTCCTCCTTGGCCGCCATGGCCCGGAAGAAGGCCTCCACCTCCGCCACCACCTGGGGCCTGGCGGTGAAGAGGGAGAAGTCCGTGTACTGGCGGCCGTTCACCGGGTTGTAGTTGCCCGTGCCCAGGTGGGCGAACCCCCCCTCCCGGGTGAGGAGGAGGAGGGCCTTGGCGTGCACCTTGCGCTCGGAGAGGGGGAGGATCTCCACCCCCGCCCGGTAAAAGCGCAGGTACCACCAGAGGTTTAGGAGCTCGTCAAACCGGGCCCTTCCCTCCAGGAGCACGTGGACCCGCTTGCCCCTCCGGGCCGCCTCGAGGAGGGCCTCGGCCAGGGGGTTCTCCTCCCCGATGCGGTAGAGGGTGGCCCAGACCTCCCGGACCTCGGGGGCGAGGGTGGCCCGGGCGAAGCCCTCCACGGCGGCGTAGTCCTCGCAAGGGTGGTAGAGGAGGAGGTCGCGCCGCCTGAGGTAGCCCAGGGGGTCTTTGAGGAAGTCCCGGGGCCTGGAGGGGCGCAGGGGAGGGAAGCGCCAGGTCTCGGGCCCCTCGGCCACCAGGCGCTCCACCAGGGTGAGGTTGAGGGGCGGGGCCAGGGCCACCGCCTCCTCGGGCAGAAGGCCCAACGCCTCCCGCAGACGGCGAAGCCAGTCCTCGGGAAAGCCTTCCTCCACCGCCAAGAAGGTGGGGGTTCCCTCCTGGCGGGCTTCGAGGCTCTCCGCCAGCTCGTCCCAGTCCGCCCGGGCCCGCTCGCCCTCCAAAAGCCGGAGGACCCGGAGCTCCCAAAGGGGGGCCTCCTCGGGGAGGAAGAGGTCGCTCCGCGCCCGCATGAGGGCCCCCAGGCGGACGTACCTCCCCTCCTGCCCGGGCACGGGGAGGAGCCTCGGAAGGTCCTGGGGCAGGCGGAGCAGGTAGCCCTCCGAGGCGAAGTAGAGGGCCCCGTGGCTCAGGTCAGAGGCCGCCTCCCAGGGGATGAGGTCGGTTTTGGGGGCCACCACCTCCGCCAGGTAGACCCGGAAGTAGCGCCAGTCCACCTCGTCCAGCTCCTGGGGTTCCAGGACCCGGATCCGGGGGGCGGCCTCCTGGAGGAGGGCCCGGTAGCGGGCCTGGGCCAGGAGGGCCTGGGCCTTGGCCTCCCCCAGGAGGGCGAGGTGCTCCGGCCCTCCCCTGCCCTCCAGGAAGGGCTTGGCCACGCGGGCGGCGAAGAACTCGTCCAGGTTGCGGTTCCAGATGGCCAAAAAGCGCATCCTCTCCAGGAGGGGGAAGTCGGGCCGCTCGGTCTGGGCGAGGACGCGGCGGTTAAACTGGAGCCAGCTGGTTTCGGGGAGGAGGCGCATTTGCTCCAGGTTATGCCAGAACCCGGTCAAGAGAAGGTCAAGCCCCGGACCCTCGCGGTCTTGGACCTGGGGTCGGGGACCTTCCGCCTCGCCCTCTACGGGCTCGTCCCGGGGCGGGCCTACCGGCTTTTGGACGAGCTCCGGGAGCCCGTGGCCCTGGGGGAGGGCCTGGCCTCCGGGCGCATCCGGGAGGAGGCCCTAGAGCGGGGGGTCCAGGCCCTTCGGGCCTTCGCCGACTTCCTCCGGGTCCTGGCCCCGGAGGAGGCGGTGACCCTGGCCACGAGCGCCATCCGGGACGCGGAAAACGGCCACCTGGTGCTGGAGGAGGCCAGGCGGCTCGGCCTAAGCCCCAGGGTGGTCCCGGGGGAGGAGGAGGCGGCCTTGGGGGTCTTGGCGGTGGCCAACGCCCTTCCCCTGGCGGAGGCGGTGGTGGTGGACCAGGGGGGAGGAAGCGCCCAAGTCTCCCTCATGCGGGAAAGGCGCTTTGGCTGGGGAAAGGCCCTCCCCTTGGGGGCCTTGCGCCTCACGGAGGCCCTCCTCCCTTCAGACCCTCCCAGGAAGGGGGAGGTGCGGGCCCTGGAGGAGGCGGTGGAAAAGGCCCTCAAGGGCCTCCCCCTGGAGGCGGGCCTCCCCGTGGTGGGCCTCGGGGGGAACCTAAGGGCCCTGGCCAAGCTCCACCAGAAGCGGCGGGGCTACCCCCTGGACCTCCTCCACGGCTACCACCTGCCCCGGGAAGGGGTGGAGGAGCTGGCCGAGGACCTCTTGAGCCTTCCCCTGAGGGCGCGGATGGAACTTCCCGGCCTCCAGGCCGACCGGGCCAGGACCCTCCCCGCCACCGCCCTCTTCTTCCGGGCCCTCCTCCGGCGCCTCAGGGCCCTGGGGCTTTGGGTGAGCGGCCTGGGCATCCGCGAGGGGGTGCTCTTCTCCCGCCTCCTCCCCCCTCCCCACCTCCTCCCGGACCCCCGGGCCTTCGCCGTGGAGAACCTCTTCCTGCGCTATCCCTTTCCCCACCCCCACCGGGACCGGGTGAAGGCCCTGGCCCAGGCCCTCTTCCAGGGCACAAGGCCCCTCCACGGCTACGGGGAGGAGGAGGAGCGGCTCCTCCTCGAGGCCGCCCACCTCCACGACATCGGCATGCACCTTGGCTACCACGACCACCACAGGCACGGGGCCTACCTGGTCCTGGCCGAGCCCCTCCTGGGCCTAAGCCACCGGGAGCAGGCCCTCCTCGCCCTCTTGGTGCGCTACCACCGCCGGGGGAACCCGGAGGCGGGAAGCCTCCGCCCTCTCCTAACCCGGGGGGACGGGAAGCGCCTGAAGCGCCTCGCGGTCCTCCTGCGCCTTGCGGAGATGCTGGAGCGCACCCGCTCGGGCCGGGTCCGGGGGGTGCGGGTGGAGGTGGGGGCGGGGGTGCGCCTCCGCCTCGAGGCGGAGGCCGACCCCTGGGTGGAGCGGGTGGAGGCCGTCAAGCAGGGGGAGCTCTTCCGGGAGGCCTTCGGCAAACCCCTAGAGGTGGTGTGGGAGGGGGACCGGGGCTAAGTACCCCGAGCGGGGGCCCCAAAAGAGCCTTCGCAAAGCCCTACTTCCGGCGTCCCGTGTGGCGAAATCAAGGTGCGGGCACTTAGGATGGGGGCATGGAGCTCTTCCTGGTGCGCCACACCCTGGCCCTCCCCCCGGAAGGGGAAGGGGAGGAGGCCGACGACCAAAGGCCCCTCGCCCCCAAGGGGGTGCGGCGCTTCCGCAAGGTGGTGCGGGGCCTGAAGGCCCTGGGGGTAGAGCTCACCTTCCTCCTCACGAGCCCCAAGCGCCGGGCCCTGGAGACGGCGGAGCTCCTTGCTGAGCTTCTGGAAGGGGAAAGCCGGGTGACGCCCCACCTGGCAAAGCCCCCGGGCCCAGCCCTCCTCGAGGAGATTCCCCAGGAGGGCCGGGTGGCCCTGGTGGGGCACGAGCCCTACCTGAGCCAGCTCCTCGCCTGGCTCCTCTTCGGGGACTTCCTGGGGGACCAGGCCCCCCCTGGGGCGGGGGAGCGCTTCCTCCTGAAGAAGGGCGGGGTGGCCTGGCTGGAGGGCACCCCGCGGCCCGGGGGCATGGTCCTGCGGGCCCTCCTTCCCCCCAAGGTCTTCCGGATCTAGGCCCCTGCGGCCTTCTGCCCCGGGCCAGGTGGGCCTCCACGACCGGAACGGTGTGCCTGGCCTAGACCGTGGTCTCCCTCAGGGTCAGATCACCTCTATCGGGATGCCCAGGCTGAGCCTGACCCAGGTCCTGTCCGCGGTGATGGCGGGAAGGCCCAGGCGCCTGGCCAGGGCCAAGCAGGCCCGGTCGCCGAAGGATAGGCCCTGGACCCGAGTCAAGACCCTGAGCCTGGCCACCTCCAGGGCATCCTCCCCGGTAAAGGGGAGCACCTCCACCGCGGCCCCCAAGAAGCCCGCCTCCTCCATCCGGGCTCGGGCTCCGTCGGAGTCCTGTCCCCAGTCGGCGAGCTTGGAGAGGACCTCGGCCAGGTTTACTGCACTCAGGTAAGCCCCCTGCTCCAAGGCCTCCACTACCCGTTCGGCCCCAGGTTCCCCCTCGAGGAGGGCCAGGAGGGCGGAGGCGTCCAGGACCGCCCTCACCCCTCCTCCCGCCTGGCCTCCTCCCGACGTTCGGCACGAAGTTACTCCACCAGGCTTCGCCCAGGGGCTACGTGGGCAAACATGCCCTTGGCCCGGCGAGCCACCTCGCGGGCGCTAAGGAGCTCGAGGGTGCCGTCCTCCCGGGCCTCCTGGCCCCAAGAGGGGGAAGGGTGAAGGCCCTGGTGGACACGAGCCTCCTGGTGCGCTACCTCACCGGGGACCCGCCCCACCTGGCGGAGCGGGCCGCCCAGGTCCTGGACGGGGAGGAGACCCTGGGGATCACGGAGGTGGCCCTGGTGGAGACCGCCTACGTCCTGGAGTCGGTGTACGGGGTCCCAAGAAGGGAGGTGGTGGACGCCCTCCTGGCTCTCCTCCAGAAGGAGAACCTGAAGGCGGTGGGCGGGGACAAGGACCTCTGGATGCGGGCCCTCCTCCTCTGCCGCCCCTCGAGGAGGGTCTCCTTCGGGGACGCCTTGATCTGGGCGGCGGTCCTGGCCTCCGGGGTGAGGCAGGTCTACATCCTGGATGCCCGCTTTCCCCGGGAAGAGTCCAGGTCGGGCCGTAATATGGGGCCATGGCTAGAGCCAGGCTCGGAACCCTCCTTTTGGCCTTCCTCGCCCTGCTCCTTTCCGCCTGCAACACCCTCCAGTCCCTTCTTCCCCAGCCCAAGCCCTTTGAGGCTCAGGTGGTGGGGGAAAGCGACCAGACCGTCGCCCCCGGGGAAACGGCCACCTACACCCTGCGCCTCTCCTTCCGGGAGGGGGCGGGCCCCGTCACCTTGCGGGTGGCCCTCGCCGACCCCTGCGCCAAGGGCACCTCGTCCTGCCCTGGCTGGGACACAAGCCGCTACCCCGGGGTGGAGCACCCGAGGGGCACCTTCACCCTGACCCCAAGCGCCCCCGAAGTGTCCCTCACCTTCCAGGTGGCCGCCGATGCCCTTCCCCAGGGCCCCTTCAAGTACGAGGTGGTCCTCACGGGGGAGGACGCCTCGGGGAAGGCGGTGGAAGAGGTCGTCCCTCTTTACCTCAAGGTTCTGAACCCTGGCGAGCGTTCGGGCATGGAGGCCTGGAACTTCTGGCGGAGCTACCTGAGCTTCTCCCCCGTGCGGGAAGACCCCGAGTGGAGCTTCTGGGCCTGGCTACACAGTCGCTACATGGCGATGAACTACCCCAACAGCCTTCCCCACGATGAAGACCTCTCTCAACCTTTCGCAAGCCCGGAAGGGCAACAAGCGGGGAGGAAAGGGAACGAATGGGGTAACTTGACTCAAAACTTGCACCTCCCGCATACCCCGCATAAACCTTCACCCCCTCCCCCCGGCGGCCCCAGACCCAGGGCGTGGAGCTCCCGCAGGATGACCTGCACCACCAGCTCGGGCAAGAGAACCCGAGCTGCCCCCTCCCTGGCCTCCCGCCAGCTCCCCTTCCCCTCCATCCCCACCCAGTGGGCCAGCAGGTAGGCCAGAAGGGAGAGCACCAGAAAGCGGTGCACCCCCAAGGCCGTCCGCTGCCCGAACTGCCCCAGGGAGAACTCACTCTTCGCAGCCCGGAAGAAGTGCTCTACCGTGAACCGCCTCCTTCCCCAGGTGA
>NZ_FNBC01000064.1 GCF_900102145.1 Thermus arciformis | reverse complement strand
TGGGGCCCTTTCTCCGCCTGGCCCGGTCCAGGGCTTTCTGGGCCTCCTCGCGGGCCAGGCGGATGAGGGCGCGGGTGGGCCAGGGGTAGCGGTTGAGGAAGCGGGAGAGGGCGGAGGGGGACTTGGTCTTGCTGTGCTGGGGTCTAGCCTTGCCGTGACCGGTGAGGAAAAGGAACAACAGGGCCTTCAAGGATTCCCGCAGGTGGGGGGTTGGCATGAGGGCCAGGATGGTCCAAAGTAGGGATAGGGCTGCTGGGCTCATGGCGCCCCTCATAAGAGGGGAAACCAGCAGCCCTCTTCAAGTGGTCCCCAAGCATACTCATGCCCGCGGCGAATAAGTGCAAGTTTTGAGTTATCTTTTCTTCCCAGTCTAGGAGGTCCCCATTTTCTAGGGAGAAACCACTTTGCTTGGCTCGTACGCCCGGTGGAAGGCTATCCAGGTAGGCTTTATTCCTCCGGAAGCTAATCTTCACCCCCTCGAGGCGCTCCTCGCCAAAGAGCCTGCCCACATCCACAATCCCCTTTAAGGGTTTTTTCGCTTCCTCGCAGTTCTTATCGGGAGCTGCGGTGAACTCCCCCTCTCCCCAGGGCCGTGTGCTCTGCCACCACCGCCAGAGAAGGCCTAAAAGGAGGAGGAGAAGGAGAAGCCAAAGCCACCAGTACCGCCTGAGCCAGTCCCAGAGGGTGAGGGGCTGGGTCACGGAGGGCAGGCTGGGTGGAGGCTGGATGACGCTTCCCGCTGGCCCGGTTACCTGGAGGGTAGGGGTGACGGTGTTTCCTCCCCTCAGCCCCGTGTTTTCCAAAGAAATCTTGAGCTCTTCTCCCGGAAGAAGGGACACGGGGCCCTCTTTACCGTTTAGGATGGCTTTTAGCCCCGGGGGGGTTTCTAGGGCCACGTGGAGGGGTTCCTTGGCCCAGGGGTTGCCTTGGACTTTGTAGACGAGCTGGGCCCGTTCACCGGGGCGTAGGGATAGGGCTTCCGGAACGTTGGAGGGCACAAGGGCGTACTCCGCGGGGGGGTGAAACGCCAACTTCAAGGCGATTTCCCTAGGCCGAACCACGGTGTTCTCGGGCACCTCGGGGCAGAGCCAGGCCTCATAGGTGCCAGGAGGCAAGGCCTCCCCGTTGCGGATTCGGAAGGCGATGGTGGAGGTGCCGTTGGCTGGGATCTGGGAGGGCGCCACTTCCAGGAAGGCTCCGGCCTGGTCCAGGGTGGGGGCGTAGACCCGAAGGCGGATCCCTTGAACAGGGCCCCGGGCCTCGAGGCGGATATCCCGCTTGGTCTCCTTAGACGTCCAGAGGTTACCGAGGTCCAGGGTGGGGGGCTGAAGGAGGACTTCGCTGAGGGTGGGCACCTGATTGGGTGCCGCCTCGAGGACCTGGGCGTTCGGAATCCTTTGAACCTCCCTTTTCACCTCCAGGGGCGCAGGGATGCCGAGGCTGATGTAAAAGAGCCAATCATAAGGTCCTCGGACAATCTGGTACCGCCGGGCCACGTCTTGGAAGGAAAGGGGCGCCGGATCGTTGTCGCGCCCGTCGGTGAAGATATAAATGCTTACGGCTTCGTTGGCACGGCGGGTTTTCTCCAGTTCTTGGAGTACTTTTAAAAGCGTCGCATAGAGGTAAGTTTGGGAGCCTTTGGCCTCCATACGGTCTATGAACTGGAGAAGGGCCGCTTTTTCCTCAGGAAGCGTGAAGGTATAGCTTGGCTTTGGCCCGGCGTCAAAGGGTTGAACGGTTACCCGGCTTCCGTCAGGGACTTGACCGATGAACTTCTTTAACTCGCTCTTGACCTTGGGGAAAATGACCCGGCCCTGACCGTCTCCGAGGCCCATCATGGAGCCTGAGGTGTCCACGACGAAGACATAGTGGTATCTCTCCGGTAAGACCGGTGGCGGGGCTGGGGTTGCTGACCCGTTGGGCTTGCAATCTTGGGCAAGGGCAACGAGTAAGGCAAAGATAACGCTCCCAAAGCACAGAAGTTTACGCTTCGTCAACATGCCGCCAACCTCCTAAAGGAGAGTTTAAGTTACCCCAAGGGGTCACGGTGGCGGCTCTGACCATGCCAGGCTCCCCTTCCAGCTAAAGGGGTGGCCAGGCCAACAGGGTGGTGAGGATCGTCTTCTGAACGCGATAGCTCAAGCCTCCTCCAGAAGGGCGTCTAGGATTTGGGGACCTCTACCCTTGAGCAAGGTCTTAAAGCGGGCCCAGGCTCTTTCCTCTCCTCCCTCATAGGCCGCCAGGGCGAGGCTTAAGCGGGCTTGCGCCAGGGGAAGGGAGCGGAGGCGACCTTCAAGAAGCGCAACGGCTTCCTTCCGGGGAAGGCCCCTAACCTCCTCTGCCATGGCCAACGTTTCCCCGATCAGGTTCCGGATCCTACGGTACAACCGGAGAAAGTCCCCTTGCATCTCTGGCTCAGAGCTCAGACCGGCGATGAAGTCGTCAAAGCGATCTTCCATCAGGGACCTGGAGAACTCCCGAAGGTGGTCCTGGAACCTGCGCTGCTTCCGGGAAAAGCCCAGGGCCCAGTCGGTTTTGACCTTGAGGAAATCCCCCTCTTCCAGCCAAAGGACGTAACCCTCCTTGTCCTTCTCGTTGCGCACCCTGCGGTGCAGCTCCTCCAGGGTTCCTGCCCCGGCTGGACGCCAGGAGACGTGGGGCACCTGGAAGCTCTGGAGAAGGGCGTCCAGCTCGGGAGCGGCTCCGGGGAACCAGTAGCGGCCTGTGGGGATGTGGCGGATGGCCAGGAGCACCGCCGCCGCTTCTTCGTGGCGTTCCAGGGAGAGGCGCTTCGGGTCCACCACCTCAAAAAGCAGGGTTATGGACCCGAGGCTTTCCAGGGCCTGGCGCACGAAGGCGTCGTGGCGAGGGGTCCAGGCCTGGCGCCAGGAGGCGTGCTCCGCCTTGGACAGGCGAAGCGCGGCCCGGCTGGCGAACCAGAGCTTTTCCTGGAAGGCGAAGACCTGGAGAAGGAAACCGTCCACCTTGCGGGCGAGGAGGTCGTTGGTTTTCAAGGGCCGGTCTGGGGGGAAGCCACAGCGAGGGTCTCCCAGGTTAAAAAAGCGATGGAAAGGTCGGGAGACGGCCTCCCCGGTGGCCTCCGCGTACACGATGCCCCGGAGTTCCCTCGCCTCCGCATCCCAGGAGGCTTCGCTAAAGCCGCCCTTCTCCCGATAGCTGATCAGGACCAACCCCTCCTCTCTCTGGACGCGGAAGGGGGGATGGGCCGCTATCTCTAACGCACGCTTTAAAGGTGGTGGAGGTTTCCTCATCACGCTACCCCCTATGCGCTTTTCCGGAGCAGGAAGCTTTCCACGAGGAGAGCATCCAGAAGCCTTACCTCACTGGCCACCCCGGCAAGGCGAACGGAAGTTCACTCCTTTGGTCCGAACTCGTACTCCCCGGTGAAGGGGTTTTGCCTGAGCTCCCAGTCCTCGGGTACCTGCTCGTACCGCCCCGTGTAGGGGTTGAACTTGTCCACCAGGCGTTTGCCCTTCTTGCTGTACCGGCCCGTGAAGGGGGAGTAGCTGGTGTCCTCCGGGCGTCCCATCTCGTAGCCCCCCTCGTACTCGTTGTAGGTGGCCTCCTGGTCCTCCTCCGCGTACTCGTACCGACCGGTGTAGGGGTTGTACTTAAGCGGCATCCTTCACCTCCTTGCATCTTTAGCCTAAAGAGTCCTTTCCTGAATTGAAGGTTTCTAAGGCCATGCTGAGCTTCCTCAGGAACTCTGGGGGGAAGGTGTCGAGGTAGGTGAAGGGAAAATATCGGAAGACCTCCTCTCTTTCAAGCTCGAAGAGCTTGATGGTATCTAGGAAGGCTTGGACAGCCTCCCCTTCCAGCCTTTCCTTCTCCTCCTGGGTCTGGGCGTGCCGGGCCCTTTGCACCTGATTGTGTATAAAAGCTAGTGTGAGGGCGGCGATGAGCTCTTTGACTGGATTCCTCATCCGGGTCCTCCTCAGGCCTCCAAGCCCTCGAGCCAGAGCAGGAAGTGTACCGTACCTGCCAAAGCGTTGAAGAGGAGGCTCCGGAGCAGGGCTGGATGGATTCCCTCTTCCAAATCCCAGTGGTAGTCCAGGTGAATCCTACCCTTACGCAGGAAGGCCCGGGGCCACCTGCGCTCGGCGTTCCACGCGTTCACCCGTCTTAGGGCCTCCTCCTCCGGCCAATCGGGGGCACCTTGCACCTGGGCTATATAGCTCAATACTTGCCCCGGACTCACAGCAAAGGCGGCGAAGGCGAGGGCCTTTACTCTTTCGTCGGCCAGGATGACCATGGGGTCCCCGTCCGGGTCCGTGAGCACCTTGAGGTCCAGGCCTTCCAGGATTTCCCGCACATGCTCCCGCGTCAGAGGCTGGATCCAGGTCTCCGTCATGGTCCTACCTCCTCTCTTCGTCTTCAGGTTCCTCCACGGGGGCGACAGGTGCTGTCGTCCTTTCCCAGGCCCCGCTCCTAATCCAAGCCACGGGGTCCTTCACCTCCAAGAGGAAAAGGATCTCCAAAAGGCGTTCGCTCCACCCTCCCATGCGCACCACACCGCGCTCCGGAAAGGCCAGGGGGGCGTACCCCGCCACGTTGATCACGTAGGCGCTTCGCTTGGGGTTCTGCTCCAGCCACCTCCTCAAGGGGGCGTAAGCGTCGTCATGCACCTGCTCGTCCGTGAAGATCACCACGCGGTGGCCGCTAAAGCCAGGGAGGCTCTCCTCTAGGGCCTTCCCCAGGAAGGTCCCACCCCTGCCTGCTTCCAGGAGGGCCGCCACTAGGCGTGCGAGGGGCGCTTCCGGGGGCTGGGCCACCGGGTGGACCCTATCGTCAAACCCAACGAGCCTTCCCCCCGTTTTTCGGTAGAGCAGGGCCCCCAGGCTTGCCGCCGCCAGGGCGTAGTTGACCTCGCTTCCCCAGGCAAGAGGCTGGAACATGGACCCCGAGACATCCACAAGGATCAGGGTTTCCCCTTCCAGGGCCAAGGGCGGTGCGGTCCCCTCCAGAGCGTCCTCCAGCATAGTCAACACCGCGGGGGGCCACCCCTCTTGGTGGCCTAGGAAGATGGCCAAGAGCCACTGGTGGGGGTACACCTGCCAGGAGGCCACCTCCGGGGAGAGAAGCTTTCTCCACAAAAGCTCCTGTACCTCCTCCTCCGCCAAGAGGCCGAAGCGGTGAAGGTTCCTTAGGTTCCGCACCAGGGAAAGGCCGCGAAGGTGGGGAAGCGCCTTGAGCCACGCCTCCCTGGTCGCCCCTTCCGCGGAAAGGATCCGCTCCCAGGTAGGGCGCTCCTCAAGGAGCCGGGCCACGAAGGCCTGGGCCTCGGGAAGGGCGCGTTTTCCCCGGGCCAGCCACTCGTACACCAGGGCGTGGGCTTGGTCCTGGGGCCTCGGATGGGTGAGGATAAGGGCATCGCGTTGGGAGAAGGCGTGGCCAGACCTCCTGTACTTCAGGAGGGCTTGTGGACTCATGGCGTTGAGCCGCCAGGCTACTGCCCGCTTCAGGGCTTTCCGCAGCTTCCACCCCTGGGCGCGGGTGTAGGCGAGGGTCTCCAGATGCTCATCCCCCCGCAACCACACCCCGCGGGCCGCGGCCTCCGCAGCTTCCCTGGGGCCCCACCAAAACAGGTGGGCCACCAGGGCGCTCGGTCCCGAGCGCAGCCCCAGGACCTGCCGGGTGTACCGGGCTAGGGCGGCCACGTACCAGGGGTCGCTGTGGCTCAACACCTGGGCGAGGTGGTAGAAACGTTTTCTACGAAGGAGGTCCTGCTCATAGTACCCATCCCCGGCGAAGAGGCTTCCCGCGAGGAGCAGGAGGAGTTCCATCTCGGGGCTCCCGGTCGTGTCAAGAGTTATGTGTAAGAGTCTGTGTACGGGGGGCATACCGCTCCTGAAGCATCTTCTCCAGCGCCTCCTTCACCTCCGAGAACCCCTTTAGTTTCCGTTCTGCCCACCTCCCCTCTTGCCTCTCTGACTCCAGGTAAAGGAGCTTGTATACCGCCTCCGCCTTGGGAAACTTGTGGTCCCGCACCTTCGTCCCACGCCGCACTTCCCGGATAAACCGCTCCATCAGGTTGGTGCTCCGCAAGTACGGCCAAAGCACCTTGGGGTACCCGTAGAACCGCAGGAAGGCCCCCGAATCCTGTACCCAAAGCCCCACCACCCCCGGGTACCGCGAACCCCA
>NZ_FNBC01000050.1 GCF_900102145.1 Thermus arciformis | reverse complement strand
GGGGGGAAGGGGTGGGGGAGGCTGTGGCGGACCGGATAGGCTGAGGGGGTGGGTCCAAGAGCGCTCGGGCTTCTCCCCTGGTTGCTCGCCCTGGTCCTGGCCCTCGCCCCGGAGGGCAGGCTCCAGGGCCCGGTGGCCGTCCTCGAGGTGGTGGACGGGGACACGGTGGAGCTTCAGGGCCTCGGGCCGGTGCGCCTCATCGGGGTGGACGCCCCGGAGAGCACCTACAACCACCGCACCGCGGGCCCCGAGGAGGTGAGGCTCGGCCTCGAGGCCAAGGCCTTCCTCGCCCGCCTGCTCCAGGGGAGGAAGGTGTGGGTGGAGCTGGACGCGCAGGAGCGGGATCGCTACCGGAGGGTGCTGGCCTACCTGTACCTGGAGGATCCCAGGGGGGACTGGATCCACGGGGGGAGGCGGTTCCTCCAGGTGAACCTGGAGCTGGTGAGGGCCGGGTGGGCCGAGCCCTACACCGTGCCCCCCAATGTCCGCTACGCCGCCCTCTACCTCCAGGCCGCCCGGGAGGCCAGGGCGAAGGGGGTGGGGATGTGGGGAGGGGGGCAGGCCTCGAGGCCCCAAGGCCCCGCCCCGGACCGGAAAGGGTGCGACCCCGCCTATCCCACGGTGTGCATCCCCCCGCCGCCCCCGGACCTGGACTGCAAGGACATCCCCCACAGGCGCTTCCAGATCCTGCCCCCGGACCCGCACCACTTTGACCGGGACGGGGATGGGGTGGGGTGCGAAGTGGAATAAGGCAGGGCGTGGCCCTGCCTTATTCTGGGGACTCCTCCCGCCTGAGCGGTCCGCCGGCCTATTTATCGCCCCCGGGCCGGTGCCCCGGGTCATTGGCCTTAGTTTGATTTTACGCACACCCCTTTCGCCTAAGTGGGCTTTTTCTCGCCCCTTGTAGGGTTAGCCCACGCCCAGGGTCCGGGGGATGAACAAAATCGCCTTCAAGCTTGTCACCCCCCATATCTACTTTACTCCGCGATAACCACCTCCACCACCACCTCCCCCGGCCTCAGGTCCCGCACCTTGACCTCCACCACCCGCCCCGAGACGGGGGAGCGCACGAGCTGGGCCTCGGCGGCGCGCTCCCTGCGCCGGAGGAGGCGGGCTTGGGCGAGGCGGGCCTCCCGGATGGCCTCCTCCAGGCGGGCCTTCTCCCCGGCGCAGTCCAGGGCCAGGCGGGTCAGGCGGGCCTCGGCCTCCTCCAGGCGGGCCTCCCCCTCGGCGAGGCGGAGGGGGGCCTCCGCCCCCTGGGCCACCAGGTAGCGCAGGCGGCCCACCTCGTCCCTCAGGCGGGCAAGCTCCCCCCGGAGGGCCTCCCGCTCGGCCCGGCACCGCTCCTCCGCCCGGGAAAGCTCCCCCTCCAGGCGGGCCGCCTCCTCCGCCTTGGCCTGGGCCTGGTCCTCGAGGTCCTGCAGGGGCCCCTCCTCCACCCGCCGGGCGATGGGCTCCCCCTCCTCCACCCGGTCCCCGGGCTTGACCAGAAGCCCCGAGAGGGAGGGGAGGGAGAAGACCAGGGGGTGAAGGGTGGGCAGGGCGGGGAGGGCGGGAAGCTCCAGGGCGGCCTCCTCCCCGGGGGCGAAGGCCGCCCGGACCACGGCGCTCCCCGCCTGGAGGTAGAGGCCGGCGAGGGGGGCCAGGTCCTCGGGGCGGGCGGCGTGGAAGCGGAGGCGGGGCGGGTTCTCGGAGGCCTCCACCCGGGGGTAGGTGCCCACCGGGGGGACGAGGGGCGGGGGGGCGGTGGCGGGGCGGGCCTCCCCGGTGATCCAGACCCTCCGGGCGGAGCGGGGGAGGGCCTGGAGGAGGTCGGCGAGGAGCCTCCCCGAGAGGTCAAGCCGCCACTCCTTGAGGGCCTGGGGCCTCCCCCGGACCATGCGCACCCGGTAGGCCACCACCTGGCCGTCCCGGCTCACCGCCAGGGTGCGGCCCAGCTCGTCCTCCACCAGGACGCCCTCCCGCCCCAGGGCCTCCACCACCAGGAAGCGCCCCTCCACGGGCTCCTGGGTCTCGCGGTTGAAGCCCTTGACATCAGCCCAAACCTCCCAGCGGTCCCGCCAGTCTAGGTAGTCCAGCACGGCCACCTCCGGGGTGCCCACCAGGTGGCGGAAAGTGGAAGCAAAGCCCCGGCCCGAAAGGGGCCAGAGGGCGAAGCCGGAGAGGGCCAGGAAGAGGGCCAGGGTGGCCTCCTGGGGGGAGGCGTAGCGGATCCGCCACTCCCGGGAGGGGAAGAAGAAGAACTGCACCCGCCAGGGCCAGAGGAGGGGCACCCCGTTCACATTCAGGGTGTCCAGGAGGAGGTGGGAGAGGTAGCCGGCCAGGAAGGCCCAGTAGGCCCCCGGGCTCGCCTCCCGCAGGGGAAGGAGGAGGAGGGCGAGGGCCAGGAGGAAGGGGAGGGAGTGGGTGAGGGTGCGGTGGCCAAAGCGCCGCTCCAGGAAGGAGGAAAGAGGGCGCACGAACTTCCCGGGCCCGGAGGTGGTGGTGTCTATGTCGGGCATCACCGAGCCCCAGGCCAGGGCCAGGCCCTCCAGGAGGCCCACCTCCACCCCCAGGCCCCGGAGGAGGCTCGCCGTGAGGGCCGCCCCGGCGAGGTGGGTCCCGGCGGTCATCGCCTAAGGGCCTCCTCCAGGATCCTCAGGGCCCGGTCCAGCTCCGGCACCCGGGCGGGGTGGAGCTCGTTCAGCTCCAGCCAGACGGCGGAGAGGAGGCCGTGAAGCTCCAGGGCCCGCTCCCGGGAGAGGACCCCACCCCGGGCGCCCGGGCGGGCGAGGGCCTCGAGGTAGGCAAGGCGGGCGAGGAGCTTCTCCCGCTCGGCCTCAAGCTCCGCCACCCTCCGGCGCAGGCGCTCCAGCTCCTCCACCCTCACCGCTCCCCCTCGCAGAGCCTCCCCGAGGCCTCGTAGCTCCGCACCTCCAGCGCCTCCCCCAGGAAGGGGTCTGGGGAGAGGCTCACCAGCCAGAAGGCGCAGGCGGGGGCGGGGAGGAGGGCCCAGGCCTGGAGGAAGCGCCCGGAGCCGAAGGCCTCCCCCGCCGCCTCGCCCCCCGGCCCCTCCAGGACCAGGGCCAGGTCCCCCTCGGCCTCGAGGCCCCCCAGGGCCCGGAGGTGGGCGGAGAGCTCCCTCCCCGCCCGGTAGAGCCGGACCTCCACCCGGAGGGGCTCGGCGGGGAGGACCTCCACCCGGGGGCTTTTCCCCTCCCAGCGGAAGAGGCGGAGGGGCACCTCCTCCCGGTGCTCGGCCACCGGGGCCTCGCAGGCGGAGAGGAGAATAAGTAGAAGCAATCCTAAAAACCGCACCTTTCCCTCCCAAAAGCCTTTTAAGGCCCCTTGGGGGGCCGGGGGGCACCAGGAGTGCCCCCCTCCTCTTCCAGGGGCCTCAGAAGCCCTCTCAGGGCGTCCAGGGGCAGGCCCACGGCCCGGGCCAGGTCCTCCAGGGCCAAGGCCAGGTCCAGGTTGGCCCGGTAGAGGGCGAGGCGGGCCTGGGAGAGCCTCTCGGCGGCGGCCAGGACCTCGTGGGGGGCGGCGGCCCCCACCCGGGCCCGGGCCTGGAGGGCCTTTAGCTCCGCCTCCCTCGCCTCCACCCCGTCAGCGGCGGCCCGGGCCGCCTCCCGAGCGGCGAGCCACCGGAAGAAGGCCTCCGCCACCCGCACCCTCGCCTCCCGCCGGGCGGCCTCGGCGCGGGCCTCGAGGGCCCGGAGGGCGGGGCCCCGGTCCCGGAAGAGGTCCGCCAGGTTGAGGCTTAGGGCCAGGCGGTAGGAGGGGGCCACCTGCCCGTACTCCCCGGCCAGGGAGGCCCCCGCCTCGGCGGAGAGCGCCCCGAGTATTCCGAGGGAGGCCCGGGCGGCCTCGAGGTCGGCGAGGGCCTGGAGGTAGGCGGGGTCCGCCTTCAGGGCCTCCTCCGCCAGGCGGTCCAGGAGGCGGGCCTGCCCCTCGGTGAGGCCCTGGGCCAGGGCGGGGAGGAGGAGGGCGAAGAGAAGGGCCCTAAACCAGGTCCAGCACTTCCCAGGGAACGAAGACGCCCCCTTCATCGTCCTCCTCAAAGTCCTCCGCCTCCCGGTCCAGGCACTCCAGGCAGGCCGTCTCCAGCTCCCGGCCATCGGGGAGGCGGATCGCGATGCGCCTCGTCCCGCCGCACATGGGGCACGCCATCACACCACCTCCGGCAACGGCACCCGGAACTCCGGGGCCCAGTAGAGCGCTTTCTCTCCCTCGGCAAGAAGGAAGGCGGCCTCAATGCCCTTCTGGTAGAGCCTCCAACCCACCTCCGGGTGCCGGAGGAGGTAGTACTGGCCGGTCCCGTCCACCCGCACCACGGAGGCCTCCTCCAAGAGCCGCAGGAACTCCTCCATCTCCGTCCTCACCGGGCCACCACCACCTTCCTGAGCCAGGGGGAGAGGACCACGAAGGCGGCGATGCCCAGCCCCCCGGCCACATAGAGGTCCATCTCGCCCCGGGCCAGGCCCAGGTAGCGGGCGGCGATGGCCACGCCCCCCGCCACCAGGAGGATGGGGGCCAGGGCGATGCCCCGCTCCTCCCGCCGGGCCAGGCCTTCGGCGTAGCCCGTGCCCACATCCCGGTTCCGCACGATGTCCTCGGCGCTCACGTACCGCACCAGGCGCTCCACCTCCCCCGGCACCCCGCCGGAGAGGCTCACCACCCGGTTGAGGTAGGCCTCGAGGTCCTCGGCCACCACCCCGTAGCGCTCCACCAGGGCCCGGGCGAGCTCCCGGGTCTCCTTGGGGGAGAGGGGCGGGAGGTCCACCCGGTCCAGGCGCATCCAGAGCCGCTTGGTGCCCCCCTTCCTCAGGGTCTCCGGGTGGACGGCGAGGACCAGGGTGGCCGCCTCGGCGAAGGCCACGAGCCAGGGGACCATGCTCGGGGTGATGCCCGTGGCGTCGTCCACGACGAGGGTGATGGGGTTAACCCCCTCGGGGCGCTTGAGGGCCTTGAGGAGGCTCCTCGCCTTCTCCTCGTTCCCCGGGTAGCGCCTCTGCCAGGCCTTGAGGTCGGCCTCGGGGTCCTTGCCCCGCCCCACCCCCTCCACGGGCACCCCGGCGTCCCAGAGGCCCCGGAAGAGGTCCTTGAGGAAGGCGCCGAAGGGGGCCACCCGCTCCGTCCACACCACGGGGGCCCAGGCCTCGAGGGCGGGGAGGAGCTCCCTGAGGAGCGCCGTCTTCCCGTACCCCGGCGGGGCGGAGAGCACCACCCCCCTCCCGGCCCGCACCGAGAGGAGGACCGCCCGCCCCTCCTCCTTCCGGCCCACGAACATACTTCCAGACTAACAGAGTCTGTAAGTTCGGTAGTCTGTAAGTCTGGAAGTTACGGAGTCTGTAAGTCTGTAAGTCTGCAACTGAGGAGGCCCTGGACTCCCTGGAAAAGCCCGGGGGCCAGGGCTAGGGGCCCCGCGGCCCCGGACCCAGCCCCTTCCCTCCCGTGTTATGCTCTTCCTGTATGCGCCTAACCGTCCACATTCCCGAGGACCTGGCCCGCCTCCTCCGGCAGGCGGCGGAGAACGAGGGCAAGTCCATGAGCGCCCTCACCGCCGAGGCCCTGGAGGCCTACCTCAAGGAGCGCCGGCGCAAGGCCCTGGGCCTGAAGGTCCTGGAGCGGGCCGGGAAGGTCCGGGTGGCCGAGGAGGCCCACCGCCTCCTGGAGGAGGGGCGGCGTGACCGCCCTTGACACCGGCTTCTTCCTCCGCCTTCTGGAGGGGCACGAGGAGGCCGGGGCCCTGTGGCGGGCCCTGGCGGAAGGGGAGGGGGAGGGGGTGGTGTCGGGCCTCTCCCTGGTGGAGCTCCTGCGCCTGAGCTTAAAGGGCGCCCTGGCCAAGGAAGACTCGGAGCTCCTCCTCCAAGCCATCCCCGCCGTCTGCCGGGTGGTCTGGCCGGACTGGACCATCGGGGAGCGGGCGGCCCGGCTCTCCCACGGCCTCTACCTGCCCCTGGTGGACGCCCTGGTGCTGGCCACGGCCCTGGAGGCGGGGGCGAGGGAGCTTTGGACCACGGACGCCGACCTCGCCCGGTACGAGGGGAAGCTCCGGGTGGTCCTGCTCGGGTAGGGGCTTCACCAAGCCTCCACACCTGGTCAGGCTCCTCGTTCCCCGAGTAGCGCCCCGCCCAGGCCTCGAGGGCGGGGAGGAGCTCCCCGAGAAGCGCCGTCTTCCCGTACTCCCTTTTCGGCAGTCTGTAAGTCTGTAAGTTACAGAGTCTGGAAGTTACAGAGTTCCGAAGTTACAGAGTCTGTAAGTCTAGGGGCTCAAGGAGCTCCCTCTTGCCTTCCACGGGTTCTTTGGGTAGCATGCCTCCCGTGGGCAAACCCCTCTTCCTCACCCCCGAGGAGCTGGCCCGCGCCCTAAGGGTGGACCCGGAGACGGTGCGCCGCTGGCTCCGGGAGGGACAGGTGCGGGGGCAGAAGGCGGGGCGGCTCTGGCGGGTGCCCTGGGAGGAGGGGGTGCGGCTTTTGGGCAGCGAGGAGCGCCTGGAGGAGGCCCTGAGGGAGGTGCTGGGGTGAGGGTGGTGGCCGTGGTGAACGGCAAGGGCGGGGTGGGCAAGACCACCACCGCCGTCAACCTGGCCGCCATCCTGGCCGAGGGGGGCCCCGTCCTGCTGGTGGACGCCGACCCCCAGGGCTCCGCCTCCTGGTGGGCGGGCCGGGGGGAGATGCCCTTTGACCTGGCCCAGGAGACGGACCCCGCCCTCCTCCTCCGCCTGAGGCGGGTGAAGGGCTACGGGGTGGTGGTGGTGGACACACCCCCCGCCCTCCGCTCCGAGGCCCTGGAGGCGGTGCTCAGGGCGGCGGACTACGCCGTCCTCCCCACGCCCCCCGCCCCCCTGGACCTCGAGGCCCTGGTGGAGACGGTGCGGCGGGCCATCCGCCCCCTAGGGGTGGCCCACCGGGTCCTCCTCACCCGGGTGGACCCCCGGAGCCTGGGGGAGGCCCTCGAGGCCCAGACCGCCCTCATGGAGGCCGGGGTGCCCGCCTTCCACGCCTTCGTGCGGGCCTACAAGGCCCACGAGCGGGCCACCCTGGACGGCAAGCCCATCACCCGCTGGCGCGGCCCCAATGCCCGCGAGGCGGAGGCGGACTACCGCCGGGTGGCGGAGGAGCTCCTCAGGGAGCTCGCCCGGACCCCGGAAAGGAGGGAGGCGTGAAGCGGAAGCGCCTGGCGGAGCTGGTGAGAGAGGAGGCGGGGGGCCTTCAGGAGGCTCCCACCCCCCGGGAGGAGAGAACCGGGGAGGCCCCTCACGGGGGGGGCCTCGAGGCGTCCCCGAAGGGGGAAGGCCCCGGGGGGCGCCCCCTCCCCCCCTACCTCACCTACGTCCGCAAGGAGTGCCGCCTCCGCCCCGACCAGCTGGACGCCCTCACCGCCCTGGCCCGGAGGCTCAACCGGGAGAGGAAGGGGAAGGGGGAGCGGATCACGGAGAACACCCTCATCCGCTGGGCGGTGGATAGACTTCTTCAGGAATATGGTTTTCCGACTTTTTCGGAGGAGAAACCATGAAAGCTGTTCTCCATAACAAAAACCTGACGATGGAAGAAAGGCAAGCGGAGGCACCTAAAATTAACAACAACGAGGCGCCTCATACGTGCATAGAGAAACTCCAGGCTATCTTTGCCCCGGGCATTAGACCAGATTTGCTAATAAAATGCAATGCTGTTTTCTTTGCATCCTCAGAAAAAATGAGCCAATTAAAAGATAGCTCCGTTGATCTTGTCTTTACGAGTCCACCTTATTGGAACCTAAAAGATTACGGCCACCCAGGTCAAATAGGGCAAGAAGACTACGATGCTTACTTGGAGCGCCTTAACGCTGTTTGGAAAGAAGCGTATAGGGTAACCAAAGAAAACGGAATCCTAGTCATCAACGTGGGCAACCGCCGAGTCAAGGGAAAATACATACCTTTGGCAATGGACATATACAAGACCATTTCGGACTGGGTTCTTATTGACACGATAATCTGGTACAAGCCAAACGCCCTCCCACAACCTGCTGCGTACATAAACCGCCTTTTTGACGATAAGTTTGAGTACCTTTTAGTTTTCGGTAAGTCTTACAACTACGACTATACGTTTAACAAAATTCGTGTACCCCAAAAATACGCCGAGGCAGACCCCCGAGAGCACAAAAAGAATCCGGAAGGTCGTTGTATTGGCAACGTGTGGAGAATTCCCGCCTACCGCCCTCCCAACATCAAAAGTTTGGGGTACCACGTTGCGGCTTTTCCAGAAGAGCTCGCATATATGGTCATCTACGCATTCACTAATCCAGGTGGGGTCGTTTTAGATCCTTTTCTAGGTTCAGGCACAACCCTGAAGGTAGCATCAGCCATTAATCGCGTTGGTATAGGATACGAAATAAACAGCCAATACAGATCGCTTATAGAAAAGAGGATAATGGAACCATGGAGCCCCCCGCCATTTACCGAAATGGACATCATACACGGGATAGATCCCCATCCCCCAAAGGCTAACCGAAAGTATAGAAAGAAAACAAGGAGCGAATGCGAAACGAGGTTGTTCTAATGAAAGAGCCCACATTCCGCACCAATCCTCCCCCCGCCCCAGGATTTTAGGAAGGCAGCCACACCCGACCTGTAGGTGTACGACCTCGGCCACCTGGGCCTGGTGGCCGGCATCGTAGACCGTATCGGGCCCATCCCCCTGGTGGACCAACGGGTGGGCTCTCGCCCGGGGGAAAAGGCGAGCACGGGGGTGGCCCTGAAAGCGGCCATCCCCAAGGTGTTACCCTGACGGGGAAGCAGAAACGCCCTGGACTCTGCCCTGGACTCTGTCTTTTCCCCCCTCTACCTCTTCGGCCACCACTGGGAAGGCGAGCCCACGAAGTGGCTACTGGGAGAAAGCATCACCCCAGGCCTCCTCAACGACGGCCGCGTGATCCGCACGCTGGACGCCCCCTCCTGGCCAAGAACACGCTGGACCCGGAGGGGCTTCCCCCCTGGGAGGTGCTGAGGCGGCACAAGGACCAGATCCAGACAGTGGAGCGGGGATTCCGATTTCTCAAAGACCCCCTGTTCTTTACGGGGAGGACCTCATGGAAGGGGCGGAAGAGACCTTCCTGGGCCACGAGGGCTTCGCCATCTTCTTAATCTTTTAGGAGACAAACCTTTGCTATTTTTCCAATCTTTGCTTCTTTGCACTTTCCAGAATCACATTTATTACAACCCAGGCCAACCTCCCACTTGTTTATAAATTCCGAAAAATCTTCAGCTTGATCGGTATTGGTTCCGTAAAATTCAACTGTTACGTGCCCTAAGCCCAATTCTTTTGCCGCCATAACTGGAATTTTCCATAGGGTCGCAAACTGCACCACTTCATCTGCGTACTGGAAAAGGCCCCTTAGAGCCTCTCTATTGCTCTTATAACCCACACCATCAGCTAAAGCGACTAGAATGATTTTTCTGCTTGATTTACGGCTCAATTCATCTAATAAATTACGCGCTTTTTCTATCTCTAGCTTGTCTTTGCTTTCCCCATACTGTCCCGTATTTGAAGTGTGAATCGTTGATTTAATCGCTATTACCGGCTCCTTATCGTGAGGGATGATAAGATCAAACGATTCTTTCTCGGACTCTCCAGATTCTCTCTGAAGTTCAAGGGTAACATCTCCATAGAGGGGATTGTCCTTTTTCTGCTTGGGGACGAACGGTATCTCCAAGCGATCCAAGACTTCTGCTAGCACTTTTTCTGCGTAATGGCCAATATACTTTGCCCTCTCTTGACGGATATACCCAGGATATGTAGCTAAATCCAAAGCCCTCAACCTACTTTTCCAGTCATCTTCAGATAAGTGAATGAGAATTTCTCTCAATCTCAAGATAAGCATGGCAGCTGCCCTTTTCCAAGAAGGGTGTGTCTGAAATTTTCCCCTCTTAGAAATGAGGCCTTCAAGAGAGCTTGGCCTGGGAAGTTTTTGAGCGTCAAGGTCCGATAGGATTTTACTCCGCGTATAGCCAGCAATTTGGGTTACATAAGCCAAAAATTCGGTATCCGGCGCTCCTCCATCGTTAACCAGCTTTGTCAAAAGCAAAACAAGTTCTTCTTCAGGAAGTTGTATATTTTCCATAAGAGCGATAGCCTTATTTAACAGGCGTTCTTTTCGTTCAGGAGGGATATCAAAGCTGGCGTAAAAATCATCCCCGGTATGATCCCACACATATTTGAAGAACAGTTTTTCCCTATCGCTTTGTGCACTCTGATTACTCTTCATCGCTACACCCCTCCCAACCAAACACCAACTCCCACTGCATAATTTATCCCACCACGTCCGGAAGCGCCCGGGCGGCCTCCTCCAGGCGCTTGCGGGACACGTGCACGTAGACCTGGGTGGTGCTGATGGAGCTGTGCCCCAGAAGCTCCTTCACCTCGTCTATCCCCCGCCCCGCCTCCACCAGGGCGCTGGCGTAGGAGTGCCGGAGCTTGTGGGGGGTGATGCGCTGCCAGTCCTTGAGCCCCGCCCGCCTGGCCACCCGCTTCACCATGGCCTCCACCGCCCGGGCGGAGAAGGGCTTCCCCCGGTTGGGCCCCGTGGTGTGGCTCCAGATGTAGGGGCTCGTGGGGTGGCCCTCGAGGTTCCGGTGCTTGAGCCACTGGTGCAGGGCCCGCTGGGCCGTGGGGGAGAGGACCACCACCCGCTCCTTACCCCCCTTCCCCTGGACCCGGATGGCGTGGGGGACGCCGTCCTGATAGGTGATGTCGGCGTAGGTGAGGGCCAGGGCCTCGGAGAGGCGGAGGCCCGTGCCGTAGAGGAAGGCGAGGAGGGCCCAGTCCCGGAGGCCCACCCGGGGGGAGCGGTTCTGGTAGGCCGCCTGGAGGAGGCGGGCCACCTCGGGCGGGGTGAGGTAGACCGGGAGCCTCCGGGGGAGCTTGGGCCGCTTGACCCCCTCCGTGGGGTCCTTGAGGATGGGTAGGCCCTCCACCTCGGCCAGGTAGCGGAAGAGCTTCCTCAGGGAGGCCAGGACCCTCCCCACCCGCTGGGGGCTCACCTCCCGGGAGGCCAGGAAGGCGCGGATGTGCTGGCTCCCCACCTCCTCAAAGCGGGGGGGCCTGCCGTGGCGCTCCCGGAACCAGCGGGCGAAGAGGCCCGCGTCCATGAGGTACTCCCTGGCGGTGCGGGGAGAGCGTCCCTCCTCCATCTCCAGGTATCTGCGGAAGCGGGCGAGGAGCTCGGCGTGGGGGTCGGGCTGGTTCATGGGACCTCCTTCGGGGGGCGGGCCCGGAGTGCCCTCGAGGGCCCCCGCCCCCGCTTTTCCGAAGTATAGCATTCGCAAAAGATTTGTTTGGCGAAGTGGCGGAGGGAGGCGCCGACCGAAGGAAAGCCCCGTCCGGGAGGGCGAAAACCCCCGAAAAAAGGGCGGGCGAGGGACCAGGCGGCCGGCGGAAGGTTGCGACAAAAGGCGGATGTTTGCGACAAACTCACAGACTTCCAGACTTACAGACTTCCAGAGTCTGGATGTCTGGAAGTTCCAGGAAGTTCCAAGACCCTCCGCCTCGCTTCTGTACCATGGGGGCATGCGGGAGAGCCCCACGGCCAAGGGGGACCCCCCCGAAAAGGACCCTCTGGACGGCAAGCTTCTCTTGACCTACAGCGAGGCGGCCAAGGCCCTCGGCTTGGGTCGGACGACGATCTACAGGCTGGTGAAGGCGGGGCGCCTCAAGGTGGTTCACCCCACCCCCCGCTCGGCCCGCATCACCCGGGAGAGCCTCGAGGCCTTCCTCCGCTCCCTGGAGGAGGAGGCCAAGCCCGAGGGGGCGGGGAGGAGCGTGGTGGACCGGGCCCGGGAGGTCCTGAGGCGCTTCGGCCTCTAGGAGGAGGCGTGGAGGAGGCCAGGGAGGAGCGGAAGGAGCGGACGGGGGCCCGCCACCCGGCCCACCAGGCCACCCTCTTCCTGGAGGGGAGGCTTGGGGAGGAGGGCTTCCAGAGCCCCCGCCTGCCCCGGGGCCTTCAGGTGGCGGTGGCCGGGTACGCCCTGAGCCAGCCGGAGGAGCACCGGGGGGAGGGGGTCTTCACCCTCTGGCCCCGCACGGACGAGGAGGGGAGGCTCACGGAGGCCCATGTGGCCCTCAAGCTCAAGCGCCCCATGGAGGGGCCAGAGCTGGTGGTGCACGGGGTCCTCCTCCACGCCGACCGGAGGAGGCTCGTGGTCGTGGTCCAGCCCAAGAGCGGGGAGGCCTTCAGGATCGTCCTGGGCCGGGCCCGGGGCTTCACCGCCTTCCTGGAGCCCAGGAGGGCCTACCGCTTTGAGGGGGCCCTGCGGGGGGGGAGGCTCCTCGCCGAGCGGGCCTTCCCCCTGGGGAAGTGGGTCCTGGCCCGGAAGGGGGGGAGGCCCCTCCCCGAGCCCATAGAGGGGGACCGGAACCCGCACCTGGAGGGGAGGCGGGGGAAGGGGGCCGCCCCCGAGGAGGCCGAGGGGCGCCGGGAGGAGGCCCAAAGGCCCGCCCCGCCCGGGCCCGAAGGCCCCCCGAAGCCCCCGAAGGAGGCGCGCCCCCCCGGGGAGGGGAGGCCGAGGCGGGACCCGGTGCGGGTGTGGCGGGCCCCGGAGGAGGAGGAGGCCCCTGGGGGCCTCGGCCTGCCCCCGCCCCTCCCCAAGGGGCAGGTGATGGGCCTGGTGGGGGAGGGGCCCTACTACCTGGTGCTGAGGCCCCAGGCCCTGGACCTCTGGTGGCCCAAGGTGGAGCGGTTCCTGCCCGAGTTCCCGAGGAAGTACGAGGTGCGCCTCTACCCCGACGGCAGCCGGGCGGTGGTGGCCTGGGACCTCGAGGCCCTTAAGGTGTGGTACAAGCGGGTGCTCAGGGGGTAGCCTCGAGGACCTTCAGAAAGCGGTGGACGGCCAGGAGCCCCAGGAAGGCCTGCGCCGCCTCCTCCAGGGGGACCTCCTGGAGGCTTAAGCCTTCCCTCAGGGCCAGCACGAA
>NZ_FNBC01000051.1 GCF_900102145.1 Thermus arciformis | reverse complement strand
TTCTGGTGACGGGGCATAACCGGAGACGGGGAAGGCCAAAGGGGAGGGGGCGGCTTTTGAACCTGCGGCGGCGGGGGAGAGGTGCGTACCGGAGGCTTTTGGGGCGGCGGTGGGAGCTGGAGACGGTCTTTGGTCTGCTGAAGGGACCGATGGGGCTGGTGGGGGCGGTGGGGAGGGTACGGGGGCTGAAGGCGGTGGCCCTGCAAGTGGAAGCTTGGGTGATGGCCTGGAGCGTGGTGGCCCAGCTTCTTGGGCAGGCGGGTCTGCCCATCACCCGGGTGTTGCGGGTGGTGGCGTGAGGTGAGTACGCAGGTGAATATCCGAAAAGGGGGAAGTCTTAGGACTAAAGTCCTAGGCCCTCCGGGGAGGCAAGGTGGCCTACGGCCACGTAGGGCAAGAACCCCAGCTCCTGGGCCCGCCTTCGGGCGAAGGCCGCCCCTTTGTGGTCCTGGGCCACGTCCAGACTGAGGGCCACAAGGCCCCGGCGCTGGAAGGGCCAGACTGGGCTGGGATCGGCCGGGTAGGGCTTACCCGTGGGGTCTAGGGAAAGGCCGGAGTAGACCACGGCGTCCAGGAAGGGAGCGGTCCGCCTCAGGACCCTAAAACCCCGGTGTTGGAGGAGAACGGCTTCAGGGTGGGCCTGGCGGAGTTCCCGCACCAGGGAGGCCAGATCGGGAATGGCCTCGAGGCGCAGGTCCGCCTGGTCTAGGCCGTCCAGGAAGAAGCCCCGGAAGCCCAAGGCCCAAAGCCGCTCCGCCTCCCTGCGCACCCAGGCCCGCCAGGCAGGGTGGGCGGGGTCCATGAGGAGGGTGCCGGGCACGTAGGGGTTGGGGCCCAGGCTTGCCGGGGCTAGCCCTTTGGCCCGGGCTTCCCCCTCTGGGAGGAGCCCCAGGGGCAGGTAGGCCGCGGTCCGAACCCCCGCTTCCCCAAGCCCCCGCACCAGGGCCAGGGGAGCCTCCCGGGCCAGGACCACCAGGTCAAAGCCCCGGAGGCGCTCCAGGGCCGACCCGTCCCCTCCGTAGTAGAGGGCCCAGCGCCGAAGGCCCTGGAGGCGGCTTGGGATGGGGGGCATTTCCGCCTCGCGCGCCCGGACGGCCTGGGCCAGGGCCTCGGGGTCTTGGGGGAGTTCCAGAAAAGCGAGGTAGCTGTAGTTGCCCGGGGAGTGGAAGTCCCCGCCCATGGGCCAGAGGGTGTACTCCCGGGCCTCGGGGTGCCCCCGCCCCACCTTGAGTTGCCAAAGGGTGCCAGGTCTAGGCTTAGGGAGGGGGCCGCCGAAGGGCAGGCGGAGCTCGGCCCACCAGCCTTGGGGCAGGAGGCCGGTCCGGGCCTCGTAGTCTAGGGGGGCGGTGTAGCGCCGGAAGCGGACCCCTTTGGGGTTGACCGCCAGGTGGAGGTCGGGGGCCTCGTCGTCCCAGGGGTCGGTGCGGAGGAAGACCTCGAGGGTGTCGTCCCGCCACCATTCCGGATCCTCCGCATCCCTTTGGGCCTTGGGCGGGGCGGCCTGGCTGAAGCGGGCGAGGAGGTAGAGGGCCTCGCCGTCGTAGGCCACCTGGAAGAGGCCGGGGAAGCGGGCTTCCTCCGGGGGGTAGGTGTGGGTGAGGCGGACGGCGTAGGCGGGAAGCCCGGGGTAGCCCTCGGGGCCGAAAGCGCCTTGAGGGCGGGGCAAGGCCTGGGCCACCCAGACCTCTTGGGCCAAGGCTAGACCCCCTAGGAGGGCCAGGGACAGGAGCTTTTCCATGGGTTCACTATAAGCGAGAATAGGGGGGATGAGGCTCTACCTTCCCCAAGGCCCCCTCCCCGCCTTCTACCACTACTACCCTGGCGTCCCCGCCGTGGTGGGGGTGCGGGTGGGGGAGCGGGTGAACTTCTGCCCGGCGGTGTGGAACACGGGCCTCTCCGCCGACCCGCCCCTCTTCGGGGTTTCCATCAGCCCCAAGCGCTTCACCCACGGCCTCCTCCTAAAGGCCCGCCGCTTCTCGGCAAGCTTCCACCCCTTCGGGCAAGAGGACCTCGTCCACTGGCTGGGAAGCCGCTCGGGCCGGGAGGTGGACAAGGGCCAGGCCCCCCACTTCCTGGGCCATCTGGGAGTGCCCATCCTGGAAGGGGCCTACGCCGCCTACGAGCTTGAGCTCCTCGAGGTCCACACCCTCGGCGACCACGACCTCTTCGTGGGCCGGGTGGTGGCCGTCTGGGAGGAGGAAGGCCTCCTGGACGAGAAGGGGAGGCCCAGGCCCGGCCTTCCCCTCCTCTACTACGGCAAGGGCCTCTACGGGCGCCCCGCCGAGGAGACCTTCGCGCTGTGAAGGAGGCGGAGGCCTTCGCCAGGAGGGTGCGCCGCCTGGTCTTCAACCGGCAGCGGACCGAGGTCCAGGTCTTCCTGGAGGAGGGCTTCCTCTACCTCCGGGAAGACCCCCACGCCCGCTTCGCCCAAGGGGTGGGGGCGGAGCGGCTCCAGGGCTTCGCCCTGAGGAGGGATGAGGTGGAGCTCTTCTTTGGGGACGGAAGCCGCCTGAGGCTTACCCACCGCTTGGGGCGGCTTCGCGCCTACTTCTCGTAGGGCTTGCCCACGGCGGCCGGGGGGCGGCTCCTGCCGATGAAGCCCGCCAGGACCAGGACCGTGACCACGTAGGGGAAGGCCTGGACCAAGACGGCGGGGAGGATCTCGCTCCCCTGGAGCTGGATGGCGAGGGCCGAGGCGAGGCCGAAGAGGAGGGTGGAGAAGAGGATGCCCGCGGGGTGCCAGTTGCCGAAGATCATGGCCGCCAGGGCGATGAAGCCCATCCCCGCCGACATGCCCCGCACGAACTGGTTCAGGAAGCCGATGGAGAGGTAGGCCCCCGCAAGCCCCGCCAAAACCCCGGAGAGGACCACCCCGGTGTAGCGCATGCGGTAGACGTTCACCCCCAGGGTATCCGCGGCCTCGGGGTGCTCCCCCACGGCCCGCAGGCGGAGGCCGAAGGGGGTCTTGAAGAGGACCCACCAGCTTAAGGGCACCAGGAGGAAGGCCAGGTAGACCACGGGGGAGAGGCCGAAGAGGAGGGGGAGGCGGTTTACCACCTCCTTGGAGCTCGTGGCGTTGCCGTAGAAGTAGGTGAGGACGAGGCTTGGGGCCCCCAGGGCCAGGAGGTTGATGGCGGTGGCGCTGATGATCTGGTCCGCCCGGTACTTGATGGAAACCAGGGCGTGGACGAAGGCCACCAGGCCCCCTACCCCCATGGCGCTCACCACCCCCACCCAGGGGAGCCAGGGATGGGGCCCGGGGCCTAGGGCGGCCTCGAGGCGCTCCACCACCACCGCCGCCGTGAGGGCGCCGAAGAGGAGGATCCCTTCCAGGGCGATGTTCGTCACCCCGCTTCTCTCCGAGAACATCCCCCCGAGGGCGGTGAGGAGGAGGGGCGTGGTCTGGCGCAGGGTAGAGAGGAGAAGCGCGGTGAGGAAGGCGGCGTCCAGACTCATTCTTTCACCTCCTTTTCCGCCTTGAGCTCCACCTCCGCGGCCCTCAGGGGGTCGGTGAAGTACCGGGGGAGGAAGCCCCCCGCGGCGATGAAGAGGACGATGAGGGCCTGGAGCACCGCCACCAGCTCCCGGCTGATGCCGAGCTGCAGGTTCACCTGGAGCCCCCCGGTGAGGAGGATGCCGAAAAGCCAGGCGGCGAGGCCCACCCCAAGGGGGGTGTTCTGCCCCATGAGGGCCACGGCGATCCCGTCAAAGCCCACGGAGTAGGGGAGGGACTGCTTCAGGCGGTACTCGTCAATCCCGCCCCCCAGGACGTAGTGGGTGGCGGCGAGGCCCGCCAGGGCCCCCGCCAGGAACATGGTCCAGACCACCTTTCTTCCCGGGTTCACCCCCCCGTACTCCGCCGCCTTGGGGGCGAGGCCCAGGGCGCGAAGCTCATACCCCCCCACGTGGCGGAAGACGTAGAGGTGGAAGAAGAGGAGGGCGAGGAGGGCGAGGAGGAAGGCCCCGTTCAGGCGCACCGAGGTGAGGTCGGGGCCGAAGGCCACCTGGGGCCCGGGGAGAAGCCCCCCAAGCCCGTAGCCCAAGGCCCCAAGGAGGCCTGCGGCGAGGACCCGGTGGCCCAGGCTCCTCCGCACCAGGAAGTAGCCCAAAACCCCCAGGAGGAGGGCGAGGGGCAGGGCGAAGGAGAGCTCCCCACCCGGGGCCACGAGGTCGGTCCAATGGGGGATGCGGGCCTCGGGCCGGACCTCGTAGCTCCGGGCCTCGTAGCCGGGGTACTTGAAGGGGAGGTGGAGGGTTTGGCCGAAGAACTTGTACTCGTTGGCGGAGATGAGGAAGAGGAAGAGGCTTGCGGCGATGTAGTTGAACATGATGGTGTTGATCACCTCGTGGGCCCCGAAGCGGGCCTTGAGCCAGCCCGGGATTGCCCCCCAAAGCCCCCCGGCCAAGGCGGCGGCGAGGAGGGCCAGGGGCAGGACGAGCCACCTCGGGCCCGGGAGGTAGACCCCCACCAGCATGGCGGCGATGGCCCCCAGGATGAGCTGCCCCGGGGCCCCGATGTTGAAGAGGCCGCCCCTAAAGCCCAGGGCCACGGAAAGCCCGGTGAAGATGAGGGGGGTGGCGAGGAGGAGGCTTTGGAGAAACCCCGAAGGGCTCACCAGGGGGCTATAGAGGAGCTGGTAGGTGTAGGTGATGAGGTCCAGCTTGAGCATAAGGGCCTCCCGCCAGGTGGCGGCCTCCCCGGGGCTTTCCTTGAGCACGGCCACGATGGCCCCACCTAGGAGGGAGGCGAGGAGGAGGGAGAAAAGGGGCACCACCACCCCCCGCCTCCGCACCAAAAGGGCGAGCCCCCCCGGGGAAAAGACCCGGGCGAGGAGGAGGAGGTAGAGGCCGTAGGCCAAGGTGGCGTAGCTCCCAAGGCCCAGGCTATACCGCCTGAGGAGGGGCCTTTCCGCCCCGGCGTTCACCTGGGCCACGCTCCCTTGGAAGAGGAGGTAGGTGAGGAGGAAAAGCCCTAGGCCCAGGGCCCCCGCCCAGTAGAGCCCCCGGGGGCCCGCCTTGGTCCAGGGGAGGAGGAGGCTTAGGGCAAGCCAGGCCAGGGAGAGGTAGAAGACGGGGTAGAGCCAGGCGTCCCGGTAGCCTTGGGGCAGGCTCCCTTGGGGCAGGTGGTGGCCGAAGGGGTTGAGGAGCACCCCCTCGCCGCCGAAGACCCGGTGGGGCACGGCCCAGGGGGCGAGGTACCAGAGGAGGAGGGCTACCCCCCCTCCCAGGAGGACGAGAAGCCCCAGGCGCTTGCAGTCCGTCAACACGCGGAGGATTTTACCCCAAGGGGGTGGCCTCTCGTGCTAGACTCCCCTCGTGGCGGCTTCCCCAGAGGAAAAGGCGGGCAAGGTGCGCCGCATGTTCTCGGAGATTGCCCCCCGCTACGACCTCCTAAACCGCCTCCTCTCCTTCGGGGCGGACCTCCGCTGGCGCAGGCGGGCGGCGGACCTCGCCCTGGAGAAGGCTCCAAGGCGCATCCTGGACCTGGCCACGGGGACGGGGGACCTGGCCCTCCTCCTCAAGGAAAGGGCCCCCGAGGCGGAGGTGGTGGGGGCGGACTTCGCCCCGCCCATGCTGGCGATCGCCCGGAGGAAGGCGGAGGCGAGGGGGGTGGGGGTCCGCTTCCTCGAGGCGGATGCCCTCGCCCTCCCCTTCCCCGACGGGGCCTTTGACGCGGTGACCATCGCCTTCGGCTTCCGCAACTTCGCCGATTACGGAAAGGCCCTAAGGGAGCTTTACCGGGTCCTGGCCCCCGGGGGGAGGCTCGTCCTCCTGGAGTTCCCCCCGCCCCCCCGGGGGGCCTTTGGCCTCGTCTACCGGGTCTACTTCGGGCGGGTCCTCCCGTTCCTCGGGGGGCTTCTTTCGGGGAACTTCGGGGCCTACCGCTACCTGCCGGAAAGCGTGGAGGCCTTTCCCGCTCCTGAGGCCCTGAAGGCCATGATGGCGGCGGCGGGGTTTTCCGTGCGCTACGAGCTCCTCACCTTCGGGGTGGCGGCCATCCACGTGGGGGACAAGCCCTAAAGCCCGGCCGCTCGCCTCAGCTCCTCGTCGCTGGGGAGCCTTCCCTCCTTGAGGGCTTCCACCAGGAAGCGGGCCATCCGCCCGAGGGCGTCCCGCACCCTTCGCCACTCCTCCAGCGGGTTCCCCGTGGGGTCGGGGAAGGAGACGTGGCGCTTGTGGGTCCTTGCGGGGTAGGCGGGGCAGGCCTCCTTGGCCTGGTCGCACACGGTGAGGACGAGGCCGAAGTCCCAGGGGTCGGGAACCTCGAGGAGGGTCTTGGAGAAATGGCCCGAGAGATCCAGCCCCACCTCGGCCATGACCCGTTTGGCCTCCTCCTTCACGAAGGCCTTCTCCGTGCCCGCGGAGTGGACCTCGAGGTCCACCCCAAGCTCCCGGGCGAAGTGGCGGAGCCAGGCCTCCGCCATCTGGCTTCGGGCGGAGTTGTGGGTGCAGAGGACGAGGACCCGCATCCTCCAAAGCCTACGCCCCTTCGGTCAGGGGGAGGTCATGCGCTCAAGCTGGGCCACCTTCTCCTCGAGGACCCCAATCCCCCGGCGCCAGAAGTCCACGCTCTCCAGGTCAAAGCCGAAGCGGAGGGCGAGCTCCTTGGCCCGGTAGCGGCCGGACTCGGCGAGGAGGGCCTCGTAGCGCTCGGCGAAGCCGGGGTCCTCCTTGGCCGCCTGGTAGACGGCAAGCCCGAAGAGGAGGCCGAAGGTGTAGGGGTAGTTGTAGAAGTCGGCCCCGTAGTAGTGCCTTTTCACCGCCCACATGTAGGGGTGGCGGGTGGCCAGGGCCTCCCCGTAGGCCTCCTCCTGGGCCTTGAGCATGAGCTCCTTGAACTCCCTTGGGGAAAGCTCCCGCGCCTTGCGCCTTTGGAAGACCCAAGACTCAAAGAGGAAGCGGCTATGGATGTCCACCACCACCTGGGCCGCCCCCTGGAGGTAGGCGTCCAGGATGAGGAGGCCCTCCTCGGGGGAGGCCTCCTTAAGGGCCGCCTCCACCACCAGGGTCTCGTTCATGATGCTCGCCGTCTCCGCCAGGGTCATGGGGACCCGGCGGAGGGAGGCCGGGGCCTCCTTAAGGGCGAAGTTGTGGTAGGCGTGGCCGAGCTCGTGGGCCAGGGTGGAGACGGACTCAAAGCTTTCCTCGTAGTTGGCGAGGATGAGGCTCTTCCCCCCGCCCCGGGCCATGCAGTAGGCCCCGCCCACCTTGCCCTTTCGGGGGAGGAGGTCCATCCAGCGCTCCTGGAAGGCCATCTCCGCCACCTGGGCGGCCTTCGGCACCAGGAGGGCGAGCTTGGCCGGGATGAAGGCCCGGGCCTCCTCCAGGCTCCAACGCCTCCCCCGGCCCAGGGGGGCGAAGAGGTCCCACCAGTCCAGGCGCTCCTTGCCTAGGGCCCTGGCCTTGAGGAGGAAGTAGCGGCGGAAGAGGGGAAGGCTTTCCCCTACCGCCTCCTGCATGGCCTGGAGGGCCTTCCTCGTGATGCGGTTTTGGAGGAGGGTGGGCTCGAGGTCGTCCCTGTAGCCCCGCTTCCGGTTTAAGACGCTGGCCTCCCCCTTCACCCCGTTTAGGGCGAAGGCCAGGGGCACCTCGTGGGCCTCCCAGGCCTTGAGCTCGGCCTCGTAGGCCTTCTTCCGCACCTCCTCCTCGGGGTGGAAGTAGAGGTTCCGCACCTTGGTGATGGGCATCTCCTCCCCGTCCACCACCGCGGTGATCTGGCTCGTGAGGCTCTCGTGGAGCTTGTCCCAGGCCGCTCTCCCCGAGAGGGAAAGCTCCGCCGCCAGGACCTCCTCCCCCTCGGGCATCATGTGCAGGGCCTCCTCCTTGGCCTCCTCCACCAGGAGGCGGTGGGGCCCGGCTTCCTCCGGGTCCTTCAGGGCCAGGTAGCGGGTGAGGCGGGGCCTTAAACGCTGGAAGTCCAGGAAGAGGACCTCCAGCTCGGAGAGCTTGGCAAGGGCAGCCTCGTCCCGGGTGTCGGCGCTGTAGCGGGCGTAGAGGTAGGCCCGGAGGGGGGTGGCCTCCTCCAGGAAGGCGTCCAGGGCGGCGAGGACCTCGGCGAGGGGGGCTTCCCGCTCAAGAAGCCCCTTGAGCTCGCCGATCCTTCCCTTCAGGCCTTCCCAGGCCCTCTGGAACTCGGGGCTTTCCAGGCCGGGAAAGAGGGGGGTGAGGTCCCAGGTGGTTTCCATGCCCCCACTATACCTGACCCGCCGGTCAGAAGCCGGTGGAAGGCTTCAAAGGGACGCGTTCGCGAACCCAGCTTCCTGCCCCAGGGGTGCAGCCGCGCTGGATAGCCCCTAAGGGGTGGGGGTGCCCAGGCGCTCCACCTTGAGGTTGTCCAGCTGGAAGGTGACGCCTACAGGGCCGATGCCGAACCCGCCCCGGTTGTAGTCGGGGTCCTTCCAGTTCACCACCTCCGTCCCGTCCACGAAGACCCGCACCGTGCCCTCGCTTCGCAGTTCAAAGACGAAATCATGCCAGTTTCCGTCCCGCATGACGGCCCGGGCGGTGTTTTCCAGTTCCCTGCGGTGGAGGAGGGTGAAGCTTTGTCTCCCAGTGAGCTTGACGAGCTTCACCCCTTCAGGCCCGAAGCCGATTTGGAACTCCAGGGCACGGGAGCCGCTCCCGTCCAGGAAAAGGCGGGCCCGGATGTGGCTACCGGTACAGCAGGCTTCCAGCGTCTTGAGCCGGAAGCTCACCCGATAGTCCGTCCAGTCCTCGGCGCCGGTGGTGAGGAATCCTTCTCCATACCCGCCCTCCGTGCGTACGGCCTTGTCCAGCCTGCCGTCCGGGGCGAAGGCCTCCTCCACCGTGATCTTCTGCCAACCTTCGCCGGTGCGGAGAAGGCCGTACCGGTCCGGGGCCACCACGGGAAGCACGGCCCCCGTGGGGTAGGAGGAGAAGTCGTCCACATAGGCGCTTCCCGCCGGGGGCAGGGGGTTGCCCGGGAGGACCTTGATGACGGGGGCGGTCACGCCGCTTTGGGCCTGCCCGGGGGGCTGGGAGGGGCCGCCGGGCGGAGGAACCTGGATGGGCACGTCCACCCGCACCCCGGGAAGGGGTTCCGCGGTGATCCTAGGGGCGCACGCCGCGAGCAAAACGCCTGCTGCCAGAAGCCACAACCCTTTCTTCTTCCTCATGCGTTTACCTCCCTTATGTTCTTTGTAGCGTGCCGTCGGTTAAAGCCTGGTTAAGGCCAAACCTGTGGAGTGGCCTAGGGGACGGTGACGGAGAAGGGCTCCGAGCGCCACCCCTCGGGGGAGCGGAACTGGAGGCGCAGGGTGAGGGGGCCTCCGGGCCCGAGAAGCCCCCGGTGGGTGTAAAAGGCCTCGGCCAGGGGCAGGCTTGGGCAGCCAGCCCCGGAGGGTGGGTTGAGGGCCGAAACCTCCCCGCCCTCCACCCCTTGGCAGCGCACGAGGCGGGCGAAGAGGGTGAAGGTGTGCACCTCGGGGGCGAGGATCCAGAGGAAGAAGCCCTCCTGCCCCCCGCTCAGGCTCAGCACGTAGCGGGGCTGGGTGAGGTCCCGGTCAAAGCCAGGGTAAGGGAAGACCGCCGCCCGCTCCCCGCCGGGAAGGGGGGGCAGGTCCAGGGTGTAGAGGTCCAGGGGGACGTCCTCCCGAGGCAAGGGATGGAGCCGGATCTGGAAGAAGAGCTCCGTGGGCCCGGCCTCCGCCCTCAGGACCTCCACGCTCCTGGGCTCCCGGGGGAGGAGGCGGGCGGGGTACAGGTCCAGGACCAGGGGGCTGAGCACCTCGGACCGGGGGTCGTGGGCCGTATAAAAGCAGGCCACGTAGGCCCTTTCCGGCACCTCCTCGGGGGGTAGGGGGCTATGCACCAGGCCGTAGCGCCGGTTCAGGGGAACGAAGGCCCCCCTCAGGGTGAGGTTTCCTTCCAGGAGGCTTCCCCGCACCTCCCGGACCAGGACCTCCGGAGGCCGGTCCGTGAGGGAGCAGGAAGGGTCTTCCCGTCCTCCGAAGAGCCAGGAGGGGAGGTCCAGGTAGAAGCGGCTTCCCTCCCCCTCCGGGGTGTAGAAAACCTCAAAGGCCTCCTCGTGGAGGCGCACCAGGTTCCGCCCCAGGTGGGGGCCATCCCGGTAGACCTCCTCCCAGCGGGCCACCACCCCGTAGGGGTCCCCCACCTCTTCCGACCTGCCGTGGGGGGCGACGCGGGGGCGGACCCGTTCCCGGTGGAGTACCTGGCCCTCGGGGGTGTGGAAGACCAGCTCAAAGGGGTAAGGGGGGAGGTTCGCGATGGGTTTTAGGTCCAGGGGGTACGTGTAGCGCACCTTCCCCTTAGGCCCCGCCGGGCCCCAGGTCCGCACCTCCACCCTGAGGGTTCCCCCCTCTTGCGCCACCCTTCCGAGCCGGACCCCGTAGCCCTCGGTGGGGGCGGTCCCCAGGAAGGCGAGGAGGAGGGGAAAGCCGAGGGGCCCCCTTCTCACCGCCTCCGCCGGGGGGATGGGGAGGGTGGGGAGGTCCTGCCGCAGGGCCTCCGGGTCTAGGTAGAGGGCGAAGCGGGCGTCGGGGAAGGGGGGGACGCTGAGCTCCCCGGCAGGGGGCGCCTGCGGCCCCGGGGTGGGGACGCAGGCGGGGAGGAGGAGGGTTAGGGGAATGAGGGCTAAGGGTTTGTGCATGCGCATGGTGCTTTTTGGGGAAAAGCGCCCAGGAACCAGGCCCCGGGCGCTAAGGCGTTAGGGGCCCCTGGGCCTACCGGCAGTAGCCGTTCGCTTGGAGCCACTGCTCCGCCGTCAGAGCGCCGTCACGGAAGGAAAGGAGGACGTTTTCGCCCGGGCAGGTGTCCTGGCCGTTCAGGTCATCCTGGTCCAGGTAGCCCGAGAACGTGAGGGCCCGTTGGCCGTTCTCCTCCACGTAGCCGCTGAGGTCCACGCGAGTGGGGTTGCCGTTTTGGTCCAGCTGGATTCCCGTGACGTTGATGTGGAAGGTGAAGCTGTCCGAGCCCGCGCTGGAGGTGAAGGTGAAGGAGCCGCTTTGGACGTCAAAGCCCTCGGTGAAGCAGTCCGTGCCGCGGGTGAGGTCGCCGTTCAGGGTGAGCTGGTAGGAAATAGAGGCCTTGGGGTTTGTTCCCGTTGTGGAGAGGCTAAGCTCGCTCGCGATCGTGTCGGTGCTTCCCTCGGTGAGGGCGTAGCTGAAGTTCCAGTTCAGCTTGGCGGTCTGGCCGATGGAGCCGGTGAAGGCGAGGTTCGTGGGCTCGAAGATGTGCGTGTTGTTCGCGTTGCAATAGTACCAGTCCGCGCTGAAGTCGGCGTTCGCCACCTGGCTGCCGCCAAGGGTCATCTTCGCCTGGCTGGCCTGGGGGACCTCCAGGCTCTCGCCTCCCTGGTCGTGGGCCCAGATGGTGGCCTTTCCGTTGTCCCAGTTGACGAGGAGCTCGGCCTCCTGGCTGTTGGCCGTCCACTTGAAGCCGAGGTCGTAGGGCGATGCGGGTGTGTACTGCAGCGGGTTGTTGGGGTTGGTGTAGTCGTAGCCCCCCCGAAGCAGCTCGTTCCCCGAAGTGGGGTGGTTCATGGGCAGCACGCCAAGGGGCCTGAGGAAGCCCAGGGGTCCCTCAGGGCTGAAGCCTTGGACGGAAAGCCCTCCCGTGCCCAAGCCGCCGGGGTTTTGAAGCAACGCTTGGAAGGCGGGGTCGTTGAGAAGCTGTTGTAAGGCCTGTCCCGACGCTTGAAAATGTTGGTTCAGGCTGTTGGAAAACTCGTTTTGGCCCGCTCCAGAGGTGGGACAGTCAGTCTTGGTGGTTTTGTTTCCTGTCCAGGTGCCGGCGTCTACCTGGGTGGTTCCCTGATTGAGGGTCGTGTCAAGAGTTATGTGTAAGAGTCTGTGTACGGGGGGCATACCGCTCCTGAAGCATCTTCTCCAGCACCTCCTTCACCTCCGAGAACCCCTTTAGTTTCCGTTCTGCCCACCTCCCCTCTTGCCTCTCTGACTCCAGGTAAAGGAGCTTGTATACCGCCTCCGCCTTGGGAAACTTGTGGTCCCGCACCTTCGTCCCACGCCGCACTTCCCGGATAAACCGCTCCATCAGGTTGGTGCTCCGCAAGTACGGCCAAAGCACCTTGGGGTACCCGTAGAACCGCAGGAAGGCCCCCGAATCCTGTACCCAAAGCCCCACCACCCCCGGGTACCGC
>NZ_FNBC01000069.1 GCF_900102145.1 Thermus arciformis | reverse complement strand
GGACCTCCTGGTGGACCTCTACCTGCTGAGGCGCCTGCCCCCCCTGGAGGCCAACGTGGGGAAGCGCCTGGTGAAAAGCCCCAAGCTCTACCTGCGGGACAGCGGCCTGGTCCACGCCCTCCTGGGGCTCCGGACCCTGGAGGACCTCCTGGCCCACCCGGTGGTGGGAAGGAGCTACGAGGGCTTCGTGGTGGAAAACCTCCTCCGGGTGCTTCCCGAGGGAGGCGAGGCCTACTTCTACCGCACCCGGGCCGGGGCGGAGGTGGACCTGGTCCTCCTCCTGCCCGGGGGGAGGCTCTGGGCCGTGGAGGTCAAGCGGAGCCTGGACCCCAGGCCTTCCCGGGGGTTCCACGAGGCGCTGAAGGACCTCAAGCCCCGGGAGGCCTTCGTGGTTTACCCGGGAGGGGAGGCCTTCCCCGTGGGGGAGGGGGTCCTCGCCGCTCCCCTCGGGGCGGTGATGGAGCGGCTCTGGAGGGGGTAAGCGCTCGCGCTCTGGTTTCGCGAGACTTTTAGGACGTGAGCAAGAACTCGGCTCTGCCCCTTCCCCCTCCTCGTCCAAGAAGGGCACTTGGAGCAGCAAGGCAAGGCCTTCGCCACCGAGGGGGATGAGGTGGGCTTGCCCTAGAAGGAGCACCTCCGCGTGGTGTCCTTCCTGGCCAAGCTTTCACAGAAAACCGCTCACGGCCCCTATAGGGGCGAACTCCCGGTCGGCCAGGTTTCAGCCGAGCAGTTCTTTCAGCTCTGCCACGAGCTCCTCAATCCTGGCCCGCCGCTCGGGGGGAAGGGCCTCGAGGTCAAGCCGTAAGAGCCTCTCCCCCACCTCCCGGTGCCAGGGCTTGGGGGCCCTCTCCCTCCGCAAGGCCTCAAGGTACGGGCTACGCCCGTGACCCCGGACCCGGGCCTTCAGCTCCCGCAAGGAGAGGCCCGCCTTCACCTCCTCCAAGAGGGCCTTCCGCAAGGGGTCATCCTTCACCTTCTTGAGTTCCAGGGCGGCGGTGTAGGGGATCGCCCCCTCCTCCAGGGCCCCCCTCAGGTCCTCGGGGAGGTTGAGGAGGGGGAGGCGGTTCTGCACAAAGCTCTCCCAGGTCATCCGGCCCAGGGCCCGGAAGACCTCCTCCACCCTCCGGGCCTCGGGGCTCCCCATAACGTTATGGGGAACCTTCCCCCTCGCCTCGTCCCGCATCCTGTGGAGCAGGGCCACCACCTCCTCCACAGGCCTCCCCAAGTCTTCCGATAGCAGGGCGAGGACCCCCACGGTCTCCTCGTAGGGGTTCAGGTCCTCCCGCTGGAGGTTCTCCACCAGGGCGAGGAGCCTCGCCTCCTTCTCGGAGAGGTCCACCACCCGCACCGGGACCTCGGAAAGCCCCGCCATGCGGGCGGCCCGGTACCGCCTCTCCCCGGCCACGATGGCGTACCTCCCGTCCCCCAAGGGCCGCACCAAGAGGGGCTGGAGGACCCCCTTCTCCCGGATGCTCTCGGCGAGGGCCTCGAGGTTCTCAAAGCGCTTGCGGGGCTGGGGAGAGGGGACGAGGGCCTCGAGGGGAAGCCTCTCCGCCCCCGCCTCCTCCTTGGCCGCAAGGCCCATGGCCTCGCGGAACATGCGCTCCATGACGCCCATCTAGACCACCTCCTTCTCCTGGGCCTCCACGCCCACCCGGGCCAAGAAGGCCTCCGCCAGGCGGCGGACCTCCTCCAGCACCCGCTCGTCCCCCACGGCGTGGATGGGCAGGGCCCGGTCTATGGCCTCCTTGTAGGGGCCGGGGCGGTAGGAGAGGGCGGGGGCGAGGGGGGCGATGGCGGCCGCCTCTTCCAGGAGGGCCCGCACCTTCTTGTCCTGGGCGGTGCGGCCATCGTACTTGGTGGGGATGAGGAGGCGCAGGAAGGAGACCACTTCCGGGGAGAGGAAGCGCAGGGCCCGCAGGGTGCGGAGGTAGTCCTTGCTCACCTCCACCACGGCCCTCAAGGCCTGGACCCCCTTGGCGCTGGTCTCCACGGGAACCAGAAGCCCCTCCCCCGCCAGGGCGGCCATGCCCGCGATGGGGCCCAGGGAGGGCGGGGAGTCAATGAGGACGAAATCGTAGCGCTTGAGGGCCCCGCTCTCCATGAGGGCGGTGCGGAGGAGGACCATCCCCAGGCTCTTGGTGGGGACCACCACCTCGGCCATGGCCAGGTTCATGTTGGCGGGGAGGAGGTCCATGGCGATCCCCCCCACCTCCACCCGCCGGGGCTCCGGCAGGCCCCTCCCCTCCACCACGGCAAGCAGGGTCTCCCGGTCCTCCACCTCGGCGAGGTCCACCCCGAGCCAGGCGGTGAGGTTGGCCTGGGGGTCGGCGTCCACCAGGAGCACCCGGTAGCCCCTCGAGGCCAGCTCAAAGCCCAGGTCCCGGGCCAGGGAGGTCTTCCCCGCCCCCCCGGCGTGGGTGAAGAAGGTGAAGACCCGGCCCTGGCCCTCCCTCCCCCCCTCCTCCTCCACGGGGACGTACCAGTAGCGGCCGAGGCGCACCGCCCTTAGCCGCCCCTCCCGGATGTGAAGGCGCAGGGTGCTGAGGGGAACCCCTGTTCTCCGCGCGTACTCCGGCAAAGGGATGAGCTTGGATTGCCCCATGGCGCAATGCTAATGGCGGGAAAGGCAAGCTGTCAACGCCTTGACGGGCGGGAGGCCCCGGGGTAGAGTGGACTTACCGACCGGTCGGTGGGGCATGGAGACCACGAGAACGCGCATCCTCCAAGAAGCCGCCAGGCTCTTCACGGAGAAGGGCTACGAGGCCACCAGCGTCCAGGACCTCGCCCAGGCCCTGGGGCTTTCCAAGGCGGCGCTGTACCACCACTTCGGGAGCAAGGAGGAGATCCTCTACGAGATCAGCCTCCTCGCCCTGGAGGGCCTGGTGAGGGCAGGGGAGAGGGCCTTAGGGGTGGAAGACCCCAAGGAGGCCCTCCTCCGCTTCATGGAGGCCCACGCCCGCTACTTTGAGGAGAACCGCCCCTTCTTCGTGGCCATGCTCCAGGGGATCCAAAGCCTCTCCCCGGAGCACCGGGAGGCCACCGTCCGCCTCCGCGACCGGCACGAGGAAAACCTCCGGGCGATCCTGAGGCGCGGGGTGGAAAAAGGCGTCTTCCGGGAGGTGGACGTGGCCCTGGCGGGGCGGGCGGTGCTTTCCATGCTCAACTGGATGATCCGCTGGTTCCGGCCCGACGGGCCCATGCGGGCGGAGGAGGTGGCCCGGGCCTACCATGACCTGATCCTGAGGGGGTTGGAACGTGGAAGTGCCTGAGCACAAGGAGATCCGGGAGCTCGCCCGGAGGTTTCTTTCCGAGCGGGGCGGGGCGCTTAGGGCCTACGAGGAGGAAGAGGCCTTCCCCTGGCCCCTAGTGGAGGAGATGGCGGAGCTCGGCTTCCTCGGGGTCTTCGTCCCCGAGGCGCTGGGGGGAGCGGGGCTGGACTTCTTCGCCTACCTCGCCCTCCTGGAGGAGATGGGGGGGTGGGCCTCCTTGCGCTCCATCCTCTCGGTGCAGCAGAGCCTCGTCCTCACCCCCCTCCTCGCCTACGGCACGGAGGCGCAAAAGGCCCGCTACGTGCCCCGCCTCGCCCGGGGGGAGGTCCTCGGGGCCTTCGCCCTCACCGAGCCCGAGGCCGGGTCGGACGCGGCAAGCCTCAAGACCCGGGCCCACAAGGAGGGAGACTTCTACGTCCTGGAGGGGCAGAAGACCTTCATCTCCCACGCCAACGTGGCCGGGGTCTTCCTCGTCTTCGCCAAGACCGAACCCGAAAAGGGGGCCAAGGGGGTCACCTGCTTCCTGGTGGAGCGGGAAGACGGGGTGAAGACGAGCCCCTTGAAGGGGAAGCTGGGCCTAAAGGCGGCGGACACGGGGATGGTCTACCTGGACGGGGTGCGGGTGCCCAAGGACCGGGTCCTGGGGAAGGAGGGGGAGGGGTTTAAGATCGCCCTCTCCACCCTGGACACGGGGCGGGTCTCCCTGGCGGCGGGGGCGGTGGGGCTCATGGGGCGCGCCCTGGACCTCTCCTTGGCCTACGCCAGGGAGAGAAAGCAGTTCGGTCGGCCCATCGCCCAGTTCCAGCTCGTCCAGGAGCACCTGGCCGCCATGAAGCTGGACCTCGAGGCCGCCCGCCTCCTCACCTACCGGGCGGCCTGGAAGAAGGTCAAGGGGGAGCCCTACACCCTCGAGGCCAGCCTGGCCAAGCTCTTCGCCTCGGAAGCGGCCAACCGGGTGGCCTACCGGGCCATCCAGGTCCACGGGGGGTACGGCTTTTTTGAGGAGTACGAGGTGGCGAGGCTCTACCGGGACGCCCGCATCCTCACCCTCTACGAGGGGACGAGCGAGGTGCAGAAGCTCATCATCGGGGCCCACCTCACGGGAGTAAGGGCCTTCGCCTAAGGGAGGGAACCCATGCCCATGTACTTTGAGGACTTTGAGGTCGGCCAGCGCTTCACCACCCCGGCCCGCACGGTGACCGAGGCGGACGTGGTGAACTTCGCCGGGGTCTCGGGGGACTACAACCCCATCCACACCGACGCCGAGTTCGCCAAGGAAACCCCCTTCGGCCAGCGCATCGCCCACGGGCTTCTGGTCCTTGCCATGCTCACGGGGCTCAGGCAGCGCTCGGGCCACTTTGAGGGCACGGTGATCGCCTGGCTGGAGATCCGGAACTACAAGTTCCTCAAGCCCGTCCTCATCGGGGACACGGTGCGGGGGGAGAGCGAGATCCTGGAGAAGCGGGAGACCTCCAAGCCCGACCGGGGCCTCCTGGTGCAGCGGGTGAGGGTCTACAACCAAAGGGGCGAGGTGGTGCAGGAGGGGGAGTTCGTGACCATGGTGCGGAGGAAGCCTGCTTGACGCCATCCCATCCCGGCGTGGGCCGGGACGGGAGCCCCGTGAGGATTACGTATGAGTCCCTTTGCCCGCTGGTGATCCAGCCCCCTAAACTTAGACACTTTCACCCTGCCTCCCGTGTGACGTCCTGTGTGCTTTGCCCCAGCGCCTCCTTCATCACCTCCCTCGGTGTCCGGTAACCGAGCCCCGAGTGCAACCGGCTCTCGTGGTAGTAGCGTAGGCGCTCCTTCACCACCTCCTTTAGCTCCCCAAGGCTTCTGGCCTCCAAAAACTGGTCTCCCCCCTCCCCCTTGAACCGGGCAAAAAAGCTCTCCATCGTGGGATTTCCTTTAGCCCCCATCAGGCTGTAGGAAAGCCGCTGCCCGTCCCTGAGAAGAAGCGTCCCCACCCAGTCGTGGCTCAGGAAAGG
>NZ_FNBC01000052.1:5000-11790 GCF_900102145.1 Thermus arciformis | reverse complement strand
AGGAGGCGAGGGATGCTTCTGGTGACGGGGCATAACCGGAGACGGGGAAGGCCAAAGGGGAGGGGGCGGCTTTTGAACCTGCGGCGGCGGGGGAGAGGTGCGTACCGGAGGCTTTTGGGGCGGCGGTGGGAGCTGGAGACGGTCTTTGGTCTGCTGAAGGGACCGATGGGGCTGGTGGGGGCGGTGGGGAGGGTACGGGGGCTGAAGGCGGTGGCCCTGCAAGTGGAAGCTTGGGTGATGGCCTGGAGCGTGGTGGCCCAGCTTCTTGGGCAGGCGGGTCTGCCCATCACCCGGGTGTTGCGGGTGGTGGCGTGAGGTGAGTACGCAGGTGAATATCCGAAAAGGGGGGCTCAAGGGTATAAAACACCTTGCACCTGGCAGAATGGAGGGGATGGTGCCCCTCCTCACCACCCCTCTTCCCGTCCCCCACGGCTTCACCACGAGGCTTGGGGGCGTGTCCGAAGGCCCCTTCTCTAGCCTCAACCTCTCCGCCGCCACCGGGGACGACCCCAAGAGGGTGGCGGAGAACCAAAGGCGGGTCCTCGAGGCCTTCGGCCACCCCCCGGTGGCCGCCTTAAAGCAGGTCCACGGCACGGAGGTCCACCTGGTGGAAGGCCCCGGGACCTGGGAAGGGGACGGCCTCCTCACCCGCACCCCCGGCCTCCTCCTAAGGGTGGGGGTGGCGGACTGCTACCCCCTCCTCCTCTACCACCCCGGGGGGCTGGTGGGGGCCTTGCACGCGGGCTGGCGGGGGGTGGTGGGGGGGATCCTCCCCAAGGCCCTGGAGCGCCTTTTGGCCCTGGGCCTGGACCCCAGGGAGGCCCACCTGGCCATCGGCCCGGGGATCGGGGGGGCCTGCTACCAGGTGGGGGAGGAGGTGGCGGAGGCCTTCGCCCGGGCGGGGCTTTTCGCCTTCGCTCCCGACCCCAAGGCCCCGGGAAAGTACCTCCTGGACCTGGAAAGGGCCCTCCTCCTCCAGGCCAAGGGGGCGGGGCTTAAGGAGGAGCGGATCTACCGGGTGGGGCTTTGCACCCACTGCGACCCCAACCTCTTCTCCCACCGCCGCGACCGGGGGAGGACGGGAAGGATGTGGGGCCTCGTCCTCCTCCCCCGTTAAGCGCCCGTTCACCCTGCCCGTGGCAGAATGAGGCCATGCTCTTCCCCCGGGAGGTGCTCCCCTCCCTCCTCCACCTCACCCCGGAGTGGCTTAGGGCCCGGGGCCTCAAGGGGGTGATCCTGGACCTGGACAACACCCTCCTGCCCTACGGGGACGAGGAGCTTCCCGAGGCCTACCGGGCCTGGCTTTTGGCCCTGAGGGAAGCGGTGCCCGTCTACCTCCTTTCCAACGCCCTCCCCGAGCGCTTCGCCCGGGTGCAAAAGGCCCTTGGCCTTCCCGGCCACGCCCCGGCCCTCAAGCCTTGGCTCGGGTTTCGCCGGGCCCTGAAGGCCCTGGGCCTTCCCGCTGAGGAGGTGGCGGTGGTGGGGGACCAGGTCTTCACCGACGTCCTCGGGGGAAACCTGGTGGGGGCCTACACGGTCTTGGTGCCGCCTCTAAGGGAGAGGGAGTTCTTTTACACGCGTTTCATACGGATGCTGGAGACTCCGTTTAGAAGACCTCGAGGGGTGGGAGATGAGCGTCTTGACCATAGGCGATAAAAGGCTCGGGGCGATCCTCTTGGACGCCGGGCTCCTCACGGACGAGGAGCTGCAGATGGCCCTGGAAAGGCACCGGGAGGTGGGGGGGTCCTTGGCCGAGGTGATCAGCGACATGGGCCTTCTCTCGGAAAGGCGCATCGCCCAAGCCATTGAGGACCACTTCGGCATCCCCTTGGTGGAGCTTGGCTCCCTGGAGATCCCCCCCAAGGTGAAGGCCCTGCTCCCTGCCGAGAAGGCCAAAGAGCTCCAAGCCATCCCCTTCGCCCTGGACGAGGAGGCCGGGGTGGTGCGGGTGGCCTTCGTCAACCCCTTGGACCCTTTGGCCTTGGAGGAGGTGGAGGACCTCACCGGCTTGGTGGTGGAGCCCTACCAGGCCACCAAGAGCGACTTCCTCTACGCCCTGGCCAAGAACTACCCCGAGCTCGGTCTGCCCCTTCCCCCTTTGCCCTCGGGCCCGAGCCAAAGGGAGCTGAAGCTGGGGGAACTCCTGGTGAAGAAGGGCCTCCTTTCCCGAGAGGCCTTGGAGGAGGCCTTGGTGGAGCAGGAGAGGACGGGGGACCTTCTGGGGCGGATTCTGGTGCAAAAAGGCCTTTCCGAGAAGGACCTCTACCGGACCCTGGCCGAGCAGCACGGGCTGGAGTCCCTGGAAAGCACCGAGGGTTTAAATCCTGACCCCGCCGCCACCGCCCTCCTCCTTCGGTCGGACGCCCTGCGTTACGGGGCCGTGCCCGTGGGCTTTAGGGAGGGGAAGGTGGAGGTGGTCCTCTCTGACCCCCGGCACAAGGAGGCGGTGGAGGGGCTCTTGGGCCGCCCCGCCCGCTTCTACCTCACCCTGCCCCAGGCCTGGGAGGCCCTTTTCCAGCGGGCCTACCCCGAGAAGGGGCGCCTGGGGGAGGTCTTGGTGCAGGAGGGGCGCCTTTCCCGGGAACACCTCAGGGAGGCCTTGGAGGTGCAAAAGCGCCTGCCCAAGGCCAAGCCCCTGGGGGAGATCCTGGTGGAGCTTGGCCTCGTCAAGCCCGAGGACGTGGAGGAGGCCCTGAAGAGGCAGCGCCAGGGCGGGGGCCGTCTGGAGGACACCTTGGTCCAGTCGGGGAAGCTCAAGCCCGAGGCCCTGGCCCAGGCGGTGGCCGCCCAGCTGGGGTACCCCTACGTGGACCCCGAGCGGGACCCCCCAGACCCAGGCGCCGCCCTCCTCATCCCCGAGGATCTGGCCCGGCGCTACGGCGTCTTCCCCCACCGCTTAGAGGGGAGCCGCCTGGTCCTTCTCATGAAAGACCCCCGGAACATCCTGGCCCTGGACGACGTGCGCCTGGCCCTGAAGCGGAAGGGCCTCGCCTACGAAGTGGCCCCGGCGGTGGCCACGGAGGCGGCCATCACCAAGCTCATTGAGCGCTTCTACGGGAAGGAGGAGCTTGGGGAGCTCGCCAAGGAGCTCTCCAAGGGCTACCAGGAGGAGGAGGCCCAGGCCCTCGCGGACCTGGACGAAAGCGCCGCCCAGCGCTTCGTCAAGCAGGTGATCCGGGAGGCCTACCTCCAAGACGCCTCCGACATCCACATTGAGCCCAGGCCTTCGGACGTCCTGGTGCGCCTCCGGATTGACGGGGCTTTGCGCCAGTACACCACCTTGCCCAAGGGGGCCCTGAACCCCATCATCAGCGTCGTCAAGATCATGGGGAACCTCAACATCGCCGAGAAGCGCCTCCCCCAAGACGGCCGCGTGCGCTACCGGGAGGGCGCCATTGACGTGGACCTCCGCCTTTCCACCCTGCCCACGGTGTACGGGGAGAAGGCGGTGATGCGCCTTCTGAAAAAGGCCAGCGACATCCCGGAAATTGAGGGCTTGGGCTTCGCCCCCGGGGTCTTTGAGCGCTTCCAGGAGGTCATCTCCAAGCCCTACGGCATCTTCCTCATCACCGGGCCCACAGGGTCGGGCAAGAGCTTCACCACCTTCTCCATCCTGAAGCGCATCGCCACCCCCGACAAGAACACCCAGACCATAGAGGACCCCGTGGAGTACGAGATCCCAGGCATCAACCAGACCCAGGTGAACCCCCAGGCGGGGCTCACCTTCGCCCGGGCCCTAAGGGCCTTCCTCAGGCAGGACCCGGACATCATCATGGTGGGGGAGATCCGGGACTCCGAAACCGCCAAGATCGCCACCGAGGCCGCCCTCACCGGGCACCTGGTCATCGCCACCCTCCACACCAACGACGCCGCCCAGGCCATCACCCGCCTGGACGAGATGGGGGTAGAGCTTTTCAACATCTCCGCCGCCCTCATCGGGGTCCTCTCCCAGAGGCTCGTGCGGAAGATCTGCGACAGTTGCAAGGTGGAGGTGAAGCCCGACCCCGAGGTCCTGAGGCGCCTTGGCCTCTCCGAGGCGGAGATAGGGGGGGTCAAGCTCTACAAGGGCATGGGCTGCGAGCGCTGTAGCGGCACGGGCTACAAGGGCCGCTACGCCATCCACGAGCTTTTGGTGGTGGACGACGAGATCCGCCACGCCATCGTGGCGGGGAAGTCGGCCACGGAGATCAAGGAGATCGCCCGGAGGAAGGGCATGAAGACCCTCCGGGAAGACGGCCTCCAAAAGGCCTTCCAGGGGATCACCACCCTCGAGGAGGTCCTGGCGAGGACCATTGAGTAGGAGGGAGCATGCCGAAGACACCCGACATCGTGGACCTTTTGAGCCTGGCCGTGGAGCGGGGGGCGAGCGACCTGGTGGTCACCGTGGGCCTGCCCCCCATGGTCAAGGTGGACGGGGAGTTCCACCCCACGGAGTACGAGCCCCTCACCCCCCAGGACACCCGCCGCCTCATGTACGCCCTCATGGACGAGAAGCAGCAGCGGGTCTTTGAGGAGGAGAAGGAGCTGGACTTTTCCTTCAGCCTCCCGGGGAAGGGGCGCTTCCGGGTGAACGTCTTCCTGCAGCGGGGAAGCGTGGGCGGGGTCTTGAGGGTGGTGCCCGCCGTCATCAAGAGCTTTGAAGAGCTGGGCCTCCCCAAGGCCATCGCCGAGATCGCCATGAGCCCAAGGGGTCTGGTCCTGGTCACGGGGCCCACGGGGAGCGGGAAGAGCACCACCCTGGCCTCCATGATTGACTACATCAACGAACGCAAGCCCGTGCACATCGTGACCATTGAGGACCCCATAGAGTTCTTCCACAAGCACAAGAAGGCCATCATCAACCAGCGGGAGATCGGGGCGGACACCCACGGCTTCCACAAGGCCCTGCGGAGCGTGCTCCGCCAGGCCCCGGACGTGATCCTGGTGGGGGAGATGCGGGACTATGAGACCATCGCCGCCGCCATCACCGCCGCCGAGACGGGGCACCTGGTCATGGGCACCCTCCACACCAACTCCGCTCCCGAGACCATTGACCGGATCATTGACGTCTTCCCGGAGGCCCAGCAGGAGCAGGTCAGGGTGCAGCTTTCCAACAACCTGGTGGCCGTGCTCACCCAGCAGCTCCTGCCCAAGGCCTTCGGGGGCGGAAGGGTCCTGGCCTATGAGCTCATGATCGCCACCCCCGCGGTGAGGGCCCTCATCCGGGAGGGAAAGAGCCACCAGCTCAGGAGCGTGATCCAGACCGGGGGCCAGTACGGGATGATCACCATGGACGCCTGCCTCGCCGACCTCTACAAGCGCAAGCTCATCACCTACGAGATGGGGCTTGCCCGGGCCGTGGACCCCAAGGAGTTCATGCGGCTTGCGGGGGTAGGGGAGGGCCAGGAGGCGCGGCGCGGTAAACTCTAAGCCATGTACGAGGCGGTCATCGGCCTCGAGGTCCACCTGCACCTCAAAACCCGGACCAAGGCCTTCTGCGGCTGCGAGGCCGACTACTTCGGAGCGGAGCCCAACACCCACACCTGCCCCGTCTGCCTGGGCCTGCCCGGGGCCCTTCCCGTGGCCAACCGGCTGGCGGTGGAGTACGGCCTCAGGCTCGCCCTGGCCCTGGGGGCCGAGGTGCCGGGAAGGCTCGTCTTCCACCGCAAGCACTACTTCTACCCCGACCTCCCCAAGAACTACCAGATCAGCCAGTACGACCTCCCCTTGGGCCGGGGGGGAAGCCTGCCCTTGGGGGGGCGAAGGGTGCGCATCAAGCGCCTCCACCTGGAGGAGGACGCGGGGAAGAGCCTGCACCTGGAGGGGCGGACGCTTTTGGACCTCAACCGGGCGGGAAGCCCCCTCATTGAGCTCGTCACCGAGCCCGACCTCAAGACCCCCGAGGAGGCCAGGCTCTTCCTCCAGCGCATCCAGGCCCTGGTCCAGACCCTGGGGATCTCGGACGCAAGCCCCGAGGAGGGCAAGCTCCGGGCCGACGTGAACGTCTCCGTGCGCCGGGTGGGGGAGCCCTTGGGCACCAAGGTGGAGATCAAGAACCTCAACTCCTTTAAAAGCGTCCAGCGGGCCCTGGAGTACGAGATCCGCCGCCAGACGGAGGTCCTGAGGCGGGGGGAAAGGGTGAAGCAGGCGACCCTGGGCTTTGAGGAGGGAAGCGGCAAGACCTACCCCATGCGCACCAAGGAGGAGGAGGCCGACTACCGCTACTTCCCCGAGCCCGACCTGCCCCCGGTGGCCATCCCCCGGGACTGGCTTGAGGAGGTGCGGCAAAGCCTTCCCGAGCTCCCCTGGGAGAAGGAGGCCCGCTACCGCGCCCTGGGCATCAAGGAAAAGGACGCCGAGGTCCTGGCCTACGCCCCGGCCCTTTCCCGCTTCCTGGACGAGGCCCTCTCTTTAGGCCTCGCCTCCCCCCAGGCCCTGGCCAACTGGCTCCTGGCGGACCTCATGGGCCTTTTGAACGAGCGGGGCCTCGGCCTGGAGGCCACCCGCCTGAGCCCCGAGGCCTTCGCCCGCCTGGTGGCCCTCTTTGAGCGGGGGGAGGTCACGAGCCGGGTGGCCAAGGGCCTCCTCCCCGAGCTCCTGGAGGGCCAAGACCCCGAGGCCCTGGTGCGGGCGCGGGGGCTTAGGGTGGTGGCGGACGAGGGGGCGCTGAAGGCCTTGGTGGCCGAGGCCATCGCCGCCATGCCCGAGGCGGCGGAGAGCGTCCGCCAGGGCAAGCTCAAGGCCCTGGACGCCCTGGTGGGCCAGGTGATGCGCAAGACCAAGGGCCAGGCCAAGCCCGAGGCGGTGCGGA
>NZ_FNBC01000055.1 GCF_900102145.1 Thermus arciformis | reverse complement strand
GCTTCGGGCCTGGCTTGGGGAGGGGGAGGAGGCGTGGGTGGTCTTGGACCGGGCGGGGTGGCACGTGTCGGGGCGGGTGGAGGTGCCGGAGGGGGTGCGGCTGGTCTTCCTGCCGCCCTACAGCCCGGAGCTGCAGCCGGTGGAGCGGGTGTGGCCCTTGGTGAACGAGGCGGTGGCCAACCGGTACTTCCGGGACCTTGAGGAGATGATGGAGGCGGTGGCTGAGCGGTGCCGGGTCCTTGCCCAGGACCCCGAGACCCTCAGGCGGCACACCCTGTTCCACTGGTGGCCTAGGACGAAGGAATTAGCATAAAAGGGTATGATAGGGGCTTGGGCCTAAGGGGATGCGGGCCACCTGGCCCGCGAGCAGGCTTCCCAAAAGCCCTCCTAGTCCCAGGGCCAGCCAGAAAAGGGCCAGGTATCCGCTTCTCAGGTTCGCCGGGGAACGGGCCAGGACCACGTTCACCAGGGCGGTGTTGAGGCCGCTCCAGGCCAGGGCGTCGGCCACGGCGGCAAGCCAGATGGGCCAGGGGAAGGCCTGGGAGCCGGAGAGCCAAAGGAGGGGCATCAGGGCGGCCACGAGCCCCGCGCGGAAGAGGACCTTCCCGTGCCCTTCCCGGTCGGCGAGGCGCCCCCACATGGGGCCGAAGAAGAGGCCGGAAACCGCGGAAAGCACCGTCCAGAGGCCCACCTGGGTCATGGAGAGGCCGCCCACCTCCAGGAAGTAGGGCACCACGTAGGGCCCCCCCACCATCACCGCCAGGTACCAGCCGAGGACGAGGCTTAGGTAGCGGCGGTAGCTCCGGTCCTTCCAGGCGGACAGGAGGGTAGGAAGGGGCGCCGGGCCCGCCGGGGGAGGAGGCTCGGCCTGCAGGCGGAGGAGGAGAAGGGCGAGGAGGCCCAAGGCCACCCCCAGGAGGAGGACGGCCTGGTAGCCGGTGGGGGGAGGGAGGTGGTCGGCCACCGCCCCTCCCAGGAGGTTGCCCAGGGTAGCCACCAGGCCCAAAAGGGCGTTGCGTAACCCGAAGTAGCGCCCCCGCTTTTCCTCCGGGACCAGGTCGGCCATCCAGGAGAGCCAGAGAACCCCCACGGGGGCGGCGAGGAGCTGGGAAATCCCGGCGAAGACCAGGAGGCTGGGCACCCAGTAGGCCTCCGGCAGAAAGGGCGCCAGGATGGCGGGCAGGAAGAGGCTCCGGCTTAAGAGGTTGAGGCGTAGGCTCCAGCTTTTGCGGCTTCCCCCCAGGAAAAGGGCCAAGGGAGCCAGGAGCTGGGCCAAGAAGGGAAGGCCCCCGAGGAGGGCCAGGGCCTGGGGAGAGGCCCCCAAGGCCAGGGCGTAGCCCGTGAGGATGACCCCCGTGCTCCAGCTGAGGAAGAGGACGGAGAGGGCGCCTTCCCAGATGGCGAGCCTTAGGGAGCGGTCCGGTTCCACCCTCCGATTATCCTTGAACCCGGTAAAATCTCCCCCATGGAGACCGCCATCACCCGAATGCTGGGGATCCGCTACCCCATCGTGGCCGCCCCCATGTTCTTGGTGTCCAACGCCCCCCTCCTCCAAGCGGTGGCCGAGGCCGGGGGGATCGGGGTGATCCCGAGCCTCAACTTCCGCACCCACCAGGCCTTCCGGGAGTTCCTGGAGAGTTTCCCCCAAGGGGTGCCCTTCGGGGTGAACCTCATCCTGAAGGACAACCCCCGCCTCGAGGCGGACCTCGAGGCGGTGGCCGAGCGCAAGGTCCCCCTCGTGGTCACCTCCCTGGGGGACCCCACCCGGGTGGTGGAGCGGGTCAAGGCCTACGGCGGGGTGGTCTGGTGCGACGTGGTGGGCCTGAGGCACGCCAAGAAGGCGGTGGAGGCCGGGGCGGACGCCCTGGTGGCCGTGGCCTGCGGGGCCGGGGGGCACGCCGGGAGGGTGAGCCCCTTTGTCCTCGGGCCTTGGCTTAGGGAAGAACTTGGGGTGCCCGTCCTCATCGCCGGGGGGATCGCCACGGGGAGGCAGGTGCTCGCCGCCTTGGCCCTGGGGGACGGGGTCTACATCGGCACCCGCTTCATCGCCACCCTGGAGTCGGGGGCGTCCTTGGAGTACAAGGAGGCCCTGCTTCGGGCCTCTCCGGAGGACATAGAGTACACCCCCGAGGTCACCGGGGTGCCCGCCAACTTCCTCAGGGAGTCCCTGGAGCGGTTCCGCCAGGGCGGGGGGAAGGCCTGGAAGGAGGTCTACTCCGCCGGGCACGGGGTGGCCTTCCTCCGGGAGATCCCCTCGGCCAAGGAGGTGGTGGCCCGGCTGGTGGCGGAGTACCAGGAGGCCAAGCGGAGCCTGCCCTAGGGCGGGGATCCTGGAGCGGGCCGACGGGGTTACCCCGGGGCCTTTCTTCAAGGGGATATGCGCGCGGGGTTGGCGTTGCTCCTGTTCTTGGGCCTGGCCCTGGCCCAGTACGACCTCCTGGTCTACGGGGCCACCCCCCAGGGGGTTATGGCCGCCGTGGCCGGGGCCCAGGAGGGGCTTAAGGTCCTCCTCCTGGAGCCCGGGCGGGGCGTGGGGGGGGTGCTCACCCAGGGGTGGCTCGCCACCCTGGACCTGGCCAAGGACCGGGAGGGGCTTCTCCAGGGGGGGCTGTTTGGCGATTTTTACCGCCGCATCGGGCAGGAGGCTTCCTTTGACGTGAAGAGGGCGGAGCGGGCCCTTTGGGCCATGCTCCAGGAGGCCGGGGTGGAGGTGCGCCTCGAGGAGCCCCTGGACCGCCTGGAGCGGCAAGGGGCCGAGCTCCTGGCCCTCGCCACCCCCAAGGGGACCTACCCGGCCCTTTACTTCGTGGACGCCACGGACACCGCCGAGCTGGCCTTCCGCGCCGGGGCCTCCTTCACCCTGGGGCGGGAGGACACGGGGCTGGACCCAAGGGCCATGGCCGCCACCCTGGTCTTCCGCCTGGAGGGGGTGCCCTGGGGGGCGGTCTTCCTGGCCCTGAACTACGAGGGCCAGGTCCGGCGCACGGGGGCCGGGGCCTGGGGGCGAAGCGGCTGGGGCTTCGGGGAGCTGGTGCGGGGGTACGTCCCCTCCGACCCCGCCCGCTACGCCCTCCGCGGCCTCAACCTGGCCCGCCAGGACGACGGGAGCCTCCTGGTGAACGCCCTCTTGCTCTTCGGGGTGGACGGGACGGACCCCTTGAGCCTGGAGCGGGCCCGGGCCGAGGCCGCCCAGGAGGCCTTGCGGGTGGTGGCCTTCCTGCGGGAGAAGGACCCCCTGGTCTTCGGCACCGCCCGCCTCGCCGGCGTGGCCCCGGCCCTCTACATCAGGGAAAGCCGCCACCTGAAGGCCCTCTACCGCCTCCGGGCCGAGGAGGTCCTTTGGGGCAGGAACTTCCCCGACGCCGTGGCCCTCGGGGGGTACCCTCTGGACGGCCAGGCCTACTTCCCCGGGGAGACCCCCTACCTTCTGGGCACCCCGGCCCCCTACGGGGTCCCCTTTCGCGCCCTGGTGCCCCGGGAGGTCAAAAACCTCCTGGTGGTCTCCCAGGCGGCGGGCTTTGACAGCGTGGCCGCCTTCTCCGCCCGGGTGGTGCCCCTGCAGATGGCCCTGGGGGAGGCCGCAGGGGTGGCGGCGGCCCTCCTGCGCAAGGCCCCCCAGGTGGGGCTGGAGAAGGTTCCCTTGGCGGACTTCCACCAGCTCGCCCGCAGTTCCGGCGGGGTGGAGGCCCTGCGCAAGCGCCTCCTGGAGCGGGGCGCCCGGCTTTCCTCCGGGGAAAAGGGGCAGCCGGAGGAGGGGAAGCGGGGCTTCCGCGAGGCGGTGAGCCTCCTCCGGCGGGGCCTCTTCGCCGGGCCCTACTACCTGAGGGGAAGCCTGGGCCTCGCCGACCCCATCCTCTTCGGGGACTTTTTGGCCAACCTGGAGCACTACTACCGGGCCAAGGGCCTCGAGGACCCCCTCCGGGTGGTGCTGAAGGCCAGGGAGCTTTACCGGGAAGAGCTCCAGCGCCCTTTGGGGCGGAAGCTCCTCAACCAGCTTTTGCTGGCCTTGGGGGAGGCCAAGGTGGAGGGCCCGGAGGCCGTCTCAAGGGGAGAGGCCGCCCTTCTCCTCTTCCGCCTTCTGCCATAATGGGCCCAGGGTGCTCGCCGTCCTCCTCCTCCCGGAGTTTTCCGAGCTGGAGGCGGCCTTGGCCCTCGAGGGGGCAAGGCGCCTCGGCCTTCCCGCCTACACCGTGGCCAAGGGCCGCAAGGGCACCTTGGCCCTGGCGGGCTCCGTCTGGACCCCCACCTACGCCTTCCCTGCGGCCCCGCCCCCTAAGGCCCTCCTCGTCCCGGGGGCCAGAAGGCCCGAGCGCCCCGCCCAGGACCCCACCTGGCTCGCCTTTTTAGAGGAGGTGTGGGAGGGCCTCGAGGCGGTCTTCCTGGGCTACAACGCCCACCTTTTCCTGGCCGAGGCGGGAAGGCTTCCCCAGGAGGTGGCGGCCCCCGAGGAGGTGGCGGAAGCCCTCCTTTCCCGGGGCTACCGGGTGGTGCCTGGGGGCGTTCACCGGGAGGGAAAGGTCTACACCACCCGGGGGGGGCTTGCCCTCCTTGGGGCCTTCTCGGACTGGGTCGGCAAAGCGGTTGAGCTTTGAGTTTGTACCGGAGTACACTTACCCCATGGGCGTCCGGGAGTACCAGAAGAAGCGCCGCCGGGACCGGATCTTCCAGGCGGCCATGGCCCTTTTCCGGGAGCGCGGCTTCCAGGCCACCACGGCCACGGACATCGCCAAGGCCGCCCACGTGTCCCGGGGCACCTTCTTCAACTACTACCCCTACAAGGAGGCGGTCCTCCTGGACTACGGAAGCCTCCTCCTCTCCGGGCTCAAGGAGGAGGTGCGGAGGCGCCTCGCCCAGGGGATGGACCCCCTGGCCGTCCTCCGCTTCCTCCTGGAGGAGGTGGCCCGGGCCACGGAGGCGGAAAAAGACCTCCTCCTCCCCCTCCTCTACGAGCTTTTGAACCCCGATCCCGTCCGGGCCAAGGCGGCCTTTGAGGCCCTTCCCCTGGGCGACCTCATCGCCGAGGTCCTGAGGCCCTTGCGGGAGCGGGGGGTGGTGCGCCAGGACCTCTCCCTGGAGCGCATGGGCCGCACCCTGGCCGACCTCTACTTCCTCGCCGCCCTGCGCTGGGCCGCCTACACCCCTCACCGGAGCCTTTCCGAGGAGCTGGAGAAGTCCCTTTCCTTGGCCCTGGAAGGGATCCTCGCCCGAAGCCCTAAAGGGGCCAGGGCCTAGGGCTTCCCCTTCGCTACCCCGCCCCCAAGGGGTCTAAGTGCCCGCACCTTGCTTTTGCCACATAGGACGCTGGAGATGGGGGTTTGCGAAGGCTCTTTTGGGGCCCCCGCTTTGGCGCAAGCCAGAGCGGGGTACTTAGTCCGCCGCCACCTTCAGCCTCTCGGCGATCTCCGGGATCCGGGCCAGGAAGACCCCGGTGGGGCTTCCTGAGAGGGCCACCTCCTCCGGCGTCCCCTCGGCCACGATCTCCCCGCCCCGGTCGCCCCCCTCGGGCCCCAGGTCAATGACCCAGTCCGCGGTCTTCACCACGTCCAGGTTGTGCTCAATGACCACCACGGTGTTCCCCGCCTCCACCAGGCGGTGGAGCACGGAGAGGAGCTTGGCCACGTCCTCAAAGTGCAAGCCCGTGGTGGGCTCGTCCAGGATGTAGAGGGTGCGGCCCGTGGACTTGCGGCCGAGCTCCGTGGCGAGCTTGATCCTCTGGGCCTCCCCTCCCGAGAGGGTGGGGGAGGGCTGGCCCAGCTTCATGTACCCGAGGCCCACGTCCACCATGAGCTGGAGCTTCCGGGCGATGGTGGGGACGTTCTGGAAGAAGTCCAGGGCTTCCTCGGCGGTCATGTCTAAAACGTCGGCGATGTTCTTGCCCCTGAGCTTGACCTCGAGGGTCTCCTTGTTGTAGCGCTTCCCCTTGCACACCTCGCAGGGGACGTAGAGGTCGGGGAGGAAGAGCATCTCAATCTTCACCGTGCCGTCTCCCTGGCAGGCCTCGCACCGCCCGCCCTTCACGTTGAAGGAGAAGCGGCCCGGGCCGTACCCCCGCTTCCTGGCCTCGGGGGTCTTGGCGAAGAGGTCGCGGATCTCGTCAAAGATGCCCGTGTAGGTGGCGGGGTTGGAGCGGGGGGTGCGGCCGATGGGGGACTGGTCAATCTCAATGACCTTGTCCAGGTGCTCTACCCCCTCCAGGGCCTCGTAGGCCCCGGGGGTGGTCTTAGCCCGCATGAGCCGCTGGGCCAAGGCGGCGTAGAGGACGTCGTGGATCAGGGTGCTCTTCCCCGAGCCCGAGGGGCCGGTGACGGCCACGAAGCGGCCCAGGGGGATCCTGAGGGTGACGTTTTTGAGGTTGTGCTCCCGGGCCCCCTTGAGCACGAGCCACTTGCCGTTCCCCTTGCGGCGCTCCTTGGGCACGGGGATCTTTTTGTCCCCGCGAAGGTAGGCGGCGGTGAGGCTTCGCTCGCTTTTCAGGATCTCCTCCAGGGGGCCCTCCGCCACCACCTCCCCCCCGTGGATCCCCGCCCCCGGGCCCATGTCCACGATCCAGTCCGCGGCCCGCATGGTCTCCTCGTCGTGTTCCACCACGATGAGGGTGTTGCCCAGGGATTGGAGGCGCTTGAGGGTGGCGATGAGGCGCTGGTTGTCCCGGGGGTGGAGGCCGATGCTGGGCTCGTCCAGGACGTAGAGGACCCCGGTGAGGCCCGAGCCCACCTGGGTGGCCAGGCGGATCCTCTGGGCCTCACCCCCGGAGAGGGTGTTGGCCGCCCGGTCCAGGGTGAGGTAGTCCAGGCCCACCCCCACCAGGAACCCCAGGCGCTCCACGATCTCCCGCAGGATGGGCCTGGCGATCTGGGCCTGGAAGGGGGAAAGCTTCTCCTCCAGGCCCTGGAAGAACTCCAGGGCTTCCCGCACGGGAAGAGCCGAGACCTCGGCGATGTTCCTGCCCGCCACCCGCACGGAAAGCACCTCCCTCTTGTACCGGGTGCCTCCGCAGACGGGGCAGGGCCTTAGGGACATGAAGGCCTCCAGGGCTTCCCGCACCCCCTCGGACTCCGCCTCCTGGTAGCGCTTCTCCAGCCAGGGGATGACCCCCTCGTAGTGCACCTCCACCCGGAAGGTCTCCTTGTTCCCCCGGCGGAAGACCACCTCAAAGGGCTCCGGAAGCCCGTAGAGCACGGCGTGCTTCGCCTCTTCCGGCAGGTCCTTGAAGGGGGTCTTGAGGTCAAAGCCCAGGTGCTCGGCCAAGGCCCTAAGGCGGTCCCAGAGGTAGCTCCTTCCCGTGTCCCGTCCCCGGGACCAGGGGAGGATGGCCCCCTCGGCCAGGGAGAGCTCGGGGTTCACGATGAGCTCCGGGTCAAACTCCTGCTTGTAGCCGAGGCCCGAGCAGGCGGGGCAGGCCCCGTAGGGGGCGTTGAAGGAGAAGATGCGGGGCTCCAGCTCCTCCAGGACCGAACCGTGCTCCGGGCAGGCGAACTTCTCCGAGAAGAGCTCCTCTTCCCCGGTGTCCGGGTAGAGGACCCTAAGCAGGCCTTCCCCCCGAAGCAGGGCGAGCTCCACGGCCTCGGCGATGCGGGGGCGCTCCTCCTCCTTGAGCACCACCCGGTCTATGACCAGGTCAATGTCGTGCTTCTCGTACTTCTCCAGGTTGAGGTTCTGGGCCTCCTCGAGGAGGTAGATCACCCCGTCCACCCGCACCCGGGCGTACCCCTCCTTCAGGAGCTGCTGGAAGAGCTTCCTGTACTCCCCCTTCCTCCCCCGCACCAAAGGGGCCATGAGGATGGCCCGGGTGCCGGGGGGGCGCCTGAGGAGGCGGTCGGTGATCTCGCTGGCGGACTGCTTCTCTATGGGGCGGCCGCACTCGGGGCAGTAGGCCTGGCCCACCCGGGCGAAGAGGAGGCGGAGGTAGTCGTGGACCTCCGTGACGGTGCCCACGGTGGAGCGGGGGTTGTGGCTTGTGGTCTTCTGGTCAATGGAGATGGCCGGGGAGAGGCCCTCAATGCTCTCCACCTCGGGCTTGTCCATGACGCCCAGGAACTGCCGGGCGTAGCTGGAGAGGCTTTCCACGTAGCGCCTCTGCCCCTCGGCGTAGAGGGTGTCAAAGGCCAGGGTGCTCTTCCCCGAGCCGGAGACCCCGGTGATGACGATGAACTTGCCCCGCGGGAGCTCCAGGCTGATGTTCTTGAGGTTGTGCTCCCGCGCCCCCCGGATGACGATGCGGTCCATCCGTGGAAGTATACCACCACCCAAGTTGCTACCCAGCCATCTTCTGGGTCAGGAGACTGATGTTATGGGCCAGGACGAAGGTGAGAACTTTGATGACGAAACCCTCCTGGGTCACGGCGTGGATGCGCCTGGGGAAGAGGTGATGGAGCATGCTCCCCACCGTCTCCACCACCCTCCGCCCCACGATGGCCAGGTACTGCATCCAAGGGAGATACCGCCGGCTGTTCCTCCTGCGGATGACCATGGGAACAACCTCCTGGGCCTCCCGGAGGAGGTCCTCGTACAGATGGCTCTCGTACCCCCGGTCCAGGTAGAGCTCCGCCCCCTCGGGAAGGTCCAGGGGAAGGAGGAGAAGCGAAGCGAGGTCGTGGAAGCTCCCCGGGGTCAGGTTCACCTCGTGGACGAACTTCCCGTCGTCCACCAG
>NZ_FNBC01000053.1 GCF_900102145.1 Thermus arciformis | reverse complement strand
CCGGGTCCTTGCCCAGGACCCCGAGACCCTCAGGCGGCACACCCTGTTCCACTGGTGGCCTAGGACGAAGGAATTAGCATAAAAGGGTATGATAGCCACCAGCTTGTGGACACCACTCCGCCACGTGCTGGACGGCGAAAACCCCGATTTTTGGGGGGGCCCTTGAGTCATCCGCACTCAACCCTGTCCCCGCATCCGCTTGAGCCAGTTGGCGGCCGTGGTGGGGCTCACCCCCGCTTCCCTGGCTAGGGCCCGGGCGGTGATGGCCTCGTTCCGGCTCTGCAGGCGCTTCAGGGCCTCCGTGAGCTTCTCCTCGGCCTCCTGCCTGCGCCGGGATCCGCACTGCTTTTCGCCTTCTCGAAAGGGCCCAGGTAGGGGGCCTAGGCCGCCGCCTCGAGGAGGTGTTGCAGGAAGGCCCCGCCTCGTCTGGCGTACCCCTCCCGCACGGCCGCCCGGGCCCGGTGGTAGGCGTGCACCAGGGCGTGGGGGCTGAGCTTCCCCTCCACCACCTTCCAGAGGAGGCCCGCGTAGAAGCGCCGGGAGTGGGGGTCGCCCAGCTCGTGGGCCATGCGCTCGGAGAGGAGGTCGATGACAGTGGGCCGGTCCTGGGCCTCCATCTCCGCCAGGAGGAAGGCGGCCTCTATGGTGGGGTTCTCCGTGGGGGCGGGCCGCAGAAAGTCCAGGGCGGGCACCTCCCGGATCCCCAGGGTCCACTTGACCAGGAGCTCCAGGGAGACCCGCTCGGGGCGTAAGCGCTCCGTCTGGTCCCCCTTCTTTCGCCGCTTGCCCTTGGGGTAGATGACCCGGAAGGCGGTCCTGCCCTCCTCCAGGTCCTTGGCCATGTCCCGCCAAGGGTGGGTGAGGTCCCCGTGCTCAAAGCGGGCCCGCCCGGGCTTGAGGCGCACGGCCCAGACGGTGCCGGTGTTGAGGTTCTGCGCCTCCCCGCCCCGCACCGCCGTGGCCACGTGGGTCTTGCTCCGGATGAGGCCGGCCTCCTCCAGGGGGGCCGCCCAGCGCCAGACGGTGGTGCGGTGCACCCCGAGGAAGGAGGCCACGAGGTCCACGGGGAGGTGGAAGACGGCCTGGCCGGCCTTCCTGGCGGCCTTGGGGCCAAACCTCTCCCGGAGGTAGCGGCGGCCCAGGGCGGCGAGGAGGAGGAGGAGGCGGAGGGGGCCTGCCTCGAGGCCCTTCTCCTCGGCCAGGGCCAGGAGGTCCTGGAGGGCCTGATGCCTGGGGTCGTCCTCGGGGGTCTCGGCCAGGGTCTGCTGGAGGAGGCGCCTGACCCAGGCCAGGGCGCGGTTTTCTCCGTCTTGGACGGTCATCATCGGCTTTGGGGTTGCCGTGCAACATTCATTGTCCCAACGCCCCAGCGTAAAGCCGGAGGGGGGACAACGCCCGCCAGCCGCCTCGAGGGGAAATTCAAGGTGGTCCACCTTTGGGGGAGTAGAAACTGAATGTTGCACGGCAAAAGTGCCCTCCTGGACGGCGCTCCCGGAAGAGGGGGGTGGAGCCTCCGGGGCCGGGGAAGGGGGGGCCTCCTGAGAGGTGGGGGCCTCCGCCTCCCCAGACCGGGCCAGGGCCAGGGCCTCCTCGGGATCCAGGCCGTGCATGGCGGCCCAAAGGCGCAAGGCCCTCTCCCCCAGGGCGCGGTCCTTCTGGAGGAGGTTCAGGATGCTGGCAAGGGTTTTACGGGCTTCCTCGTTATGAAAGCTTCCCGGCCGGATTGGAGTTTCCACTCTTGCCTCCTTCCTCCCGGCCGGGTTAGGATGGAGGCCTCCTGGCGGGGAGGTCTCGGCCTAACTGGCCGGGGCTTCTTTTTGCATGATACCGGCCGGTCCATGAGTTTCGCCGGCCGGCATAGGGCGCTCACCCCAGGAGCCTGCGGATCCACTCCCGGCGGGCCTCCTGGTAGGCCTCACGCTTCGTGGGGGCCCGGACGAGGATGGGCCCTCCCGGCCCCTCGGCGCTGGCGATGTACCCCTCCCCCTCGGGATCCCGGGCGGCCGAGGGGGCCCCGTACCGGTCCCACCCCTCGGCGATGGTCTCGGCGATGAGGTCCAGGAGGCCCTCCTCCCACTCCTTGGGGGAGAGGGCGAGGGGATGGCGGCCGTACCGCTGGCGCAGGTAGGTGCAGAAGGGCCCCAGGTCGGGGTCCCGCTCGGGGTCGGGGAGAGTCTGGGCCAGGGCCCAGAGGACCCCGGCGAGGCGCCGGATCACCCTCCGCCCCCCTTCCGGTGGGCCTCCCACCACTCCCCGAGGGTCCGGGGAGGCTCCTCGGGGTAGAGGCGCATCCCGATGGGGGAGAGGGGGGCCTTGGGCCACTCCTCCACGGCCTTCCGCCAGGGCGGGGCCTTCCATTGGCCCGAGGGATCCCGCAGGTGCCGGTCCCCCCAGAGCTTCTGCACCCTGCGGCGGATCTCCTGGACCTGGCTCCACACCCCGCTGAACATGGGCAGGTTCCCCAGGGCCTTCATGTGGCCCACGAGGGCCCTCCAGTCCCCCTCGGCGGCGTAGGCCAGGGCCTCCTCCAGGAGGGCCCGGTGAAAGGAGGGCTCCAGGAACCAGGTCCACCGCCCCCGCTGGTCCTTCCGCAGGACGTACGTGGGCTTCCACTCCCCCTCCCGCCAGGCCACCCAGTAGAGGGGGCGCTGGGGCTCGGGGGAGGCCTCCACCCGCCGCATCCCCTCCCCGGGGAGGGGGTGCGGGGCCAGGAGCATGAGGGGCCAGGTGGGAGGAGGGTTCTCCGGGGGCATCACGCTCACCGGGGCCAGGAGGAGGTGGGCCACGGGGAGGCGGGCCTCCTTCCGAATGGCCCGGGCCTTGGGGGCGATGAGGACCGCGTATTTCTCGTCCAGCTTCTTCACGGCGGCCAAGATTTTCTCCACGGGGACCGTCTGGACCTGCCACCAGGTGTACCCGTCCCGGCTCACCAGGCGCAGGGCCTGGGCCAGGAGGGCCGTCTGGCCTCTGAGGAGGGGGTAGTCCTCGGGGTCGGTCATGGCGGTCTACTCCTGGGCGGCCCCGGAGAAGAGGGGGGGCGTGTCGGAGGGGGGCGTGTCGGAAGGCTCTTCGGGTTGCTCGTTAGGCGGCTCTTGCGCCTTCTCTTTTGTCGCCCTAGCTCGGTACTCCTCCGCAAGCATCGTCAGGGCCTCTCGGGCGAGCTCGGAAAGCGTCATACCGTGCTCCCTGGCGAGGGCTTCCAGGGCGCGGTAGGTGTCGGGATCCAGGCGCAGGGTAAGCCGCTCCTCAAGGCGGGGCTTGGCCTTCTCCTTTAGGCGCTTCTCCAGGCGGGACAGGGTGGACATGGCGGCCTCCTTTGAGGTGTAGGGTAGCGCGGGGGGCGGGGGATTGTAAAGAGGATGCCCTTTATTTCACGCGTTCCCGGGCGTTCCCTGGCTCTTAGTGAGGTTCCTTTGGGCGACCCGCTTGACCTGGGGCGGGGGGGCCGCGTAGGCTGGTGGTGAACCCTAACCCGGGTGGTGCCGGGGCCGGACAAGTAGCCTAGGAGCTGCCACTCCGAGGGCGAAGGCCGGGTGAGCCGCGTGCCGGGGGAAGTCCTGGCTGGCGCGGCACCAAACGCGGCGCGTTGGAGGCACAGCCTCCGGCTCGACCGCAATCCACATACCCCGAGGGATCGGGGGCGACGGTTGGGCGACCCGGAAAGGGTCCTGGGGGGTCAAAACCCCCAGGGCTGACCGCGGGAAACCCGGTGAAAGTCCGGGCCACGGGATGGGGTGAACCCATAGCCCCATCACGTGTGCGGAGCAGGCCGGTGCTGAGGGTGCCGCGAGGCACCAGGGGGCTGAGGGAGACTGGAGGCCCCGCTGACCCGGGACAACCGGGGGCGCACGACAGCTAGGCCTGTAACGGGGGGGGTGCGACTCCCCCTCTGCTCCGAGCCCCCCGCCTGGGGTCCGTGAAGTCCTGGCCGTGCCCGGAGTACCCCGAGCTCCGGAACCTCGTAGGGGGAAAGGGCCACGCAAGCGGCCAGGGCGTAGCGAAGGCGGGAAGGTGGCAGGTACCGCGGTCTAACGGGGGAACCTCTCGGCCTGGACCCCGGACCTGTGGCAGCAGGGACGAAGGGGGACAGGTGAGCCGTGGGGAGTAGCCGTGCGGCGTACGGAGGCCAGGCCTCCCGAGGCGGCGGCGAAAACCCGGCGCGCGAGAGGGGGAGACTGCCCGAGTACGAGGGGGGAAGCTGCGGTGGGGGCCCCGTACCCGCCGTGGTGGAACCTGGCCTAAGGGCCTAGGAAAGGGCAGACCGGCTTACCCTGGGGCTTCCACCCCAGGGGGCCTCGGCACCGCTTCGGGGGCGGGGGGCAACCCCTGCCCCGACAACCGGGAGAGGGATCCCGAGGGGAAGGTGGAGTACCTGAGGGTGTCGGAAGTTCTGGGGCGTGAAGCCTCAGGTGTCGCAGGAAAAGGCGCTTGGCCCCCACCGGGGGAGGCCTCCGGGAGGAGGCGGATCCCGGCTACAACAGGGGGAGGCGTGGCGGCCACGGGCCTATCCGTGGCGGCGACCGCCAGGCGGCGTCCCAAAACGCCAGGGGGCGACAGGGCCGAGAAGGGGTTGACCGGGAGGTCGGCCTGGCCGAGAAGGTCGCCCCGAGAGGGCGCAGCGGGAGTCGCCGTGGTCCCCCGGCCTCACAGGGGGGGAAGGGAACTGCCAGAGTGCCGGCTGGCCGCGGGCCTCAACGCGGTGGTGGCCACGGGCCTAACCGTGGCGGCGAAGGCCGGCCAAACGGGCCAGCCACGGCGTCCTCCGGCCGGACAGGAGGGGGCGTTCCCGGGCCCAGAAACCGGGAGATGGGAAGCCCGGAGCTCCCCGCGGGGGGTTCCCGGGCGGTGGCCGGAAGGGCCTGCGGGCCCGGAAGGACACGAATCTCAGGGCGAGAAGCCCACCCTTACAGGGGGACACCCTTATCCCCCACCCCCGGCTGACACCTCAGCCGGGGTTTTCTGTTTGCCCCTCAAGCCGCCTGGAAGGCCCCTGGAAGGCCGGGGAAGGGGTGGGGGGCTACTTCCCCTTGGCCCCTCCGGGGGGCGGCCTTCTAGGGCCCTCAGGGGCTGGCCTCACTCGGCCCCCGTCGCTGAATGCCTCACTCTAATGGTTCAGGTACCACTCCAGGGTCCTCAGCACCCGGCTGTAGGAAACCACCACCTCCTTGTCCTCGGAGAAGTCGGAGCCGAAGAGGGGGAAGGCGGTCGGGTCCCGGTAGGGGGCGTAGACCGCCCAGAGGCTCGGGGGGTTCTCCAGGAGGTAGGCCAGCTCCTCAGCCTCCTTCTGCCGCACCCTCAGCAGGCTGCCGAGGGCTTGGGCGGTGCGCGCCAGTTGCAAGGCGTTCAGGTAGGCCTGGCGCTTCTCCAGCGGCACCCGCACCACCACGCGGTACCTCCCGAAGAGCTTCCCCCGCACGTAGAGGACGTCCTCCTCCCGCTTGATCTCCTCCTTGGAGTAGGTGAGGAAGGGCCGCAGCTTCTCCGCCTTGGCCTCCACCTCCTTGCGGGCAAAGGGGTTCTCCAGCTCCAGGGGTCCGTAGAGGACGGCGTAGAGGGGCTGGGCGCGCTCCTTACCGTAGAAGGTCTCGGTGTAGGGCCCTTCCTTCACCTCCCCGAAGAGGACGGGCAGGTCCACCTCCGCTATGGGCTTGAGGAGGAGGTCCACGTCCTCTTCCAGGGTGTTGACCTTGTACGGTGGGGCCTTCGGTTTTTCTGGGGCCTGGGCCTCCTGGGCCGGCTTCGCCTCGGGCTTGGTCCCCGCCGGAGGCGTGGTGGCCGCCGGGGCGCAGGCCGCGAGGAGCAGGGCCAAGGAGAGAAGCGCCGCCGTCTGTTCTTTCCTCATACCTCACCTCCTACCACTTCCTGAAATATACCCGTTAAACCCGATGGATTCGGATTCTCCCGGGCCTCCGCCAGCAGGTGGAGCCTGGTGCCCAAGGCCCGGGCATAGAGGACAAGAAGGGAGTCCAGGTCAAGCCCGGACCAGACCGGAGCCCTGAGGTGGGCGGGGCCTTCCAGGTGGACCCGGTGGAGGGGCCAGGGGGTGGGGTCCACGGGGTCCAGGGTAAGGGGCCGGACTGCAAAAGGATGCCCTTCCCTCCCTCCGGGATCCCCGGGGGGTGGGTTGCATAAACCCCGCTTTCTCCCCCGGGATCCCCGGCAAGCCTATGCGGTCCGGGGGGTCATTTTGGGGTATTTTCGCCCTCCCCTGCGTGTCCCCTGCGCGAAGGTTCGCCTTCGCGCAAAGAGGGCCTAGGCCCCCGAGGCCTCCGCCGGCAGGGGAAGCCCGGTGCCTAGGGCCTGGGCGTAGAGCACCAGGGGGTCCAGGTCCAGCCCCCCGGGCCAGACCGGGGCCCCGAGCTCCGGGTCCACCCGCACCTGGGCGAAGAAGCCGGGATCCCGGAGGCGGGAGAGGAGCCCGGGAAGCTCCAGGGCCGAAAGGTCCACCACCCCCTCCTTCCCGTCCGAGAAGCGGAGCCGGAGCTTTAAGACCTCCAGGGGCCTGGCCTCCACCACTTCCACCACCATCCCCTCCAGACTACTCCAGGGGTGGGATGGGCCTCAGGGGCTCGCCCCGCCGGGCCCGCTCCCAGTTCTCTAGGAGGGCTTCCCGGTGCAGGGAGGCCCACTCCACCACCAGTCCCAGGGCCCTGGGAAGCCCGGGGGAGGGGCAGGAGGCACTCCCCTTCGGGTGGAAGGCCTTCTAGGTCCCTTAAGGACCGGGAGAAGAAGGTAACTTGGGGCGATGGTCCGTAGGCGGGAAGTGGTCATCGGCCCCGACCGGCGCCTCCGGGTCACCTTGGAGGTGGAGCGGGGGAAGTTGCGCTCCTGGGCGGTGCAGCTGGAGTGGTGGGACCCCGAAGACGGCCGCTGGGTCTGGGTGGCCCGTTACGACACCGCAGGGGGCAGGGCCCACCGGGACCGGAACCGCGTCGCCGCCCACGAGCCCGTGGACCTTCCCGAGGATCCCGGCAGGGCGGCGAAGGTGGCGGAGAAGGAGCTCTCCCAGCGGGCCGAGGAGTACATTGAGGCCTACCGGGCCGCCAAGGCCCAGGGGAGGTAAGCGTGGTGAACCCCGCGGAAAGGCTGGCCGAGCTGGACGGGATCCTCATGGACCACCTCCTGGAGGCAGGCCTCCTCCAGGAGCTCCCCGAGGCCTACCGCCTGGTCCTCCTCCCCCTGGACGAGCCCGAGGTGGCGGCGAAGGCCCTGGCCTGGGCCCGGGAGGCCCCTAACCCCGAGGGCTGGCCCCTGGTCTACGCCCTCTTCCTGGAGGGGAGGCCCGTCCGCCTCCTCCTGCCGGGCAGGGAGGTGGAGGTGGCCCCCAGGGCCGCCTAGGGGGGCGGGAGAGGCCCCGGAGAGCTCCGAGGGAGGAAGGGCAGGCGCAGGACCGCCTCTCCCAAGCCTCCCCCACTCCACCACCCCCAGGACCAGGACCAAGCCCCAGGAGGCGGGGAGGAGGTGGGGCCTCCGGGCCATGAAGCGCACCACAAGGGGCCTCACCGGGAAGCCGCACCCGCGCCCCCTTCCATGGCTCACCAAATTCTCATGTTGGAGAGCAACAGTTAGGGTATAGGTGGAATCAATCACAAACCGACCAAAAAGATAATGCTCGTTTCTTCCGCAGCTCGTGTGAGTCGGGTCGTTGGTATGACGCTTGAAACCCTTCTCGCTGCGAACACCGCATATGAGGAAGCCATCATTGCAGCATTTAACGGTTCGTACGACGAGGCACTTTCTCACCACAACCAGAGCCTGGACCTTGCGGCAACCGCAAAGCAGCGCTTGCGCGACATTGATGCTGCTTACACCATGATGCTCGAAGACATCGCTATTGAGAAATATCCGGGTAACCCGCTGGCTCCAAAGCTCGAACCTGATGTGCTTCGCAAAGAGCTTTCAGGAAAGGTGCTACTTGATTTGAACACAGTTCTCTTTGATGAAATGGCCAGTGCGATCAAAGCACAAAACCTCGTGGAAACCTTCAAGAAGGAACAGGCGCAATTCGCCAAAGTCAAGGAGTACTTTGGACCCTACCTCGATGCTCTAAGGGAATCCAAGGATCGGCTCGAGAGCAGCGCGCACGATCCCCGGGTTTGGGTACGGGCGGTGGATGACGGTGAGGTTCCCATACGCTCCACATACCTCGCCCTTCTGACGGGTTTCCTGGGGGCCTTTCAGCGATTTGTCTACAGTACGGCGATTTCGACGGATCTCTACTACAAGACTGAGGGCCGTGGCGGTCTCATCAACGAAGGGGCAGCCGTACGTCGTTGAAGCTAAAGGTGTCGTGAAAACCTACCCCGGGGGGACACCTGCCCTCCGGGGAGTAGATTTTTTCCTGCGGACGGGGGAGCGGGTAGTTCTCCTCGGTCCGAACGGGGCAGGCAAGACCACGTTGGTGAAGATCATCGCTGGGTTGGTGGAACCAGATGCCGGCGAGCTTAAGGTGTTCGGAAGCCGCCCTACTCCGGGCAAACGGCGCTGGCTAAGCTTTCTTTTTGAGGAGGCCGAGAACCTCTACGGATACCTGACAGCCTGGGAGAACTTGCTTTTTTACGGCAGGCTCGCGGGTGTCCCCGAACGCACCATCCGTGAGAAAGGCTTAGAGTTGCTGTCCGCGTTTGGTCTGGGGGAAGCGAGAGACCGGTTGGCCCAGAACCTCTCGCGTGGACAGAAACAGCGACTCGCCCTTGCCAGCACCCTGATACAGGAAGCTGCGGCCTATGTCCTCGATGAACCGACCTTGGGGCTCGATCTCCAATCGCAAAACGACCTCATTGCGCGTATCAAGGAACTCCCCACGGTTCTCATTACCACGCACGACCCGGTTTTGGCCTGGGAAGTTGCCGACCGTTTCATAGTGCTGAAAGGAGGTGAGGTTCGCGAGATCGCGGTTCGTTCGGATCTCGCAGCCAAAGGGGTCCATGACCCAGAAACGCTCCGGAATTGGCTTTTGGAGGTGTACCGGTGACTCCCCTTTTTCGCGCTTTTCTGGCACGCAGCTTTGCCCTTCAGAGGCGCTATTTTACCGATTATGCGCTTGGACTTTTAGTGAAGGTGTTTTTCTTTACCGCCATTCTGTATACCAGCCAGGGGTATTCAGCGCGACCGGCCTACGTAGCCGGATTTTTACTCTGGTATCTCGCCGCGCACTTGCTGGCAAGGATGGCCAACTTCTTTCTGGAGGAAGCTTATCTGGGCACGCTAGGCCGGTTGCTCGCCTCGCCCCACTCCCCCGCGGCCCTTGTCGTTGCGCTCTCCCTCGCTGAGCTTTCGATGGCCCTGCCCTGGGTCGCTGCCCTAGCAGTTTACGCTAGGCTGAGCGGTGTTTCGCTGGCTGGCCTCGGGCCGGAAGCGCTGGCCGCCAGCTTGCTGGCGCTGACAGGCGTTTGGGGGCTCGGCCTTTCGTTGCTCGCAGCCTCACTGCGCTACAAGCAAGTGGGGAGCTTTACCGAGATGCTCACCTTTTATCTTCTCCTTTTCCCCCCTTTCGGATATTCAATGCATACCCCCTTGACAAGCCAAAGGAAAAGGGGGCGCTTGGTGAGCTGTGGAAAAACACCAGACGCCCCCTTCC
>NZ_FNBC01000054.1 GCF_900102145.1 Thermus arciformis | reverse complement strand
GGCCCCGGAGACCCCTACACCGTGGAGGCCTCCAGCAAGCGGGAGGCTTACCGGGAGGCCCGCAGGGAGTGGGTGTACCGCCTCCTCACCCGGTCGTGAAGCTTCACCGGGAAATCGTACTGGAGGGGGGTCCATTACGGAATGAAGGGGGTGGGGAAGCGTAATGAACCCCGGAGAAAATACTTTTCCCGATTACCTTACGAAACGGAGGTGACCATGCCGCGCACACCCAGCGTGACCCTGGCGGACGTGAAGCACGCCCTGGCGGAACTTGGCCTCTCCCCCGAGGAGGCGGGGGCCCAGGCCCTGCGGCAGCACCTGGGGCGGGGAAGCCTCAGCACCCTGCAGCGCTACCTGGAGCTCCTGCGGGCGGAGGGAGCCCGGGAGCGTTCCCTGAGCAGCGCCATCGAGGGGACCCTGCGGACCCTGGCCCCGGCCCTCAAGGCCCTGGCGGTGCAGGCGGCCCAGGGGCTTTACTCGCAGAAACACATGGCGCTATATTGCCAGCTGTGCTTGCTGGGGCTGCTATTGTCGGTCTTCTAATTTCGCGTGGATGTAGTGTTGAAGTCAAGCACGAAACAAAGCCTGATGGTTCGAGTTCCACTACGGTTTGTGGAGGCAAATGCAGGTAAAGGCTAAGGTCGGGGGGGCCCTTGTGGCACCTCTGATCTTTCTTTTCCTCGGCCCGTTGTTTTCTTTTTTTGCCTTTTTACTACACCCGCTCGATTCCTTTTTGATCGATACGGGCCTCTGGCTCATGGTCGCTTTTTCAGGGCTTTTCTACCTGAAGTATAGGGCTAGGCTTACTTCTATTGAAGCCGAGAAGGGCTTCTTCACCAGGGGTCTACTCTTTAGCCCAGTCTTTAGGCTAGCGGTTATACTTTTGTTTGGACACCTTCTCTTCGTGTTTCTTCTGGCCTTAAAGTTACCCTACTGGCCTCCAAGTAGGTTCTGGTACTTGCTTGACTCCGGAGAGCACCTCTCCCTATTCATCACCTTGTTCTTTTGGTTAAGTAGAGCTTACATTGAGGAGTTCTTGTTCCGGTACGTTCCTTACCAACTAGCTGGAAGCAAAGGACTTCTTTTCTCGGGGGTATCGTTTGTCTTTATTCATCTCGTAAACCCATGGACCGGGGTTCAATTAGAACCAGAATTAATTTTGCTCTACACAGTAATCACACTTTTTTAATCGGCTCCTTTCTCTTTTTACGATCGCTTTCTATGACTTCTTTGGTTCATGCCTTGATTAACATGGGTTTCTTTCCAATCGGCCTCAATTACACATGAGTAGCCAACCTGTCCCATTTTTGCCGCTTGCCTTTTTTCACTTATGTCACTTAATGGCACGACCAATCCTTGCTCGCATACTCGCTCTCTTCGCGGTCTCTTGGGCACTTGCCTATTCCAAAAGCCTTTCTGAGCTCCGCTACACCGCCACCGTTCCCCAGACCACCTGGGAGACCTGCGGGGCCGCGGCCCTGGCCACTCTGCACCGCCTGCTCGGCCTGGAGGCCACGGAGGGGGAGATGCTGGAGAGGGCCCTGCGCCACCAGGAGGGGCTGAAGGGGGGCCTCAACGCCCTGAGCCTGGTGCGGGCCTCCGGGGAGCGGGGCCTGCCCCTGCGAGGCTACCGCATGGACTCCGAGGCCCTGCGGGCCTACTTCGCCCGCGGGGGGCTGCCCGTCATCCTCCACGTGACCCGGCCCGAGCTCCACTGGGTGGTGGGGGTGGCCCTGGTGGGGGAGCACCTGGTCCTGGCGGACCCCTCCTGGGGGCGGCGCATCCTGCCCCTCCCGGCCCTGGCGGGGGAGAAGGGGTGGAGCGGGGTGACCCTGGTCCCGGAACCTCCTCTGCTCCTGGTGCCTCGGGGGCGGGCGGCCCAGGGGGAGTGGGCGGCCTGGGCCCAGGCCCGGCTGCGGCGGCTGGAGGCCCTGGGGGGTAGGCTGCCGTGAGGACCCTTCTCCTCCTGGCCTTCCTCCTCCTGCCCGCCTGGGGGCAGATCGACCCCCTGCGCCCGGCGGAGGAGCCCACCCTGGGCTTCCGGGTGGGGCTGGGGTACGGCCCCTTTGGGGGGCGGGGGATTGGGGTGGACGAGGGGGGGCCCTACGCCTTCACCCGGGCGGGGCACGACCTGCGCCTGGAGGTGGGGCTCAGCTGGCGGGCCACCCAGGAGGTGAGCCTGGAGGGGGCGGTAGGCCTCTCCCTCCTCCTCCTGGGGGAGGAGCGGGTGCGGGAGGGGAGGCGGGAGGCCTCCTGGTGGGGGGAAGGGGGCTGGGGGCTCCAGGTGGGGGCGGCCTACCGGCTGCGGGAGCTGCCGGGACGGCCCCGGGTCTACCTGGGGGCCCGGTACCCGTGGGGGCTGGAGGGGGGCGTGTCCCTGGCCTTCCTGCGGGACCCGGTGGTGGCCACCCTGGGGGGTAGCCTGGACTGGAGCCCTGGGGAGCCCCCCGTCTTGGGGGTGGGCCTGGGGCTGGGCCTGGTGGCCAACGAGGTGTGGAGCCTGGGGGTGGGGGCCTCCCTGCGGGTGCCCCTGGGAGTGGAGCCTCCTGGGGGAGCCCTCTTCCTGCGGGCGGGGTACAGCCTGGACCCGGAGGGGAAGGGGGAGGTGGCGGTGCGGGGTAGCCTTGGGGACGGGGGCTTCCGGCTGCGGGTGGAGTGGGCGGGGGGGCTATAGGCACGAAAGCCACCTTTCGCGCATGGAAAGGGGCCCCGCAGGGACAAACCCTGCGGGGTTTATGCGCTTTAGACGGGTAATGAGCGCATAAAGGCGGCAGAAGGAGGGGGCCACGAAGGCCCCTCTCGGGGGTGCATAAAGGCTAAACCCAAGCCTCACGGCACCGGGGGGTAGGGTAGAACCCATGAAGGGCTTCGACCGGGAGGAGTACCTGGAGGAGTACGGCCCCGTGCGCTTGCGCACCACCTTCTACCGCCGGGGAACTCGGATGGGGGACTGGGGGGTGCAGCTGGAGTGGGAGGACCCCGAGGAGGGCTGGGTCTGGGTGGCCCGGTACGACAGCGCAGGGGGAAAGCCCCATCGAGACCGGAACCGTATCGCCCAGCACGAGGCCCTGCCCTTGCCACCAGATCCCGCCGAGGCCCTGAAAGCGGCCCAGGAGGACCTGCGGGCCCACCTGGAGGAGTACATTGAGGCGTATCGGGCCGCGAAGGCCCAGGGGAGGCAAGGATGGTGAGCTTACCGGAGGCCGCCAAGCGGGCCATGCAGGCGGGGGCAGAGGTGTCCCGCTTCCTCTACGCCCACCCTGAGATCACGGCCCGCTTGCCCCAAAGCTACCGCCTGGTGGTCCTTCTCCTGGACGATCCCGAGGCCCTGGGCTGGGCCTTGGGCCAAGGGAAGGCGGCGGAAGGACCTGTGATCTATGCCCTGGTCCGGGAGGGTCGGGTGGAAGGCCTCCTGACCCCAGAGGGACCGGTGGCCTTGGGGCGGGCGGCCTAGCCCCGCCCCGCAGGACCCAGGGGCACCACCAGGCGCAGCCAGCGCCGACCCCTTTCGTCCACCCCGGAGAGGAGGCGCAAGGGCCGGCCCGGGAGGTGCCGGGCCACCACCGCCTCCAGCTCCCGGGCCAGGGCCTCCCGCCTCTCCGGGGGCAGCTCGGGGGTCTCCAGGAGGAGCTCCACGGTGTCCCGCTCCAGGTTCCGGTCCACGGCTTCACCTCGGGAGGACATCCTACGCTTGCCCCTCGGGAAAGGGGTGTTTTCCGGGCTCTAAGGCCCCAAGAAGGCCCGGGGGGAAGGGGGGCAAGGGGAACCCCTAGGGAACCTGACCCCCGGCCTTCTAGGCCCCTTACAAGGGCGTTGAGGGCCCTTTAGGGAAGGTGTGCCCGGCCCCAAAGGGCTTTTGGCCCGGGCCAGGGGGAGGTGAGCACCCCCCCGCTCAACGCTCAGCGCCTTTCCCGAGCGGTGAGCGTTCAGGCAATCGAAGGGATGGCTGGGCGAGCGCTCACCCCGTCAGGCGGGGTATCCTGGCCCCGTGGACCCCACCCTTTACGCGCCCTGGCAGGCGGCCCGGATCCTGGGGGTCTCCCCCGCCACCCTGCGGCGTATGGCGGCTCTGGTGGAGGAGGTTCTGCACCCCCTTCCCAGGGATGCGGGCGGGGGGCGGCTTTGGCCCGAGGGGGTGCTGGGCCTCCTGGCGGAGGCCCGCAGGCGGGCCAAGGCGGAAGGAATCCCTCTGCGGGAGGCCCTCTTGCAGGCCAAGGAGGCCTTGGGGGCGGAAGGGGCCTTCCCCCCACCCCCGCCCCTCGCCACCCAAGCTTCTGAGGAGGAGGCCCTGGCCCTCCTCCGGGCCCTCTTGGAGCGCCTGGAGCGGGTGGAGGGGGAGCTTGCCGCCCTGAGGGCAGAGAACCAGGCCCTGCGGGAGAGCCTGAAGGCCCTGGAGGCCCCCAGGCCCCGGCGGCCCTGGTGGGCCTTCTGGCGGCGGTAGGGGCCTAGGATGGAAGGGATGGCGGAGCCCGTGGAGGCCCAGGAAGCCCTCCCCGCGGGGGAGGAAGGGACGAGGGAAGGCGCGGGGGAGGAGCGGCGGGAGAAGCGCCCCCCGCACCCGCCCCACCAGGCGGTCCTCTTCCTCCCCGGCGTCCTGCGGGAAGGCCTCTTCCACGCGGAGAGGCTCCCCCGGGGGGTGCCGGTGGCCCTGGGGGGCAAGGCCCTCAAGGACCCCCAGGGGGAGGCGGGGGAGGGCGTCTTCGCCCTCTGGCCCCGCACCGACGAGGGGGGAAGGATCCTCTCCCTCCAGGTGGCCAGCCGCCTAAGGGAGCCCTACGAGGGGCCCCAGGCCGTGGTCCAGGGGGTCCTCCTCTACGCCGACCGGGAAAGGCTGGTCCTCCTCATCCTCCCCAAGGGGGGCGAGGGCTTCAAAGTGGGCCTCAAGCGGGCCCGGGGCTTCGCCGCCCGCCTGGAGCCCAAGAAGGCCTACCGGGTGGAGGGGAGGCTGGGCGGCCCCTACCTCCTGGCGGAAAGGGCCTGGCCCTTGGGCAAGTACCTCCAGGCCAAGAAGGAGGGGCAGCCCCTCCCGCCCCCCATCCAGGGCCGGGAGAACCCCTACCTGGAGCCCCAGAAGGGGAGGGCCAAGCCGGAAGAGGAGAGAGAGGAGGCCCCTCCCGTCGGTGAGCCCCCCAAGCCCTCCCCGGCCCCCTCGGGAGGAAAGGCCCTCCTGGAGAAGCCGTCTCAGCCCCCCAAGGGGGGTAAGCCCGGGGGGAAGCCCCTCCCCCGCCGGGATCCGGTGCGGGTGTGGCGGGCCCCCGAGGAGCCCCCGGACCCCGCCCCCCCGGACCTGGGCCGCCCCCCAGCCCTGGGCAAGGGGCAGGTGATGGGCCTGGCGGGCACGGGGCCCTACTACCTGGTCCTCCTGCCCCAGGCGGTCCCCGACTGGTGGCCCAGGGTGGAGAGGCTCCTCCCGGAGCTCAACCGGCGCTATGAGGTGCGCTTCTACCCCGACGGCACCCGGGCGGTGGTCTGCGGGGACCTCGAGGCCCTCAAGGTGTGGTACAAGCGGGTGCTGAGGGGGTAGCTGGGGGAGGGGAAGCCCGTACGCGTTCTTTGGGCGGGCTTGAGCATCCCTCTCAGCGCGCACCTGGTCAGGGATGGCTTCGGTCAAGCTTGACAGGCTTTGACTAACTAGCTAGCATAACTACTGAGGAAAGTTATGGTTGACCCTAACCAGGTCATCTACCCCAGAAGCCGCCTCCAGCTGGTGGCCGTCCTCTTCAACGGGGGAGCGAACTCCTACTCCGTGGTCCTGGTCCGGTGGAGGGAGGAGGAGACCGAGGGGGAGGTGTGGCCCTACGCCCTGGGCATCCGCTGGAACGGCGGCCCGGACCCCAAGGATAAGGGGGGGCCCCTAAGCAGCGGCCGCCCCATCTGGTACATCCTGCCCAAAGACCTGGTGCCCTGGGTCCTCGAGGGCCTGCTCCAGCGCCCCGAGACCGACAGGACGGCCTTGGCCCTGGCCCGGGAGAAGCTCCTGGGGAAGGGAGAAGAAAAGCGTTAGCGAGAGGGGGTAATAGCGATGGGAAGAAAGTGCCAAGACCAGCTTGAGGGATTCAAAGAATGGGCGCCCACGGTGTGGAGGATCCTAATGGAGCAGGACTATGTGGAAAGCCATCCCGCCGCGCTGGAGTACGCCCTTCTCTACGGTGTGGTGGGCGTCGGTTGGCGACTTGACCCGGGCCACGCCGTCCCGGAGTGCCTGGAGGAGTACCGCAAGGGGCACGAGGCAACCTATAAGGACGCGTCATCGCCGGTCCCCCTTGCCCTGGCCAAGATGAAACCCGGGGACCTCGTGTGGTTCATGGCCAAGCCGAAAAAGAAGGGGAACGTGCTCCAGGGCGCTTTCACGGAGTACGTTCTTTACATCGGCCTCGTCGTCGGTTTCTGGGAGTACCAGAACACCCCTCTGGCCCAGCTCAGCGATATGATTTCGGTCGTCCCCATCTTGCACTTGAGAGCGTTTACATTGGAAAAAAGCGAAGGGAAATGGAAGGTCAAGGACTGGGGCGGCTTTTCCCCGGAACCGGGAGACGAGGAACGGGTGGGACAGATCGCCGAGCGCTTTGAACAACGCGGGACTATATCCCGCCTTGTAAACCCCGAGGAACTCACCGAATTCTCCAAGCGCGTCTGGTACCAGCTGGTCTACCGTCGGCGGGCCATGTTCCGGCCTCCCTCGGACCTCCCCCCATTTGGGCTCTAACCCCATAGCAACCCGGAGGGAGGAGCCCATCCTGCCTACTTTACTTTTCCTTCCTGCCAGCCTCGGGGCCATCGTTTTGTATTCCTACCTAACTGCAATGCTACACCTGAACTCAAAATTGGCCCTAGATCGTAGCTCTTAGAGTAAAGTAGGAACATATCCGCTTTATTTGGCGCCTAAAAGCTCTGGCTGAGGGTATGGAGATATAAATAAGCGCACCCCAAACCCAGGCCCCGCGAGGGCCGGGGGTTCGTTTGGGTTTTCCCCTTGGCCATGACCCCACCCCCAGGGGCGGGGAAGAGGAGGTTTGCCGATGGAGAAGAAGGCGTGGTTCCAGGAGGTTTCGCTGGCGAAGGTCTTTGAGACGATGGTGGACCTGGAGGGGGCCCGGGCCGCCCTCCGCTTTTTATCGGGAAAGGGGGCCGGGCCCCTCTCCCCGGACGCCCCGCCCCCGCCCGAGGTGGAGGCGGAGCTTCAGGCCTTCGCGGAGGCCCTCACCCCGGAGCGCCTCTCCGGGGCCATCCGCCTGGCTCCCGAGGGGGTCCACCTCTTCGGGGGGGCCTTCTTCCTGCCCTACGGGGACGGGTGGGCCTACGGGGAAGGGTTGCAGCGGGCCCATACGTGGGCGGCCTGGATGTGGTCCCTCGGCCACTACGAGGAGACCTGGGAGGTCCTGGAGCGCCTCCTGCCCGGGAAGAAGAAGGGGACGCCGCAGCTGCCAAGGCGTAGGCACCCCGCGTACAGGCTCCTCCTCTCCTACGGGGACTACCTCGCCCTGACCCACACCCCTCGGGACCCGGTGGCCTGGGCCTGGCTCCTGGACCTGGACCCCTCGCGGGTGAGGGAGGTGGTGGACCGGGCCCTGGCCCAATGGCTCCGGGACGAGGAGGCCTCCCGGGACTTCCGCGAGGCCTTCCAGCCCTGGGAGGTCTTACGGCACCTTGGGAACCCAGCAGCCTACCTCCACGCCCGCAGGCTCCTGGCCCTGGACGGGGAACGCTTCTTCCGGGAGTGGCGCCGCCACCCCGAGGCCCTGCTCTCCTTCCTCTCCCTGGGGCACGTCTCCCTGGACTGGGAGGCCTACCGGGGGCTCCTGCGCCGGGGGTACGCCCTCCTCCGGGCCCAGGGCTGGGGGGAGGGGGAGGCCCGCTGGCTCCTGGCCTACCCGAGCCTCACCCGGGGCGTGCGCAAGGAACCTCCCTTCGCGGAAGGGCGGGTGCCCAGGGAGCTTCTCTCCCGGCTTCTCTCCCTCCTCCTCCGGGCGGGGATCCTGCAGGAGCCCGGGCGGGGGCTCCCCTGGTTGCGCGAGCTGGACCACGAGGATTGGGGCCTCCTCCTGGGCCTCCTGGCGGAGGACCCGGACCCCTCGCCCGCCCAGGAGGAGGCCATGGTGGCGGTGCTGCGGGCCTGGGGCCGCGGGCCGGGGGAGGAGGATGCCCTCCTGGCCCTTCCCCTCCTAAAGCGGGCCCTGGAGGAGCCCTGGCGCTTCGCCGCCCTCCGGGACAAGAACCTGGGGCTTAGGGCCCTGGCGGAGCGGGCCCTGGGGAGGCCCGAGCCCCTCTTCCCGGAGCCCTTCGCCCGTGGGGGGCTGGTGGCGGTGGAGCTCCTCTCCCCCGAGGCCCTGGAGGAGGAGGGCAAGGCCATGGGGCACTGCCTGGGGAGGGAGGCCTGGACCTGGGTCTTCCTGGGCGAGAAGCGGTTCTTCGGCCTGCGGGACGGGGAGGGCCGCCCCGTGGCCACCCTGGCCCTCTGGCGGGCCCCCGAGGGCTGGCGGGCGGCGGAGGTGCGGGGCCCGGGGAACGCGGAGGTGTCCCCGGAGGTGCGAGCCTTCGCCCAGGAGCTGGCCGAGGCGGCCCAGGCCCCGCAAAGCCTCGCCCTCTAGGAGCCCTTGAGCCCCTCCAGGAAGCGGTGGACGGCCAGGAGCCCCAGGAAGGCCTGCGCCGCCTCCTCCAGGGGGACCTCCTGGAGGCTTAAGCCTTCCCTCAGGGCCAGCACGAA
>NZ_FNBC01000056.1 GCF_900102145.1 Thermus arciformis | reverse complement strand
CGCTCGCTGAGGGTGGCAGAGGAGGGAACGCGCTCTAGACCGAGGCGCTTGCGGAGCCTAGGGTTGCGGGCCAGTTCCCGGCGCATGCGTTCGCTGGAGAAGCCCAGGAGGGCGCGGACCAGGTGGAAGAGAAAGAGGCTGAGGTCGGAGAAGGTCCTGGGCCTGCCGGGTTTTCTCTCCCCTTCTGGCAAGCGGGCTTGGAGCCATGCCTGGAGCAGGGGGACCAGTTCCTCCAGGGGCAGGGGTAGGATGGAAGGGGGCGTCTGGTGTTTTTCCACAGCTCACCAAGCGCCCCCTTTTCCTTTGGCTTGTCAAGGGGGTATGCATTGAATATCCGAAAGGGGGGTACCCTTGAGCGTTTAAAGCGCATATGTATACTGGGGGCCATGAAGACGGACCGGAACCAGCTCCGCTTCAACCAGGCCCTCCTCGTCCTCCTCCTGCCCCCGGCGGCGCTTCTGGACCTGCCCTGGCCCGTCTACTTCCTCTTCCTCCTCATGGCGAGCCAGCACACCCCCCTGGACCTGATGGTGGCCCTGAAGCGCCTCCTCCGGGTTCCTCCAGCGGTGGTGGACGAGGACCCCAGGCCCCACCGCTTCGCCCGCTCTTTGGGGGCCCTCTTCTTGGGGCTTGCTTCCCTTTTCCTCCTCCTGGGCCTGAAGGGCGTGGGCTACGCCTTGGCCCTCCTCGTGGCCCTCCTCGCCTTCGTCAACCTGGCCTTCGGCTTCTGCCTGGGGTGCTTCCTCTACCTCCACCTCCGCTACGCCCGCGCCCTCTTCACCGGGAAATAGCCTCCAGAAGGCGCACCATCTCTATGGCGGTGAAGACCGCCTCGGCGCCCTTGTTGCCCGCCTTGCCCCCGGCGCGCTCCTGGGCCTCCTCGGGGGTGTTGGTGGTGAGGACCCCGAAGACGATGGGCTTCTCCGTCTGGAGCATGGCCTGCATGAGGCCGCTTGCCGCCTGGGCGGCCACGTACTCAAAGTGGGGGGTCTCGCCCCGGATTACCGCCCCCAGGGCCACCACGGCGTCCACGTCGGGCCTTTGGGCGAGGCGCTTGGCCACCAGGGGAAGCTCAAAGGAGCCCGGTACCCAGGCCACCAGGACCTCGGCGGGGTCCCCGCCCAGGCGGGCGTAGGCCTCGAGGGCCCCCTCCAGGAGGAGCTTGGTCACCCGCTCGTTGAAGCGGCCCACGGCGATGGCGAGCCGCACCCCCCTGGCGGTGAGGATGGGGGAAAGGGTCTTGGGCCTCATGGCCTCACTATACTTTGGGGGTGGAGCGGTACCTCTGGGTGGCCCTGGGAGGGGCCTTGGGCTCGGTCCTCCGGTACGGGCTAGGCGCCTGGGTTCAGGGCCTGGCCGGCCCCGGCTTCCCTTGGAGCACCCTCGTGGTGAACGCCCTGGGAAGCTTCCTCATCGGGGTGGTCCTGCGCCTTTCCCTGGAAGGGGCCCTTTCCGGGGAGGCCCGGCTCTTCCTGGCGGTGGGGGTTTTGGGGGGGTTCACCACCTTTTCCACCTTCAGCTACGAGACCCTGGCCCTTCTCCAGGAAGGCCAGGTGGCCAAGGCCCTTCTCTACGCGGGGGGAAGCCTTGTCCTTGGGCTCCTCCTGGTCTTTTGGGGCCACCGCCTGGGCGGGGCCCTGGTAAGCTAGGGGCATGAGGCTCCAAGGGGAGGCCCGGCTCCTGCGGATCTTCGTGGGGGAGTCGGACCGGTACGGGGGGAGGCCCCTGTACGAGGCCATCGTCCTCGAGGCCAGGCGGCGCGGCCTTTCCGGGGCCACGGCCTTCAAGGGCTTCATGGGCTTTGGGGCCCACTCCCGCATCCACACGGCCAAGGTGCTCCAGCTCTCCGAGGACCTCCCGGTGATGGTGGAGATCGTGGACACCGAGGAGAAGGTCCTGGCCTTCCTGCCCGTGCTGGACGAGATGGTCAAGGAGGGGCTCGTCACCTTGGAGAAGGTGGAGGTCATCCGCTACCAAAGCCGGTGAGCCAAGCCCCTTTTCCCCCTCCAAGGCTTCCCTATCCTTAGGGCATGGAGCGGGTTCCTCCCGGGCAGAGGGTCACGGAGCGCTTTCCGGTCCTCACCTACGGGGAAGCGCCTCGAGTCCCTCCCGAGGCCTGGCGGTTCGCCCTGGAGGGCCTGGTGGAAACCCCCATCGCCCTCACCTTCCCCGACCTCCTGGCCCTCCCCCAGGTGGAGCTCACCCGGGACTTCCACTGCGTCACCGGCTGGAGCCGCCTGGACGTGGCCTGGAGGGGGGTGCGGACGCGGGACCTCCTGGAGAAGGCCCGCCCCAGGCCCGAGGCCGTGGCCGCCTTGGTGGAAAGCTACGGGGGCTACACCGCCAACCTCCTCCTGGAGGACCTCCTCAGGGAGGACGTCCTCCTCGCCCACACCCTCTTCGGCAAGCCCCTCCCCCCGGAGAGGGGGGGCCCGGTGCGCCTCCTCGTGCCCCACCTTTACGCCTGGAAGAGCGCCAAGTGGGTGCGCCGCATCGTCCTTTTGGACCACCTGGAGCTCGGCTTCTGGGAGCGGCTCGGCTACCACTGGCGGGGGGACCCCTGGAAGGAGGAGCGCTTCCAGGAAGGCCCCATTCCCGCCGCGAGCCTTCGCTTCCGCAGTAAGCAAACCTGATATAATCAGGCTGAGAAAGGAGGGGAAGATGACCGCTTTGGAGGGAGCCCGCCTCGAGGTGGACGAGGCGCTAAAGGCTTACGAGGCGTGCGTGGAGCGGGAGGAGGCGGAGTACCGGGAGGAGTACGAACGGGTGACCTTCATGGAGTACGAGGCCCCGGCCCCCGACCCCTGCGCCGAGGCCTTCCTGCGCCTGGTGAGGGCGGTGCGGGCTTACGAGGCGGCGGGGGGGCACCGGGACGACCTGGCCTTGGGGGCCAGTCGGGAGCGGGTCTACGCTGCCCTGGACAGGGGGTAGGCCACGGGCCTCCCCTCCTGGAAGTAGTAGGCCTCCTGGAACCCCAGGGAAAGGAGCAGGTCCCGGGTCTCGCGGAAGGCGAAGCCCACCTCCTCCGGGCGGTGGGCGTCGGAGCCCAAGACCACCCCTAGGCCAAGCTCCCGGGCCCTCCGGAGGAGGACGGGGGCCGGGTACACCTCCCCCACGGGCTTCCTGAGCCCGGCGGTGTTCACGTCCAGGAAAAGCCCCGCCTCGGCCATGGCCCTTAGGGCGGGCTCGGCGAGCTCTAAAAGGGCCTCCTCGGGGAGGCGGTGGCCGAACTTCTTGGGGAGGTCCAGGTGGCCGATGGCGTGGAAGAGGCCGCTTTTGGCCGCCTTCTCCACCTCCTGGAAGTAGGCCCGGAAGACCTCCTTGAGGTCGCGCCAGGCGTACTCCCCCTGGTGGTCGGGGTGGTCCAGGGGCCAGGCCCCCAGAAAGTGGACGCTCCCGAGGACGTAGTCAAAGGGGTAGGCCTTGAGGAGGTGGGCCACGAAGGCCTCCGTGCCGGGGTGGTAGTCCGCCTCGAGGCCGATGCCCACGTAGAGGTCCGGGTTCGCCTCCCGCACCCTTTCCAGGGCCAGGAGGTAAAAGGGAAGCTCGGCCAGGCCCATGCGGCTTTGGGGGTCGTACCAGGGGGGCATGGGGCTGTGGTCGGTGAAGACCAGGCCCCTAAGCCCCGCCTTCCGGGCGTGGAAGAGGTACTCTCCCGGGGCGCCCTCCGCGTGCCCGCAAAGGGGGGTGTGGACGTGGCTATCCACCATGGGGAGATTCTATCCGCACCACCTGGCCTCCCCAGGTGTACACCACCACCTCCTGCCCCAAGGCCCGGGAGAGGTCCAGGGAGAGGAAGGGGTCTTCCACCGCCTCCCCCGCCTCCTGCACCAACACCGGGCGGAAGGGGGGAAGGAGGCTTGGGTAGCGCCCGAGGAGGGCTTCCACCTGAAAGGAGGCCGCCCAAAGCCGCTTCAGGGCGAAAAGGGCCTCCTGGGGGGTGGCCGCCCATAGGGCCTCCCCTTCCCCCGCGCGGCGCACCCCGAAGGGCCCCCGCCCCTTCAGGGCGGCGAGAAAGGCCTCGGCCCGCTCGGGGAGGAGGTAGCTTTCCCGCACCGCCCGGCGGGCCTCCTCCGCGGCCCAAAGCAGCCGTTCTTCGTCTATGCGCACCCCGAAGACCCCGAGGAAGAGGTCCTCCAGGCGCTCCTTGAGGTTGTTCAGGCGGTAGAACTCCTCCTCCAGGCGCACCACCCAGGTGGGGGCCACGGGGAGGCCCAGGGCCTGGGCCCGCCGCAGGAGGGCGACCTCCCCCTCCCCTTCCGCCAGGGCGAGGGGGAGCACCCCTTCCCCGGGCACCCTACCCTCCCGCCTCAAACAAACCGCACCCCCTCGGCCCGGGTGACCTTGCCCTGGTAGAGGAAGGTCACCTGGCGCAAGGCGGCCTCCAGGTCAAAGGGGGTGAGGGCGCTGGTGGCGTCCTCGGGGAGGACCACGTTGTACCAGCGCAAGGCCGCGGACCCCGCGGTGTGCAGAACGCAGATGTTGGCCACCGTCCCCGTGACCACCACGTGCTTGACCCCGAAGAGGTGAAGGTAGTGGTCCAGGGGGGTGCCGTAGAAGGCGTCGTAGCGGACCTTCTGGATGACGAGGTCCTCAGGCTCGGGCTTAAGCTCCTCCAGGATCTCCGCCCCCCAGGTCCCGGCCACGGCGTGCCGGGGCCAGATCTGGAACTCGGGGTCGTCCTCCCGGTGCCAGTCCTGGGTGTAGACCACCCTGGCCCCGGCCTTCCGCGCCCTCTCCAGGAGAAGCTTGATGGCGGGGACGCTTTTGGGGGCGTCGGGGACGAAAAGGGCCCCCTCGGGGTGGGCGAAGTCGTTTTGCATGTCCACCACGATGAGGGCGGTTTCCTTGGCGGGAAGCTCCAGGGCTTCCACCTTGGGGATCTCCGGCACCTCCACCATGCCCCCATTATCCCCCGTCCTTGACCCCCTTGGGGAGAGGGGCTACACTCGTTCGCATGAACCTCAGGGACCTCCTAAGGGAGCGCAGGGGGCCCCTTTTTTCCTTTGAGTTCTTCCCTCCCAAGACGCCCGAAGGGGAGGAGGCGCTTTTCCGCACCCTCGCCGAGCTCAGGGGCTTCCGCCCCGCCTTCGTCTCCATCACCTACGGGGCCATGGGGAGCACCCGGGAGAAGAGCGTGGCCTGGACCCGGCGCATCCTGGAGCTGGGCCTGAACCCCCTCGCCCACCTCACCGTGGCCGGGCAGAGCCAAAAGGAGGTGGCGGAGGTCTTGGACCGCTTCGTGGAGGCGGGGGCCCAAAACATCCTCGCCCTCCGGGGCGACCCGCCCAAGGGGGAAAGGGTCTTCCGCCCCCACCCCGAGGGGTTCCGTTACGCGGCGGAGCTCGTGGCCCTCATCCGAAACCGCTACGGGGACCGGCTGGCCGTGGGGGGCGCCGCCTACCCGGAAGGGCACCCGGAAAGCGAGAGCCTCGAGGCCGACCTCCGCCACTTCAAGGCCAAGGTGGAGGCGGGGCTGGACTTCGCCATCACCCAGCTTTTCTTCAACAACGCCCACTACTTCGGCTTCCTGGAGCGGGCGAGGCGGGTGGGAATCGGGATCCCCATCCTCCCGGGGATCATGCCCATCACCAGCTACCCGCAGCTCCGCCGCTTCACCGAGGTCTGCGGGGCGAGCATCCCCGGGCCTCTCCTCACTAAGCTGGAACGCCACCAGAACGACCCCGAGGCCATTCTGGAGATCGGGGTGGAGCACGCCACCCGCCAGGTGGCGGAGCTCCTAGAGGCCGGGGTGGAGGGGGTCCACTTCTACACCCTGAACAAAAGCCCCGCCACCCGCATGGTCCTGGAAAGGCTCGGGTTCAAGCCCGCTTAAAGAACGCCCCTGGAAGAACCCCTTTCGGGGCCCCTGCCCTGGCGGGGCATTTAGACCTCCACCCCCTCCCCCAGGCTCGCCAAGGCCACCTCCTGCCCGCGAAGGGCGAGGAGTTTCCCGAGCTCCAAAAGCTTTTCCTCCTCCCCGTGAACCAAAAGGACCCGGGGCTCTTCCCTCAACCAGTCCAAAAGCTCGTCCTGGCCCGCGTGGCCGGAAAAACCCCCCAGGGTGTGGACCCTGGCCCTCAAGGGCACCTCCTCCCCCAGGATCCGCACCAGGGGAGGCCGGGCGATGAGCTCGGCCCCCAGGCCGCCCCTAGGCTGGTAGCCCACGAAGACCAGGGCGTTTTTGGGATCGGAAAGGCCGTACCTCAGGTGGGCGAGAATCCGCCCCCCCGTGAGCATGCCGCTTCCCGCGATGACCACCATGGGGCCGGGCTCCCGGGCCAGGGCGCGGGACTCCTCGGCGCTTTCCACCACCCGGAGACCCCGGGGGCGGAAGGGGTTCTTCCCCTGGAGGAAGTAGGCCTGGACCTCCTCGCTAAAGTAGCGCACCAGCCTGGGGTAAAGCTCCAAGACCCGCTCGGCCATGGGGGAGTCCAGGTAGATGGGGGCCTTGGGCAGGCGGTGGCCGTGCTCGTAGAGGAGGAAGAGCACCTCCTGGGCCCTCTCCACGGCGAAGGAGGGGATGAAGACCTTGCCCCCCTGGCCCAGGGTCTCCTCCAAAATCCCCAAAAACTCCCGCACCGTCTCGGGGAAGGGGCGGTGGGGCCGGTCGCCGTAGGTGCCCTCGCAGACCACGAAGTCGGCCTTGGGGGGCAAGGAAGGGTCGGGGAGGACGGTCTTCTGCCGGTTGCCCAGGTCGCCGCTGTAGACCAGGGTCTTCCCCTCCCCCTGGGCCACCACGAAGGCGCTCCCCGGGAGGTGTCCCGCCTGGCCGAAGGCCAGGGTCAGGTCCCCCAGGCGAAGCCACTCCCCGTACTCCAGGGGCTCCAGGTGGGCCAGGGCCTCCTCCACGTCCTCCCGGGAAAAGGGGGGCTCCTCCATGACCTTGAGGGCGTCCTCGAGGACGATGCGCATGAGAAGCCCCGTGGCCCGGGTGGCGTAGACGGGCCCCCGGAAGCCCTCGCGAAAGAGCTTGGGAAGCCTCCCCACGTGGTCCAGGTGGGCGTGGGTGAGGACCACCGCCTCCACCCCCCTGGGGTCAAAGCCGAAGGGCCCGTGGTTCTTGGCCTCCTCCCGCCCCTGGAACATCCCGCAGTCCAAAAGCACCCGCCGCCCCTCGGCCAAAAGCAGGTGGCAGCTTCCCGTGACCTCCCGGGCCGCCCCAAAAGGTACGATGCGCATGCCCTTATCTTGACACTCGCCCGGCGTTGTGCTAGCCTAATCCCTCGGACAGGGTCCCAGCCCCGGTCCCGCCACCCTAGCTCAACCGGCAGAGCACCCGACTTGTAATCGGGGGGTTGGGGGTTCAACTCCCCTGGGTGGCTCCAAAAAGGGCGTGGGCAGGTGCCCGAGCGGCCAAAGGGGACGGTCTGTAAAACCGTTGGCGTATGCCTTCGCTGGTTCGAATCCAGCCCTGCCCACCATCCGGTGTGCTCCAAGCACACCCCGCGCGGGAGTAGCTCAGTTGGTAGAGCATCGGCTTCCCAAGCCGAGGGTCGCGGGTTCGAGTCCCGTCTCCCGCTCCACGAGCTCGCGTAGCTCAGCAGGTAGAGCACACCCTTGGTAAGGGTGAGGTCGCCGGTTCGAGCCCGGCCGCGAGCTCCATCTTTTTGACTGCCCTGGGCGGGTAAGGCCCAGGGCGGCCTTTGCGTGCAAGAAGGAGGAACCATGGCCAAGGGCGAGTTTATCCGGACGAAGCCTCACGTGAACGTGGGGACGATTGGGCACGTGGACCACGGGAAGACGACGCTGACCGCGGCGTTGACGTATGTAGCGGCGGCGGAGAACCCGAACGTGGAGGTGAAGGACTACGGGGAGATTGACAAGGCCCCGGAGGAGCGGGCGCGGGGGATCACCATCAACACGGCCCACGTGGAGTACGAGACGGCGAAGCGGCACTATTCCCACGTGGACTGCCCTGGGCACGCGGACTACATCAAGAACATGATCACCGGGGCGGCGCAGATGGACGGGGCGATCCTTGTGGTGTCGGCGGCGGACGGGCCGATGCCGCAGACCCGGGAGCACATCTTGCTGGCGCGCCAGGTGGGGGTGCCGTACATCGTGGTGTTCATGAACAAGGTGGACATGGTGGACGACCCCGAGTTACTGGACCTGGTGGAGATGGAGGTGCGGGACCTCCTGAACCAGTACGAGTTTCCTGGGGACGAGGTGCCGGTGATCCGGGGGAGCGCGTTGCTTGCCCTTGAGCAGATGCACAAGAACCCCCAGACGAAGCGTGGGGAGAACGAGTGGGTGGACCGGATTTGGGAGCTTTTGGACGCCATTGACGAGTACATTCCCACGCCGGTGCGGGACGTGGACAAGCCGTTCTTGATGCCGGTGGAGGACGTGTTCACCATTACGGGCCGTGGGACG
>NZ_FNBC01000057.1 GCF_900102145.1 Thermus arciformis | reverse complement strand
GTTTCAATCCTCACCGGCCCTTTCGGGCCGGTGCAACTCCCCCCTATATCGTAGCCCTCCTGATGGGCAGGAAGGAGGTCCTTCGCGGCGACCCCCCTCTCGGGACCCTCGCCCAGGGGCTTGACACAGAGTGCCCAAACCGGTTTTCAAGCTCCACCACGGCCTTCGCCGCTTTGCGCGAACCCCCCGGGGTTTCTGCGCGCACTTGGGGTTCGCGCATTGCCCTCATCATAGGATGTATGGACCCCAAAGCCCACACCCCTAACCCCCAGGGAGCCTGGCACGCCCTCAAAGACCACCTCGAGGCCGTTTCCCGCCTAGCCGGGGGCTTTGCCCAGCACTTTGGCACCCCAAGTCTGGGGCAGGCCCTGGCCCTCCTTCACGACCTTGGGAAGGCCACTCGGGATTTCCAGGCCTACCTCAAGGTCGCGGCGGAGGGAAAAAGGACAAACAGCGTGCCCCATGCCGTCTGGGGTGCGGCCTTGGCTTACGTAGCCCTGGGCTCAGGGCAGCATGAGGGTTGGGAAGCCTTCGGGCTACCCGTGATGGGCCACCACGCCGGTCTCCCCAAGAGGGGTGAGGCGGCCAGCAAACTCGCCCAAGCCCTGAAGGAGGAACCCTTCAAAGAGGTCGCGGCGTTCTTGCGCTCCTCGGAGCTTCGCACCAGGTTAGAAGGCCTACTTAATGAGGCCCTGAAAGAGGTGCGCTCCAAAACCGCAGGGGACCCTCTTCGCCTAGACTTTCTGGTCCGTATGGCCTTCTCCGCCCTTGTGGATGCGGACTATCTAGATACCGAAGCCCACTTTGATCCCAGCGCTGTCCGCCTGCGCCAAGGAGGCTACTCCCTAGAAGAGCTATGGACAAGGTTCCAACGCAATCAGGAAGCCCTTCTCCAAAGCGCACGCCCCTCTCGCGTCAACGCGGTGCGCCGGGAGGTCTACGAGGCCTGCCTGCAGGCGGCGGAGCTTCCCCCAGGCCTCTTCCGCCTCACCGTTCCCACGGGTGGGGGTAAGACCCGGAGCGGCCTTGCCTTCGCCCTGAAGCACGCTTTGAAGCACGGGCTCAGGCGGGTGGTGGTGGCCATCCCTTACACGAGCATCATTGACCAAACGGCCCAGGTCTACCGGGAGATCTTGGGAGAAGAAGCCGTCCTGGAGCACCACTCCGCCTACGAGCCTCCCCTGGGAGAGGAACAGGAAGAAAACGTTCTCCGCCAGCGCCTGGCCACGGAAAACTGGGACGCCCCCCTCGTCGTCACCACCACCGTTCAGCTTTTTGAAAGCCTCTTCTCTAACCGCCCCTCTAAGATGCGCAAGGTCCACCGACTGGCCCGAAGCGTCATCCTCCTGGACGAAGTGCAAACCCTTCCCCCGGAGCTTTTGAAGCCCACCCTCGAGGCCCTCCACCTCCTGGCCACCCCCGTGGAGGAGGGGGGCTATGGGGCCACCGTGGTGCTCTCCACCGCCACCCAGCCCACCTTTGAGGTCGTTCCCACCTTCCAGGGCCTTCCCGTCCGGGAGATCGTTCCGGACTATCCCAGGCACTTTGCTCGCCTTCAGCGCGTGGTTTACGAGCGCCGCCCGAAGCCCCTTTCCTGGGAAGAGCTGGCCAGGGAACTGCAAACGCGCCCTCAGGTGATGGTGGTCCTCAACACCCGCAAGGACGCCTTGGCCCTCCTCGAGGCCCTGGGGGAGGACCCCCATGCCTACCACCTCTCCACCTTGCTCTGCCCCGCCCACCGCCGTGAGGTTCTGGAGGAGGTGCGAAGGCGCTTGCGAGAGGGAGCGCCGGTCCGGCTCATAAGCACCCAGGTGGTGGAGGCGGGAGTGGACCTGGACTTCCCGGAGGTCTGGAGGGCTATAGGCCCCTTGGACCGGGTGGTCCAGGCGGCCGGGCGGTGCAACCGGGAGGGCCAGTTGGACAGGGGAAAGGTGGTCCTCTTTTGGCCTAAGGAGGGCACAACCCCCAGGGGTCCCTACCGGGTGGGCGTGGAAAAGGCCCGCCTTCTCCTTGAAGAGCACCCACCGGAGCGGCTTCACGACCCCAGTCTGTACCAGGCCTACTTCAAAGAGCTCTTCACCACGGTCAAAACCGACAAGGGGATCCAGGACCGCCGGAAGGACCTTGACTATCCCGAGGTGGCTCGGCGTTACCGCCTTATCCAGGAGGACACGGTCTCCGTGGTGGTTCCCTATGGGGAGGGGTTGGCGCGCCTCGAGGCCTTCCAGAAGGCCCCCTCACTCCAGAACTGGCGACGGCTCCAGGCCTACGTGGTGGGGCTCTTCCGCAACCAGGTACGGGAGCGGCGCGGATTCCTCGAGGCCGTGCCGGGCTTCCAAGACCTCTACGTCTGGCGTGGGTCATATGACCCGAGGCGGGGACTCGTGGAGGAGTATGCTGATCCCAGTGACCTGATCGTCTAGGAGGACGGCGTGGCAAGGCTCAAGGTGAAGGTTTGGGGCGAGTACGCCTGTTTCTCCCGCCCCGAGTTCAAGGTGGAGCGGGTTTCCTACCCCGTGCCCACCCCTAGCGCAGCCCGCGGCCTCTTGGAGGCCATTTTCTGGAAACCCGAGTTCCGGTATGAGGTGCGGCGCATCGGGGTGCTCCGCCTGGGAACCCCCTTCGCCCTCCTGCGCAACGAGGTAGGAAACCGCATGGGGGCAAAACCCTTCTTCGTTGAGGATGCGCGCCAGCAGCGGACAAGCCTCGTCCTTAAGGACGTGGCCTACCTGGTTGAGGCGGATATGGTCCTTAGGCCCCACGCTACCGATCCCCTGCCCAAGTACCTGGAGCAGTTTGAACGGCGTCTCAAAAAAGGCCAGTACCACCACACCCCTTACTTGGGCACGCGGGAGTTTCCCGCTTACTTCTCCCCACCTGACGGGGAGGTGCCCGACGGGGGTTTGAACCTAGACCTGGGGCCCATGCTCTTTGACCTCGCCTTCGTGGAGGACCCAAGCCGCCCCGAGCTTACCTTCAAGCGCCCAGGTAGAGGCGAGGTCCAGGGGTACACTCTGCCCCTCTTCTTCCACGCCCAGATCCGGGAAGGGTGGCTAGAGGTCCCCGCGGAGAGGTACCAGGAACTCTACCGCCTGGAGGAAGGCCATGCTCCGGGAGCTTAAGGAAGCCTTCCGCCGCTTTCGTAAAGAGGGGGTGCTCCTTCCCCCGGCCTACAAGAAGAAGAACGTTTCCTGGTTCATCCGCCTCGAGGGGGGAGAGGCCAGGCTAGAAGGCCCTTACGGAAAGAGGGAAGGGATTGAGCCCATCCCTGCTCCCGACCGCCAACGTTCGGGAAAGGCCAGCGAGGGCAACCTGAAACCCTACCTTCTTGTAGACGATGCCCGCTACGTGCTGGGTGTCCACGAAGATGGTAAGGAGGAAGAGGCCAAGCTCCTGCACCGAGGATTTAAAGAGCTCATCCAAGAGGCCTATTGCGAAACCCAAAGGCAGGAAGTCAAGGAGGTTCTGGACTTCCTCGATTCCCCTAAGCTCCAGCAGCTGCAGAAGGAATTTCAGCAAAGGGGTGGGAAGCCAAAGGACCTCCTCGCCTTCAAGGTCCACGGCGTCCTGCCCACAGAGCTTGAGGAGGTGCAGGCCTTTTGGGCCCGGCACCTCGCTGAGGAAATCCAAGGGGACAAGGGCTATTGCGCCCTCTGCGGGAACTTTGGCCCGGTCTTACGTATCTTCCCCAGGGAAGTGGTGGTCCTGGGCCAGAAGTGCCAGCTGGTTTCCTTCAACCAGAAGGCCTTTGAGTCCTTCGGCAAGGAGCAGGCCGCAAATGCCCCCCTCTGCTTCACGTGCGCCTCCCAGGTGGTAGACACCCTGGACCACCTGATCCGCTCCGAGCGCCACAGCAGGCCCCTCTACCGCGAGGAAGAGGGGGGCCTCAGGAACCAGCTTGCCGTCTTCTGGCTTAGTGAGAAGGTGGAAGTACCCCTTGAGACGCCCGTGGACCTGGAGGCCATTCTGGGAGCCGTGCTGAGCGGGGCACCTGTCCAGACCCCACCCGCCGACCTTACCCAACTCCAGGAGCTTTTGGCCACGCCTTGGACAGGGAAAGCGTGGCCCCTCAACCTGGATGAAACCCGCTTTCACCTTGCCGTCCTCTCCGCCAACAAGGGGCGGCTGGTGGTGCGGGAGTGGTTTGCCGTCTCCCTGGGCCGCCTCAAGGAGACCTTGGGGCGCTTCCTCGAGGGCACCCGCCTCGTTCGCCCATGGGGGGAAGCTCCCCAACCGGTGCCCGTAGGGGCGCTAGTCCAAGCCTTGGGCGACGGCAATCCCGGCTTGGTGAGGGGGCTTCTCCGCACCGCCTACCTCGGCACCCCCCCTCCCCATGCCCTTTCTTTGGCGATCCACCTTTTGAGGAACCCCAAGACCCTCACCCCGGAGGAAAGGGAAGGTTGGGGGCGGCTTCACGCCCTGGTGGCGGCGCTAAAGCTGTGGTTATTTTACGGAAAGGAGGAGGCAAAGCGTATGGCCGAGCTGGACAAGGAAAGGAAGAACCCGGCCTACCTGTCGGGCCGCCTCTTGGCGGTTCTGGAGGAGGCCCAGAAGCGGGCCTCAAGCTACACCCTCAGGCGGACCCTGGTGGACCGCTTTTACGGGGCAGCCTCCACGACCCCTGCGGCCACTTTCGGGGTCCTTCTACGGCTTTCCACCACCGCCCACCTGCCCAAGGTGGGCCAAGAGCTCAACCAGGCGGTGGAGGAGATCCTCTCTCGCCTGGACGAAGCCGGCGGGTTTCCCCGCACCCTGAACCTGGTCGGGCAGGCGGAGTTCGCCCTGGGCTTCTACCACCAACGGGCCCACTTCCGGGCGAATCGGGCGGGCAAGAAGGGAGAAAGCGCGCAAGGAGGGTCATGATGAGCGCGAGGTATCTAGATCCCAAGAAGCGGCACGAGTTCGTCTTTCTGTTTGACGTGAGGGACGGAAACCCTAACGGGGACCCCGACGCGGGCAACCTGCCGAGGGTGGACCCGGAGACCATGCACGGCCTGGTCACGGACGTGGCCCTCAAGCGGAAGGTCCGCGACTACATCGCCTTGACCCGGGAGGGCAAACCTCCCTTCGCCATCTTCGTCCAGAGCAAGGTGGCCCTAAACCGGTTCATCCTCCAAGGCTTCCAGGAGGCGGGCATTGAACCCGTGTCCCTCCAGCTCACCGAGGAACAGATGGCCAAAGAGAGCCTGCTGGAGCACTTGGACGGCCTGGCCGAGGCCGGCTTAAGCAGGGAGGGGAACACCCTCTACTACAGCGGCCAAGCCGCGACGGAAAAGGAGATCGCCAAGCTTCTGATGGGGGAGGAGGAAGCCGTTGCCCCTTTCAAGAAGGAGCTGGAAAAGCTGGCTAAGGAGCTCGCCAAGGCCGTGAAAGGCCGAAAGATCACCGAAGAGGACCGGGAGAGGGCCCAAGCCAAGCTTCTGGAGCGCTTTTTTGACATCCGCATGTTCGGCGCCGTCCTCAGCACGGGGCTCAACGCGGGCCAGGTGCGGGGGCCGGTTCAGCTCACCTTCGCCCGGTCCTTGGACCCAATAGCGCCCCTGGAGGTTTCCATCACCCGGGTGGCCATTACCCGGGAGGAGGACCGGGCCCGAAAGGAAACAGAGATGGGCCGAAAGCCCTTGGTACCCTACGGCCTCTACCGGGCCCACGGTTTCTTCAACCCCTTTTTGGCCGCGAAGACGGGGGTGCAGCCGGAAGATCTGGAAGCCCTGTGGGACGCCTTGCAGAACCTCTTTGAGCTGGACCGCTCGGCGGCCCGGGGCGAGATGACGGTGCGGGGCCTTGCCGTCTTCAGCCACGAGGACAGGAAAGGAAACGCTCCCGCGCACCGTCTCTTCGGGCTCATCCGGGTAGAGCGGCGGGAAGGGGTGGAGGCCCCCCGAAGCTTTGCCGACTACCGGGTCCGGGCGCCGAAGGAAGGCTCCCTCGAGGCCCACGGTTTTCCCGGAGTCCACCTTGCGTGGCTCGTCCGGCCAGAGGGCCTCGAGGACTTACCGCCCCATGTGGGATGAATCCATCCCCATTTCCGCCCTCCAGCACTTCGTCTACTGCCCCAGGCAGTGTGCGCTCATCCACCTAGAAGGGGTCTGGGAGGATAACCTTTACACCCTCCGGGGCCGCCGGGCCCACGAAGGGGTGGACCTGCCGGAAGGGCTGGTGCGGGAAGGGGTGAGGGTAGAGTATGCCCTCCCCCTTTTCTCCGAGCGCTTGGGCCTGGTGGGCCGGGCCGACGTGGTGGAGTTCCACGGCGGAGTGCCCTACCCGGTGGAGCACAAGGTGGGCCCCCGGCGGGCACGCAAGGCGGACGAGGTGCAGCTGTGCGCCCAGGCGCTTTGTCTGGAGGAGATGCTGGGGGTAGAGGTGCCCAAGGGGGCGCTCTTTTACCGGGCCTCGAGGCGGAGGCGGGAAGTGGTCTTCACCCCGGCCCTCCGGGCCTTCGTGGAGGAAACTGTGGAGAAGGTTCAGGAGCTTCTTCGGACCGCGCAGCTCCCCCCTCCCGTAAACGATGCCCGTTGCCGGGATTGTTCCCTGGTGGAGGCGTGTATGCCTTACCTTGGGGACCTCGTACAGGAGGGGGATTCTTGAACCGCCTCCTCCTTAACACCCTTTTCGTCCAGACACAGGGGGCCTACCTCCGCTTGGAGGGAGACACGGTGCGGGTTGAGGTGGAGGGGGCCGTTCGGCTTCAGGTCCCCCTCCACCACCTCGGCGGCCTAGTCCTGTTCGGCAACGTCCTGGTAAGCCCCTTCTTGCTCGCTCGGTGTGCAGAAGATGGGCGGCTCAAAACTTGCACTTATTCGCCGCGGGCATGAGTATGCTTGGGGACCACTTGAAGAGGGCTGCTGGTTTCCCCTCTTATGAGGGGCGCCATGAGCCCAGCAGCCCTATCCCTACTTTGGACCATCCTGGCCCTCATGCCAACCCCCCACCTGCGGGAATCCTTGAAGGCCCTGTTGTTCCTTTTCCTCACCGGTCACGGCAAGGCTAGACCCCAGCACAGCAAGACCAAGTCCCCCTCCGCCCTCTCCCGCTTCCTCAACCGCTACCCCTGGCCCACCCGCGCCCTCATCCGCCTGGCCCGCGAGGAGGCCCAGAAAGCCCTGGACCGGGCCAGGCGGAGAAAGGGCCCCAAGCCCCGCCTCCTGGTGGTCCTGGACCTGGTCACCCTGGAGAAGCGGGGCCGCTTCCCGGCCCTACCCCTCTCCTTCTTTCACGGCAAGTGGGGCCTCCACCTCGTGGTCCTTTACCTCGTCTACGGGGACCTCCGCGTCCCCTGGGCCTACCGTCTATGGCGGGGCAAGGGGGAGAAAGGCCTCTCCCTCCTGGCCCTGAGCCTCCTGGCCTCTCTGCCCCTCTGGATGCGCCGGACCTTCCGGATACGGGTGGCCGCGGACGCGGCCTTTGGTACGGCCTGGTTCCTCTTTGGGGTGAAGCAGATGGGCTTTGAAACCGTGGTGGGGATGCGGCGGGACCGGAGGCTGCGGGGAGGGGGGAGGCTTTTGGACCTCAGGCGGCAGGGGAGCCGGGTCTACCTGTGGGGGCTTTCCTTCCCGGTCTGGGTGGCCTGGTACCGCTACCCCCTGCCCCAAGGGGGCTGGGAGTGGCGGTACGTGGTGGCCACCTTTCCCGCCACGCCCCGGACCATGCTCACCTGGGGAAGGAGGCGGTTCACGGTAGAGCACTTCTTCCGGGCTGCGAAGAGTGAGTTCTCCCTGGGGCAGTTCGGGCAGCGGACGGCCTTGGGGGTGCACCGCTTTCTGGTGCTCTCCCTTCTGGCCTACCTGCTGGCCCACTGGGTGGGGATGGAGGGGAAGGGGAGCTGGCGGGAGGCCAGGGAGGGGGCAGCTCGGGTTCTCTTGCCCGAGCTGGTGGTGCAGGTCATCCTGCGGGAGCTCCACGCCCTGGGTCTGGGGCCGCCGGGGGGAGGGGGTGAAGGTTTATGCGGGGTATGCGGGAGGTGCAAGTTTTGAG
>NZ_FNBC01000063.1 GCF_900102145.1 Thermus arciformis | reverse complement strand
GGAGCTTCAGGAAGCCTTCCGCCAGGCCCTCCTCCAGCCCCATCCCCAGGACGGGATATGGACCATAAGGAACGCCGCCCTGTGGCTCTCGGAGAGGCTAGGCCGTCCCGTGGACCCCAGGCGGGCCTGGACCTGGATGAAGCGCCTGGGCTTCGCCCCCCTCCGCCCCCGTCCCCGGCACCGGGAGAGGGGCGTGGAAGAAGGAGAGGCCTTCAAAAAAAACTCTTCTTCACCGTCGTCCTCCTGAAGTACCTCTTCCCCTGGCTTGTCCTGGAGGTCTGGGCTTCTGACGGTCACGCCCGAAGGGCGTACCTTGGGCACAGGTTGGGCCTGAAGCCCATGTACCGGCGGGTGTGGGCGCCCCGGGGGAAGACGCCCCTGGCCTGGGTGCGGCCGCGGTACCGGTGGCTTTACGTGTACGGCTTCGTGCGTCCGGGTACGGGGGAGAGCGAGTTTTGGCTTTTGCCCACGGTGAACGCTGTGGCCTTCTCGGAGGTCCTGGGGCGCTTTGCCCGGTTGCGTGGGGCTGGGGAGGGGAAGCTTTTGCTTTTGGTCTTGGACCGGGCGGGGTGGCACGTGTCGGGGCGGGTGGAGGTGCCAGAGGGGGTGGGTTTGGTCTTCCTGCCCCCCTACTCTCCCGAGCTCCAACCCTGCAGACCCAGCCGGGCCTGATTCGGAGCCATACCCTCTTTCACTGGTGGCCGGGAGGATGCTGAGGGAATGGATCAGGGGGATTTCTTATCATACCCTCATCCTACCCCCGGTAGGCCTGCCACAGCGCCCACGCGGCCAGGATGAAGGCCACCACGGCCTGGGCGGTCTCGCACTTGGGGCAGCCCTTGCCCTCCCGGAGGTTTTTCAGCCGCCCTAAGCCCAAGTAGAGGTGTACGGTCCAAACGGGAGGGGTGCAGAATGTCGGCTCCGGGGGTTTGCGGGGCACGTGCACCCCCAGGGGACCCCTTGAGCGCAGGCCCTGGGGAGAAGAAGGCCCAAGATCGGAGTCCGGAGGTGCGTAGGGGGATCCTCGCGTGCTCCGGGTGCCTAGTGGTGGAGGACCCGCTCCAGGAAGGCCCGGGTGCGCTCCTCCTTGGGGGCGGTGAAGATCTCCCCCGGCCTCCCCTCCTCCACGATCTGCCCCCCGTCCATGAAGACCACCCGGTCCGCCACCTCCCGGGCGAAGCCCATCTCGTGGGTCACCACCAGCATGGTCATGCCCCCGCGCGCCAGGTCCCGCATCACGTCCAACACCTCCCCCACCATCTCCGGGTCCAAGGCGCTCGTGGGCTCGTCAAAAAGCATCACCTTGGGCTCCATGGCGAGCGCCCGGGCGATGGCCACCCGCTGCTGCTGCCCCCCGGAAAGCTGTGCCGGGTACTTCCCCGCCTGGTCCAGGATTCCCACCCGCTCCAAAAGCTCCAAAGCCTTCCTCTCCGCCTTCTCCTTCGGCCAGCGCCGCACCCGCATGGGGGCCAGGGTGATGTTCTCCAAGACGGTCATGTGGGGGAAGAGGTTGAACTGCTGGAAGACCATCCCCACCTCCCGCCGGACCTCCCGGAGGGCCCGGTCGTCCTTGACGTTCAGGCCGTCCACCCACACCTCCCCCTCCTGGAAGTCCTCCAGGCGGTTGATGGTGCGGATGAGGGTGCTCTTCCCCGAGCCCGAGGGGCCGATGACGACGAGCTTCTCCCCCGGGGCCACCTCCAGGTGGATCCCCTTGAGCACGTGCAGGGGGCCGAACCACTTGTGCAGGTTGTGGATTCGGATGATGGGCTCCACGCTACCTCACCCCCAGGCCGAGGCCCCGTTCCAGAAGCCTTCCCAGGTAGGAAAAGCTCCCGCTCACCAGTAGGTAGACCAGGGCCAGGAAAAGGTAGACCTCCCGCTCCAGGCCCACGTTCTGAGGGTTAGCGAGAACCGCCCGGGCCACCCCCATGAGGTCCAGGATCCCGATGAGGGCCACCAGGGAGGTGTCCTTGAAGAGGGCGATGTACTGGCCCACCAAAGCCGGCACCACCGCCCTCAGGGCCTGGGGGAGGATGACGTAGCGCACCGCTTGAAACGGGGTGAGCCCCAGGCTGAAGGCCGCCTCCCACTGTCCCTTGGGCACGGCCTGCAACCCTCCCCTCACGTTCTCCGCCAAGTAGGCGGCGGCGAAGAGGGTGAAGGCCACCAGGGCCCGCACCACCTGGGGAAGGCGAACGCCCTCCGGCAGGAAGAGGGGCACGGTCACGAAGGCCAGGAAGAGGAGGGAGACCAGGGGAACCCCGCGCACCCCCTCTATGAAGGCGATGGCGATGAGGCGCAAAACGGGAAGCCGGGCCTGCCGCCCGAAGGCCAGGGCCACCCCCAGGGGGAAGGCGAGGAGCATGGCCACCCCGGAGAGGAGGAAGGAGAGGAGGAGGCCCCCCCAGAGGGTGGGGGGCCAGGGCAGGAGGAAGAGGCTACCTAGAAGCCCGAGCAGGGAGAGGAGGCGGGGCCTGGGCACCCGGACCACCCGGAGGCTTCCCAGCCACCCGAGAAGGGCCAAGGCGAGGAAGAGGAGGAAGCCCCCCACCCGGGGCAGGTGCTCCTTGGGCAGCTGGCCCACGAAGAAGTAGGGGAGGTTCTCCCCCACCACCCGCCACTCCGCCCTGAGGCCCCAGAGGAGGAGGGCCTGGCCCAGCCAGCCCAGGAAGGCCAGGAGGAGGAGGGAGACCAGGGCGTTGCCTGGGGTCCCGAAGAGGGCCTTGAGAAGCCTCATAGCCGCCACCTCAGGGCCACGCGCCGGTTATAGGTGTTGACGGCGGCGCTGATGCCGAGGCTCAGGGTCAGGTACACGGCCATGACCAGGAGGATGGCCTCGAGGCTCCGGCCCGACTGGTTGGCCACGGTGCCATACACGGAGAAGAGGTCCGGGTAGCCCACCGCCACCCCCAGGGAGGTGTTCTTGGCCAGGTTCAAGTACTGGTTGGCGAGGGGCGGGACGGCGATGCGCACCGCCTGGGGCAAGACGATGAGGCGGAAAGCGTCCCGGCCCTCGAGGCCCAGGGCGTAGGCCGCCTCCCACTGCCCCCTGGGCACCGCCAGGATGGCCCCCCGGAAGACCTCGGCGATGAAGGCCGCGGTGTAGACCACCAGGCCGAAGAGGAGGGCGGCGAACTCCGGGGAGAGGAGGAGGCCTCCCCGCGGGCCGAAGGCCTCCTTCTGGGGCGGGGCGAAGACGAGGGGAGGCCCCCAGAGGACCCAGCCCAGGAAAACCCCCAGGAAGAGCGCCCCCAAGGCCCAAAGAGGCCTCTTCCTCAGGAAGAACCCGGCGAAAAGCCCAAGGGCCAGCCCCAGGACCCCGCCCCCAAGGCCCACCTGGGGAAGCACCAGGCCCCGCTGGGAGAGGAGGACCCCGCCCCAGGAGAGGGCGTTCTCCCAGGAAGGCAGCTTGAGGAGCACGGCAAAATACCAAACGAAAAGCTGGAGGAGAAGGGGGGTGTTCCGGATGACCTCCACATAGCCCGCGGCCAGAGCCCGGGCCAAGGGGTTGGCGGAGAGGCGGCCCGCAGCCACGAGGAGGCCGAGAAAGGTGGCCAGGAAGATGCCCAAGAGGGCCACCTTGAGGGTGTTGAGGAAGCCCGCGAGGAGGGCCTGGAGGTAGGTGTCCGAGGGGAAGAAGGGGCGTAGCCCCTCCCCGGGGGCGTAGGTCAGCCCCTCGCTCAGGCTAAACCCCGCCTCCTGGGAGAGGAAGGCGAAGCTGAAAGGGATCCCCTGGGCGGCCATGCGGGACCGGGCCTCGGCGAGGAGGGAGAGGAGGCCCCAGGCCACGAGGCCCAGGACCACAGCCTGGAGGAGGAGGTCCTTAGCCCGGGGCATCGGGGGGTTAGCGGAAGGGCGGGCTGTACATGAGGCCTCCGAAGCGCTGGAGGGCGTTTAGCGTCCCCGTGCGGGGGATGTAGAAGGGGCTCTTGGCCCCGAAGAAGCGGTCGTAGATCTCCCCATAGTTGCCCACGGCCCGGATCACCCGCACCACGAAGTCCCGGGGCAAGCCCAGGTCCTGGCCCAAGGTGCCCTCGAGGCCCAGGAAGCGCCGGATCTCGGGCACCTCACTCTTGAGGAACTGGTCCAGGTTCTTCTGGGTGATGCCGTACTCCTCCGCCTGGATGGTGGCGTAGACGATCCAGCTCAAGGCATCGCGCCAGCGGGAGTCGTTCTCCCGCACGAAGCCCGCCAAGGGCTCTTTGGAAATGGTCTCCTTCAGGATGACGAGCTCCTCGGGCCTGGGAGCGGTGGCCCGGTACCCCACCAGCTGGGACTTGTCGGCGGTGAAGGCGTCGCACCGCCCCTGGAGGAAGGCGTTCATTACCTTAGCCCCGTCCTCAAAGGTGAGGACCTTAGCATTGCGCCACCTCTGGGCCCGGATATAGTCCGTGATGTTCTTCTCGTTGGTGGTGCCCTGGGTGGTGCAGAAGGTGGCGTCCTGGAGCTCCCGGAGGCTGTTGGCCCGCCCCTTCTTCACCATGACCCCCTGGCCGTCGTAGAAGGTGACGGGCAGGAAGTCCACGCCTAAGGCCCCGTCCCGGTTGGCGGTGACCGTGGTGTTACGGAAGGCCACGTCCACCTCCCCGTTCTGCACGGCCTGGAACCGGACCCGGGCGTCCAGGGGCACGTAGTCCACCTTGTCGGGATCCCCGAAGAGGGCCGCGGCCACCGCCCGGCAGAACTCCACGTCAAAGCCGGTGTACTTTCCCGTCTTCTGGTCCAGGAAGCCAAACCCCGGGAGGACGGCGTTCACCCCGCAGACGAGGCGGCCCCGGTTCTTCACCACGTCCAAACGCGACTGCTGCGCCCAGGCCGGGCCTAGGGCAGCGAGAAGGCCTATGGCTATGCCTAAGGTAAGCTTGCCGAGTTTCATCCTGCCTCCTCTGGCTTGGGAGTATATGTGGTTGGTTTCCTACCTGTCAAGGAGGCTTGCGCCTGGGCTCTCATCCGTTTGCCCTACAGCGCCCACCTTAAGCCTGCCCCAGGGATATGCGTTGCGGACACGGATCGCGGAGGGGGCAGGGCTAGGGCTGGACCGGCACCAGGCGAGCCTTTTGGGGTGGCTTTCGCTTCTGCTCTTGGCCTAGGGGATGCGGGCGCTTTTGGGGGCGGGGCCTGAGGGGTGGCCTTGGCTCCATCGCTTGGTGGCCCATCCCAAGCGGCGGAGTTTTTTCAGGGCCGTTTACCCAGCCCCCACCTGTCGGATGCTGGCAGGGCTGGCTGAGGGCAGGAGAGGAGGGCCAAGACTTAGAGCTTGGTGCGGAGTTCCCTGGAGGAGAAATAGCCCCCCATGAAGCCCCTGATCCAAGCGAAGCGGCCTTCTGCGTTCTCGACCTCCCCTCCTATTTCTTCGGCTAAAGAGGCCAGACGGAGGGAGAGGTCTATCCCGTAACCGTCAAAAAGCCGCCAGGCGAGTTCCCAGGTCGTTCTGGTAACCGGGTTCCCCCTCGCAAGCTTTTGGACCATCTCCAGATTTTCTGCGAACAAGAAGCGGACGGCGAGTCCAGCGGCCGCGCCGAAGAGCCAAGCCCTTCCCTCCTCACCCTTGCCCCTCGCCTCGGCCAGGATGTTCCACTCCCATTTTTCCCAGGCGCCGCGCTTTCCTGTTTCCTCACGATCGTCGGGCATATCCACTTGAGAACATACTAGCGAAAGTTTTTTGGCCGTCACCCTGCAAGCTCACGCTCGGGGAAGAAAAGGAGGATCTTGCCCTGGCCGTGGTCGTACCTGAGAACGAGGGAAGCTTCCCCGCCTTCCCCTCTTGGCCGTTCATGGAAAGCTTCTCGCCTCAAAGGAGGGCCAGGGTCTGCTCCAAGGCGAGGCCCTTGGCGCTAACCCACATTCCGCACCCCCTTCACTCCAGCAGGTAATATCGCCCGGCCCCCAGGAGGCGCACCGCGGTCTCGTGATGGGGCGCCAGGTTGAGAACCAGCCACTTGCCCCCCAGCTCCACCAGGCGGACCCACATGAACAGTTGAAACACCCAGCGCAAGGTGGGCTTGGCTGTGGGTCTCCCCTTCTGGTCCGGCAGGCTGGACCCCGCCTCCCAAAGCCTCCGCCTCAGCGCCCACTCCCCCAGGGCGTACACCAAAAGGGCCAGGGCCATCACCATCCCCAGGGCCATCACCCGCTCGGGCCGCTTCAAGAAGGTGCTCTCCGCAAAGAACAGGGGGTCCTTCAGAAACCGGAACC
>NZ_FNBC01000060.1 GCF_900102145.1 Thermus arciformis | reverse complement strand
GAGCACCTTCTTGAAGCGGCCCGAGCGGGTGATGGCCCTGGGGATGGTGATGGCCCTGGCCCTTTTGGTGTACGCCCTGGGGGAGTGGGCGCTGAGGCGGAGGCTTTGGGAGACGGGGTCCAGCCTGCCGGACCAGAAGGGGAGACCCACAGCCAAGCCCACCTTGCGCTGGGTGTTTCAGCTGTTCATGTGGGTCCGCCTGGTGGAGCTGGGGGGCAAGTGGCTGGTCCTCAACCTGGCGCCCCATCACGAGACCGCGGTGCGCCTCCTGGGGGCTGGGCGATATTACCTGCTGGAGTAAAGGGGGTGCGGAATGTGGGTTCCACCGCATATTCCGCCTTCTTCTGGGAACCCTGGAGCTCCTTTTCATTCCATCCTACTCGGGGAGACACGGGAGATACCGTAAAAGGCCGGCACGCTTGGGGGTACCTCTTTGCAAAGCATTCGCTGGCCAGCTGTCCAGGGCCGCGCAGCCGCCCGCGGAGGACTTTTTCGGCATGTAAACTTGCCCCCCACGCACATCCCCCCTAGACCTTCACCCTGGGGACCCTAGGCCCAGAGCCCTCTGCCTTCTCCGGGCCCGTGTTGCGCGACAGCAGGTGTCGCGAGGGTGGGATAAGGATGGAGAGGATGAGCGCCATGAACCTCAAGTCCAAGAGGCCTTTGACAAGAAGGCTGGTCCTCGAGGTCCTGTCCGAGCTCCCCGGCATCCGTCCTTTGGTCTCCCGGGAGGGGCACGTGGGGGTGCTTTTCAAGGACGCAGAGAGCGATCTCCTCTTCACGGTGGCCGTTACGCTGGACGGCTTCTTTGACAACGTGCTGGTTTTCATGGCCTCCTTGGAACCCCCCCTAGGCCTCTCTCAGGAAGCCGCGCTGCGCCTCGCCAACCGGTGGAACGCGGAGCGGAGGTGGCCCCGGGTCTGGGTGCGGGAAGGAAAAGTTTGGGCAGACTTCCACCTCCCCTTACCCCCGGAGGTGGAACCCGAGATCCTCCAGCTCCTCTTCATGCACCTCTTCCACGGACTCGCCGAGCTCTCCAGCTGGCTGACCCAGAGGAACGGGACGGATGCCCCCGCGGCCGTCGCCTGAGGAGGGCAGGGAGGAGCAGGTGCGAAGGGCTATAATCAAGCCTCTGCGGCGGCCGTGGGTTCCCTCGAAGACGGGCAGCCCTTTTGCGGCTTCCACCCGGACCGCGATGCGGGCAAGGGGTACCCCCCGTGATCCTTCCCCCGCCGGGAAGAACCCGGAGCCTCCGCAGGCCGGTTCACAGGGGCAGCCGACCACCAGCCCGGTTGTCCCCTGAGGAGGGAGTATGGAAAGGCCTTTACGGATCCTGCACACGGCGGACTGGCACCTGGGCAAGACCCTCAAGGGCAGGGACCGCACCCCGGAAGTGGCAGAGGCCCTGGAGGCCGTGGCCAATCTAGCCAAGGAGGAACGGGTGGACCTCGTCCTGGCGGCGGGAGACCTTCTAGACCACCCCCAGCCCTCGGCGGAGGCGGAGGGCGTCCTGGTGGAGTTCCTCCTCCGCTTGCGGAAAGAGGGGATCCCCTGCTTCCTGGTGGCGGGAAACCACGACCCCCCCGAGCGGTTTGAGCGGCTCTACCGCCGCCTCCTGGAACCCGAGGTGCAGGTCCGCGGGCGGCTGGCCCTGGCAGACGAGGGTGGCCTGGTGGAGTTCCAGGGCCTCCGCTTCGCCCTGGTGCCCTTCGTTTCGGAAAGGCTCCTTGTCAAGACCCTGGCGATGCCTTCCGAGGAGCGGCGCCTGGCCTACGGGGAGCGTATGGGCCGCCTCCTGAGCCACTACCAGGCGGACATCCTCGTAGGCCACCTGACCGTGGCCGGAAGCCGGCCGGGGGGCGGGGAGTACGCTCTCTACCTGGCGGACCACTACGCCGTGCCCCCGGGGCTCCTCCCCCCCGCCCGCTACATCGCCCTGGGGCACCTCCACCGGATGCAGGGGGTGGCGGAAAACGCCCACTACCCCGGAAGCCTCATCGCCCTGGACTTCGGGGCGGAGGAGGTGGAGCGGGGGGTTCTCCTGGTGGAGGTGCCCCCGGAACGCCACCTGCCTGTGCGGGTACACCCGGTAGTAGAACGGTGGGGCAGGCCCCTCCGCACCTTCCGCTTCCCCGCCCAAGAGGCCCAGGCCCACCAGGAAGAGGTCCGGCAGTTCAGGGGGTGGGCCAAAGTGATCCTGGAAGGACCGGCAGAGCCCGGCCTGCGGGACGCCTTCTTGGCCATGGACCACGTCCTGGAGGTGTCCGTGACGGGAAACCGGGATTCTAAGACCGGACCGGAAGAGGTGCCCGATACCCTCGAGGAGGCCTACGCGCTCTACCTGGAGGAGAAGGGCCAGAAGCGGGAGGAACGGATCCGGGCGTTCCAGGAGTTGCGTCAGGAGGTGCGCCATGCGTCCCCTGAGGATTGAGCTGGAAGGCTTCGGCCCCTACCTCAAACGGCAGGAGATCCCCCTGGACGACGTGGACCTCTTCGTCATCACGGGCCCCACCGGAAGCGGGAAGAGCACCCTGCTCGAGGCCATGACCTTCGCCCTCTTCGGGGCCGTCCCCCGGCTGGGCAAGCGGGGTCTGGAGGAGATCCTCCACCCCAGGGCCTCCCGGGCCTGGGCCGCCCTCACCTTCCGCCTGGAAGGGAAGGTGTACCGGGTGGAACGGGAACTCTCCCGAAAGGGAGCGGGGGAGGCCTCCCTGGTGGAGCTCAGGGACGGCAAGGCCTTCCCCCTCGCCTCCAGGGGGACGCGAGAGGTCACGGCCCGGGTGGAGCGGCTTCTGGGCCTGGACTACGGGGTTTTCATCCGGGCAGTCTTCCTGCCCCAGGGGGAGTTTGACCAGCTCTTGCGGAAGGCCCCGGGAAGGGAGAGGCGGCAGATCCTGGACCGGCTCTTCGGCCTGGAGGAGCTTGGGGAGATGCGGAAGCTCGCCGGGGAGCGGGTGAAGGAGCTGGAAGGACGGGCAAAGGGCCTTGAGGAGGAGCTGAAGCGCCTGGAGGAAGAGAGGGCGAGTGAGGAAACGTTGCGTTTCATCGAGGAAAGCCTGGCGCGTTCCCGCGAGAACCGGGAAAGGCTTCGGGAACGTAAGAAGGAGCTGACCCAGCAAAAGGCCCGCTGGGAAGAGCTCATCCGCCACCTCGAGGGCCTGGAAAAGGCCCAGGCAGAGCTGAAGGAGGAGCGGCGAAAGGAGCCCGACCTGAGGGAGGCCTGGGCCCAGGCCCAGGCCTCCCGGGAAGCCCGGGGGCACCTGGAGCGGTGGGAGGAGTTCCGGGCAAAAGAGGCGGCCCTCAAGGAAGTGGAGGAACGCCTCGAGGAGCTGAAGCGCCGGAGGACCGAGGAGGAAGCCGAAGAGAGGCGCCTCCAGGAGGAGGCCGGGAGGCTCGGCGTGGTCCTCCACGAGCTGGAACAGGCCCTGCAGGCCTTGCGGGAGGAGGAGGGGAAACTTCCCTGGCTCGCAGAGCTCCAGGCCCTGCTGCAGGAGGCAGGGGACCTTCCCCGCCCCGCCCCTTCCTTCCCCTTCCAGCCGGGGATGGAACGGGCCCTGAGAAAGGCCCTCCTGGAGGCGGACCAGCTCGCGAAGCAGGCCGCCGAGCTGGAGGGTGCCCTGGACCTGGCCCGGAACCTGGAGGAGACGGAGGCCCGGCTCCTCTCCGCGCGCTTCGCCCGGCTGAGGCGGGCCCGTGAGAACCGGGAGGCCCTGCGGAAAGAGGTGGCCGACCTGCGGGAGAAGGTGGAGCGGCTTGGGTTGCGGGCCCACCGCCATCTCCTCCGCTTGGGCGAGCCCTGCCCTCTCTGCGAGGGGGTGGTTCAGGCTCTCCCCCCCGCCGGGGAGGCGCCCGAGGTGGAGACCCTGCGGACGGACCTGAGGGAAAAGGAGATGGAGCTGGCCCGGGCGGAGGAGGAGGTGGCGCGGCTGGAAGGGCTCCTCGCGGACCGGGAAGACCCCGGCTTGCCGGAGGACCCCAGAGGGGAAGAGGAGTTGGAAAGGGAAGCCCAGCGGATAAGGGGGCGGCTGGGCTTGTGGGAGGAGGCCGCCACGGCCCGGGCCTCGGAGAAAGACCTCGCCCAGGCCCGCCAGGAACGGGACAGGGCCCGGGAAGAGGCGGGGGCTCTGGCCCGGGCGCTGGAGGACTACCTCGGCGGGCACCTAGGAGGGCGGGACCTCGCGGCCTACCGGGAGGAACTCCGGAGGCGCCGGGAGGCCCTGGAAGGACTGCAAGAGTCGTGGAGAAGCCTCCAGAAAAGGCTGGGGGAGCTGGAGCGGGAGGAGGCCGGGGTCCGGGCCCGCCTCGAGGAACGGCGCAAGGAGTGGGAGAAGGCCTGGCGCAAGGTACAGGACCTCCCGCCGGAGGAGGACCTGAAGGGGCGTCTCCTCTCTCCCGAGGCCGAGGATCAGGCCCTGAGCGAGTGGGAGGAAAACCGGAGGAGGCTCAGGGAACTGGGGAGCGAGGTGGAGCGGTGGGAGGAGGGCCTTTCCCGGCTCTCCCCCTTGCCCGACCCCCTTCCTGCCCCCCAGGAGCGCATGCGGCGCAGGGAGGAGCTGGAACAGAAGATGGCCGCGTTGGAGGAGGCGCTCTCCCGCCTGGACCGGGAGATAGGACGCCTGGAGGAGCAGGCCAAGGAGCTGGAGCGGAAGATCGCCCGCAGGAAGGAGGCCGAGGAGAGGCTCGCGGAGGTACGGAAGGAACTGGACCTCTGGCAACCTCTCCTGGAGGACCTGCGCCAGGAGGCCTTTCCTGAATGGCTTTACAGGAGGCTCCAGAAAAACCTCCTGGCGCGGGCGAACCGCCTCCTGGAGGAGCTTTCCCAGGGGCGATACCGTCTGGACACCCAGGAGAAGGGAGGGCTTGAGTACCGGATCCTGGACCTCTGGACGGAGGCCTGGCGGTCCGCCGACACCCTTTCCGGGGGCGAGGCCTTTCTGGCGAGCCTTGCCCTGGCCCTCGCCCTTTCGGAGGAGCTCGCCGGAAGCCGCCTCGAGGCCCTCTTCCTGGACGAGGGCTTCGGCACCCTGGACGCCGAAACCCTGGAGCTCGTAGGCGAGGTCCTGGAAAGCCTGGGAAGCCGGGGACGGATGCTGGGGGTGATCACCCACGTGAAGACCCTGGCCGAACGCTTTCCCAACCGCCTGCGGGTGCGCAAGGCCCGGGGAGAAAGCGAAGCGGTGTGGGAGGCTTGATCCCCTCCCCCGGGTGAACCCTGGCCTCAACGGTCCCCACCTACCCTGAGGGCGCCTGGGCGGAGCCGGGGGAGGGAGGGTCGCCCGTCCCCTGCCCGAGGCGGCCCGCCAGCCGAAGGACCTCCTCCGCCCAGCGCTTCCTCAGGCTTTCCGGCTCCAGGACCTCAACCAGGCTTCCCCAGGAAAGCACCCACCCTAGGATTTCAAAAGGGAACCCTTGCGCGTCCGTGTTCACCAGATAGACCACCTCGAGGCCCCCGCCTTCGCAAGGCGTCCACTCCAGGGGCTCGGGCAGATCCCCCTCCTTCAGACGCCGGGTGACCCCCGGAGCGAACCGCAACCGAACGCGGACCTGCTGGGTCCCTGGGGTGTGCAAGGAGGTCCCCCAGGCCCCACCGAGGTAGCTCTTAGGGTCAAAATCCGGGGGGATCTCGTAGGTATCGGGTAGGACGCGCGTATCCCGCATGCGGGTCAGCTTGTAGAGGCTGGGAAACGTGTGGTTGCTTCCCCGGATGCGTGCCAGGGCGTAGAGGCTGAGGTTCCAGCGGTTCACCTCCACAAACCATATCTCCAGCTGACGCCTTTTCTGTCTCCCCTGGAAGTCCTCGTAGACCACCTCCAGGACACGCCTCTCCTGCCAGGCCTGGAACACATGCTCCAAGACCCGGTCTCCCTTTTGGACCCTGGCCCGGTACCGTTCCAACTCCAGGGCCGCGATCTGGCGAATATGGCTTGGGAAATGCTCCAGGAGTTCTTCCAGCCTCCGGTAAAAAGTACGATGGCGGCTTGGGGCTTGGTGGAGGAAGAAGCGCTGGGTGACGTAGAAGAAGAGGAGATCGAAGGGGGTGAGGGTGGGTTCACGGCCACGCAACGAGTAACGGTTGCCCTCGGAGACCAGCTCATAACCCAGTTCGGGGGCCAGGTCCTCCAGGTCCTGGAGGTAGCGTTGCACGCTCCGCTGGTCCACCTCGAGCCTCCGGGCAAGCTCCGCCGTGGTCCAGGACCGCTGTTTGAGCAAGTGGACCATCCGAAAAAGCCGCCGCGCTTTGCTGTCCGCATACCCCATCGGTCTCTCACCAGGGTAACCGTCCGCCCCCCAGACCGTAAAGGCTTCCGGTTACGCGGGAAAGGTCGGACATCGGGTGGAGCCTGACCTCTCATCTTTTGTCAGCCAAAGGAAAAGGGGCTTGGGTAAGGTGCGTGGAACCACAAACCCCTTCCATCACACCACGGCTTTCGGCTTGGGCACAAGCCCTCTTTCCCCGCCTTCGCAGGACCCCCTGAACCCGGCCAGACACATGTGAGACTGGACGAGTAAAAATGTGGGGACCACTCCAGGAGAGAGGGGGTCCCCACGGATGCAGCTTACCACGGTCGGCAAAAAGGTTTTCCGGGGAGCACAAAAGGCCCGGGAACTCCAAGAGGCCGGGGCCGGCGATCCCACGGTTCAGGACCGCTTACGGAAGCTCAAACAGGTGGAGGCGCTCAGGAAATACCGGATGGGCTGGCCCGAGATCCAGGAGCTTTTGGGGATCAGCCGGGCCACCTATTACCGCTGGCGGAAACGCCTCAAGGAAGAGGGCCTTGCCGGTCTTAAGCCTCGGTCAAGACGTCCTCAGCGCTTGCGGAGGAGGATTTAGAGGCTGTCGTAAAAGGATGGTATCCTTGAGGGGTGAGCTCTAGACGATCTTACCCCAGCGACCTCAGCGATGCGGAGTGGGCCCTCCTGGAACCCCTCATCCCAGCCCCCAAGCCCGGCGGCCGCCCCGCCAAGGTGCCGAGGAGGGAGATTGTTAACGCCATCCTTTACGTCCTGGAAAACGGCATCAAGTGGCGGGCCATGCCCCATGATCTGCCCCACTGGTCCACCGTCTACCACTACTTCCGCAAGTGGCAGAAGGAAGGCATTTGGGAGAAGGCCGTCCAGGCCCTGGCCCGCCAGGACCGGGAGC
>NZ_FNBC01000065.1 GCF_900102145.1 Thermus arciformis | reverse complement strand
TGGAGGGGACGGTCCGGGTTGCACCGGCCCGAAAGGGCCGGTGAGGATTGAAACCCTGTCCGCCGGGACGGCTTCAGCTGGTCCCTAGAGGTTGCACCGGCCCGAAAGGGCCGGTGAGGATTGAAACCAAAGGAGCCGGAGCCACCCGCATCACGGGGAAAGAGGTTGCACCGGCCCGAAAGGGCCGGTGAGGATTGAAACCTCCGCTGGCCATAAAAGGGCAACGGCCCCCTGGAGGGCCGCGCGTCCTGCACCGGGCTATCGGGAACCCAGGCCCAGCCCGATGGGTTGTCCTCATCCTACTACCCCTCGCAGCGGAGCGCAACGGTCCATCCTCCAGCACTTTGGTGTCAAGAATGACCTTCAAGCCTGCGGAATATCTCCTCTTCGCTCATCTTGGCCCGGCCGACCACCCTAGCAAGAAAAGCGGAAAGCTGCTTCTTAGCCTTCTTGCGGTTCACCTCCTCCTCCAAGAGGCGCAGCAGTCTTTTTTCCCAGCTCGGGCCGTAGGCCTTTTTGAAGCGCTCCAGGGCCTTTTCCATCTCAGCGGGCAAGGTCATACCTTCATCCTATCCCCGATAGGCCCGCCACAGCTCTCACCCGGCCCAGGTGGCCAGGGCGAAGGTCCTCATCGCTAGGCGGTTTCGCACGGTCCATCCCCACGTGTGTGGGGACTGAAACCCCGTCCGCCGGGACGGGTTCTCCTGGTCCGTGGAGGTTGCATCGGCCCGAAAGGGCCGGTGAGGATTGAAACCCCCAACGCCTGGCCCGGCTCAGGTACCGGGACCGCACCTAAGTACCCCGCCCAGCCCCCGCTCTAGCGAAAGCCCGGGCGGGGTACTTAGACTGGGGGGCAGGATGGCCTCCAAAAAGAACCCGCCCAAGCCCGCCCTGGCCAAACCCCGCCACTTTGACGAGGCCAACGTGGCCCGCCTGGGCCTCATCTCCATCCAGGAGCGGATCCCCGAGGGCTACGCCTCCTGGGAGGAGGAGTTTGAGTTCCTGGGCAAGCCCGTGAAGCTGGCCTGCTACGCCAGCGAGAAGGTGGGGGGCGTGCCCCACGGCCTGGACAACGAGGTCTCCTTGGCTCTCATCGCCCTCTACTTCAACGCCGGAAGCCCCGAGGACGGCACCTTCACCGCCACCCCCTACCAGATCCTCAAGCTCATGGGCCTGGACACCTCGGGCTACTACTACAACGCCCTCAAGGAGAGCCTGATGCGCCTCACCACCGCCACCTACGTCCTCTCGGAGGCCTGGCGGGAGAACGGGCGCTGGCAGAGCGTGACCTTCCGCTACATAGAAAAGCTGGAATACACCAGCTCCCCCCAAGGCAAGCTAGACCGCTCCAGCGTCCTTCGCATCACCCTGGCCAAGGAGATCGTCCGCTCCCTGAAGAACCAGTACGTGAAGCCCATAGACATTGAGTTCATGGCCAGCCTCAGGAGGCCCCTGAGCCGGGCCCTCTACCGCCTCCTGGACGCCCAGCGCTTCTCCCCGGAAAACCCCTCTCCCCTGCCCCGCTTTGAGGTGAACCTCATGGAGTGGGCCGCCGCCTGCAAGATCGTCCACAAGCGGCCCGACAAGGTGCGGCGCACCCTCGAGCCCGCCCACCAGGAGCTCCTGGAGCGGCGCTACCTCCAGTCGGTGGAGTACGTGGGCCGCGGCCAGAACCAGACCGTGGTCTACGTCTTCGGCGAGGAGGCGGGCTCCGTCCCCGACGCCGAGGCGGTGGAGCTCCTCATGGCGGAGGGGCTTTCCTTCACCTCCGCCTACTCCCTGGCCCGCCGCTACTCCCTGGAGCACATCCGGGCCCGGGTGGAGCGTTTCCGGGCCATCCTGGCCTCGGGCTACAAGCCCAAGAACCGGCTGGGCTTCCTCGTGGACGTGATCCGGGACGAGAGCGGCAAGTACGCCCACGCCCTCCCCTCCCCCAACGCCCGCCGGGCCCAGGCCCGCCTGGAGGAGGAGGAGGCCAGGCGGGTGGAGGAGGAGGCGGAGCGGGAGTGGCAGAGCCTCCCCAAGGACGCCCGGGTCCGCCGCGCCCTCCAGGTGGCCCAGCTGGTGCTCCGCTCCCGGGTGAGCGTGGGGGAGCTGGAGGACCTGGCCCGCCTCATGGAGGAGGGCGTCCTGGACCCGAAAAACCTCGTGGAGGAGCTGAAGGAGGCCTCCGCCAGGGGAACCCTGGAGGATTGGCTGAACTCCTTCCGGAATCGCCTGGAGGAGTAGGTATCGGAAGACTTGGGGCGTGGCCCCCCGCCCCAAGAGGCCCCAGGGCCGCGAAGGGCTTCGCGAAGGGCTTTTTCCGCCCATCCCGGGGTATCGGAAGACTTGGGGCGTTCGGGCCAGGGACTATCGGAAGACTTGGGGCGTTCGGGCCTCCCCCCTATCGGAAGACTTGGGGCGTCGCTATCGGAAGACTTGGGGAGTTGGTATCGGAAGACTTGGGGAGTTTACGGCCGGGGTATCGGAAGACTTGGGGTGTTAGTATCGGAAGACTTGGGGAGTTCTATCGGAAGACTTGGGGAGTTCGCGGGGGCCACTTGCGTCCCCGACGCGCTTCGCCCGCCCGCCCCCCGCCCCCTGTTGTTGATCATCAAGTTATTCAAGATCAAAGACTTTAAGATCAACTAAGAGATCAACATCAGGGCCTCGCAAAGCGGAATGAGTCCAAATCTGCCCCGAAACCCGGGGCCGGGCCTCGAGGCCTAGGCCCCCGCACTTGGGCCTCGCAACGTGGGGGGCCCTGGGAGGGCCTTTTGGGGGCGGCGGGAAGCCTCTCCTATCGGAAGACTTGGGGAGCGAGGTGCCCCGCTCCCCTTCTTTCTGCCTTTTTCCCCTTCGTCCGGGCCCGGCTGGCCCGAGGACCCCCATGCTGGCGCAAGCCAGCCTGGGGTGGCCCTAGAGGGCCGTGGCCCCGCCGTCCACGGGAAGGACGGCCCCGGTGACGTAGTCCGAGGCGGGGCTCGCCAGGAAGAGGACCGCCCCGCCGAGCTCCCCCGGGGCCCCCGGGCGGCCCAGGGGCAGGGTGGCCTTGAGGAAGGCTTCCGCCCGGGGGAGGACCTTCTCCGTCATCCGCGTGGGGAAGAACCCGGGGGCGAGGGCGTTCACCCTAATCCCCCACCTTCCCCACTTCACCGCCAGGTCCCGGGTGAGGGCGATGAGGCCTCCTTTGGAGGCGGAGTAGCCCACGGCGTCCAGGACCTCGGGGTACTCCCCCTTGAGCCCGGCCACGGAGGCGATGTGAATGATCTTGCCGTAGCCCCTTTCCTTCATGCGCCGGGCCGCCACCCGGCTCGCCAGGAAGGCTCCCACCAGGTTCACCTCCAGGACCTCCCGGACCTTCTCCACGGGCATCTCCAGGGAAGGGGCCCCCCAGCTCACCCCGGCAGCGTTCACCAGAATGGTGAGGGGGCCAAGCTTTTCCTCCACCTCCTCGGCGATGGCCTCCAGGCGGGCCTCGTCCCGCACGTCCCCTTCCAGGTAGAGGGCGTCCTCCCCTAAGGCCTTGCGGGCCTCCTCAAAGAAGCTCGCCCGCCGGGCCACCACCGCCACCTTCGCCCCCGCCTCCTTGAGGGCTAAGGCGGCCTCGAGGCCGAGCCCCCGGGACCCCCCGGTCACCAGGGCGGCCTTGCCGTCTAGGCGAAACCTTTCCAGGAACATTAGGCACCCCCGTAGAAGTTCTTGTACCTTTCCCGCAAGGCCCGCTTCAGGAACTTGCCCGCGCTCGTCCTCGGGATCTCCTCCACGAAGACGTAGGCGTCGGGGAGCTGCCACTTGGCAAAGCCGGCCTTTAGGAGGTGCTCGTTCAGCTCCTCCGGGGTGGGCTTCTCGCCCCTTGGCACCACCACCGCCAGGGGCCGCTCCTGCCACCTGGGATGGGGGATGGCCACCACCGCCGCCTCCTTCACCTTGGGGTGGCCCATGAGGGCGTTTTCCAGGTCCACGCTGGAGATCCACTCCCCGCCCGACTTGATGAGGTCCTTGAGCCGGTCCTTGATCTCCACGTACCCCTCCCCGTCCCAGACGGCGATGTCCCCGGTGCGGAAGAAGCCGTCTTGGGTGAGGGCGGCCCGGCTCGCCTCCTCGTTCTTGTAGTAGCCCCCGGTGATCCAGGGGCCCTTGAGCTGGACCTCTCCCAGGGTCTTCCCGTCCTTGGGCACGGGGCGGCCCTCCTCGTCCGCCACCCTTAGGCGCACCAGGGGGATGGGGAGGCCCGTCTTGGCCTTGAGGGCGAACTTTTCTCCTTCGGGGAGGGCCTCGAGGTGGCTTTTGACGAAGTTCTGCACCACCACGGGCGAGGTCTCGGTGAGGCCGTAGCCCTGGCGCACCTCAATGCCCATCCGCTCAAAGCGCTCAATGAGGCTCCTGGGCGCGGCCGAGCCCCCCACCACGAGCCGCCTCAGGGTCTTCAGGCGGTGGCCCGTGCCCTCGAGGTGGTCCGCCAGGGCGAGCCAGACCGTGGGCACCCCGGCGGTGAAGGTCACCCCCTCCCCGTCAAAGAGCTCCACCAGGGAGGCGGGGTCTAGCCTGGGCCCGGGGAGGACCTGCTTGGCCCCCACCAGGGTGGCGGCGTAGGGCAGGCACCAGGCGTTCACGTGAAACATGGGCACCACCGGCAGGACCACGTCCCTTTCCGAGAGGGCGGTGCCGTCAAAGAGGCTTGCCGCCAGGGTGTGGAGGACCAGGGCCCGGTGGCTGTAGACCACCCCCTTGGGGAGGCCCGTGGTCCCCGTGGTGTAGGCCATGCCGCAGGCGGCCCGCTCCGGCACCCGCACGGGGTCCACCTCCTCCCCCAGGACCGCCTCGTAGGCCAGGTAGCCCTCCGGGGCCTTCTCGTCCATGACCACGAGGTGCTGCACCGTCTTGAGCTCGCCCCGGATGGCCTCCACCAGGGGGAGGAGGTTCGGGTCAAAGAGGAGGACCTTGTCCTCGGCGTGGTTCAGGATGTAGGCGATCTCCTTGGGGGAGAGCCGGGGGTTGGCGGTGTGGAGGACCGCCCCCATGCCGGGGACGGCGAAGTAGGCCTCGAGGTGGCGGAAGTGGTTGAAGCCCAGGGTGGCCACCCGGTCCCCCACGCCCACCCCGAGGGCCTTGAGGCCCCCCATGAGCCTCCGCGCCCGGCGGTGGACCTCGGCGTAGGTAGTGCGGTGGACCTCCCCGGTGTGGAGGCGGGAGACCACCTCCTTCTTGCCGAAAAGCTCCGCCGCCCGCTCTAAAAAGTCCCAAAGGTTTAGTTCTTCCTCCATCATGGTGCTCGGGAACATGGGCACCCCCTTTGGGTTGAACCCAGTATAAGGCCTTTTAGCCCACCCGGTAGAAGACCCCTTTGGCGAAGGCCACCCGCTTTCCCTCCAAAATGACCTGGTCAAGTAGAGTGCACATTAGCGCACTCCGGCCCTCCACCAGGAGGAGGACCTAAGCTTCCTTTCCACCCCTCCCACGCTCCCCGGTGAAGGAGGGCCTTCAGCGGGGAGAGGTCACGAGGTACCGTGCTCCTGAGAAGGGGAAGGAAGAGGCCTGCCCTCAGGACCCGCCAGGGATGGGCGCCAAGGAAGTTCCTTCCGTCGGTGACCTCCCTTTGGCTCCCTGGAGGGCCCTGAAGGCTTGAAAGCAGGAAGAGGGCCCCGTGAACCCTCTTGAGTTCACGGGAGAGCCTGTTCTTGCGGGGACGGTCGCGTGTAACTTTCTTTTGCTCGCGGAGTTCCTCGGCCCGAGTCTGGTAGAACCGCTGAGCGTAGGCCAGGAAGGCTTCGTCCCTCAGGAGCTTCCCGTATCCCTTGGGAAGCCTCTCCCTGAACCCCAAGGCCCTCCTCCCGATCACGTAGGCGGCGGCCACGTCCTTGGAGAGGGAGAGCTGGGGGGCGTACTTCAGCATCCCAATGGTGGAGGTGTCCTGGGGGTTCACCTCCACGACTTGCACGCCCCGCTTCCTGGCCAGGGAGTGGACCTTCCGGAGGAGGGAGGCGTAGGCGAAGCGGTGCTGCTTCCCGCGGAAGGCCCTTCCAGAGCCGTCACCCCTCCTGGACTTCCTCAGGTACTTCAGGCGTTCCGTGGCGATGGCCAC
>NZ_FNBC01000066.1 GCF_900102145.1 Thermus arciformis | reverse complement strand
TGAAGGCCGCCTGGGGTTCGCGGTACCCGGGGGTGGTGGGGCTTTGGGTACAGGATTCGGGGGCCTTCCTGCGGTTCTACGGGTACCCCAAGGTGCTTTGGCCGTACTTGCGGAGCACCAACCTGATGGAGCGGTTTATCCGGGAAGTGCGGCGTGGGACGAAGGTGCGGGACCACAAGTTTCCCAAGGCGGAGGCGGTATACAAGCTCCTTTACCTGGAGTCAGAGAGGCAAGAGGGGAGGTGGGCAGAACGGAAACTAAAGGGGTTCTCGGAGGTGGAGGAGGTGCTGGAGAAGATGCTTCAGGAGCGGTATGCCCCCCGTACACAGACTCTTACACATAACTCTTGACACGACCGTCTGCGTGGACCTCGCCGCCTGGGACTCCAAGGAGCCCCTGCGGGACCGGCATACCCGGGAGATGTTTGAGGTGGACCGCTTCCCGGAGGCCTGTCTGACCCTGAAGGGCTACGAGGCCGCCAAGGGGCTGGTCCTGGGGGAACTGGACCTCCACGGGGTGCGCCGGGAGGTGACGGTGCCGGTGCAGTACCGCCTCGAGGGGGGAAGGCTCGCCTTTTCCGCGGAGTTCGCCCTATCCCTCGCGGACTTCCGGCTTAAGGCTCCAAGCTTCATGGGCATGCGGGTCCAGGACCGGGTGGCGGTGAAGGTGCAGGGCCAGGGGGTGGCCCCATGAGGGGGGTGCTTGTCCCGCTCCTGTTGGCCGTGGCCCTGGCCTCGGAGGGGGAGCGCTACCTTTTCGTCCGCTACGATCCGGAGAAGGGCCAGGCCACCCTCTCCGACGGGACCCCGCTTCCCCCGGGCCTCGGGGTGGTGCCGGGGCAGTACGTGGAAGTGGAGGGAGGCCGCCTCAAGCCCAAGAGGATGTGGCAACCCCCCCAGGACCTGGTGAAGACCTACCTGCCCCAGGGGGCGGGCCGGGTGGTCTTCAGCCACGAGCGGCACTTCGCCGCCCTGGGGGCCAAGGGGGCCGCCTGCCAGACCTGCCACGAAGTCCTGGACAAGAACCGCACCTGGCCGAGCCTGGCCCCAAGCCCGGCCCTGGAGCCCCACGGGGCCGCTTCCCTAGGCCGCTTCTGCGCCACCTGCCACGACGGGAAGACGCGGGCCTCCGCCATCCCCGGGGCCCGCCCCCCGGTGGACCTCCGGGTCTTCAGCGCCCTGGGGCGGAAAGGGGACCCCACCTGCGCCCAGTGCCACGCTCCCCGGGACCACGGGATGGACTTCACGTCCTTCCACGGGGAGATGGCCGAGAGGGGAAGCGAACGGTGCGCCCTCTGCCACCGCGGGGCCCGGTCCGTAACCCCAAAGGAGCTCGCCCAGGTGCGGGCCTTCCAAGAGGCCCAGCTTGCCCTCATCCGCAACCCGGAAGACGAGAAGGCCTTTAACCAGGTCCTTCCCAACAACTTCTGCGCCTACTGCCACGGCCTTGACGGCAAGGCCTGGAGGGAAAGGGGGGAGCGGTGAGGCCCTGGTTGCGCAAGCGGTTGCCCGACCTCGTGGTCCTCTTCGGCCTGGGAGGGCTTTTCCTCACGGGGTTGGAGCTCCTCCTCATGGACCACACGGAAGGGGTCCAACTCCTCGCTCCCCTGGCCGCCTTCTTGGGGGCCCTTTTGGCGGGCTTGGGGATGGCCTTCAAGAGGTGGGCCTTGGTCCTCGGCCTGGCCCTTGCCCTCCTCGCCCCCGTGGGCCTCTTCGGGTTTCTCCAGCACCTGGAGGGGGGCCTCGAGGCCGAAGCCCCCGCGGCCTACCGCTGGGTGGACGAGGAAGGGGAGGGTTGGGAAGAGGGGGCCGGGGAAGGAGAGGGGACCCCACCCCCCCTCGCCCCCCTTTCCCTTTCCGGCCTGGCCTTGCTGGCGGCCTTGGGCCTCTACACTAGGGAGGAATGAAGGTTTTGGTGCTGGAGGACGAGCCCGGGCTATTGGAGCCCATCCTGGCCTACCTGCGCCGGGAGCGCCTCGAGGCCGTGGGGGCGAGGAGCCTGGCCGAGGCCTACCGCCTCCTGGAGGAGGGGGAGCCGGAGGTGGTGGTGGTGGACGTGAGGCTGCCCGAGGGGGAGGACGCGGGGTTCCGCTTCGCCGAGGGGTTGCGGGGCGCGGGCTACCGCGGGGGCATCCTCTTCCTCACCGCGCGGGACGCCCTGGAGGACCGCATCCACGGCCTGGACCTGGGCGGGGACGACTACCTGGTGAAGCCCTTCCACCTGGAAGAGCTCCTGGCCCGGGTGCGGGCCCTCCTGCGCCGGGGGGCCTCCTTCCGGGGGCGGGTCCTGGAGCAGGGTCCCTTGCGCGTGGACTTTGCCGGGAGGCGGGTGCTCTGGGAGGGGAAGGAGGTGGCCCTCTCCCCCAAGGAGTTCGCCCTGCTGGAGCTTCTCGCCCTCCACCCGGAGAAGGCCTTCCCCAGGGAGGAGCTCCTGGAGCGGGTTTTCCCCGGGGCGGAGTCGGAGGCCATCCTCCGGGTCTACGTGCAGCGCCTACGGCAGAAGCTCGCCCCCTGGGTGGTGGAGCGGGTGCCCGGGGGGTACCGTCTGGGGGCCCCGTGAGCCTGCGCCGGCGGCTGGCCTTGGCCTTCCTCCTCCTGGCCTCCCTGGTGGGGGCCCTCGAGGCCCTCATGGGGTACTGGTCCTTCCGCAACCTGGTGGAGCGGGACATCCAGGGGGACCTGGTGGAGGTGACGGAGCGGGTCAGGCGGGCCCTGGAGCTCACCCCCTCGGGCCCCCGCCTGGCCCGGGGGGAGATCTTCGGGTCGCATTACGTGTTCGGCTTCCGGCTTCTAGACGGGGGAGAGGTGGTATTGGAGGGGGGGTTTGCGCCTCGAGAAGGGGAGGCCTGGCGCACCTGGAAGACGGTCTGGCAGGGTTACACCCTGGAGGTGAGCCTGCGGGTGGAGGAGTACCGGAGGGCCCTCGCCGCCTACCTGCGCGCCATGGTCCTTCCCCTGGCTCCCCTGGTGGGGCTTGCGGGGCTTTTTGGGCTCTTCCTGGCCTATCGGCTCACCCGGCCCTTGGCCCTCTTGGGCCAGGCCTTGGACCACCTCTCCCGCCTGCGCTTCCCCCAGCCCCTCCCCGAGCCCCCCGAGAGGGAGCTCGCCCGGGTGGTGAAGGCCTTCAACCGGATGGCCCGGGCGGTGGAGATGGCCCTGGAGCGGGAGCGGGCCTTCACCCGCCACGCCTCCCACGAGCTCCGCACCCCCTTGGCCATCCTGCAAACCCAGGTGGAGGCCCTCAAGGGCGGTTACCTCCCCCCGGAGCGGGCCCTGCCCGAGATGGAGCGGGCCCTTTCCCGGGCGAAGGCCACCTTGGCCGGGCTTTTGGACCTGGCCCGGCTGCAGGGGGATCTCACCCCCTTGGAGCTTGGGGGTTTCCTGCGGGCCCGGCTTCCCCGGGACGTGGTGGCCAGGCTTCCCGGAACTCCGGTCTGGGTGCTGGGCCACGAAGGGCTTTTGGAGCGGGTCCTGGAAAACCTCCTGGACAACGCCTGGCTCCACGGCAAGCCCCCGGTGGAGGTGGGCCTCGAGGCGGAAGGGGAGGAGGTCCGGCTATGGGTTCGCGACCACGGGCCTGGGGTGCCGGAGGGGCTTCTCCCTCGGCTTGGCGAGCCCTTTCTACCTGAGGCGAAGGGGACAGGCCTCGGCCTGTCCTTGGTGCGGCAGGTGGCCGCCTGGCTGGGGGGCGGGGTGCGGTGGGAGAACGCGGCCCCCGGGTTGAGGGCCGTCGTGATCCTTCCAAGGTGGCGCCATGTGGACGAGGCGTAGGGTTCTCGCCCTGCTGTTGCTTTCCCCCTGGGCTCGGGCAGACGAGCACAGGAAAGAGGAGGAAAAGGAGGAGAAGAAGGCCAAGAAAGAGGGCCGATCCACCCCCTTCTACGGCCAGGTGGAGGGCGTGGCCGAGGAGGGCCTATGGGTGGCGGGTCGGTGGGTGCGTCCGGGGGGCGACCTCTGGAGGTACTTCGCCCCGGGAATGGTGGTGGCGGTGGAGGGCGAGCGGGTCCGGGTGGTGGAGCCGCGGACCTGGGCCTATCTTCAAGGCCCGGGGGCGTGGGCGGGGTTGCCTGGGGCCTGGGTCCGGGTGTGGTGGGCGGAGGGGCGCCTCTGGAAAAGCATGAAGGGGGCCTCAGAAGAGGCCCTGGTGGTGGCGCGCGCGGCAAAGGGGCGTTGGCTGGGCGTCCCCCCATCCTTTCGGCTCCTGCCGGCGCCCCAAGAAGGGTGGTGGCGCCTGCGCCTGGAAGGAGGGGAATGGAGGCCCCAAAGCCTCCTGGCGGAGTAGGGGGCTAATGCAGTATCGCCTGGGACCCCTCCTCGGCTCCCAAGGCTTCAATGGGAGGCTTTGGAGCGCACCCAGGGGGGAACGCGCCCGCCTTCGCCGGGCGACCCCCCGCACCCCGCACCGCCAATGGAAGCCACAGCGAAAAGGCCTTCTCCCGCTGCGGGGGTCCTCCTCTTTGGGAAGGGCGTCCAAAGGCCCTTGGCGGCCCTTTGAGCGCCGATGGGTTTCCAAGAAAGGGTGGGGCCTCTTCTTCGCGAAACGTAGCTTTCGCGAAGGAAGATCTCCAGAGGGGGGAGGAGTTCCGCTCCCCCTACGGGGAGGAACTTTGCTGGCAAGGCCTCACCTCGGCTCTACTTGCCACCCGATCTAAGGAGGAGGCTCTAAAAGCTTGTGCCTTCCTCATCCCCTCTCGGGGCCGCTCGGTGCGTGGCCCTGGTGCAGGGGAGCAGGTAGAGAAGGAAGACTGAAGGGAGAGGAAACGGTCCCCTCCCCTTCTTCTCTAGCCTTCAGCGGACTTCCTGGAACTCTGGGGCGGGCTCCACCCGAAGGGGCCTGAGGTCGCCCTGGGTCGCCACCCGGAAGCGCCAGGTGAACTCCCGCACCTCAGCCCCCAGGCGCACCTTAAGGTAGGCCTCGTACTCCGCTCCGGGGGTGAGGGGCTCGTGGGGGAAGGCGATGACGGCACCCCAGATGCGAAGAATCATCGAGGCCTTCTCTCGGTAGGAGTCCCGCTCCTCCCAGTACTGCGAACTCCCGTAGGCGCAGAGGGGGTTCGGGGCCCCATCGGAAAGCCTGGTGAGCCTCGCCTCCAGCACCTGGGTGTCTACCGGGGAGGTGGGGAAGGTCTGAAGGGTGAGGGGTAACCCGATAGGCGTGCGCACCACGCCCGTCCCGTCGTCCCAGGTGAGGCCTTCCTGGGTGAGGAAGGGGCGCTGGGGGGGCCTGTCGGGGTTGCTGCAAGGGGCGGTGGGGTTGGGGTTCTCCCTGCCTTGGTAGCGCTCCAGGGCAACTTCCCGGTCTGGAGCGGGAAAGAGGAGGTAGGGAACGCTCGCCGTGCCCCCGTAGAGGTTGGGGAGGTTGGCCCAGGAGCGGCCATAAGCGTCCCCGTAGCCCGGGACAGGCCCCGCATCCTTGTAGATCCCAAAGCCGCCGTTAGCCACTCTGGGGTCGGTCATGTTGAAGCGGTGGAAGGGAGCGGCAATCCACCAGTTTATGGAAGCCTCTTCGGGAGGCCAGTAGGGCTGACCGCTTATCTTCCTCAACTCAAAACTTGCACTTATTCGCCGCGGGCATGAGTATGCTTGGGGACCACTTGAAGAGGGCTGCTGGTTTCCCCTCTTATGAGGGGCGCCATGAGCCCAGCAGCCCTATCCCTACTTTGGACCATCCTGGCCCTCATGCCAACCCCCCACCTGCGGGAATCCTTGAAGGCCCTGTTGTTCCTTTTCCTCACCGGTCACGGCAAGGCTAGACCCCAGCACAGCAAGACCAAGTCCCCCTCCGCCCTCTCCCGCTTCCTCAACCGCTACCCCTGGCCCACCCGCGCCCTCATCCGCCTGGCCCGCGAGGAGGCCCAGAAAGCCCTGGACCGGGCCAGGCGGAGAAAGGGCCCCA
>NZ_FNBC01000067.1 GCF_900102145.1 Thermus arciformis | reverse complement strand
CCAAACGCAAGCACCCAACGCCTTTTAGGCGTTTTTCTTTGGAGAGTTTGATCCTGGCTCAGGGTGAACGCTGGCGGCGTGCCTAAGACATGCAAGTCGTGCGGGCCGTGGGGATTCTCACGGTCAGCGGCGGACGGGTGAGTAACGCGTGGGTGACCTACCCGGAAGAGGGGGACAACCCGGGGAAACCCGGGCTAATCCCCCATGTGGACGCGCTCTTTGGGGTGTGTTCAAAGGGGTCATACCCGCTTCCGGATGGGCCCGCGTCCCATCAGCTAGTTGGTGGGGTAAAGGCCCACCAAGGCGACGACGGGTAGCCGGTCTGAGAGGATGGCCGGCCACAGGGGCACTGAGACACGGGCCCCACTCCTACGGGAGGCAGCAGTTAGGAATCTTCCGCAATGGGCGCAAGCCTGACGGAGCGACGCCGCTTGGAGGAGGAAGCCCTTCGGGGTGTAAACTCCTGAACCCGGGACGAAATCCCTGATGAGGGGGCTGACGGTACCGGGGTAATAGCGCCGGCCAACTCCGTGCCAGCAGCCGCGGTAATACGGAGGGCGCGAGCGTTACCCGGATTTACTGGGCGTAAAGGGCGTGTAGGCGGCCTGGGGCGTCCCATGTGAAAGACCACGGCTCAACCGTGGGGGAGCGTGGGATACGCTCAGGCTAGACGGTGGGAGAGGGTGGTGGAATTCCCGGAGTAGCGGTGAAATGCGCAGATACCGGGAGGAACGCCGATGGCGAAGGCAGCCACCTGGTCCACTTGTGACGCTGAGGCGCGAAAGCGTGGGGAGCAAACCGGATTAGATACCCGGGTAGTCCACGCCCTAAACGATGCGCGCTAGGTCTCTGGGTTTGCTGGGGGCCGAAGCCAACGCGTTAAGCGCGCCGCCTGGGGAGTACGGCCGCAAGGCTGAAACTCAAAGGAATTGACGGGGGCCCGCACAAGCGGTGGAGCATGTGGTTTAATTCGAAGCAACGCGAAGAACCTTACCAGGCCTTGACATGCTAGGGGACCTAGGTGAAAGCCTGGGGTGCCCTGCGAGGGGAGCCCTAGCACAGGTGCTGCATGGCCGTCGTCAGCTCGTGTCGTGAGATGTTGGGTTAAGTCCCGCAACGAGCGCAACCCCTGCCGTTAGTTGCCAGCGGTTTAGCCGGGCACTCTAACGGGACTGCCTGCGAAAGCGGGAGGAAGGCGGGGACGACGTCTGGTCAGCATGGCCCTTACGGCCTGGGCGACACACGTGCTACAATGCCCACTACAGAGCGATGCGACCTGGTGACGGGGAGCGAATCGCAAAAAGGTGGGCGTAGTTCGGATTGGGGTCTGCAACCCGACCCCATGAAGCCGGAATCGCTAGTAATCGCGGATCAGCCATGCCGCGGTGAATACGTTCCCGGGCCTTGTACACACCGCCCGTCACGCCATGGGAGCGGGTTCTACCCGAAGTCGCCGGGAGCCTTAGGGCAGGCGCCGAGGGTAGGGCCCGTGACTGGGGCGAAGTCGTAACAAGGTAGCTGTACCGGAAGGTGCGGCTGGATCACCTCCTTTCTAAGGAGCTAAAGGGCCGTTCCCGCGCTTTCAAGGTCCCCCCTCCAACCGAGCGAACCCCCCCGTCAGGGGGGGTTTTCTTTAGGCACCCCGCCGAGGTCGGCGGGGTGCGCTCTTTTAAAATCCGCGGACGTTGAGGAAGGACTCGAGGTGGGGGTGGCCGGAGGTGTTGGTCCAGCCCGCGGTGCTTTCGGCGTTTTGCAGGAGGGCCTGGGTCCTCTTGGGCGTTTGGGGCGTCAACCCCTATAGTGAAGCCCATGGACTTCCTGGAGGCCCTTTCCCGCCCCCCCTTGGTCCTCGGCGTGGACCCTAGGCCCAAGCTCCACGGCCCCGAGCCCCTGGCCCACATCCGCCGCTACACCCTGGACCTCCTCGAGGCCCTGGCCCCGCGCCTGGCGGCGGCCAAGTTCCAGCTCGCCTTCTTTGAGGCCTTGGGCCCTGAGGGGATGGCGCTCCTATGGGAGCTCGCCAGCGCCTCCCGGGTCATGGGGCTTCCCGTGATCTTTGACGGGAAGCGGGGGGACATCGGCTCCACCGCCGAGGCCTACGCCCGGGCCTACCTGGAGGCCTTCCCGGGAAGCGCCCTCACCGTGAACCCGTACCTAGGCCTGGACGCCCTCAAGCCCTTCTTCCAGGCGGCCTCCCGCACGGGGGGCGGGGTCTTCGTCCTAGCGAAGACCTCTAACCCCGGCTCCGGCTTTCTCCAGGACCTCCCCGTGGAGGGGAAGCCCCTCTACCTCCACCTGGCCGAGGCCCTGGAGCGGGAGGGGGAAGGGTACCGGGAGGGCCCCTGGAGCCGGGTGGGGATGGTGGTGGGGGCCACCTACCCGGAGGCCGTGGCCGGGGTGCGGGAGGTGGCCCCCCACGCCCCCCTCCTCCTCCCCGGCGTGGGGGCCCAGGGGGGAAGGCCCCTCAAGGGGGCGGGGCTTCTCCTCGCCGCGAGCCGGGCCCTCTACTACCCCGAGGGAAGGCCGGACCTAAAGGCCGCCCTGGAGGCGGCGGAGGCCCTCTTCGGGGCTTTGGTAGAGTAGGGGGGATGGACGTCCTGGAGCTTTACCGGAGGACGGGGGCTCTTCTGGAGGGCCACTTCCTCCTGAGGTCGGGCCTCCACTCCCCCCTCTTTTTGCAGTCGGCGGCCCTCCTCCAGCACCCCCTCTACGCCGAGGCGGTGGGGGAGGCCCTGGCCAAGCTCTTTGAGGAGGAGAGGGTGGACTTCGTCATCGCCCCCGCCATCGGGGGCGTGGTCCTCTCCTTCGTGGTGGCCAAGGCCCTCGGGGCCCGGGCCCTCTTCGCCGAGAAGGACGGAGGGGGAGGGATGGTCATCCGGAAAGGGCTCACGGTGAACCCGGGGGACCGCTTCCTGGCGGTGGAGGACGTGGTGACCACCGGGGAAAGCGTCCGCAAGGCCATCCGGGCGGCGGAGGCCTTGGGCGGGGTGCTGGTGGGCGTGGGGGCCATCGTGGACCGAAGCAAGGGGAGGGTGGACTTCGGGGTGCCCTTCCGGGCCCTCCTCGCCCTGGAAGTTCCCCAGTATCCCGAGGAGGCCTGCCCCCTCTGCCGGGAGGGGGTGTCCTTGGAGGAGGTCTAGGGTGCGCTTCCTTGGCCTTCTCCTTCTCGCCCTCTTTTCCCCGGCCCTGGCAGGCCCGGAGGAGGCGGCCAAGGAGGCCGTGGCCCGCTGGCTTAGGGGGGAGCTCTCCCCGAGGCTAGAGGAGCTTTTCCAGGCCTCCCCCGAGGAGGCCTCGAGGCTCCTTGAGCGCTACGCCCTCTTTCCTCCCCCTCCCGAGGGGCTTTCCGTGAACCTCCAGGCCCCGAAGGTGGAGGGAAACCGGGTCTTCTTCCCGGCGGCCCTGGGGGAGGAGGTGGGGGAGGTGGTGGTGGTCCTGGAAGGGGGAGAGGCCAGGCGGGTCTACTTCCGCCCCGAGGGGCTTGGGGTGCCCGCCTACCTCCTCACGCCCCTCGCGGGGTGGGGGTTTTTCCTCCTCTCCCTCTTTTGGGCCTTCCTCCTCCTCAGGCCCTCCCCCTTCCGGGCGTGGCTTCTTGAGGCCTGGGCCTTGGTCTCGGCCCACAGGGGCCTTTACCTCTTCACCAACCTCTTCCTCTACGGCCTCTTCGCCCTGGGGAGCCTTCTCGCCTACGCCATGCCCGAGCTCGCCCGGGCGGTGCAGGTCTTCTTCGGGGGCGCCTTAGAGGCCATCGGCCTCCGGGAGGCGGTGGGTAAGGGCGTTTTGGTCCTCGCCGGGGTCATCTTCCACTGGAATTTCAGCCAGGGGCTTTTCCTCACGGGGCTCCTTCCCGCCTTGCTCTTTGGGGTCCCTGTGCTCCTTCTCAACGCCCTTCGCTACTTCGCCTTCGGCTTCGCCCTCTCCCCGGCCCTTCTGGGAAGCGCCTTCCTCTTCCACCTGCCCACCCTGGTCCTGGAACTTCAGGCCTACATCTTGGTGACCTTTGGGGGGCTCGTGCTCCTGGCGAAGACCCTCCGGAGGGAAGGGTACAGGTCGGGGCTTAGGGGGCTTCTCCTCGCCTTCTACCTGGGGGCGCTTTTCCTCCTCGCCGCCGCCTGGTACGAGGCCTGGGAGGTGGCCTTCCTCCTATGAGGGTGGCGGTCCTAGGGGCGGGGGCTTGGGGGACGGCCCTGGCCGTGCTCCTCTCCAGCAAAGGGGTTCCCACGGCCCTCTGGGCCCGGCGGAGGGAGCAGGCGGAGGCCCTGAAGGCCATGCGGGAGAACCGGGACTACCTCCCGGGGGTGGCCCTTCCCGCCTACCTCTACCCCACCCACGACCCCGAGGAGGCCCTGGAGGGGGCGGAGCTCGCCGTGGTGGCGGTGCCCTCCAAGGCCCTCCGGGAGACCCTGGCCGGCCTTCCCCCGGCCCCCTGGTACGTCTCCGCCACCAAGGGCCTCTTTTACGAGGAGGAGGGGGTCCGGACGCCCGCGGAGGTGGTGGAGGCCCTGACCCAAAGGCCCGCCGTGGCCCTTTCCGGGCCCAACCACGCCGAGGAGGTGGCCCGCTTCCTCCCCACGGCGAGCGTGGCCGCGGGGCCGGAAGACCTCGCCCGGCGGGTCCAGGCCCTCTTCTCCGGGCCCACCTTCCGGGTCTACACCGGCCGGGACCGGCGGGGGGTGGAGCTCGGGGGGGCGGTGAAGAACGTCCTGGCCCTGGCGGCGGGCATGGTGGACGGGCTTAGGCTTGGGGACAACGCCAAGGCCGCCCTCCTCACCCGGGGCCTTAAGGAGATGGTCCGCTTCGGCACCGCCCTTGGGGGAGAGGAGGCCACCTTCTACGGGCTTGCGGGCCTTGGGGACCTCCTGGCCACGGCCTACAGCCCCCTTTCGCGAAACCGCGGGGCGGGGGAGCGGCTCGTGCGGGGGGAGGCCCGGGAGCGTCTGGAGGACCGGGGGGTGGTGGAGGGGCTCTACGCGGTGAAGGCCATGGTGGCCTGGGGGAAGGCCTGGGGCGTGGAGCTTCCCATCGCCGAGGCGGTCCACGGGGTGGCCTACGAGGGCCTGGACCCGCTGGCGGCCCTCAGGGCCCTCATGGCCCGGGAGCCCAAGGAGGAGTGATACCACCCCATGCTGGCCCAAGCCGGCATGGGGGCCCCGGCAAAGGGTCCTCGAGGGGCGGGCTAAGTGGCTGCACGTTGATTTCGCAACACGGGTCGCCCGAAATAAGGCTTGGGAAGGTCCTTTTGGGGCCCCCACCGCGGCGAAAGCCGCGGTGGGGTACTTAGGCGAAGGGAGCGAAAGAGGAGGTGCAAACAGTTGAAAAATAACGCACCTCACTTCACCCTGACGCTCAAACGCTTCCGCTTCTCAGGGCTTCAATCTAGTGAACTTCCCCAATGCAAAGCCCACAGGCCGGTATACTCCCTCACAGGAGGCCCAGGTGAAGGCCAAGCCTAAAGCCGCGCGGGAGCGCGCCAAAAAGAAGGCGAAGGCCTTCACCGGAGTCCAAGCGCTTCTCGTCTTCCCTTCCGAAGAAGACCGCAAGGCCACCCTGGACCTCATGCGCCGCTTCTCCGCCGCCGTGCGCTACGCCTACAACCGCCTCCTGGAAGGTCAAACCAGGGAGGAGCTCAAACGGGCAGACGGTTTCCTCTGCACCTCCTTCCGCCTCAACACCCGCTACGCCGACGACGCGATCCTGAAGGCCCAGGCTGTCCTGGACTCCGCCAGGGAGAGAGGAGAGAACCCCCGGAAGGTGGTCTTCGGGGGGAGAAAGCTCTTCCAACAGCTCAAGCGCAGACACCTCTCGGGTAAGCCTCTGAAGGAGCTCAAG
>NZ_FNBC01000068.1 GCF_900102145.1 Thermus arciformis | reverse complement strand
CTCCTTCCCGGGGGTGGCTTTTGGCGGACGCGGGGTTTGACGGGAAGGAGGTGTGGGGGGTTTTGGGGGAGGCGGGGGTGCGGCCGGTGATCCGGCTTCGGGGCGGGGGCGAGGCCAGGGAGGAGGCGCGGGTGCGGGCGCGGGAGGGGTGGGACCCCGAGGTGTACCGGTTTCGCGGGGTGGTGGAGGGGGTGTTTGGGGGGATGAAGACGCGGCTGGGTGGGGGGTACCTTTGGGAGCGGAAGCCTTGGACGGCCATGGCGCGGGCGCTTTTGGAGCTCATCGCCTACGGCCTTAGGGTTCTTCTCTCCCTTCTCCCGCCCCCTCCGGGGTACAAGGCGATTTACTAGGCAAGCCCCTTCCTGGTTGACGGCAAGGCCAAGCCTCCCTATGCTTAGGGTCTGGCGGGGGACGCCCGCCTTTGAGGAGGAAGGGGCTTAAGGCGCCTTCTCCCCTGACGGAGGTAAAGATGCCCATCAGCAAGGAAGAGAAGCAGAAGGTCATCGCCGAGTTCGCCCGCTTCCCCGGGGACACGGGGAGCACCGAGGTGCAGGTGGCCCTCCTCACCTTGCGGATCAACCGGCTTTCCGAGCACCTCAAGGCCCACAAGCACGACCACCACTCCCACCGGGGCCTCCTGATGCTGGTGGGGCAAAGGCGCAGGCTCCTGCGGTACCTGGAGCGGGAGGACCCAAAGCGCTACCAGGCCCTGGTTGAGAAGTTGGGGCTTAGGAAGTAAACTGGAACCTAGGTCGGGGGCGGGGCCTTAGGGCTCCGCCTTTCCCTTGAGGTTAGCCATGCCAGAAGCCACACCCAACACCCCCAAAGCCTTCCGCTACGAGGTCCAGGTGGCCGGGCGCCCCCTGGTGCTGGAGACCGGGAAGTACGCCAAACAGGCCTCGGGGGCCGTGGTGGTCCGCTATGGGGACACCGTGGTCCTGGCCACCGCCCAGGCCTCGGAGAACCCCGTGGAGGCCGACTTCCTGCCCCTCACCGTGGAGTTTGAGGAGCGACACTACGCGGTGGGCAAGATCCCGGGGAGCTTCATGCGGCGGGAGGGCCGCCCGGGGGAGAAGGCCATCCTCTCCGCCCGCATGACGGACCGCCCCATCAGGCCCCTTTTCCCCAAGGGGTTTCGCCACGAGGTCCAGGTGATCGTCACCGTGCTCTCCGCGGACCAGAAGAACCCCCCGGACATCTTGGGGCCTACGGCGGCCAGCGCCGCCCTCATGCTCTCCGACATCCCTTGGGAAGGCCCGGTGGCCGCGGTGCGGGTGGGGCTCATCGGGGGGCAGCTGGTCTTAAACCCCACCCTCCAGGAGCTGGAGGAAAGCGCGCTGGACCTGGTGGTGGCGGGAAGCTGGGAGGCCATCCTCATGGTGGAGGCCGGGGCGAACGAGGTGGACGAGGAGCTCCTGGTGCAGGCCCTGGAGTTCGCCCACCGGGAAATGCAGCCCATCCTGGAGCTTCAGGAGGCCATGGCCCGGGAACTCGCCAAACCCAAGATGGCCTGGACCCCCCCGGAAAGCCTCCCCGAGGAGGAGAAGGAGGCCTTCTACCGCCTGGCCCTGGAAAGGGGCCTCTCCCAGGTGCTCCAGACGGCGAGCAAGGGGGAAAGGAGCCGGGCCCTTTCGGAGTTCGCCGAACGCCTCATCGCCGAGGCCCTCCCCAAGGGGGAGGACGGCACCCCGGACGAGGGCAAAAAGCCCCTCTACGAGAGCGCCTTTGACGAGGTGGTGCGGCGGGAGCTCAGAAGGCTCGTCCTCGAGGAGGGCAAGCGGGCGGACGGCCGCGGGCCCAAGGACCTCAGGCCCATCTGGATTGAGGTGGACGTCCTGCCCCGGGCCCACGGCTCCGCCGTCTTCACCCGGGGGGAGACCCAGGTCCTGGGCACCGTCACCCTGGGCACGGGCCGGGACGAGCAGATCATTGACGACCTGGGCATTGACGAGACGGACCCCTTCCTGGTCCACTACAACTTCCCGCCCTTCTCCACCGGGGAGGTGAAGCGCCTAAGGGGCGTCTCCCGCCGCGAGGTGGGCCACGGAAACCTGGCCAAGCGGGCCCTCAAGGCGGTGCTTCCCAAACAGGAGGACTTCCCCTACACCATCCGGGTGGTGGGGGACGTCCTGGAGTCCAACGGCTCTAGCTCCATGGCCACGGTCTGCGCCGGGTGCCTGGCCCTCATGGACGCCGGGGTGCCCATCCGGGCCCCCGTGGCCGGGGTGGCCATGGGCCTGGTGTGGGAGGGGAACCGGGCGGTGATCCTCACGGACATCCTGGGCCTCGAGGACGCCCTGGGCGACATGGACTTCAAGGTGGCCGGGACCCGCCAGGGGGTCACCGCCTTGCAGATGGACAACAAGGTGGGGGGCCTTCCCCGGGAGGTGCTGAAGGAGGCCCTCCTCCAGGCCCGGGAGGCCAGGCTCAAGATCCTGGACCTGATGGAGGCGGTCCTCCCCGCCCCCCGCCCCGAGCTCAAGCCCTTCGCCCCAAGGATCCTCTCCCTCAAGGTGCCCGTGGAGAAGATCGGCCTGGTCATCGGCCCCGGGGGCAAGAACGTGCGCGCCCTGGAGGAGCTTGGGGTGGAGGTGGACATTGAGGAGGACGGGACGGTGCGCATCTACTCCAGCGACCTCGAGGCCGCCCTGGAGGCCAAGAAGCGCATAGAAGACCTCACCCGCGAGGCCAAGGTGGGCGAGGTGTACGAGGGCACGGTGACCAAGATCACCCCCTTCGGGGCCTTCGTGAGCCTCTTCCCCGGCACCGAAGGGCTCTTGCACATCAGCCAGATCGCCCCGGGCCGGGTGGAGCGGGTGGAGGACCACCTCAAGGTGGGGGACGTGATCAAGGTCAAGGTCCACCGCATTGACGAACGGGGCAAGATTGACCTGATCCGCCCCGAGCTGGAAGGCAAGATCCCCCCGAGGCGGCGCTAAACAGAGGCCGTCTTGAGGCGGGGACGCCAAGGCCCGGACTTTCCGGGCGGAAAGGAGACCCATGGAAAACCCAGAGCGCAAGCCCAGAAGGAGGCGGCGGCGCAGGCCGCAGGAGGCCCTGCCCCAGGGAGGGGGCCAGGAGGCTGTGGAGATCATCCCCCTGGGGGGGATGGGGGAGATCGGCAAAAACATCACCGCCTTCCGCTACCGGGACGAGATCTTCGTCCTAGACGGGGGGCTCGCCTTCCCCGAGGAAGGGATGCCCGGGGTGGACCTCCTCATCCCCCGGGTGGACTACCTCATAGAAAACCGCCAAAAGATCAAGGCCTGGGTCCTCACCCACGGCCACGAGGACCACATCGGAGGCCTTCCCTTCCTCCTCCCCATGGTCTTCGGCAAGGAAAGCCCGGTGCCCATCTACGGGGCGAGGCTCACCTTGGGGCTCCTCCGGGGGAAGCTGGAGGAGTTCGGCCTTAGGCCCGGGGCCTTCAACCTCAAGGAGGTCTCCCCCGACGACCGCATCCAGGTGGGGCGGTACTTCACCCTGGACCTCTTCCGCATGACCCACTCCATCCCCGACAACTCCGGGGTGGTGATCCGCACCCCCATCGGCACCATCGTCCACACGGGGGACTTCAAGCTGGACGCCACCCCCATTGACGGGAAGGTCTCCCACCTGGCCAAGGTGGCCCAGGCGGGGGCGGAAGGGGTTTTGCTCCTCATCGCCGACGCCACCAACGCCGAACGGCCCGGCTACACCCCAAGCGAGATGGAGATCGCCAAGGAGCTGGACCGGGTCATCGGCCGCGCCCCCGGAAGGGTCTTCGTCACCACCTTCGCCAGCCACATCCACCGCATCCAGTCGGTGATCTGGGCGGCGGAGAAGTACGGGCGGAAGGTGGCCATGGAGGGGCGGAGCATGCTGAAGTTCAGCCGCATCGCCCTGGAGCTCGGCTACCTCAAGGTGAAGGACCGCCTCTACACCCTGGAGGAGGTGGCGGACCTCCCCGACCACCAGGTCCTCATCCTGGCCACGGGAAGCCAGGGCCAGCCCATGTCCGTCCTCCACCGCCTGGCCTTTGAGGGGCACGCCAAGATGGCCATCAAACCCGGGGACACGGTGATCCTCTCCTCAAGCCCCATCCCCGGGAACGAGGAGGCGGTGAACCGGGTCATCAACCGCCTCTACGCCCTGGGAGCCTACGTCCTCTACCCCCCCACCTACAAGGTCCACGCCTCGGGCCACGCCTCCCAGGAGGAGCTGAAGCTCATCCTCAACCTCACCACCCCCAAGTTCTTCCTGCCCTGGCACGGGGAGGTGCGGCACCAGGTGAACTTCAAGTGGCTCGCCGAGTCCATGAGCCGCCCCCCGGAAAAGACCCTCATCGGGGAGAACGGGGCCGTTTACCGCCTCACCCGGGAGACCTTTGAGAAGGTGGGGGAGGTGCCCCACGGGGCCCTCTACGTGGACGGCCTGGGGGTGGGGGACATCACCGAGGAGATCCTGGCCGACCGCCGCCACATGGCCGAGGAGGGCCTGGTGGTCATCACCGCCTTGGCGGACGAGGAGCCCGTGGTGGAGGTGGTCTCCCGGGGGTTCGTGAAGGCGGGGGAAAAACTTCTGGGAGAGGTCCGGCGCATGGCCCTCGAGGCCCTCCTCGCCGGGATGCGGGAGAAAAAGCCCCTGGAGCGCATCCGGGACGACATCTACTACCCGGTGAAGAAGTTCCTGAAGAAGGCCACGGGCCGAGACCCCATGATCCTGCCCGTGGTCATAGAGGGGTGAGGGATGTACCGGTCCATCCTCCTGCCCACGGACGGAAGCGAGGCGGCGGAGAGAGGAGTGCGGGAGGGCCTCCGCCTGGCCCAAGCCCTAAAGGCCAAGGTGGCCTTCCTCTACGCCCTGGAGCCCTTGGGACCGAGGCTTCTCCTGGGCCCGGAAACCCTCCCCTACTACCAGGAGCTGGTGGAGGACCTGCGCAAGGAGGGGCTTGCCGCCCTGGACCGGGCCACCCGCATGGCCGAGGAGCTGGGCCTACCCTTTGAGGCCCACCTCCTGGAGGGCCTGGCGGCGGAGGTCATCCTGAAGGAGGCGGAAAAGCACGACCTCGTGGTCCTGGGCACCCACGGACGCACGGGGCTAGACCGCCTCCTCCTGGGGAGCGTGGCCCGGGATGTGGCGCGGAGGAGCCCCAAGCCCGTCCTCCTGGTGCCTCACCGCAGGGCGTAAAGCCAAAGGAGCCCCAGGAGGTAGAGGGCGAGGAGGAAGAGGGTGTCCCAGGAGAGCACCGCCAGCTTGCGCGCCGCCTGGTAGCTCATCCCCACGAGCACCACGCCGTACATGGCCAAGGCCACCAAGACGGCGGCCAGGTGGCTGGAGTGCGCCTCCAGGAAGAAGGCCCCCGGGTAGAGGGCCTCGTCCCAGGCCAGGATCAAGGCGTTGAAGAGGTTATACCCTTTCTTGTTGTATTCTTCGTCCATGACCGTGGCCGACCACCTGACCCTGAACGAGCTGTGGCGGAGGGTCAAGAAGGCCAAGGACCCGATAGAGAAGCATCGCTTCCTGGCCGTCTACCACGCCAAGCGGGGACTCGCCGCCAAGGAGATCGCCAAAATCACCCTCAGCTCCACCCGCTGGGTCCAGGAGACGGTGCGGCGCTACAACCGGGAAGGGCCGGAGGGCTTGAAGGACAAGCGGCACCAGAACCCGGGCCAGAAGCCCAAGCTGACCCCGGAGGAGCAGAGGAGGGTCCTGGAGGCCCTCCAGGGCCCCCCACCCGACGGGGGCCTGT
>NZ_FNBC01000071.1 GCF_900102145.1 Thermus arciformis | reverse complement strand
CGTCCGCCTCGCAAGAGAACTCCCGGGCCAAAAGCCTCCCCAGGGCCTTCCCCGCCTCCTCCTCCGCCCGCCGCACCCGCTCCCCAAGCCGCCTCTCCTCTTCCTCCCTCCTCGCCTCGCTCTCCACCAGGACCCACCGCTGCCGGACGCCCCCGTAGTCCACCTCCACCTCCACCCCCCAGTACCCCGGGAGAAGAGGGGTCCAGGCCCCTTCAGGAAAGACCTCCCCCAAGAGGCCCCGGGCCTCCCCCAAGGTGGCGGGAACGCGCAGAATCCAGGAGAACCCCTCCAGGGCCCTGAGGTTCTCCCGGGTGTAGCTCGCCCCGTCCAGCACCACCACCTCCCCCAGGTCCAGGGCCTCCCGGAACCGGGACACCAAGGCCACCAGAGTCTTGGCGTCGCTGGCGTTCCCGTCTTGGGGAGCGAAGAGGAGGGGGATGCCCCCCGTGTCCGCGCACACCAGGCCCATCACCCATTGCCTCAGGTCCGGGCGGTGGTCCCGGCTGTAGCCCTGGACGATGCGGATGACCCCCCCTTCCTCCTCTCCCCCCTCGTACCGCCCGTGGACGTGGAAGCTGGTGGTGTCCCCGTGCAGGGCCCGCACCGGGAAGGGGAAGGCCTGGCGTGCCTTTTTGGCCACCTCCAAGAAAAGCTCCGTCACCCCCGCCTGGTAGAGGGCGTCCAGCATGCGGCCCATGCGGTCGTCGTTGAGGAGGCCTGGGGTGATGCCCTCTCCCAGGTCACGGGCGTAGCCCGTGACCTTGCAGCCACTCCGTGGGCTTACCCTCCCAGTAGTGGCCGAAGAGGTAGAGGGGAGAAGAGACAAAGCCCAGGGCGTTCATAATGGCCGCTTTCAGGGCCACCCCCGTGCTCACCTTTTCCCCCGGGCGGGGGCCCACCCGTTCGTCCACCAGGGGGACCAGCCCGACACGGTCCACGATGCCGGCCACCAGGCCCAGGTGGCCGAGGTCGTACACCTGCAGGTCGGGTGTGGCTTCCATCCCAAAATCCTAACGCAAGGGGAGGAGGGGTGCGGAATGTGGGATAGAGGCTTTCAACCATGGTTAAATCTTGGGACGTAACTTACCCCTGCTACATCGAACACGATCTTGAATCTGGCACCTACGGCGGTTTCTGCGTGGACCTTCCCGTTTTCGTGGCCGGAAAGGCCAGCGTAGAGGAGGCGCGGAAGGCCTTAGAAGAGGGAGTGGCCTACTACCTCGCCCACCTGGAGGTGGAGGAGCGTCCCTTCCCCAGGCCTGGTGCCACTCCCCCTCCGGACCTGGAGGAGGAGCGGGACCGCCTTATCCCTGTGGAAATCCGGCCGAGCCCGGTGAACCCCGTTAGCCTCGCCATCGAGAAGGCCCTTCGCCGCAAGGGCCTAAAGCGGAAGGAGCTGGCCGAGCGCATGGGGGTTCCCCCTTCCGTGGTGACCCGGATTCTAGACCCCCTGTACTTCGGCCACACCCTGAGCACCCTGCGCAGGGTGGCCGAGGCTTTGGAAAAGGACCTTGTGGTGACCTTCAGGTGAAGGGGAGGTAGACATGGAAAGCGTCAAGGTCGCCACGGGAGCCTTCCTAACCCACCTCCACCGGGCGGGCGAGGGGGAGGCGGTCCTCTTCATCCACGGCTCGGGGCCGGGGGCCACGGGGCTTTCCAACTGGCAGCTGGCCCTACCGGAGCTCGGGCGGGACTTCCTCTGCCTGGCCCCGGACCTTGTGGGCTACGGGGAGAGCACCCACCCCGAGCCGCCCCCCCGGGGAGCGCGGGCCTGGATGCGGCTTTGGCTGGACCAGCTCCTGGGGCTTTTGGACGCCCTGGGGCTGGAGCGGGCCCACCTGGTGGGGAACTCCCTTGGAGGGGCCATCGCCCTGCACCTCCTCATGGAGGCCCCGGAGCGCTTCGGGAGGGTGGTCCTCATGGGGCCTGTGGGGGGTCCTTTCCGCCTGACCCCGGAGCTGGACCGCCTTTGGGGCTTCTACGAGGACCCCACCTTGGGCGCCATGAGGAACGCCATCCGCTGGTTCGCCTTTGACGAGGGGTTCGTCAGGGACCGGCTGGAGGAGATCGCCCGGATGCGCCTCGAGGCCGCCCTGAGGCCCGAGGTGCGGCGGAGCTTTGAGGCCATGTGGCCGAGGCCGAGGCAGGAGGCCATTGACCAGCTGGTGGTGCCCCCCTCGGCCCTCAGGCGGATGGACCACCCCGTCCTCATCCTCCACGGGCACCGGGACGGGATCGTGCCCGTGGAGACGAGCCTCTACCTCATGGAGCACCTGCCAAACGCCCACCTGGTCCTCCTGGGGCGGACGAGCCACTGGGTGCAGATCGAGCAGGCGGCGGCCTTCCACCGCCTGGTGCGGGCCTTCCTCAAGGGGGAACTCTAAGGGCAACCGAGGGGGAAGGCCCGGGGGCAGGCCCTCGTGCCCGCTTCCCCTACCAGGCCCGGAAACCCCCGGCCAGGGCGTGGAGGTAGACGAGGGCCGCCGGGTCCCAGGCCTGGGGGCGGCAGGCCACGGGGTAGGGCACGGGGGGAAGGCCCTCCTCCCGGGGGAAGCCCCCTATGAGCTCCGGGAGGCGGAGGTCGGGCTGGGAATGGGCCAGGTCCAGGAGGGCCTGCGCCACCCTCAACCCTTCCTCTTTGAGCCCATAGCGGAAAAGCCCCCCGGCGAAGAGGGCGGTGTCGTGGGGCCATACGGAGCCGTTGTGGTAGGAGAGGGGGTTGTAGCGGGCCTCGCGGCTCCCCAGGGCGCGAAGCCCCCACCCCGACCACATCTCCTCGGAGAAGAGGGTGGCCACGAGCTTGGCCGCAAGCTCCCGGGGCACGGCCCCGGCCCAGAGGAGGTGGCCCGCGTCGGAAGCCTTCACCTGAAGGGGCTCCTTATGCCGGTCCAGGGCCAGGGCGTAGGTCCCAAGCTCCTCCAGCCAGAAGCGCTCCTGGATGAGGGCGAAGAGCTCCTGGGCCTGCTTCTCCTCCTCCTTTGCCCTTCCTTCCTCCCCAAGGGCCCGGTAGAGCTCCTTTGCAGCCAGGTGGGCGGCGTAGGCGTAGCCCTGGACCTCGCTCACCGCCAGGGGAGGTTCGGCCAGGCGGCCGTCCTCGTGGCTCATGGAGTCGTGGGAGTCCTTCCAGGACTGGACCGCAAGCCCCGTGCCGCTCGGGGCGAACTCCAGGAGGCCGTCCCCGTCCAGGTCCGCCCGCTCCAGCCAGCCCAGGGCCGCCTCCCAGTGGGGCCTGAGCGCCCGCACCAGGGAGAGGTCCCCGGTGAGGTCCAGGTAGCGGCCCAGGAGGACGAGGAAGAGGGGGGTGGCGTCCACGGTGCCGTAATAGCGGGCGAAGGGCACCCGGCCGGTGCGGGAGAGCTCCCCCAGGCGCACCTCGTGGAGGATCTTGCCGGGCTCCTCCTCCCGGAAGGGGTCCCACACCGCGCCCTGGCGCTTGGCCAGGTAGCGGAGGACACTCCTTGCCACCTCCTTTCCCCAGGGGAGGAGCATGAAGGCGGTGAGGAGGCTATCCCGGCCGAAGGGGGCCACGAACCAGGGAATCCCGGCGGCGGGCACGGGGCCCTCCGGGGTGGCGAGGAGGAGGGCCCTGAGGTCCAGAAGGGCCTGGCGGAGGGGCCTCGCCCAGGGGCCTTCTCCCGGGGGAAAGGCCGCCAGGAAAGCCTCGTAGCTGGGCAGGGCCCCGGGGGCCTCGAGGGGGCTCTCCAGGGCCACCTCCAAGGCCAGGGTCGCCTCTTCCCTGGTCAAGTAGAGTGCACATTAGCGCACTCCGGCCCCCCACCAGGATGGGGACCTAAGCTTCCCTCCAAGGTAGCCCTTTCAGGGCTGACCCACCCCTCCCACGATCCCCCGAAGAGGATGGGCTTGAGGGGAGAGAGGTTCCTCGGCACCTCGCGCCCAAGGAGGGGAAGGGTCAGGCCCGTAGGGCCTATCTTGCAAGTGCCTGCCCTCAGGACCCGCCAGGGATTGGCGCCAAAGGGGGGCCAAGATACGGGCTTCGCCCGTGACCCTTCCCTCGGTTGACCCCTCCTGGCTCCCCGGTGAGCCCTGAAGGCTTGAAAACAAGGCCAGGTGGCGCTTCGCCCTCCCGATCTCCCGGGAAAGCCTGCGCCTCAGGTAAGGGTTGCGCTCCTGGGCTTTTTTGGCCCGGAGTTCCTGCACCTTGGAGGCGTAGAAGCCCTGGACGTGACCCCTGAAGCGTTCGTCCCGGAGAAGCCTCTCGTACCCCCTGGGAAGCTTCTCCCTGAACCCCAAGGCCCTCCTCCCGATGACGTAAGCGGCGGCCACGTCCTTGGAGAGGGAAAGCTGGGGGGCGTACTTGAGCATCCCGATGGTGGAGGTGTCCTGCGGGTTGACCTCCACAACCTGGATGCCCTTCCTCCTGGCTAGGGAGTGGACCTTCCGGAGAAGGGAAGCGTAAGCGAAGCGGTGCTGCTTCCCGCGGAAGGCCCTTCCCGAGCCGTCACCCCTCCTGGACTTCCTCAGGTACTTCAGGCGTTCCGTGGCGATGGCCACCCCGTGTTCCTCTGCTAGGGAGACGGCTTGGTGGGCGATCTTCCAGAGGAGGAGTTCCTTGGTTCCCCTGTTCTCCGCCCGGTCCACTTCTTCCAGGGAGAGGGTGAGGTGGCGCCTCAGGTTCCCGTCAG
>NZ_FNBC01000074.1 GCF_900102145.1 Thermus arciformis | reverse complement strand
CCCCTCCGGGGTACAAGGCAATTTACTAGGCAAGCCCAGGTAATGGGGTAGCGCGGGAGGTTGGGTTCTCCCTGCCGCCGATCCTTGGGCATGTGGCGATTTACTAAAGGCTGTCGTAAAGGTTTTCCATGGACAGCTATTCCACCACCCACCGCTTGGGCAAAGGCTTGAGCCCCTCCTTCCGCGGAGTCTCCGGCACCTCCACTTGCTTACGCAAATGTGTTGGCCCTTCGGGCCAAGCATCCCCTCCCGCACCCCCCTGACGGTGCTCCTGGGCTATCTGGAGCGGGGCAGGATGGAGGAGGCCAGGGCCCGGGCCGAGGAGAGTCGGAGGAAGCGATGGACCAGGGGATGGGGGTTGGGCTTTCCGGGTGGTCGTGGGGGTCCGTTTAAGAAGTTTGTAAGGCTCGGTAAGGAGGATGGAGGGAGAAAGGAGGGAAGCATGAAAGGTTTCGGGACGAGGCGGCAGGAAAGCGGTTCCCCTCGGAGGAGGGCTCGCGAGGCATGGGTGCCCGCTGGCGGTGGCTCCGGGCGCTAGGGGAGGTGAGGAATGAAAAGGCTCCTTGCGGCGACGTGGACCCTTCTGGCCTGGGCCTGGGCCCAGTTCCCCCCGGGCCCCATGGCCCCGACCACGCCCCCGGGCCTTCCCGGCCAGGGGCAGGTTTACCAGAACCCGGCCCTGGGGATGAGCTTCCCCGTCCCAGCGGGGTTCCAGCCTGCGGGGGAGGCGCCGACCCAGGGGGGGATGGTGGCGGTCTTCCTTCACCCCTCGGGGGCTGAGCTCTACGCCGCCTCCACCTCCTTCCAGGGGGACCTCCAGGCCTTCCACCAGCAGAACCTCCAGCGCCTGGCCCAGCAGGACGCCCAGCTCCGGGTACGCCAAGAAGGTGGGGGACGGGAAGCGCTTCGCCGCGGTCTTAGGGGGGCTCCGCTACCGCATCGCCCCCGAGGGGGCGGGGCGCTGGCGGGTCACGGAGGTGGTGGAGGACCCCGGGGGCAACGAGGAGGCCACCTACGTCTTGGACGGCCTCGGCCTCCAGGAAGGGGAGGATGTCCTCCTGCCCCCGGTCTGGCACACGGAGCGGCGGGAGGTGGGGGGCCTAGAGCTTTAGCGGTCCGACCAAGGGGGGCTCGCCGTCTACCGCTACCAGGACGAGGAGATGCGGCTAGAGATCGCCTACCGCCCTGACGGCTGGATGTCCTACTACGTCTACTGCGACCTCACCAAGAAGGCCAACCCCTGCACCCGCTACACCCTGAAGGAGGTGCGCTGATGCGGTGGCTTCTCGCCCTGGGGCTCCTCTTCCTGGCCCCGGCCCTCGCCCAGGGGGGGGTGCGCACCTCCATCACCGTGGGGGAGATGGAGGCCCTCCTGAAGGCCTGGGGCTTCCGCCACGAGCGGGAGGACGGAAAAGAGGGGCCCTACTTCGTGGTCTACTTCGGCGACCTGAAGGCCACCCTGCTGCTTCTCCGCTGCGAGGGCGACCGGTGCCTGGCCCTCCTCCTCGGGGGGAGCTTCACCGGCTTCGCCCCGGAGAAGCGGCCGGACCACGCCAGGATCAACGAGTGGAACCGCGAGAAGCTCTTCTCCCGGGCCTACCTGGACGAGGACGGGGACCCGGTGGTGGAGGCCGACCTGGACCTGGAGGGGGGCGTCACCGACGGGGCCATCCGGGAGTTTCTGGAGACCTTCAGGGAGACCTTGGAGGCGTTCGCCGACTGGATCGGCTTCTAGGAGGTACGGATGCGGGAGCTCGCCTTTCCCCCTGGGGCGCGCTGGCGCCTCTGGTGGGCCCTGGTCCTGGGGATCGTCTTCCTGGGTCTGGGGCTTGAGGCCGGGGAGCCCCTCTTCGCCCTCCTCGGCCTCCTCTTCCTTGGGCCTTTTCTGGTCCACTACCGCCGCACGGGCTACGCCCTCACCCTGGAGCCCGAGGGCGTGCGCCACCAGGGGCGCCTCTTCCCCCGGGAGCGCCTCCAGGAGGCGCGGCTGGAGCCCTTGCGCAACCGCCTCTGGCTGGACTTCGGCGGGGAGGGCCTCCCCCTTCCCCTGGGCCTTCCCGGCTGGGACGAGGCCCTGGCCCACCTGGGGGTGGCCTGGCGGGAGGTGCCGGGCCTGGAGGCCTACCTCCTTGAGCAGCGGGGGCCCGTCTGGTTCTGGGGCGGCCTCCACCCGCCCCGGGAGGCCCAGGGGGTGCACGCCTGGGCCCTTGGGGTCTACCGGGGGCACTTTCGGCGGATCTACGGGGCCCTAGGGCTCGCCCTTTTGGGGTTCCTCCTCATGCTCCCCCAGGCCACGGAGACCCTGGGCCTGGTCCTGTTCGCCTTGGGGGGCTTTCTCTTCCTCTGGTGGCTGGACGCCTTTCCTCACGACATCGCCTCCTACTACCGCAGGCCCAAAGGCCGCTACAACCCCCTGGACCCGGAGTTCCAGAGGCTTGCAGAAGGGAAAGGGAGAAAGGAGGAAGCATGACCGGAGGTAAGCGCGTCCCCTGGCTTAAGGCCCTGGCCCTGGGGCTGGGCCTCTACGCCCTGGCGCAACAGGTCTTCTACCCGCCGAGCTTCGGCCCCTACGAGGCCCTGCGGCAGCAGGTCCACGCCCAGTGCCAGGGCTACCTCCAGCAGGGCAACCTCACCCAAGTGGGGCGGGCCTACGCCCTCTGCCTGCAGCAGGTGGCGGCCTCACTTTCGGTCTGCCCGCCGGGAATGGACTTTTTCAGCTTCCAGGCCTGTGTGGCCGCGGCCTCGGCGGGCTACCCCGCTCCCGGCAAGGCCGTCCTCACCCGACCCGCCTACCGGGTGGAGGTCCGGGGGGGCGTGGAGCGGGAACGGGACCCGCGCACGGGGCAGGTCCTGCGGGAGAGACCCGTCTCCCCGAGGCTCCTCTTCACCCTAGAGCGCACCCCCCAGGGGGTGTACCGGGGGGTGACCTACGACGAGCGCGGGGCCCCTGAGACCACCTACTGGGTCTCGCCGAGCTGCGAGCTCCTGGACCCCCAGGGGAGGCCCGCCATGGACGGGCTCCGCTGCCCCGTCTTCCCGGGAAAGCCCTACCTAAGCTGGATCCTGCCCCCGCCCACCCCGGGGCTGGCGCCGAGCGGCACCCTGTACCTGGCGGGGCGGTACTCTGACGACTTTGACGGGGACGGCCAGCCCGAGGACGGGTACGCCTACACCGGGGGAACGGGGGGGAAGGAGTTCACCTCGGGGAACGTGCACCTCCTCGCCTACGACGTCGGGACCGGCCTCCTCAAGTACGAGTACCGGATGGCGGTCCGGGAGAGCCAGGCCGCGTACGCCAGCTACGCGATGGAAAAGCTCCTCCTCTTCCAGGTGCGCTGAGAGGGGGGCCCTGGGGGGCGTTTAAGCTCCTTGTAAGCCCCCCTGACGAGGATGGGATTAGGAACCCCAGGGGTCCCCGAAAGGAGGCAGAACATGTAGCGGAAGACGGCGGCTATAGGACTTCTCGCGGGCCTCGCCCTCCTCCTCACCGCTTGCCCCCAGTCCCCTCCTGGCGGCTCTGGAGGCGGTGGTGGTGGAGGTGGCGGAGGCGGGGGCAACACGGGCTCCGTGAACACGCCCGGGGGGCAGGTGCAGCTCGCCCTCCAGGGAGGCACCTTCACCCAGGGGCCCACCGCCCAGGGATGTGGACCCCCTAGACTAGACGCCAACTTTGATGTAGGATGACCCCATCCGGGAGGTCAAGATGAAGAAGCCCAAAGCGGTACCCCCCCAGG
>NZ_FNBC01000075.1 GCF_900102145.1 Thermus arciformis | reverse complement strand
AACCGTGGTAAGCTGCATCCGTGGGGACCCCCTCTCTTCTGGAGTGGTCCCCACATTTTTACTCGTCCAGTCTCACATGTGTCTGTCCGGGTTCACCCCCCGCCCCGTGGGGGGCGGGGGGCGGGCCTCGGCCCTAGGCTAGGGGATGATGGTGGTGTTCTCGGTGACGGTGTAGGGGCCGGGCGCCTCGGTGCTGGAGGCGTCCGCTTGGACCGTGGTGTTCGTCCCGTTCACCGCGTTCGCCCGCACGCTGAAGCGCAGGGTGGCCCCGGGGGCGAGGCTGGGGAGGTAGCGGAGCTGAACCCCGGTGGACCCCCAGGCAAGCACCTGCACGTCGGCGCTCAGCACGGGCGCGTAGGACGCGGGGCCGAAGGGCCCGTCGGGGTCAAGCTCCACCTCAAAGTCCACGCCCTTCACGCCGGTGCCCGCGAAGGTGGAGTTCCCGGCCGTGCGGGTGAGCTGGAGGGTCACGTTGTTCTGGGGCCCAGAGCTCCCCTCCCAGGCCCGGACCTCAAAGCGGTAGTAGTAGTCGCTGCCCTCGGCCACCGGGTCGGTGGAGGTGCCGCCCGTCAGGCTGTTGAACTCGCCGAGGGAGCTGATGGCGAGGGCGTAGGCGGTGGGCCTCGCCTGAACATCAACGGTGGCGCAATCCTCCAGGTAGTTGCCCACGGTGTCGGGGTTGGCGGTCTCCGGGGTGTAGGGCGGGCTGGGCCTGGGGTCGGTGCCGGTGGTGGGCTCAAGCTGGGTGGGCGGCACGTTCCAGAGCGGGTAGGGCGGCGGGCCGGGATCGTAGAGGAACTGGTTCAGGTTCCAGGCGTAGAGCCGGGCGCAGTTCCCCCAAGTGCCCTCCTCGCTCGCCCGGAGGTCCACGATGATGCTCGTGGAAGCCCCAAGGGCCAGGTCGCCGAGGTCCCACTCCAGGGTCTTGCCTTCCGGGTCCAGGGCGCCCGCCGGGCTCGCGTTCACGAAGTCCAGGCCCTCGCCGAAGAGGTCGCGCACCTTCAGGCTGTAGCCCGTGAGGGCGGCGGCGTACTCCACGGGGTAGGCGGCCTTGAGGGCCTGGTAGTCGGCGTCGCTGATGGGGGCCTCGGCCCGGTCCAGGTTAGTGGCGGTCAGGGTGAAGCGGACCCGGTCGCCCTGGAAGACGGTGGCGCTACTCGGCGTCTTGGTCAGGGTGAAGAAGGGCCGCACCACGTAGATCCGCTTGGCCGTGCTCGCCTCGGGCGTGTTGTCGCCCCGGGCCACGGCGCGGTTGTCAAAGGAGTAGGGGTCGGGGTAGGCGCTGGTGGTGCCGTAGGCGGGCGGCCGGAGGGAGTAGTAGTAGCCGGGCTCGTTCAGGTTTTCGTCGCCGTCGGTCGCCATGTCCCCGTCCTTGTCGTTCCACACGTAGCCCGGCTTGTGGCGGGCGTAGACGGTGACGGTCACGCTCACGGAGCCGCCGGGAGCGATGGAGGTGAGGGCGGGAGTGGTGGTGTAGTCCCAGGTGACCGTGTGGAGGATGGGGTCGTAGGTGCCGCCGGCCGAGGCGGAGACGAAGCCGAGCTCGGCGGGGAGGAGGTCGGTGACGACCACGTTGTTGGCCGTTTCGGTGGTGCTCAGGTTGCGGACGGTGATGGTGTAGGTGTAGGTGGCCCCGCTAGGCACCCCGGCCCCGCTCTGCACCAGGGTGACGTCGTTGGGAGAGTGGTCGGTGCCGCTCCAGCCGATGACCGTGGGGCCGCTCTTTTCAATGGCGAGGGCGGCGCCGGTCCAGGTCTTGGTGAAGGTGAAGTCCTTGAGGGCGAAGGTGTACTCGCTGGAGCCGTAGGTGACCACCACGTACAGGGTGGCCTTCACCCGGACGCTGATGGGCAGGTCGTTGGGGTGGACGCTGGACTTGGGCTGGAGGTAGATGCCGGAGCCGTCGGTGTCGTTGATGGCGGCGGCGCAGGTGGCCGGGCTGATGTCGCAGAGGTCCACCTTGGAGACGTCCCCGCCCACCAGCTCGTAGCGGACGTAGCCGAAGCCGGTGATGGGGAGGAGATCCGTGGTGGGCTGCTTCCGGCGCACCTCGGCGCGGAAGAGGTGGCGGTTCACCGGGTTGCTGTCAAAGTTGAAGGCGTTGACGATGGTGCCGAGGTCGGCGCCGGTGCGCCGCCCGCTGTAGCGGACGACATCGTCCCCGGTCAGAAGGGCGTCGTCGTTCCCGCCGTCCCGGAGGTAGAGGTGGGTGATGTTGTAGAAGAAGACCTTGAACTCCTTGGAGCGGGCGGTCCAGCCGGAGCCCTCCTCGCTGGCGGAGATGAGGAACTTCACAAGGCCGGGGGAGATCCCCTCGTAGTCGCCAATACCCTGGAAGCTGAACTTGGCGATGCCGTTAGCATCGGTCATCACGAAGTCCAGCTCGGTGACGTTCTGGGTCTCACAGCCCTTGTAGAGAAGCGCAGCGTGCTCCCCGTAGGAGATGGCGCTCACCCGCACCCGGGCGCCCGCCACGGGCTGGCCGCCATTGGTCACCCGCACGGTGACGCAGACGGGCTCCTCCGTCTGGGAGGCGTAGAGGTTGACGTCCTTGGCCGGGTTGTCCTCCCGATTCACGGGCAGGGGCTGGCCCCACTGGTCGGTCACGGAGACGATCTCAATGGCGCCCACGGGGCCGGAGGCGGTGTCCTTCTGGAGGCCGAGGTTCAGCACGGTGGTCTTGCCCGCCTCCACCTGGGCGGCCCGGCTCCCATCAAGGTAGCCCGCGGCGCTGGCGGTCACGGCGTAGGTGCCGGGGGCGGCGGTGGCGGTGAAGAGGCCGCCGCTACCGCTAAAGGTGAGGCTCGGGTCAGAGCTGACGCTGGCGCCGGTGAGGGTCTGGCCGGTGTCCGCCCCGTAGACGTGGACCACCAGGGTGCCCGTGGTGGGGGCGGGGGTGGGCTCGGGCTGGAGCTTGAAGGTGAGGGCCACCACCTTGCCCAGCTCCACGCTCGCCAGCTTGGCGTCACCCAGGTAGCCGCTCTTGTTCACGCTGATGGCGTAGGCGCCCGCGGCGGTGTAGGTGAGGTCCGCCCGGCCCTGGGCGTCCGTGGTGGCGCTGTTGGTCCCGTCCGACACCGTGGCCCCGGCGATGGGCGCCCCGTTCCCGTTCACCACCAGGACCGCCACCTTGCCCTCCGTGGGGCTGGCGGCGGGCACGGGGAGGAGGTTGAGGACCACGGTGGTGGTCTTGCCCGCCTCCACCTGGTGGGTGGCCTGGGCGTCAAAGTAGCCCGCCTTGCTGGCCTGGACGGTGTAGCTCCCGGGGTCCAGGTCGGTCAGGGTCTTGCCGCCGGTGAAGTTCTGGCTGTACCCCCCGGGACCCGTCACCTGGACCTGGGCGTCCGCTGGGGTGACGTTCACCGTGAGGGACCCCTTGGTGGGCGCCTGGGTGCCACCGCCTCCTTGCTGGCCGCAGCCCGCAAAGAGGAGGGCGAGGGCGCCCAACAGGGCCACGCCAAATGCCTTTAGCCGTACTCCCTTCATACCTTGCACCTCC
>NZ_FNBC01000076.1 GCF_900102145.1 Thermus arciformis | reverse complement strand
TTTGGGAGCGGAAGCCTTGGACGGCCATGGCGCGGGCGCTTTTGGAGCTCATCGCCTACGGCCTTAGGGTTCTTCTCTCCCTTCTCCCGCCCCCTTCGGGGTACAAAGCAATTTACTAGGCAAGCCCCCTGGCTGTTGACAGGATGGCCAGGGAAGGGTAGAATCCCCCCTGGAAAAGCTTCCACAGGAGGTGATCTATGAGGCGTAGGGAGTTTCTCAAGAAGGCTGGGGTTGGGCTCGCGGCAAGCCTCGTCCTGGGGCCCATCGCTGCGCGGGCCCAAGGGGGCCCTGTCCTCCGGGTGGCCGGCGACTCCACCGCCGTGGGCGAGGGCGGCCGCTGGATGAAGGAGATGGTGGAGGCCTGGGGCAAGAAGACGGGCACCCGGGTGGAGTACATTGACTCCCCGGCGGACACCAACGACCGTCTGGCCCTCTACCAGCAGTACTGGGCCGCCCGGAGCCCGGACGTGGACGTCTACATGATTGACGTCATCTGGCCGGGCATCGTGGCCCCCCACGCCGCCGACCTCAAGCAGTACTTCTCGGAGGCCGAGCTCAAGGAGTTCTTCCCGCGCATCGTCCAGAACAACACCATCCGCGGGAAGCTCACCTCCATTCCCTTCTTCACCGACGCCGGGATCCTCTACTACCGCAAGGACCTCCTGGAGAAGTACGGCTACAAAAACCCACCCCGCACCTGGGCCGAGCTGGAGCAGATGGCCCGGAAGGTGATGGAGGGGGAGCGGAAGGCGGGTAACCGGGACTTCTGGGGCTTCGTTTTCCAGGGCAAGGCCTACGAGGGCCTCACCTGCGACGCCTTGGAATGGGTTTACTCCCACAAGGGCGGCCGCTTCGTGGAGCCCGACGGCACCATCAGCGTCAACAACGGCAACGCCGCCTTGGCCCTGAACCGGGCCCGGGGCTGGGTGGGCACCATCGCCCCCCAAGGGGTCACGAGCTACGCCGAGGAGGAGGCCAGGAACGTCTGGCAGCAGGGGAATAGCCTCTTCATGCGCAACTGGCCCTACGCCTACGCCCTGGGCCAGAGCGAGGGCAGCCCCATCCGCGGCAAGTTCGGGGTCACGGTCCTGCCCAAGGTCTCGGCGGACGCCCCCAACGCCGCCACCCTGGGCGGTTGGCAGCTCATGGTCTCCGCCTACAGCCGCTACCCCAAGGAGGCCGCCGACCTGGTGAGGTACCTCGCCTCCTACGAGGTGCAAAAGGACAACGCGGTGCGGCTCTCCCGGCTGCCCACCCGGCCCGCCCTCTACGCGGACCGGGACGTCTTGGCCAAGAACCCCTGGTTCAAAGACCTCCTCCCCGTCTTCCAAAACGCCGTCTCCCGCCCCTCCGACGTGGCCGGGGCCAAGTACAATCAGGTCTCCGAGGCCATCTGGACCGAGGTGCATAGCGTCCTCACCGGGAAGAAGCGGGGCGAGCAGGCGGTGAAGGACCTCGAGGCCCGCCTCCGCCGCATCCTGCGCTAAACAAGGCCCTCCCGGGGGGCCCTAAGCCCCCCGGTTTGTCCACCCCATGCTCACCCTGCGGCAAACCCGCTTGGCCTGGCTCCTGGTCCTCCCCACCTTGCTGGTGGTGGTCCTGGTGGCGGGCTACCCTTTGGCCCAGGTGTTCTACTGGTCCTTCTTCAAGGCCGACATCGCCTTCGTGGAAGCCCCGGAGTTCGTGGGGTTCAAAAACTACCTCTTCCTCCTCGAGGACCCCGACTTCCGCCAGGCCCTTTGGAACACCCTCAAGTTCACCGTGGTCTCCGTGAGCCTAGAGACGGTTTTGGGCTTGGCCATCGCCCTCATCCTCCACTCCAACTTCCGGGGCCGGGGGTTGGTGCGCACCGCCATCCTCATCCCCTGGGCCATCCCCACGGTGGTCTCCGCCAAGATGTGGCAGTGGATGCTCCACGACGTCTACGGCATCGTCAACATCCTGGGGTTTAAGCTCGGCCTCCTTTCCCAGAAGGTGGCTTTCCTGGCCCGTCCCGAACTCCTTTTGCCCTCCATCATCGCCGTGGACGTGTGGAAGACCACCCCCTTCATGGCCCTCCTCCTTCTCGCTGGCCTCCAGCTCATTCCCGAGGAGCTCTACGAAGCGGCGAGCCTGGACGGGGCCACCCCGTGGCAGCAGTTCTGGACCATCACCCTGCCCCTCCTCACCCCCGCTTTGGTGGTGGCCCTCATCTTCCGCACCCTGGACGCCCTTCGGGTCTTTGACGTGATCTTCGTTATGAGCGGGGTAAACCCGGCCACCCGCTCCTTGGCCGTCTATAACCGCCAGGTCCTCATAGACTTCCAAGATCTGGGCTACGGCTCGGCCATCAGCGTGGCCATCCTGGTTCTCATCTTCGCCTTCGTGATCCTCTACATGCGCAGCATCGGGAAGGAGGCCCTTAAGTGAAGCGTTTAAGCCGCTTTGCGACCAGGTTCCTTTTTTACCTCCTGGTGCTTTTTGTGGTGGTCTACAGCGCCTTTCCCTTTTACTGGGCGGTGGTCTCCAGCTTCAAGCCCTCGGGAGAGCTCTTCTCCACCAACCCTAGCCTCCTTCCCCTGCCTTTCACCCTAGACCACTACAAAAACGTCTTTCTGCAGGCGAACTTTGGCCGCAACCTCCTCAACTCCCTCATCGTGGCCGGGGGCGCCACCCTCCTTTCCCTCACCTTGGGGGTGATGGCCGCCTACGCCCTGGGCAGGCTCCCCTTTCCCCCAAGAAGCGCCGTGCTGTACATCGTCCTGTCCATGACCATGTTCCCCCAGATCGCCGTCTTGGGAGGGCTCTTCATCCTCCTTAGGCAGGCGGGCCTCTTCAACACCCACCTGGGCCTCATCCTCTCCTACCTGCTCTTCACCTTGCCCTTCACCGTCTGGGTGCTGGTGGGCTATTTCCGGGGCCTCCCCAAGGAGTTGGAGGAAGCCGCCTACGTGGACGGGGCCACGCCCCTCCAGACCCTCCTTAAGGTCATGCTCCCCCTCACGGGGCCCGGGCTCGTCACCACGGGGCTTCTCTCCTTCATCGCCGCTTGGAACGAGTACCTCTTCGCCCTCACCTTCACCGTGGGAGACAGCGTGCGCACCGTGCCCCCCGCCATCGCGAGCTTCGGCGGGGCTAGCCCCTTTGAAATCCCGTGGGGCTCCATCATGGCGGCCAGCGTGGTGGTCACGGTGCCCCTGGTGATCCTGGTGCTGGTCTTCCAACAGCGCATCGTGGCGGGGCTCACCGCGGGAGCGGTCAAAGGCTGACCCTGATCTTTCATCCGTTTGCTCTTGTCCGCCCAAGGAAAAAGGGCTTGGGTAAGGGCCAACCTGACCCTGTTCCCCAGGGTAGCCTGGCGTCTGACCGGCGCCCCCTTGCTCCACACCCCCCTGGGCTTGCCTAGTAAATTGCCTTGTACCCCGGAGGGGGCGGGAGAAGGGAGAGAAGAACCCTAAGGCCGTAGGCGATGAGCTCCAAAAGC
>NZ_FNBC01000077.1 GCF_900102145.1 Thermus arciformis | reverse complement strand
GGCCCAGGTGGCCCAGGTCGTACACCTGTAGGTCGGGTGGGGTTTCCATCCCAAAATCCTAAGGCCAAGGAACGAGGGGTGCGGAATGTCGGCCAGGGTGCCACGGGGAGGGTTACGCGGAGGGCCTGGGGTTACGCGAGGTTACGCGGGAGGCCAGGCGTGGAACCCCTTCCACGTAACCCCGCGTAATCTTCCCCCTGCTACCCTGGGGCTAACCCGTAAGGGGGTGAAGGAGATGCTCAAAGAAGTGCAGGAGGTCAAGGTCGGCGGCCGGACGCGGCGGGTTTACGTGAGGCCCTTCGCCTGGGGTTTGAAGAATCCCTCCCACATGGAGTGGACCCCAGACGGCAGGCTTTTGGTTTCCGAACACACTGCGGGCACTGTTCGGGACATTACAAAAGGGGGGGACGCTTCGGAGGCTAAACCTTTGGTGTACAATCTACAGGGTCCCGCTGCTATTCGCCCTACTGAGGACGGCAAGGTTCTCGTTGTGGAAACGTGGGGAGGAGCTATTGCGGATATCGCCGGAGGGGGTGATGCAACAAAACTACCTAAATTAGCCGAAAACCTAAAGGGCCCCTACACCCTAGCCGTGCTGAACCTAGGGAAAAAGGGGGAGACCTTTTTTGTAAGCGAAAGTTCCTCTTCCTTCATGACACAAATCACCCGTCTAAGTCTAGGTGACCATGAGCGAGAGCCCAAAGCTTTTATCCTAGACATACCTGCCCGACATGGTGAGCCTGGGCTGACCCCCCCAGAGTCATGGCCCGACAAGTGGGAAAAGTATGCAGCAGCAGGATGTGTCAAAAATTGGATTGACGATGCTGCTGGAAGGGGCTTCTTCTACCTCGCTGTAGGAAGCCTGGGCCAGATCTTCCGCATAAATCCAGATGAATTGCCGGAGGAAATTACCTACTCTGAGTTGGTTGCCCATCCGGATGCGTTGGTAGCCTGGGGGCTTCATCGCCTAGGAGGGATGCGGTTTCATCCCTCATCCGGATTGCTCTTTGCCGTTCAGCCAGAGATGGGAGAAGTCATTGCCGTAGACCCCGCTCAACCCGGCAATTATCTCTTCCAGCCTCCCGTCGTGAGGGGGCTAAGGATGCCTACTTGCGTAAGGTTCTCTCAGGACTCAGAGAAAATGTACGTTTGCTCCTCTGCCGACGGGGTGGTCTGGGAAGTAGAGGGTTTCTTAACTTAGCTGAGCGTGTTCTTATTAGCCACGATCCTGTTTTTGGCCAGCTGTGCTGGGGGGGCCGTAGGCACTGCGGCCTCCCTCTACCTCGCTCGCTTAGACAACCCCTTCTACCTTGGCCTGCAACACGCCATCGGTTGGGGTGCCTCCGTCTTAGCCCTCTTCACAGGCTACCTTCTGGATCGGACGGACCGCAAAAAAGCCCTCACCTTCGGGCTTCTCTCCGGCAGTCTCCTGCGGTTTCTTTTAGGAACAAGCCTCGGCCTCATTGGTCCATGGACCTTTCTCGGCCTTTACCTGGTAGGCAATATCCTTGAGCTTCTTCTGGAGGTCCGGGTCCTGGTCCCTAGACTCGTGCCGCAGGAACGGGAGAAGGCCCATGGGCGTCTTTACACGGCAAGCCTCCTTGCTGACCTTCTCGGCGCCCCCTTGGGCGCCTTCCTCTTCGTCCAGAACCCCTCCTGGCCCTTTTTGCTCGGGGGCGCGCTAGGCCTTATAGCTCTCAACTTCGCAGCCAGGCTCCCTCCCATACCGCCCCTTGGCAAAGCCTCCCCGGGGATGCTGGCCGGCCTGAGGTGGCTGTACCAGGAAGCCTTCTTTCGTCGGCTAGCCGGAACGGTCCTTGGAGCCAGCTTCCTCCGGGTCATGCCCTTCGCCCTTCTTCCCCTCTGGTCCCTCCAAGCCGGGTACGGACCCATAGGGTATGGGCTCCTCAGCACCGCCTTCTCCCTTGGGGGGGCCTTAGGAGGGCTTTTGGCAGGGAAACTTAAAGGCAAAAGGCCGCAAAGGGTGCTCAGCCTCCTTTTCCTTATGGACGCTGGGGCCATCTTAGGTTTGCTCCTCAAGCCCCCCCTTCCCCTGGGTCTGCTCCTCGTAGCCCTCCTGGGGATAAGCGCTATCCTTTTGGGAGTGCAGGAGGTGGTGCTAAGGCAAGCCTTGGCCCCGGATGCCCTGCTGGGCCGGGTAGGGGGTGGAATGAGGTTCCTTAGCGGCTCGGCCGGGCTTTTGGGGGCACTTTTGGCGGGGGCAGTGGGGGGAAAGGTGGGCTTGGAGGAGGTCTATCTGGGAGCGGGGCTTGGATTTCTCCTCCTGGCCTTGGTCGCCTGGGGCTTCCTCGGCCAAATGGAGAAACGGACCCGGTGATCTCCTGGGAGCGTTTTCTGCCTCGCCTCCTTTCTCCTCCTCGGCCCCACGGCCCGGCTAGCCCGTCAGGAGCCCCGCCGCTAGAGGGGCCGGCCGGATTTCGCGAGGGCTTGGGGCCCTGGTTACGGGGAGCCACGCGGGATGCTGGCCGTGGCACCCTTTCCACGTAACCTCCGCGTAACCTCCCCCCTGCTACCCTGGGGCTAACCCGTAAGGGGGTGAAGCAAATGACGGTTTACACGGTTACTCGGGTCCTTCGGCAAGCTGGACAAGGAGGCGAACAACCCACGCTTTTCCGCGGTAGAGAAGGACTTACCAATCGTAGAGGGCATGACGCTGGAGGTTGGTGATATCCTTAAAACGCGGGACGGCCTCGTGGAGGTTAGGGATAACTACGGCCTGGTCCTTCGCTTGGGCCCATCTTCGGAGCTTGAGTACGTTTAACCCAAGTTGCTACCTATCCCCTGGATCTGAAAAAATAGTGGCCGCTATGCTTTCCCGTCTCCCCCTTTTCGGATATTCACCTGCGTACTCACCTCACGCCACCACCCGCAACACCCGGGTGATGGGCAGACCCGCCTGCCCAAGAAGCTGGGCC
>NZ_FNBC01000079.1 GCF_900102145.1 Thermus arciformis | reverse complement strand
CTCCGGGCCAGGACCTCGAGGCCCAGGGCGAGGAGGGTCCGGTACACCCTCCGCTCCCGCTCGGAAAGCCCTGGCAGGGTGCCCCGCCGCTCCCCTTCCGCCAGGAGGCGGTCGGCCAGCTCCCAGGGATCCCGCGGCCATTCAGGTGGAGGTGGGGAGGCGGAGAGCTCCCTCCGGGTGGGGCGGAGGTCCCGCTTGAGGTCCTCCAGGGGAGGCGCCTCCTCGGGCGGGGGCCCGGAGCCCTCGGGGGGAGGCGCGGCCCCCTCCAAAAGCTTCAGGTAGAGGGGCGGAAGCTCCTCGCCCCTCGCCCGCTTCCTCCGGGCCAGGGCCTCGAGGAAGGCCCGGCCCCGCTCGCTGAGTCCTTCCGGCTGTTCTTTATAGCTCTTCCCTTCAACTCCTTCTTGGGGCATAAACCCCTCCCGTTTCGCGCGTCGGGGACGGCACTCCCCCGCGCGCCGCCTCGGCGCCTATTGCCTTTCCCGCTGGGAGGGGGTAGGGTGAAGGAAGAGGAAGAGGTTCGCTTATCGTGAAGCCCTCCCGCTCTCCCGGCGGGAGCTTTCTCGTTTGGTCCTCACGCGGCCCTGCCGCCTTGGGCCCCCTGGGGGCCCGGTCTTCCCATTGCCCGCCATTATACCGGGCCCAGGGTTGGCAAGGGGTGGGGCTCCAGGGTGGGACCATTCCCCTCTAGCTACCACCTCCAGAGAGAAGGGTCAACGGGGTCAACTGAGGCATGCCAACAGGCGTTATAGATTTCACTTGAAAAACAAAAGGCGCCGGCAACCCCCATTCAGAGGAAAAACTCCGGGTGTAGAATGCTCCCCCAAGATGGCCGGAAAGAGGGGGGAGATTAGCAGATTCTCTGCAATTTCCGATGCTCATCGGCAAAACCGGGCGCCGCGCAGGAGAAGGCCCCTGGTGGGCCCGGAGGGGGTGGACCTCGAGGCCGTCCGCCTCTTCCTCCAGCTCGGGCGCTACCGCGAGGGCGAGGCGGCCCTGGACCGGGATCCCCAGCCGGAGAACCCCGAGTGGCTGAGGCTGAAGGGCTGGGCCCGCTGGCACCTGGGGGACGAGAGGGGGCTCCTCCTCCTGCGGAAGGCGGCCTCCCTGGCCCGGGAGCGGGCGGGATGGATGTGGCAGGACCTGGGGGCCCTCCTCTTCCGGGCCGGGCGCTGGGAGGAGGCGGAGGAGGCCCTGAGGCGGGCCCTGGACCTCTTTGAGGCGGAGGAGGACCACCTGGGCCGGGCCTGGGCCCTCCACGGCCTGGGGGTGGCCCACCTGCACCGGGGCAGGACGGGCTGGGCCCTGCGCCGGGCGGAGGAGGCCTTGGCCGTGGTCCGGGCCAAGGCCCTGGGGAGCTTCCGCAACCGGGTCCTGGTCCTGCTCTCCTCCGTCCACCGGGCGAGGGGGGAGCTGAGGGAAGCCCTCTTCCGGGCACGGCAGGCGGTGGCGGGCCGGCTGGATCCCGACGACCGGGTGGTGGCCCTGAGGGCCCTCGGCACCACCCTGCGGCTTCTGGGGAGGCCCGCCCAGGGGAGGGAGCGCCTGGAGGAGGCCCTGCGCCTCTCCGGGGAGGGGGCCCGGAGGGGGGCGGCCCTGGCGGAGCTCGCCCCCTGCTACCTGGCTCTGGGCTGGCGCAGGGAGGCCCGCAAAGCCGCAGGGGAGGCTCTGGAGCTTCTGGACACTCACGCCCCGGCCCGCGCCCGGGTGCTGGTGGCCCTGGCGGAGCTCTCCCGCCGGGAGGGGAAGGAGGAGGGCGCCCTGGCCCTCCTTCAGGAGGCCCAGGCCATCGGCCCCTATCCCCTCATGGAGGAGGCCCTGGGCTTCCCCGACCTCTTCGCCCTCGCTGAGGAGAGGGGGCTCGCGCTCTCCAGGGCCCGGAAGGCCCCGGAGAAGCCTAAGGTGGTCCTGCGGGAAAGCCCCCCCGGCCTCCTCGTGGGCAGGCGGGAGGTGCCCCTGGAGGGCTCGGGGAAGGCCTTCGCGCTTCTGGCCCTGCTCCTCAAGGAGGGCCCCCTCCCCTGGCGGGAGGCGGCGCTCAGGCTCTGGGGGGAGGACGGCCCCGGGGTGAGGGAGCGGCTTCACATGACGGCCTCGAGGGCCAGGGACCTCCTGGCCGACCGGGAGGTAGTGCGGTGGGAGGGGGAGGTGCTCAGGCTGGACCCGGAGAGGAGATGGGAGATGTTATAATGTTCGCATGGCTAAAAAGGGTGGAAACCC
>NZ_FNBC01000080.1 GCF_900102145.1 Thermus arciformis | reverse complement strand
TCCAGGAGGGCCCACTCCGCATCGCTGAGGTCGCTGGGGTAAGATCGTCTAGAGCTCACCCCTCAAGGATACCATCCTTTTACGACAGCCTCTTAGACGCCTGGCGCACCATCAACCGCATCATTGAGTTCTTCCCCCTGCACGAGCACCAGCAGGTGCGCATCCTCCTCGCCGAGTCCCTCCTCGGGATCCTCTCCCAGAGACTTCTTCCCCGGGCGGACGGGCAGGGGCGGGTCCTGGCCCTGGAGGTCCTCATCGCCACCCCTTACGTGCGGGAGCTCATCAAGGACGAGGACAAGACCCCCCAGATCAAGGAGGCCATGATGGAGGGGGCCATCCACGGCATGCGCACCTTTGACCAGCACCTGGTGGAGCTCTACACCGAGGGCCTCATCTCCCTGGAGGACGCCCTCTCCGCCGCCACCAGCCCCCACGAGTTCCGGCTTCTCCTCACCAAGGCCACGGGGCAGGCTTATTAAGTACCCCGCTCTGGCGCAAGCCAGAGCGGGGGCCCCAAAAGGATCTTCCCAAGCCTTATTTCGGGCAACCCGTGTTGCGAAATCAACGTGCAGCCACTCAGGACGGGGTTTCCACGCTTCCATAAGGGGGCGGGTATAATCCCGGGTGGAGGCGCTTATGCTGGTCACCGGTTTGGAGATCCTGAAGAAGGCGCGGGCGGAGGGCTATGGCGTGGGGGCCTTCAACACGAACAACATGGAGTTCACCCAGGCCATCCTCGAGGCCGCCGAGGAGCTTAGGAGCCCCGTGATCCTCGCCCTCTCCGAGGGGGCGATGAAGTACGGGGGCCGGGCCCTCACCCGCATGGCCGTGGCCCTGGCCCAGGAGGCCCGGGTGCCCGTGGCCATCCACCTGGACCACGGCTCTAGCTACGAGAGCGTCCTCAAGGCCCTCAGGGAGGGCTTCACCAGCGTCATGATTGACAAGTCCCACGAGGACTTTGAGACGAACGTCCGGGAGACCAAGCGGGTGGTGGAGGCGGCCCACGCCGTGGGGGTCACGGTGGAGGCGGAGCTGGGGCGGCTCGCCGGCATTGAGGAGCACGTGGCCGTGGACGAGAAGGACGCCCTCCTCACCAACCCCGAGGAGGCCCGGATCTTCATGGAGCGCACGGGGGCCGACTACCTGGCGGTGGCCATCGGCACGAGCCACGGGGCCTACAAGGGGAAGGGGAGGCCCTTCATTGACCACCCCCGGCTCGCCCGCATCGCCGAGCTCGTCCCGGCCCCCCTCGTCCTCCACGGGGCAAGCGCCGTGCCCCAAGAGCTCGTGGAGCGCTTCCGGGCCGCGGGGGGCGAGATCGGGGAGGCCGCGGGCATCCACCCCGAGGACATCAAGAAGGCCATCTCCTTGGGCGTCGCCAAGATCAACACCGACACCGACCTGCGCCTCGCCTTCACCGCCCTCATCCGGGAAGCCCTGGGGAAAAACCCCAAGGAGTTTGACCCCAGGAAGTACCTGGGCCCCGCCCGGGAGGCGGTGAAGGAGGTGGTGAAAAGCCGCATGGAGCTTTTCGGCTCCGTGGGGAAGGCTTAATACCACCCCATGCCGGCCTAAGCCGGCATGGGGGCCCCAAAAAGACTTTCCCGAAGTTCCACCCTTGGCGCCCCATGTGGGGAAACAGGGGTGCGGGCGCTTAGTCCCCAGGGGACCCGTAGTCTTTGGGGCGGAGGAGGGCCAGGTGGGGCTAGGGCTCGGAGTGGGGAGGGATGCAGATGGGGTTTTGCGGCCAGACCACGGCCCGGTCCCCCAGGGCCTCCGTGAAGATGCGGTTAAGCCGGGCCACGCTCCAGGCGTGCTTGGGGCCGATGGGGCCCATCCGGTAGACCTCCCCTCCCAAAAGCTCCACGTCCCGTACCCCCCGGAAGAGCCTCTCGTACTCCTCCAGGCCGAATCGGTACCGGGTGGCCATGGCTATAGCGTAACCCAAGTTGCTACCTATCCCCTGGATCTGAAAAAATAGTGGCCGCTATGCTTTCCCGTCTCATAGCGGCCTTTTGCATTATAGACGACGC
>NZ_FNBC01000081.1 GCF_900102145.1 Thermus arciformis | reverse complement strand
AAGAACTGGCGAGTGGTTCCTCACGGGGACGAGTGGGCTGCGAAACCCGAGGGATCAGACCGGCCCTCCAAAATCTTTGACACGAAGAAGGAAGCGGTGGAGTACGCCCGTGAAAAAGCCCGCCAAGCGGGTGGTGAGCTGACGATCCACGGAAAGGACGGCAAAATCCAGGACAGGGACAGCTACGGCAACGACCCCTATCCCCCGAAGGATAAGAAGCACTAAGCGCCAGGAGCCTTGCGGGCCACCCGGTAGGCCCCCGCCCTGGACCCGGCGGGAGGACGCACCACCTCCAGGAGCCCCCGCTCGGTCAGGAGGCGGAGCGCCCGGGCGGCGGCGTCCGGGCTCATCTCCAGCTCCTGGGCCAGCTCCCGGGCGGAGTACTCTCCCTCCCCAAGGGCCCAGATGTGGAACCAGACCAGCCGGGCGGAGCAGGGAAGGCCCTTGAACCTCTCGGGCTGGTACAGAGGACGCCTAGGCACGCCCATAGCTTAACGGCGGGCAGGGGCCGGCGCGTCCCGAGGGGGCGAAGCTTCCGCGCGGCGGCGTGCACGGCGCGCGGAGCGAGCCCCCGAGGGCGGCCCCCGGGCCGAGCGTCAGCTGGACCGCGGCGGCGTGCACGGCGCGGCGGCCCGGGGGCCGAGCGCCGGCCCGGAGGGGAGTCCCGCGCCCGCGGCGGGTGGTGGGCAAGGGCGCGCCCCGGCCCGCCGCCCCCCCTCGCGGGGGGCAGGCGAGGCCGGGGCCTCCCTCAGGCCTCCCGGGAGAGGAGGGCGGCGAGGGCGCGAAGGGCCTCCTTCTCCAGGGCCCAGGCCACCCGGGCCATCTCCAGGTTGGCCTCGGCCACCCGGTACACGCTCCGGGCACTCCTGTAGGCCTCCTCCTGCTCCCTCGTCCTCTCCAGGAGCTCCGCCTGGCGCTGGGCCTCGTTCCTGCCCTCGAGGCCCTCCCGGATGGCCCGGGCGCGGGCGTCCTCCAGGTCGTCCTGGGCCGCCTCGAGGGCCAGCCTGGCCTCGGCGTGGGCGGCGATGGCGGCGATGAGGGCCCGGGCCCGGTCCCTGAGGGCCTCCAGAACCTCATCCACGCGGGCCTTGAGCTCCTCGGTCTGGATCTGGGTCAGGTTCTCGCTCACGGCTTCCTCCTGGAAGGGGGGGCGGGAAGACCCCGCCCCCCGCGCGGGCTACCTGGTGCCGGGGCCGAGGCCCTTCACCTCATCGGAGAGGGGGGACACCCGGCCGGGATCCTGGGGGCCGAGGGCCGAGGCGGGGGCGGAGAGGAGGAGGAGAAGGGCGAGGAGAAGGGCGAGGGCGCGCATTAGAAGGGCACCTCCTCTTCCCCGGCGGGCTGGGCAGGCTCCTTCTCCCGGAGGATGCGGGCGGCCTCGAGGCGGGCCTCCTCCAGGAAGGCGCCCACGGTCTCACCAAACGCCAGCACGTCCGCGAAGGCGATGGCCAGGGCGCGGGCCTCCTCCAGGGCCTCGAGGATGTCCCGGGCCAGGAGGGTGGGGGCCACCCAGCTCGTGGCCTCCCCGGCGAGGGCCCAGCCGTAGAGCTCGGCGAGCTTCTCCCGGGCGCGGGCGATGGCCCAAGCGGCCTGCTGAACGGCCTCGTCCCTAGTGAGAACCTTTGCCTGCGTGCTAACCTGCTTCATGGTTCCCTCCTTTGGAACCCGGAGGCCTGGCTCTTGGCGGGGTCCCGGCCTCCGTTTCCGTCCTCATAATATGACACAAAAGCTAGCTTGTCAAGCCCCTTGAGCTAGAAGAGGCTGGACTGAACCGGGTGCAGAACCCACCCCGGAACCCCGGCCAGGGAGAGGGGGACCCACCCCGGACCCTGGGGACGGGGCTCCCCGGCCACCCAGACGGGGAGGCGGGCCTCGAGG
>NZ_FNBC01000082.1 GCF_900102145.1 Thermus arciformis | reverse complement strand
AAGGTGTGCCCCCCTATTAAACACGGACCCTTACACATAAATCCTTACACGACCGAGGAGGTGAAGACATGGTGAAGAGGCTTTTGGTGCTTCTGGGGCTGGCGGGCGTTCTGGTGGCCTGCCAGCAGACCCCCCAGGCCGCCACGGGGCAGGTCTTCCTTGGGATCCTCGGGGGTAGCCCCGGGAACCCGACCCTCATGGGCCTCGCCCTGGACGTGAGCGCCGCTTCGGTGACCAAGGAGGGGGAACCTTACAGCGGCGAGCTCCTGCCCGGGCAGGTGGTCCAGGTGGCGGGAAAGGTGGAGGGCGCCCGCCTTAAGGCTGCGTCCGTGGACCTCAAGGTGGAGCTGAAAGGCCTGGTGGAACAGTTGGACCCGAACGCGGGCACCCTCGCCGTCATGGGGCGGGAGGTGGCCACCGACGCGAACACCTACATCTACGAGAAAGGCCCCGGGGGCCGTCGTACCCTCCTCCTCTCCGACCTGAAGGTGGGTGACCTCGTGGAGGTCCACGGCACGCCCACGCCCACGGGAGCGGTCCTAGCCACCTATATCGAGCGCTACCCCGCCTCCACGGCACAACCCTCGGTGGAGCTCAAGGGGCAGGCGCGCAACCTGGACCCGGGTGGCATGACGTTCCAGCTTGGCGGCTACACCGTGGACTACAGCCAGGCGAAGGTCAAGGGAACCCCGGCGGAAGGGGCCTGGGTGGAGGTAAGGGGCTACCTGGACGGGAGCCTGATCCGCGCCTCCAAGGTGGAGTTTTCCTCCAAAGCCTACGGCGGCTCCGGGAAGATGGAGCTCGAGGGGCCGCTTTCCGGCCTGGACCCCACCGCCATGACCTTCGTCCTCTTCGGCTTCACAGTGGACTACTCCGGCGCGTCCGTCCAGGGAAGGCTTGCTGAAGGGGCCTTTGTGGAAGTTAAGGGCTGGGTGGACGCCAACGACCCTACCCTTTTCCGCGCTGAGCGAGTCAAGGTGAAGTACCCCAAGACCGGCGTCCCCTCCGGGGAGGTGAAAGGCCCGATCGCTTCCCTGGATGTGCAGGCGTACACCTTCACCGTGGGGTCGCTGGGCTTCTACGTGGACGGGGCCACGGTGCTCAAGCGGGACGACCCGGACGGGCCCCTGGCCTTTGAGAAGCTTCGGGTCGGGGACGTTGTGGAGGTAAAGTACGAGGCGCTCCAGGACGCAAACGGCAACTACCACGCCCTCAAGGTGGAGGTAAGGGGAAGGTAGCCTAGGGCGTGGGTCGGTTTGGGGGGGAGGCCTCGCCTCCCCCCCGGCGCGTTTACGCGGGGTTTACGCCAGGCGTCCAGGCTGACATGGAGGAGGTGCGCATGCGGGCATCGGCGATGGGGATTTTGGGGCTTGTTCTCCTCGGCCTGGCCTGGGCCGCGGGCTACGCGGTGAGCGGGGAGGTCCGGTACGAGGCCCGGGCTCCCCTGGGGGCCTTCGGCGGAGTCAACCGCACCCTGAAGGGCAAGGTGGAGTTTGACCCCACCTCCGGCCGCCTCCAGGGGCGGGTCTG
>NZ_FNBC01000085.1 GCF_900102145.1 Thermus arciformis | reverse complement strand
CTTCCCTCAGCAAGATCCGCAAGGTATCCTGGTCCACGGGGCACCTCCTCGTGCTAAGGTGTGCCCCCCTATTAAACACGGACCCTTACACATAACCCAAGTTGCTACCCAGCCATCTTCTGGGTCAGGAGACTGATGTTATGGGCCAGGACGAAGGTGAGAACTTCCTTCGTGTGCTACTTGATCTGTCCCCCCAGGGTGTGAAAAAAGAGGGGGTGCTATGCCACAAGACCGTGAGCACCCCCTCTACCATCTTGACGCAGAGACCCTCATCGTGGCTACCTACATTTGGGTGGATGACGAACTCAAAGCCCTCGTCGCTCAAGGTTTCAAGCTCCCCAAAAAGCAAAAGCACCAAAAGGCCACCCTGGCCGAACTCCTGGCCCTCGCCATCTTCCTCCTCCGCAAGATGTTCCCCTACGGGGAAGCAGCCAGGGCCAGGACCTCGCCAAAGGCTACCTCGCGGCCAAGACTACCCTGAAGGCTTACTTCCCCTCCCTCCCCCACCTCTCCCGTTTCTACCGGATCCTCCAGAAGGCTCATGGGCTGCTGGCCCACCTCGCCTTAAAGCTCTCCGGGGGACAAGGCCTGCTCCAGGTGGTAGACCTCAAGCCCATCCCCCTGGCCCACGGCCACCGTATCCACGGCCTCTCTCTTCCTGAGGCCGCGGTGGGGGTGGGTCCCCTGGGAGCCTTTGGCGGGTACGTCCTTGTGCCGGTGATGAACGAGCGGGGCCTCTTCTTTCGTTGGACTCTTCTTCCCGGGAATGCCCGGGAGACCTGGGCAGGGGAGCTTCTGGAGGGTTTGCCCGCGGTCCTTGGTGACCGGGGTTTTCGCTGGGTCCAGGGGGTCAAGACACCTTCCTACCGGCTTAGGGGAGGAAAGGTGGTGGAGACGGGGTGGAGAGAGTGGATGGGGAGGGTACGCAACTGGATCGAGACCCGGTTTAGCGTGATGGTACGCTCTTTGGGGCTTCACCGGATAGAGGTTCGGTCCTACTGGGGTCTAGTGGCCCGGGTGAACCTCATCCTGCTGGTCCACAACCTCATCCGTAGCCGGGTGCTCTTGAAAATGGCTAGGGGGGAGCTATGAGGTAGCACACGAAGGACTTTGATGACGAAACCCTCCTGGGTCACGGCGTGGATGCGCCTGGGGAAGAGGTGATGGAGCATGCTCCCCACCGTCTCCACCACCCTCCGCCC
>NZ_FNBC01000088.1 GCF_900102145.1 Thermus arciformis | reverse complement strand
AGGCCCAGGTGGCCCAGGTCGTACACCTGTAGGTCGGGTGGGGTTTCCATCCCAAAATCCTAAGGCCAAGGAACGAGGGGTGCGGAATGTCGGCTTCGGAGCTGACCCTCGTGGCTACCTACATCTGGGTGGATGACGAACTGAAAGCCCTGGAGGCCCAGGGCTTCAAGCTCCCCCCAAAGCAAAAGCACCAGAAGGCTACCCTGGCCGAGCTCCTGACCCTCGCCATCTGCAAGATACGGCCTTCGGCCGTGACTCTCCTGTTGCAAGGCCCTTGAGGCCTTTTCCCCTAACCCTTGCCCTCCAAGAGGTCCATCACCCCCGCCAGGGCTTCCGCCAGCGAAACCACCCAGAGCCCCCTTACCCTCCTCCCCATGAGGTGCCCAAAGTGGCGCCGGTCCCCAGTCACCAGGGCCTCGGCGCCGGCGCTCCAGGCAGCTGCCAGGATGGGGGCATCCTTAAGGGGTAGGCCTCCCGCCAGCGCTTTCCGCACCAACGCCGTCGGGGCCTCGGGGACCGTCTGCACCCGTCCCCGTATCCCCTGGAGGCAGTCCAGGGCCTCGGGCCGCTTGGCCTCCAGGTTGCGCCGGGCCTCCTCCAGGGCGTGGGGGGAGGTGAGGAGGAGAACCTTGGCCTTGGGCGCCAGCTCCAAAAGGGCTCGCGCCCTCCCCTCTTGCCAGCAGGCGGCGAAGAGGACGTTGGCGTCCAGGAAGAGGCGGCGGAGCCTAACGGGCGAGGGCGGCAAGGCGGGCGCGCTCCTCCTCGGTGAGGATGTCCTCGGCCAGGAGTTCCTGGAGGCGCTCTTCCGTGTAGACCTCTAAGGGGTAGACTCCGGCGGGGCGCAGGAGAAGCCCCCCCTCGGGAGCGAGTTCCACCAGGAAGTAGGCCTCCCCCTCCACGCCCAAGGCCTTGAGGAGGCGCTTGGGGATGGAGAGTTGGCCCTTGCGGCTGAGCTTGGCCAGCTCCATGGTTTCAGTATACCAAAAAGTTGAGTTTCTTCTATGTACACGTCAAAACCTCCATAGGGCATAACCCCAAGGGACTTCCGC